>NZ_CP060720.1:604166-1208333 GCF_014397115.1 Vagococcus carniphilus
ACAAAGTTTAATTTTAGAGGTTCAGTCTAAAGAAAAAGAATATCGTACCTTAACGCAGAAACTTTATTTTCAACATCCACAGGGAAAAGTTGATGTATCGAAGCAACAAGTTAATTATTTAAATGAAAAGCTATTAACTACTATGCAAAGTCTAATGAAGGATAATCAAACTAACTTGTCTCAATTATTATTAAATTTAGATATGTTAAGTCCTTTGAAGACAATGCTTAGAGGTTATAGTTATGTAACGGTTGATGAAAAAATTATTAAATCGACAACTGAGTTAAAAGAAAATCAAACATTAACAGTTCATTTATCAGATGGAGAAGTTGAGACCAGAGTGTCAGAAATCAAGCAAAAGGAGTTATAGAAGATGGCGAAAGAAAAAACACAAACATTTGAGCAATCAATGGCTGAACTTGAAGTGATTGTGAAACAATTAGAAACTGGAGAAGTTCCATTAGAAGAAGCTTTAGATCAATTCCAAAAAGGTATTGAATTAAGTAAAGTGTGTCAAGACACGTTAGCTAAAGCCGAAGAAACGTTGACTAAGATTATGTCGGATGAAGGTAAAGAAGTTCCTTTTGAAGAAGTGGGTGAATAGTGATGACGAAAACTTATCAAGAATTTGCTGAAAAAAATATTCCTGTTATTGATCGCACGATGTATCAATTTTTGGAAGAGTCAGGAAAATCAGAGCGATTGTTAGAAGCGATGAATTATTCTCTTGAAGCAGGAGGAAAAAGATTTAGACCTTTATTATTTTTAGCAACTGTTTCATTTTTTTCTCAAACATTAGAAAAAACACATTATGAAGTAGCAGCTGCGCTTGAAATGATTCATACTTACTCACTAATCCATGATGATTTACCTGCGATGGATGATGATGATTTAAGAAGAGGAAAACCAACAAATCATAAAGTCTACGGAGAGGCCATCGCTATCTTATCAGGTGATGCTCTTTTAACAGAAGCCTTTCACTTGATGGCGACAATGAAAATAGATAGTGGCGTTCGAACAGAATTGATTCGTTTACTAGCAAAAGCTTCTGGATCAGAAGGAATGATTGCAGGTCAAGTAGATGATATTTTAGGTGAAAATGAGCGGATTAGCTTAAAAGATCTTCAAAAAATGCATAGCAAGAAAACAGGTGCTCTCATTCAATATGCTGTTGAGGCTGGAGTGGTTATTTGTTCTCAACAATTTGAAATGAAAAAATGGTTATTGGAATATGCACAAAATTTAGGAATTGCATTCCAAATTAAAGATGATCTTCTGGATGTCATTGGAGATGAATCGAAAATAGGTAAAAAAATAGGGGCAGATGAAGCTCATAATAAAAATACTTATGTATCTTTATTAGGTTTGGAAGGCGCTAAAAATGCATTTGCTAATCATTGTGAGTTAGCTGAGGAATCTTTAGCAAAAGCCAAAGAGTTGTTGGAAATAAAAGAGCCAACATTATTAGAAGGAATTTTAGAAGAGTTGAAGGTAATCTGATGAGTGAGAAGAAAAGAAAAGAACGAGTAGATGTACTAGTTGTTCAACAAGGGTTAAGTGAAACAAGAGAAAAAGCTAAGCGTAATGTAATGGCTGGATTAGTTGTTGGTGATGTTGACGGGCTCCGTTATGATAAGCCCGGTGAAAAAATACCAGCAGATACTGTTTTAAGATTAAAAGGACAGGTGCTTCCATATGTTTCTCGTGGTGGGTTAAAATTAGAGAAATCAAAAAAATCCTTTGATATTGATTTTTCGAATAAAATTTTATTAGATATTGGTTCATCGACTGGTGGGTTTACAGATGTTGCTTTACAAAATGGTGCAAAAATGAGTTACGCCCTAGATGTAGGGTCTAATCAGTTAGCATGGAAGTTAAGACAAGATGAACGTGTTGTAGTCATGGAAAAAACTAATTTTAGATATGCTAAACTAGAGGATTTTACAAAAGGACAACCTGAAATAGCAACAATTGATGTTTCTTTTATTTCATTAAAATTGATTTTACCTGTTTTAAAAACTATCTTGGCAAATGATGGAGAAGTGGTGGCGTTAATTAAACCTCAATTTGAAGCTGGTAGAGAACAAGTAGGAAAAAAAGGAATTATCCGTGATCGTAAAGTGCATTTGAATGTTTTGAAAGAAGTGTTAGCGTTTATTCAAGAATTTGGCTTTGATGTGATGGCACTAGATTTTTCACCGATTACAGGTGGAGGTGGTAATATTGAATTTTTAGCCTATTTGAAACCTTCTAAGGAAGGCTTAGGTCAGTTTTTAAGTAAAGTATCTCCTGATGAAATTGTGGAAAACTCTCACAGTAAATTAACATAAATTAGTTAACTGGAGGAAATGAGATGAGAAAACAAGAACGACATCGCTGGATAGAAAAAATAATTACTGAAAAAGATGTGACAAAGCAAGAAGAATTGGTAGCAATTTTGTTAGAACAGAATATACCGGTAACACAGGCGACTATTTCAAGAGACATCAAAGAGATGAAACTAGTTAAGGTTCCTAATGGTGAAAAGATATATAAGTATACTATGCCAACTAAAAATAAAACAGGGCAAGTTCGGTTAGAAAAATTATTAAAGAATTCTTTTGTGGATATCACTCAAATGGATAAGATGATTTCTTTAATAACAAAACCAGGTAGTGGATTTGCATTAGGTAATTTGATTGATGAAGTTTATAAAGCAGATATTTTTACGGTGATGTCAAACGATGACAAAATATTAATTATTACTAAGACAGAAAAACAGGCAATCGAATTAGAGAAGAAATTACTGGAAATCGTATGAGAAGGTGACGAGTTATGATACAAGAATTATCTGTTCAAGATTTTGCGATTATTTCAAATTTGAATATCGAATTTAAAGACGGGATGACCGTATTAACAGGGGAAACAGGTGCGGGAAAATCTATTATCATTGATGCAATGGGCTTGTTGGTCGGAGGGCGAGGGTCTAGTGATTTTATTCGAGATGGTACTGAAAAATGTCGAATTGAAGGTTCTTTTTATATAGCGGATAAAGAAGGAATGACCACGTTTTTAGAAACTAAAGGAATTGATGTGTCAGACGGTCTTCTGATTATTCAAAGGGAAATCTATCGAACAGGTCGTAATAATTGTCGAATCAATGGACAGTTAGTTAATACTAAAATGCTAAGAGAAATAGGTAGTCAATTAGTTGATATCCATGGACAAAATGAACATCAAGAATTAATGAATGCTTCTAGACATTTAGGGTTACTAGATAGTTTTGATCAAGGGATATTAGCGCCAATTTTAAAAGACTATCAAAAACACTATGGAATTTATAAAGAACTAACTTCGAAAATAAAACAATTTTATGCAAATGAAAAAGAATACGTTCAGCGGATGGATATGCTTCAGTTTCAGTATGAAGAAATCGAGGCAGCAGCTTTAATAGAAGGTGAAGAAGAGAGTTTGCTAGAGGAACGTAAAAAATTAGTTAGCTTTCAGCAAATTACAGATGCCTTAAAGAATACATATGCTTATATTGAAGGAGAAGAAACACAAGCACTAGATTTAGTTGCTCAAGCAATGAATGAAATGACAAGTATTGAGCACTTGGATCCTTCTTATAAGGAAACAAGTGAGCTAATCCAGACGAGTTACTATTCTTTACAAGAAGCGCTTAATAATGTTTCAGCATTAGTAGATGGACTTGAATTAGATGAAACTAGATTAAGTGAAGTTGAAGCAAGATTAGATACCATTAGACAGCTAAAGAGAAAATACGGAGAGACAGTCGAAAAAGTATTAGCTTATTTTAGTAGTATCTCTGATGAGTTAGCTTTATCTGAATTTGGTGGAATGGATATTGAGAAACTTGAACTTGATTTAACAAAAGAAAAAGAAAAATTAACAGAACTGAGTCGTCTCTTAACACAAAAAAGACAACAAGCAGCTAAACGATTGGAACAAGCTATTCTACTTGAATTAAAAGAGCTGTATATGGAAAACACAGAATTTGAAGTTGTCTTTCAAGAACTACCTAACTTTGGTGAACAGGGCGTTGATAAAGTAGAATTTTTCATATCTACTAATTTAGGTGAAGAATTAAAACCTTTAGTAAAGGTCGCTTCTGGAGGAGAGTTATCAAGAGTGATGTTAGCTATTAAAACCATTTTTTCTCAATCTCAAGAAATTACAAGTATTGTATTTGATGAGGTTGATACAGGAGTAAGTGGTCGAGTAGCTCAGGCTATTGCTGAAAAAATACATCAAATTGGTAAAAACTCTCAAGTGTTGTGTATCACTCACTTACCTCAAGTGGCTGCAATAGCAGATACTCAGTACTTTATAAAAAAAGAAATTATCAAAGATCGAACAGAAACAGCGGTTTGTGAACTTAAGAAAAACGAGCGAGTTGATGAAATTGCAAGAATGCTCTCAGGAGCAGAAGTAACGCCATTAACACTAGAGCACGCTAAAGAGTTGCTATCATTAGCCCATAATGGCTAGAAAAAAATAAAAGGATCGAGTAATTTTAAACTTACTCGACCCTTTTTTTAAAAAAATAGTTTAGATAATACCTAAGCTAGCTAGAGCTCCAAAGATAGAACCGCCAACCATAGCAATTAGCATCACCCAAATAACAACCTTGGTGATCTTTGAAAAAGTACTTGTTGGTTTTTTACTCATTTTGTTTTGACACGTCCTTTAATCAATAATTCAATGATATTAGTTTACACTGATTTGGACATAAAGTACAAGGATTTCTCATAGAAACAAAAAATAATTTGAAAAAAATTGAATCACCTTAACAGATGAACTATAATTATGTACAGGTTAGAAAAATGAAAAGAACCTTTGTGTAATGATTGTTACAAAGAAGTAGTGTAAAGTTTATTAGTTGTTATTAGATTGACATCTATATGACGTATAATATCATTAGTCTTAGTAGTAATTATTAGCGAGGAATTGTGAAGGGATACTATTACATGCAAAAATTAACAATAGCCACTTTTTTTTGGTATGTTTTTCCAATCGTACTATTATTTGTGAGCTCTCTCATTATTAAAAAAACATCACTAGAAAGAAAACATGGCGTTAAAGCACCCGATATAGCAACTCCATTTTTATTGGTGGGGATACATTACTTATCCCGTGCTACTTTTGATGAGAGTTTTTTACCTTATACATTACTGATTGTGTTATTAGTTTCTATGTTGATTGCAGTTTTCCAAGCGTATCAATTTAAAGAAATTAAGTATAAACGCTATTTAAAGATGGTTTGGCGTGTGGTTTTTTTAGTAACATTGCTAATTTATTTCCTCCTTATTATAGCTAGCATCATTTTATATTTGAATTAAAAACTAAGACAATAACTAGTATACTTTCTAGTATTGTCTTTTTTGTTGTCAATTTGCTTACAATGTATACCAAATGTTAATTTTTTTTATAAGATTGTGGTAGAAAGTGGGTGAATGTGGTAGACTAGTCCTAGTGAGTGGCGACTGTGAGGTGACCTTGTATGTTCATGGGTGAATATCAACATAATATTGACTCAAAAGGACGTCTAATTGTTCCTTCAAAACTACGAGATGACTTAGGAGAAAAGTTTGTCGTAACAAGAGGAATGGATGGATGTTTATTTGGCTATCCAATGGACGAATGGGCACAGTTAGAAGAAAAAATGAAAGATATGCCACTTTCAAAAAAAGAAGCAAGAACTTTTGTCCGCTTCTTTTATTCCGCAGCAACAGAATGTGAAATTGATAAACAAGGAAGAATTAATGTTCCTTCAAATTTAAGAAAATATGCACAATTAGAAAAACCGTGCGTCATTATTGGTGTTTCAAATCGAATTGAGATTTGGAGCGAAGAGCGTTGGGATGAATTCTCACAAGATGCTGAAGAGAATTTTGATGATATTGCTGAAACGATGATTGATTTTGGTTTTTAATTTAAAGGTTGGAGAAAGAAAATATGTCAGAAACATTTGAACATGTCACGGTTCTTTTAAAGGAAACGGTAGACGGATTAAATATTAAACCTGATGGTGTCTATGTTGATTGTACATTAGGTGGTGCTGGCCATAGCCAGTATCTTCTCTCACAACTATCAAACAAGGGTCATCTGTATGCATTTGATCAAGATGAGACAGCGCTGAAACACGCTAAAGTAAAATTGACTAAAGAGATGGAAGAAGGAAAAGTAACATTTATTCAATCCAATTTTAGGCATTTGAAGAGTGAATTAGCTAAATATGATGTTAGTGAGATTGATGGGATTTTGTATGATCTAGGTGTTTCTTCTCCTCAGTTAGATGAAGGAGAAAGAGGATTTAGCTATCATCAAGATGCACCGCTAGATATGAGAATGGACCAACAAGCAGAACTAACTGCTTACCATGTGGTTAATGAATATAGTTATGAAAAATTAGTAAAGATTTTTTTCCGTTATGGAGAAGAAAAATTTTCAAAGCAGATTGCTAGATTAATTGAGAAAAAACGGATGGATGCCCCAATTAAGACAACAGGAGAATTAGTTGATTTAATTAAAGAAGCTATACCTGCTCCTGCTAGAAGAAAAGGTGGACATCCAGCTAAACGAATTTTCCAAGCGATTAGAATTGAAGTAAATAGTGAATTGGATGTTATTGGTGAGTCTCTAGAACAAGCAATAGAGCTACTAAACCACACTGGAAGAATTAGTGTGATTACATTCCATTCTTTAGAAGATAAAATTGTTAAAAATATTTACAAAGAATACAGTCAACCAAAAGATTTGCCCCCTGGTTTACCAATAGTTCCTGTTGAATATCAACCAACGTTGAAATTAGTCAACAGAAAACCAATCGTTGCTTCTGAGGAAGAGTTAGAAGCTAACAATCGTTCAAGAAGCGCAAAACTTAGAGTGGCTGAAAAAATAACTCCTGAAAGGATGGTCTAGGTAATATGTCTTTAGCAGAAAAAAAAGAAGAACAATTATATGATTATTCTCAAAACCTACCATCTGTTGAGGAGAGAAGGTTGAAGGAGCCTGTGCCATTTGTGGTTCCTCAGAGTAAACTAAAAAAAGTGAGTAAATTAGAAAAAATTGTTTTTTGCGCATTCGTAGTGACATTTCTTTTCTTATCAATTGCCACTATTAAAATGACAACAGCTATCAACAGAGAAGAAGAAGCTATTACAACGGTTCAACAAGAAATGAATGCCTCAAAAAATAGTATCGAAAAATTGGAGCAAGAAAAAAATGAATTGCTTAGGGCTGACCGAGTAAAAGGAATTGCAGAAAAGTCAGAGATTGAGTTGAGAGAAGATAATATAAGGAAAATAAAATGATGAAAGAACTTAGGAAAAAAGTAAAGAAAAAAATAAAATCCAAGAACTTAACACCAGCTGGCAATAGAAAAAAAGTCGGAATTATTCTTTTTACGACCTCTATTGCCATTTTCCTTCTTTTTGCCGTGCGTTTTATCTACATCATTGGTGTTGGTAAAGTCGGTTCTGAAAGTCTAGACAGTAAAAGACAAGAATTGTACCAGGGAAGTAGCATTATAAAAGCAAAACGAGGAACCATTTATGATCGAAATGGGCAACCAATTGCTGAAGATGCTACTTCCTATTCGTTATATGCTGAAATAGGAAAAGACTACATTGGTTTAAATAATAAGGAGTTATTTGTTCATGAAAAAGATCATGATAAAATAGCAGACATATTTTTAAAACATGCTGGAATAAAAAAAGAAGTGACGCTGAAACAGTTAAGTAAAAAAGTTAAAAAGAACAATAATGGCATGTATTATGGCAGTACTGAGTTTGGTTCAAAAGGAAAAAATTTATCCCTTGAAACAAAGAAAAAAATTGAAAAAGATTTAGAAAAAGAAAAAATTACAGGTGTTTACTTTACAGAACATCCAGATAGAATGTATCCAAATGGTCAGTATGCTTCTTATATAGTTGGCTATGCACAGCCTGAAAAAGCAGATGAAGCTGACTCTAAAATCACTGGTAAGAATGGTATGGGAATTGAAAAAGCCTATGATGATATTTTGAAGGGTGAGGATGGTTTTAAATATTTCCAAAAAGATAGTAAAGGAAATGAACTTCCTGGTTCGGTAATCGTTGATAAAGAAGCAGTTGATGGAAAAGACATCTATACGACTTTGGATTCAAACCTTCAACTTAGACTTGAAGAAGTAATGGATGATGTCTTTAAAAATGCTACACCAGATGATATTACAGCCATGTTGATGGACGCTAAAACTGGAGATATTTTAGCAGCGTCTCAAAGACCGACATTTGATCCTCAAACAAAGCAAGGATTGTATGAAGAAAAAGATAAACCAGAACCAGTTTGGCAAAACTTATTAATTCAAACACCATTTGAACCTGGTTCAACAATGAAAGTTTTTACGGTTGCTTCAGCAATTGATTCTGGGAATTTGAATGAAAATGAAACATTTAATTCAGGTAAAATTCAAGTATATGATGCAACCATTAACGATTGGAAGCCAGAAGGAAAAGGCGCTTTAACTTATCGTCAAGCCTTGTCTTGGTCAAGTAACGTTGGGATGGTTTTACTGGAACAAAAAATGGGAACTACTTGGCAAGAGTATTTACATAAATTTGGTTTCGGGAAGTCAACTAAATCGGGACTCCCCTTTGAAGAAGCCGGAACAATTCGTGATAAAAACCCAGTTGATACAGCTATGTCTTCTTTTGGACAAGCAATCGGAGTAACGAACTTCCAAATGATGCAAGGCTTTACAGCTATTGCAAACAAAGGAACGATGTTAAAACCTCAATATATTGAAAAAATTACGTCAAGTAATGGAAAAGACGAAAAAGTTTATGGCCCCAAAAAAGTTGGCGAACCGATTAAGGAAGAAACAGCGACTAAAGTATTGGATTTCATGAAAGATACTGTTGAAGATCCTGATTATGGAACTGGTTACGGTGTATATGGTATTGATGGAGTTAGTGTTTCTGCTAAAACAGGTACGGCTCAGATATTTGAAAATGGTAAGCTTTTGACAGGTGCAAATGATTATCTTTATTCTGTTGTTCAAATTGCACCAACGGAAGACCCACAATATATCATGTATGTAACAATGAAACGTCCAACTATTACTGGAGAGCATGGAAGTGCGCAACAGTTAATTGCTGATATTTCTAATAGTATGTTAAAACATGCTTTTAAAGTAGACACGTCAGGAACACAAGAATAAAGAACGAAATAGGAGAATATTATGACACTACCACAATTACTCATACCCCTTTCTTTGGGGTTTGCTTTTGTTTTAATGGCAATGCCGCAGTTTATTGCCTTTTTTAAAATGAAAAAAATGGGGCAAGCAGTTCGAGAAGAAGGACCACAAGCTCATTTAGCTAAAACAGGAACACCAACTATGGGTGGTGTGATTTTTCTGTTTAGCATTTTATTAGCATCAATTATTACGGGTATTTGGCAAAAAGAATTAACAACCTCTTTTTGGAGTATTCTATTTATTTTAGGGTTATATGGTTTATTAGGATTTTTAGATGATTTTATTAAAGTCTTCAAAAAAAGAAACTTAGGATTGAATTCTAAACAAAAGTTAATTGGTCAAATTATTGGTGGAATAATTTTATATGCTGTTATGAAAACAGAAGGTATTAGTGATTTACTTCATATTCCCTTTTTGGGAGAAGTTAATCTAGGGATTGTTTATGGCGTTTTCGCAGTGTTTTGGTTAGTAGGATTTTCTAATGCTGTTAACTTAACAGATGGTATTGATGGGTTAGTTTCTGGCTTAGGTTCAATCTCATTTGGAACATACGCTATTATTGCCTGGCACCAAGAGCAATATGATATTATGTTGATTTGTATTGCCTCAGTGGGTGCATTATTAGGGTTTTTAGTTTACAATAAAAAACCAGCTAAGATTTTTATGGGAGATGTTGGCTCATTAGCTTTGGGTGGAATGTTAGCAGCTATTTCAATTTTACTCCATCAAGAATGGACATTACTTTTAATTGGTCTTGTTTATGTAGTTGAAACAGCTAGCGTTATTTTACAGGTTGGTTCATTTAAACTAACTGGTAAACGTATTTTTAAAATGTCTCCTATTCACCATCACTTTGAATTAAGTGGTTGGAGTGAATGGAAAATTGATATTGTTTTTTGGATAGTAGGATTAGTCATGTCAGGCATAACATTAGCCATTTTATACTTGTAAGGAGAAGCGATTGGAATGAAAGCAACAGCAAAATATGCAAATAAGAAAATTTTAGTATTAGGTTTAGCAAGAAGCGGTGTTGCAGCTGCCAAATTATTACACCAATTAGGAGCATTTGTCACAGTAAATGACACAAAAAAATTGGATGAAAATCCAGAAGCACAAGAATTATTAGCTTCAGGGATGACTGTAATAACTGGTAGCCATCCAATTGATCTACTTGACGAAGGGTTTTCTTTAATTGTAAAAAACCCTGGGATTCCATATACGAATCCTATTCTCGAAAAAGCAATGGAAAGAAAAATTCCTATTATAACAGAAGTTGAGATTGCTTATGACGTGTCAGAAGCAAATATCGTAGGGATTACCGGTACAAATGGGAAAACAACTACTACAACAATGATTGCTGAACTTTTAAATAGTCAAAGAAAAGTAGGGGAAGCAAAACTAGCAGGAAACATTGGCTTTCCAACAAGTGATGTTGTTTTAACAGCTACATCTAATGATACGTTAGTGACGGAATTGTCAAGTTTTCAATTAATGGGAATAGAGAATTTTGAACCTAAAATAGCTGTTATAACGAATCTTTTTGAAGCACATCTTGATTATCATGGAAGTCGTGAAGAATACGTTAAAGCTAAATGGGCCATTCAAAAAAATATGACATCAGAAGATTACCTTGTTTTAAATGGTAATCAAGAAGAGGTTAGACAATTAGCTAAAATAACAAAAGCTAGAGTCTTATTTTTCTCAACTACAACCATTGAAAAAGAAGGAGCTTATCTTTTAAATAGTAATTTGTATTTTAAAGAAGAAAAAATCATGAATGCTGACGAGTTAGGTGTTCCGGGAAGTCACAATGTTGAAAATGCTTTAGCAGCAATTTCAGTAGCTAAGTTAATGGGAATTTCTAATGAGGCAATTCGCTCAACTTTGATGCGTTTTTCTGGTGTTCCACATAGAACTGAGTATATTGGTGAATTCTCTAATCGAAAAATTTACAATGATTCTAAAGCAACAAATATTTTAGCTACTGAAAGAGCATTGAGTGGCTTTGAAAATGAAAAATTAATTTTAATCGCAGGTGGATTAGATAGAGGTAACGGCTTTGATGAATTACTACCATCGATTGCTAACCTTAAAGGACTAGTTGCTATTGGAGAAACAGCAGATAAGTTAGTTGCAACTGCAGAAAAAGCAAATGTCAAGCATGTGAAAAAAGCAAGTAATATGGATGAAGCAGTTAATTGTGCATGGAAAATTAGTGAAGAAAAAGACGTGATTTTATTATCACCAGCTTGTGCAAGTTGGGATCAATATAAAAATTTTGAAATTCGTGGAGAAGCATTTATTAAAGCAGTAAAACAAATAGTAAGTAGGGAAGATAAATGAAAGTATTAGTCTCAGGTGGTGGAACAGGTGGACATATTTATCCGGCTGTTTCCTTAGTTAAATATATTCAAAAAAAGCATCCTGATGCGGAATTTCTTTTTGTGGGAACTAAAAAAGGTTTAGAAAGTAAAATTGTTCCAGATCAAGGAATCCCATTTGAAACAATAGAAATTCAAGGATTTAAAAGATCATTGTCTCCAAGTAATTTTAAAACAGTTTATTTGTTTTTAAAGAGTATTACGGATGCAAAAAAAATAATCAAAAAGTTCCAACCAGATATTGTTATTGGAACAGGAGGCTATGTATGTGGCTCAGTTGTTTACGCCGCTAATAAGTTGAAAATACCAACAATTATCCATGAGCAAAATAGTGTGGCCGGAGTAACTAATAAATTTTTATCTCGATATGTGGATAAAATTGGTATTTGTTTCTCGGATGTAGCAAAAGATTTTCCAAGTCAAAAAGTTGTAATGGTCGGAAACCCGAGAGCTCAGGAAATTGCAGGGATTGGAAAGTCGGATGTCTTAAAAGAATACGAATTAAATCCAGAAATACCGACTGTATTAATTTTTGGTGGTAGTCGTGGAGCTATGGCAATCAATAATGCTGTACTTGAAAGTTTACCAATACTAGTAGATAAGAAATATCAGGTTCTTTATGCATCAGGCGACATTTACTTTGAAGAAGTTGATAAAAAATGGCAAACATTAAGTGAAGATAATCAGAATATTAAAGTAGTTCCTTATATTAAAAATATGGAGCATGTGCTAAGAAACGTAGATGTTGTGGTTGGTAGAGCGGGTGCGACATCCCTTGCAGAAATTACTTCATTAGGTTTACCTTCTATTTTGATTCCAAGTCCCAATGTGACAAATGATCATCAAACAAAGAATGCTCAAAGCTTAGTCAATAAGAATGCTGCTTTAATGGTTCGAAATGCTGATTTAAATAAAGAAACACTAGTTTCAGCCATTGATGAATTAATGATGGACACTGAGAAAAAAGAATCGATGGCAAAAGCTTCTAAAGCTGAAGGGATTCAGGATGCAACTGATAGATTGTATCGATTAATTGTTGAACTAACTTCATAGGAGGGTTAAGAGTGACTGACAAAGACAACGAAAAAAAAGAAAATAAAAAACAAGACCAGTTAATGTTAACCACACAAGATGAAGAAAAAACAACGGAAAATATGAATCAACGAATTGAAAATAACAGTGGTATAGGAAGCACCGAATTAGATAATGGAACTAGCGAGGAAAAAGAAAAATTTAGTTTTAGTGCATTAAAATATAGTCAAACACCAAAAGAAAAGGAATTGTTTAAACGCTTATCTTTTATTTTGAGTATCTTGGCTATAGGAATTTTTATTACTCTTTATTTTATTTCACCATTTAGTAAAGTGGACCAAATTATTTTATCAGGAGTGAAAAAAAGTAATGCAGATGAAATTGTTGCTTCTTCTAAGATAAAATCGGACAAAAGTTTGTGGGAACAATACTTTAAAAAAAGTGAGCTTAGTGCAGCAATTGTTAAAGAAAATCCAAGAGTAGAGACAGCTAATATTTCTTTAGAAGGTTTAAACAACTTGAAGATAACTGTTAAAGAGTATGCAACGATTGGTTATGTGAAGAATGGAAATGATAATTTTGAAGTTTTATCAAATGGGAAAATTTTAAAAGAACCTGTTCAAGATATGGGTAAAGAGCTTCCTCTCTTAGTAAACTTTAAAGAGGGAGAAAATCTATCCGAATTTTTAGAAGCTTATCAAAAATTTGATGATAAAACAAAAAATAATATCGAGAACATTGAATCATTAGCCACAAAAACAAACCCATTCAGAATTAAATTTAAAATGAGAGATGGCAATGAAGTTATTGGTCTTTCAACTACGATTGCTGATAAGATGGCTTTTTACGATAAAATTGCTTCAGAAATGAAAGATAAGGGTGTTATTGATATGGAAGCTGGAACATCAGGCGTTTTTTCATATCCATTTAAAAAAACTGAATCGACTGAGACCTCTGAATCTAGTAGTTTAGAACAAGCAGATATAGTGCAGTAATGAATTGAAAAATAATAATGAAAAAAATAGTAACAAATATAGCATTCTTCTTTATTTAATACCCTATTTTATGATAGAATGGTGTGAGGTATTATGCAATAATAGAGGAAGACTCTGTTAGAAAATAGGAGGGAACACCTTTCATGGCAAAAACAGGAATACATGTGAGTCTTGATATTGGAACAACTTCAGTGAAAGTCGTAGTAGCTGAGTACATAGAAAATCAAATTAATATTATTGGTGTTGGAAACGCAAAATCAAAAGGGTTGGACCGTGGGATTGTCATTGATATCGACAAGGCTGTCCAATCTATTCAAAGAGCAGTTAAACAAGCAGAAGAAAAATCAGGCGTTCAAATTAGAAGCGTAAGTGTAGGAATTCCAGCGAACTTATTACAAGTTGAAAAATGTGAAGGAATGATTGCTGTTAACACGGAATCAAAAGAAATCACTGCAACAGATGTAAAAAATGTTGCTTCAGCAGCAGTTGTTCGTTCAACTCCTCCAGAACGTCAAGTGATTACTTTAATTCCTCAAGAATTCAAAGTAGATGGATTTGAAGGAATTAAAGATCCAAGAGGAATGATTGGTGTTCGTTTAGACATGAAAGGCTTACTATTTACAGGGCCTAAAACAATCGTTCATAACATTAGAAAATGTGTGGAGAAAGCTGGCTTAGCAATTGAAGAAATGGTTATTACACCATTGGCACTTGCTGAATCAATTCTTTCAGATGGTGAAAAAGACTTTGGAACAACAATTATTGATATGGGTGGTGGACAAACTACTACTTCAGTTATGTACGAAAGAGAGTTGAAATTCTCTCACGTAGAACAAGAAGGTGGCGAATTCGTTACTAAAGATGTTTCTGTTGTTTTAAATACATCATTAACAAATGCTGAAGCGTTAAAAATTAATTACGGTTATGCTTACCCAGAAAGAACATCATCTAACGAAGAATTTCCAGTTGATGTGATTGGTAAAAACGAACCAGTTAAAATTGATGAGCGCTATTTATCAGAAATTATCGAAGCTCGTGTTGAGCAAATCTTTACAAAATCTAAAGCTGTTTTAGATAGTATTGATGCTCTTAATTTACCAGGTGGAGTTATTTTAACTGGTGGAGCAGCAAGTTTACCAGGCGTAGTTGAACTGGCAGCTGATATTTTTGGAACCAATGTAAAATTATACGTTCCAAACCATATGGGCTTGCGTAACCCAGTTTTCGCAAATGGAATTGCAATCGTTGAGTATGTTGCTCAATTAGATGAAGTTTATCATGTAACTAAATTAGCTATTTATGATAACAAGAAAAAGACAGTTAAACCAAACAGAGAAGTTCAAGTAGAACAACCAAAACCTGAAGTAAAACCTGTTCAACCACAAGAAGTAGTAGCAGAAGTTAATGTGGAAGAACCAGAAAAAGAAGGAATTGGAAACAAGTTTAAAGGTTTCTTGTCTAACATATTCGACTAATATCCTAGGAGGAAACAAACAATGGAATTTTCTTTAGATAGTGCAGTAAACACTGGTGCAGTTATCAAAGTTATCGGTGTCGGTGGTGCTGGTGGAAACGCCGTTAACCGCATGATCGATGAAGGCGTTAAAGGTGTTGAATTCATCGTTGCTAACACAGACGTTCAAGCTTTACAACATTCAAAAGCTGAAACAGTTATTCAGTTAGGCCCTAAATTTACTAAAGGTTTAGGTGCAGGTTCTTTACCAGACGTTGGACAAAAAGCAGCTGGTGAAAGTGAAGAACAACTTGCAGAAGCATTACAAGGAGCTGACTTAGTATTTATCACTGCCGGAATGGGTGGTGGAACAGGTACTGGTGCTGCACCTGTAGTAGCTGGTATTGCTAAAGCTCAAGGAGCTTTAACAGTCGGAGTTGTAACTCGTCCATTTAGTTTTGAAGGACCAAAAAGAAGCAGATTTGCAGCTGAAGGTATTTCGGAATTAAAAGAAAATGTTGATACTTTAGTGATTATTTCAAATAATCGTTTACTAGAAATCGTTGACAAGAAAACACCTATGTTAGAAGCATTTAGAGAAGCTGATAACGTATTACGTCAAGGTGTACAAGGTATTTCAGATTTAATTACATCTCCTGGTTATGTTAACTTAGACTTCGCTGATGTGAAGACAGTTATGGAAGACCAAGGTACTGCTTTAATGGGTATCGGTGTAGCTAATGGTGAAGACCGTGTTATCGAAGCAACAAGAAAAGCAATTGCTTCTCCATTATTAGAAACATCTATCGAAGGTGCGGAGCAAGTGTTATTAAATATCACTGGTGGCTTAGATATGACATTATTCGAAGCGCAAGATGCTTCTGAAATTGTTGGTAGTGCAACTGGTGGAGACGTTAACATTATCTTAGGAACATCTGTAAACGAACAGTTAGGTGACGAAATCATCGTAACAGTTATCGCAACAGGAATTGATCCAGGTAAAAGAGAACGTCCAATCGGTCAAAGAGGAAGTGTAACAACTCAAGGAATGGTACAACGTCAAGTTCGTCCAATCCAAGAAACAAGACAAGTTGAAGTTGAACCACAACCTCAAGCAACAAATACACCTAATACAGGAGCTTTTGGTGATTGGGATATCCGTCGCGAACCTAATACAAGAAGTGTTCCAGATGAAACACAATTTGAATCAATTGAAAAAAGAGATTTTGATACATTCAGTAATACGGAATCAGATCATGGAAATGATGATGATGATGATGAAGTAAGTACACCACCTTTCTTTAGAAGAAAAAAATAAGAGGTGAGTAGAATTGCTTGAACAAACACTTAAAACAAACATTCAAAAAATAGAAAAAAACATTCAAGAAGCATGTGAAACAAGTAGTCGTGATGTTGATTCAATTAAATTGATTTGTGTGAGCAAATCGGTAGATAACGAAACAACTAAACAAGTGGTGGATCAAGGCATTGTTCACTTTGCAGAGAATAGAATGGAAAAACTATTAGAAAAAAAAGAATTCCTTAAAGAAGATAGACATATTAAATGGCATTTTATTGGCAATTTGCAACGTCGAAAAGTTAAAACAATTATTAATGAGATTGATTATTTTCATGCATTAGATAATGTAAAGTTAGCTTCAGAGATAGATAAAAGAGCAGAAAAACAAATAAAATGTTTTGTTCAAGTTAATGTGTCAGGAGAAGAGTCTAAACAAGGCGTTTCTCCTGATTCTTTAGATGAATTTATCGATTCTTTATCAGTATTTGAAAATATCGTTGTTGTAGGATTAATGACTATGGCACCTTATGAAGCAAGTAATGACGAATTGCATCATATTTTTTCTGATTTGAATCGTTTAAAGACAGCAATTGAGAGTAAACAACTAGCTTACGCTCCATGTAAAGAATTAAGCATGGGAATGAGTCGAGATTATGACGTTGCTATAAGTGAAGGAGCAACATTTGTTCGAGTTGGCTCAAGTTTTTTTGATGATGATGAAAAAGAGGTGGGTACAGATGAATTTATTTAAGAAAAAGCCAAGTTTGTCCAATTTCTTTGGACTAGATGATTCTCATGATGATGATTTTGAATTTGAAAACGAAGAAAGTTTTGAAAATGAAATGGCGCAATTTACCAATGACCCATCTAATAATTTCGAAACGACTGAAGAAAAGATAATACCAACTTCAGATGTATCATCTTCTAATCAATATACAAATAAAAAAGTTGTTGCCATGAATTCTTATCAAGGCGGCACTGAGAGAAATCGCCAAGTAGAAAATAAAAGAGTTCACCGTAAAATTACGGTATTTGAACCAAGAGCATATGCAGATTGTAAATCAATTGCGCAAGCTTTATTTAGAAAAGAAATAGTGATTGTTACTTTTTCTGCAATGGAAGAGCATCAAGCTCGTCGAGTGGTAGATTTTGTAACAGGAACAATTTATGCAGTAGATGGAGACATTCAACGTATCGGTGAAGAAATTTTTATTTGTACACCAGCTAATGTTGATGTGGATTCAACTGTTGCACAAAGTTTAGTTTCAACACATTTAACAAACTATTAAGGGATGTGCAGCTATGATAATGATTCAACTTTTAACACTTTTGCTTAAAGTTGTACAAGTCTATTCTTTTGTTCTCGTAGCTTATGCCTTAATGTCCTGGTTTCCAGGCGCTTACGAAACAAAACTTGGACAACTAATTATTAAGATTAGTCGTCCATATTTAAGCCTATTTGATCGACTTAATTTAAGTTTTGGACCGATTGATTTTACAATAATCGTCGCACTATTTGTTTTAAACTTTGCTAGTAAAGGCTTAGTAATGTTTTTAAGCCGAATACTATATGGAATATAATATTCTATTTACAAATGAAAGGATGTGAGTTTTTTGCTAGCTAATGTGTATCAGCATTTTCGCAAGGACGAGCATCCTTTTATAGATTTAGTAACAGGTTGGTTTGAACAAGTTGAAGATCAGTACGCTCCTTATGTAACAGATTTTTTAAATCCAAGAGAAGCCTTTATACTTGAAACATTAATAGGAAAAAAACACGATATTAAATATTCGTTGTACGGAGGTTTTGAGAACTCTGAAAGAAAGTGTGCTATTATTTATCCTAGTTATTACGAACCAAAAGAGGAAGATTATGATATCTCAATTTATGAGATTAATTATCCCCTTAAGTTTGGGTCGTTAAGTCATGGGAAAATCTTAGGAACATTGATGAGTACTGGGATAAAAAGAGAATACATTGGGGACATTATTACAGATGGAACAAGATGGCAAGTTTTTATTAAAGAATCTATGGCTAACTATGTTGTAAGTCAAATTGATAAAATAGGTTCTTTTGGTGTCAGATTTGAACAACTTTTATATACTGATGTGATAACACCAACTGATGAATGGCAATTTGAAGAATTAACGGTCACATCGTTAAGAATTGATAATATTATTTCCTCGGTATATAATATATCTAGGCAAAGAGCCAAACAAGTAATAGAGTCAAAAAGAGTTAAAGTAAATTGGGTCGAAACGGAACGAGTGGATTACCTTGTAGATTATTTAGATATTATCTCTGTAAGAAAGCTTGGACGCATCCAAATTGTTGAACAACAAGGAAAAACAAAAAAAGATAAAGTTCGCTTAGGCATTCGTGTGTTAAGAAAGTAACTTATTTATGAGGTGAAAAAATGGCAATAAAACCAATTGATATTACAAACAAAAGTTTTAATTCAAAATTTAAAGGCTATGATAAAGATGAAGTGGATGATTTCTTAGATCAAATCGCTCTTGACGTGGAAAAATTAGTATCTGAAAATAGAGAATTTGAAAAAAAAGCTAAACAAGCTGAAGAAAAATTAAGCTACTTCAATGAATTAAAAGATTCATTAAATCAATCAATTATTGTGGCTCAAGACACAGCAGATAAATTAAAAGAAAATGCTACTAAAGAAAGTGACTTAGCAATTCAACAAGCTCAAGCTCAATCTGAAGATATTTTAGCTCATGCCAACAAAATGAGTGAAGAGTTAATCACAGGATCAACTAATAAAGCTAACGAAATTTTAATGGAAGCTAGTGAACGTGCAAGATCACTTGCTGTAGAAACAGATGATTTGAAGAAAAAAACACGTGTCTTCCACAGAAATTTATCTGTACTTTTAGAATCTCAATTACAAATTGTGAAAAGCGAAGAGTGGGATGAATTACTTAAACCATTTGGTGCTTATGTGGATAGTAGTCATCAAGCCTTTAAACAAGTGCTAGATGCTGTTGAAGCTGCTAATGGAAGTGATCCAACGTCAGTTGCAATTGATGTGAAGCCTGAATTCCAATATGAATCAGAGCCTAAACCACAGCAAAAACCACAACCTAAGGCGCCACAACAACCAAAACAACAAAGTAAACCAGAGGCACCAAAAGCTGAAGCACAACCAACACAAGAACCAAACAAAAAAGGTGGACGTCCTGAGCGTGCTAGCCGTAATCGCGTTAAATAAAAAATGAAACAGAAAAGCTTATTTTATTCTTTCAGTGAGTTGGGAAAAAGTGGAAACCCAATAAGACAATGAATTAAGAAAGATCCTTCATTTAACGAATAATTGAACTTACAAGTAGGTTATTCCGGTTAAAAACCGTTATCATGAAAGAGTATAGCCAGTATTTTTGGCTAAAACATGGGTGGTAACACGAAGACTTCGTCCCTTTATAGGGAGAGGTCTTTTTTTATATAGAAAAAGGGAAAGGAATGAGTGTATGAAAACAAAAGAGACACTACATTTAGGAAAAACTGGATTTCCAATGAGAGGGAATTTACCAAACAGAGAAGTAGAATGGCAAAAAGATTGGGAAGAAAAGAAAATTTATGAACGCCGTCAAGAATTAAACGAAGGCAAGCCGACATTTGTTTTACATGATGGACCTCCATATGCAAATGGTAACATCCATTTAGGACATGCCCTAAATAAAATTAGTAAAGATATCATTGTTCGTTCAAAATCAATGTCAGGTTTCAGAGCACCTTATGTTCCTGGTTGGGATACTCATGGTTTACCAATTGAGCAAGTTCTAACAAATAAAGGAATTAAACGTAAAGAAATGTCTCGTGCTGAGTATCTTAAAAAATGTGAAGAATATGCTCTTACACAAGTTGATACACAAAGAGAAGACTTTAAACGTTTAGGTGTTGCTGGTGAATGGGATAATCCATATGTGACATTAACTCCAGACTACGAAGCAGCTCAAATTCGTGTGTTTGGAAAAATGGCAGAAAAAGGCTATATCTACAAAGGATTAAAACCAATTTACTGGTCACCATCAAGTGAATCTTCTTTAGCAGAAGCTGAAATTGAGTATAAAGATGTGAAATCAGCCTCTATTTATGTTGCTTTCAAAGTAAAGAACGGAAAAGGCAAATTAGCAGATGACGTTAATTTTGTTATTTGGACAACAACTCCTTGGACACTACCAGCTAACTTAGCGATTACTGTGAACAAAGATTTTGATTATGTCATTGTACTAGTTGATGATCAAAAATATGTTGTAGCTAAAGACTTATTAGAAACAGTTTCAAGTGCTATTGGTTGGGAAAATCCTGAAATCATTGAAGAGTTTAAAGGAGATATGTTAGAAGGTTTAACAGCTCAACATCCATTCTACGACCGTGAATCTTTATTAATTTTAGGAGACCACGTAACGCTAGAAGCAGGGACTGGTCTAGTTCATACAGCTCCAGGACATGGGGATGATGACTACATTGTTGGTCGTAAATACGGCTTAGATGTTTTATCTCCTGTTGATAATCGCGGAGTCTTTACAGAAGAAGCACCAGGTTTTGAAGGTGTATTTTATGACAAAGCTAATCCAATGATTACTGAATTGCTAGAAGAAAAAGGAGCGCTATTAAAATTAGACTTCTTTACACATAGTTATCCACATGACTGGAGAACTAAAAAACCAGTTATCTTTAGAGCGACTGCACAATGGTTTGCTTCAATTGATAAGTTCAGAGATAATATCTTAACAGAAATTGAAAAAGTAGATTGGATTATCCCTTGGGGTAAAACACGTCTTTATAACATGGTTCGTGACCGTGGAGATTGGGTAATCTCTCGTCAACGTGCTTGGGGTGTGCCATTACCAATTTTCTATGCTGAAAACGATGAACCAATTATCACACCTGAAATCATTGAACATATTGCTAATTTATTTGCTGAGCATGGTTCAAGAGTTTGGTATGAACGTGAAGCAAAAGAGTTACTACCAGAAGGATTCACTCATCCAGGAAGTCCAAATGGAGAATTTACAAAAGAAACAGATATCATGGATGTTTGGTTTGATTCAGGTTCTTCTCATGAAGCAGTTTTACGAGGACGTGAAAACTTAACCTTCCCAGCAGATTTATATTTAGAAGGTTCTGACCAATACCGTGGTTGGTTCAACTCAAGTATCACAACAAGTGTTGCCATTAATGGAGTGTCACCTTACAAGTCTGTTATTTCTCAAGGATTTACATTAGATCCTCAAGGTAGAAAGCAAAGTAAATCTTTAGGAAATACAATTGAACCAGGTAAAGTCATTAACCAATTAGGTGCCGATATTTTACGTTTATGGGTAGCAAGTGTGGATTATGAGTCAGATGTAAAAGTTGATATGAATACATTAAACTCAATTGCAGAAGTTTACCGTAAAATCCGTAATACAATGCGTTTCTTATTAGCTAATACATCAGACTTTGATCCAAAAGAAAATACGGTTGCTTATGACGAGTTACGTTCTGTGGATAAATACTTGATGATTCGTTTGAATCAAGAAATTAAGACGATTAGAGAAAAAGGATATGATAGTTATTCATTCTCGACTGTGTATAAGAGTCTTGTTAATTTCTGTAACAATGACTTGTCAGCTTTCTATTTAGATTTTGCTAAAGATGTTGTTTATATTGAAGCTGAAAATAATTATGACCGTCGTTCAATGCAAACAGTCTTTTATGAAGTTTTAGTCACTTTAACGAAATTAATGACACCAATCTTACCTCATACGGCAGAAGAAATTTGGAGCCACTTAGAAGAGGAAGAAGAGTATGTACAACTAGCTGAATTACCAGGTTATACAGAGTTCTCAGATCAAGAAGAAATTTTAGATCTATGGAATAACTTTATGGATTTACGCGATAATGTATTGAAAGCATTAGAAGAAGCACGTAATGAAAAATTAATTGGTAAATCATTTGAAGCTAAAGTAACACTTTATCCAACTGAACCAGTTAAGGTATTAATTGATGCTTTAAACGCCAACCTTGAACAAGTCTTAATTGTTTCAGACTTTGAAGTAGCAGCTATTAATGCAGATGTACCAGAAAAAGCAATTAAATTTGATAACATGTCAGTTTTAGTAGAACATGCTACAGGCGAAACTTGTCAAAGATGTCGTGCGATTAAAGAAGATGTCGGTAGTCATGAAAAATTACCAACTCTATGTCATCGTTGTGCGACAATTGTTGAAGAAAACTTCCCAGTAGCATTGGAAGAAGGATTAGAGTAGCAAGTATTAATCGTATAAAAAATGAACGTAAGAAGGGTCTAGAATAGTTATTCTAGGCTCTTTTTTACATTTCTGTATTTCTACTAAAAAGGGTCTTATTTGCAATCAGCCACATTTTCATGCATCATTAATAGTATGATCATTTAAATTTAATGAAAAAGGGGATGTTAGAATGATCGAATTTCAGAATATTACCAAAATTTATAAAGGTAATAAAAGGGCTGTTTCCGACGTCACACTTTCATTTGGTGATAGTGAATTCATTTGTTTTATCGGGACAAGTGGTAGTGGGAAAACAACAGCTATGAGAATGATTAATCGTATGATTGAACCGACTTCTGGAAAAATTTTGATTGATGGTAAAAATATTCAAGATATCAATCCAGTTGAACTAAGAAGAAGCGTGGGGTATGTGATTCAAAATATTGGTTTACTGCCACACATGACAATTAGGGATAACATTACTTTAGTTCCTAAGTTATTAAAATGGCCAGAAGAAGAGCGTGCAGAAATTGCAGAGCAAATGATTCGCTTAGTAGAGCTACCTGTGGAAATGTTAGATCGTTATCCACATGAACTCTCAGGAGGTCAGCAACAACGTATTGGTGTGGTAAGAGCATTAGCAGCAGATCAAAATATTGTGCTAATGGATGAACCTTTTGGAGCACTCGATCCTATTACACGGGATGCGCTACAAGACTTTGTTAAAGAACTACAAGAAAAAATGGGGAAAACGATTGTCTTTGTAACGCATGATATGGATGAAGCTTTAAAATTAGCTACTAAAATTGTTATTATGAGCCACGGGAAAGTGGTTCAATGTGACACACCTGAAAATATATTAAAAAATCCTGCAAATGATTTTGTTCGTGAATTAATAGGGGAAGAGCGTTTAATCCACAGCCAACAAGATTATATTACAGTTGGTGAAGTCGTAACGCAGCACGCGATTTCGATTACAAAAGATAAATCATTATCAGAGGCTATTCGATTGATGCGTGAGAAACGAGTGGATACGCTACTCGTTGTGGATAACCAAAACATACTAAAAGGTTTTATTGATGTAGAAACAATTAATGAACAAAGAGGAAAATCGACCATTGTTGGTGATATTACAAATACAGATGTGTTCTTTATCCGTAAAAAAGCCCTTTTAAGGGATGCGGTTCAGAAAATCTTAAAACGCGGTTTGAAGTATGTGCCAGTTGTGGATGAAAATAAAAAATTAGTTGGGATCATTACTCGTTCTTCATTAGTAGATATGGTTTATGAAACAATATGGGGAGAAGAGGAAGATGGTTTATCAGCTCCAACAGAAACCATGACAGAAGTCCCTGTTAAAGAACAGGAGGAAGTCTAATGAATGATTTTTTACAACAACATGGCAATGAACTAGTTGTTAAAACATTAGAACATCTCTATATTTCTGGCATCTCTTTAGCTTTAGGTATTCTAGTAGCTGTTCCACTAGGAATTGCTTTAACAAGAACTAAAAAAACGGCTAATATTGTTATTGGCTTAGCGAGTTTACTTCAAACAATTCCTTCCTTAGCATTATTAACTATGTTTATACCATTTTTTGGTGTTGGAAAAAATACTGCAATAGTCGCTCTTTTTATCTACTCTTTACTTCCTATTTTAAGAAATACTTATTTAGGTGTTAAGCAAGTAGATCGTAATTTAGTGGATGCGGCTAAAGGAATGGGGATGACTAACTTTCAACAGGTATGGTTAGTTGAGCTTCCTTTAGCTATCCCAACGATTATGAGAGGTATCCGTCTAGGGGCTGTTTATGTGATTGCCTGGGCAACACTGGCTTCTTATATCGGTGGTGGTGGATTAGGAGATTTAATCTTTAGTGGACTAAACCTTTATAAACCAGATTTGATTATTGGAGGAACCATTCCTGTTATTATTTTAGCTTTATTAAGTGACTTTTTATTGGGTCTTTTAGAAAAAAGATTTTCTCCTAAACAGAAGGGAGAGACTGCTTAATGAAAAAGAAACGTTCAATTATTTTAACGAGTCTATTTGTTTTATTCCTTATTCTAGGAGGGTGTAGTTTTCCAGGTTTAGGTGGTTCCAATCGAAATAGTGAGACCATTTCAATTGGGTCAATTGCGACTAGTGAGAATCAAATTTTAGCTAATTTAGCTAAATTAATGATTGAACACTATACAGATGATAAAGTAGTGATGATTAATAATTTGGGAACCAGTACAGTTGCTCATAACGCGATGGTTAATGAAGATATTAACATTTCAGCTGGTAGATATACAGGGACTGATTTAAGTGGAACGCTTAATTTACCACCTGAAAAAGATCCTAAAAAAGCTTACGACATTGTTTCAAAAGAGTTTAAGGAACGCTATCAACAAGAATGGCTCCCTTCATATGGCTTTGCGAATACTTACGCGTTTATGGTTTCTAAAGAAACAGCTGAAAAGTATCAGTTGAAAAAAATAAGTGATTTAAAAGAAGTGGCAGGAGAGTTAACAGCAGGTGTGGATACTTCTTGGATGAACCGAGATGGAGATGGCTATAAAGCTTTTTCGGATGAATACGATGTGAATTTTAAAAAAGTTTATCCTATGCAGATTGGTTTAGTTTATGATGCTGTTGCAGCTCAAAAGATGGATGTTGTTTTAGGTTATTCAACAGATGGTCGAATTGCGAGTTATGATTTGGTTATTTTAGAGGATGACTTAAAATTTTTCCCACCTTATGATGCCAGTATTGTTATTAGTGATAAATTACTAAAACAAAAACCTGAATTAAAAGAAATATTGGAAAAATTATCAGGACAAATTGATACAGAAACAATGCAACAATTAAATTATCAAGCTGACAATGATTTGTTAGAGCCTGAAAATGTGGCCCGCAAGTTTTTAAGAGACCATAATTTTTTTGAAGGAGATGATAAATAATGGAAAATATGAGTTTATTTGAACAATTTTTTTACTATTTACAACAAAATAGTGGATACGTCTTAACTCAATTTATACGTCATTTCTTGATTTCAATTTATGGAGTCATCTTTGCAGCAATTGTTGGGATTCCAATTGGTATATTTATTTCAAGAAAAAGAAAACTAGCAGATTGGGTGATTGGAATAGCTAACGTTATTCAAACGATTCCTTCACTTGCGATGGTTTCTATTTTAATGCTAGGACTTGGCCTAGGCGTCAACACCGTTATTATGACTGTCTTTTTGTATTCCTTACTACCAATCATATCAAACACTTATACTGGAATGAGGCAAGTAGATAGTGATATTTTAGATGCTGGAAAAGGGATGGGAATGACTAAATTTCAGCGATTGTATCTAATTGAGTTACCTCTTTCTGTTTCAGTGATTATGGCAGGACTTAGAAATGCCTTAGTTGTTGCCATCGGTATTACGGCGATTGGTTCTTTCGTAGGAGCTGGTGGTCTAGGTGATATTATTATCCGAGGAACTAATGCAACAGATGGGACAGCGATTATTTTAGTAGGAGCATTACCAACGGCTTTAATGGCGATCATTACGGATTGGTTGCTTGGTTTAGTTGAAAAACGACTTGATCCGAGTTCAAAAGTCGGAAAGCAAGTGGCAAAATCTGAATAATAAAAAGGAGCTATTGGCTAAGTGTAAAAACTTAATCAATAGCTCCTTTTTAGTTCTTTATTTATCCCATGAATCTGGTTCCCAGACCCATTGACGATTATCTTTTTCAAGTAAATCAAACGCACAGTGAGGTCCCATTGAACCTGCAGGATAAGTTGGAATATCAGTTGTTTCTTTATCCCAAGTTTCTCTAACCGTATCGACGATTTTCCAAGAGTTAGCGACTTCATCCCAGTGAGTAAAGTTTGTCGCGTCTCCCTTCAAGCAGTCTAAAAGAAGTTTTTCATAGGCTTCAGGACTGTTGTCTAGGTTTTCTTGAGAGTGACGATAGTTAAGTTTAACAGGATCAATGTTAAATCCGTCTCCGACTTCTTTACCATTTAGTGTTAGTGAGAAGCCCTCCGTTGGTTGAATATAGATAGTTAAAATATTATCTGGTAAGTCTTTATGACTAGTATCAGCTTCTCTAAAAACGTTAATAGGTGTTGATTTAAAGACAATATTAATGCGAGTTCCTTTTTCAGAAAGACGTTTTCCTGTACGAATATAGAAAGGAACGCCGGCCCATCTAAAGTTATCAATCATTAATTTTCCAGCAACAAACGTTTCAGTTTGAGAATTCTCATCAACACCAGGTTCTTCTTTGTAGTTTGTATCAGCTGTTTTACCTGCAACATATTGACCACGTACAAAGTTTTCTTTCACTTCTTGGTCGTTATAAACACGGATAGCTTTTAAAGCTGTAATTTTTTCAGTACGAATGGCTTCTTCAGAAAATAAAGTGGGTGGTTCCATTGCTAATAAAGCAACCACTTGTAAGATATGATTTTGAACCATATCTTTTAAAGCTCCACTTTGATCGTAATAACCACCACGTTCTTCAACTCCTAAATCTTCGGCTAGTGTGATTTGAACGTTGTCGATATAGCGATGATTCCAAAGAGATTCAAAAATATTATTACCAAATCGGACAGCTGAAATATTTTGAATCATTTCTTTTCCAAGGTAATGGTCAATACGGAAAATTTGATCTTCATTGAAAACTGCTGCAATTTCACTGTTTAATTGTTGAGCTGTTTCAAAATCGGTTCCGAAAGGTTTTTCAATAACAAGACGACTAAATCCGTGTTCTGTCATAATTTTTTCTGATTTGATATGTTTTGAGATAGTGCCAAAAAATCTTGGAGCCATTGCTAAGTAGAAGAGACGATTTCCTTCTAATTCATAAGTTGAATCAAGTTCGTTAGCTAAATTACCCAAAATTTTATATTCTTCTGTATCATTTACATTATGTGATTGGTAATAGAAGTGACTGATGAAGTCAGCTAATTCTTGTTGAGATGGTTTTAGACTTTGAATTGAGTCAGTAACGACTTCTCTAAAGTAGTCATCTGACCACTCACGACGGGCTGTACCTATCACGGCGAAATGTTTGTTGATACTACCTTTTCTAAAAAGTCTGAAAAGGGAAGGGTACAATTTTCTTTTTGCTAAATCACCTGTACCACCAAAGATGATGAATAATGCTTTTTTTTCATGTGACATTGTATAGCCTACTTTCTTAGCAATAAAAATCTATTGCATCATATTCTTTTTACATTTTACTTGTAATCCGGTAACAAAGCAATTAGAAAGAAATAATTTAGTTAAGAATTGATGAAAGCTTATGTGATCCAATTGTATAAAGGTATGATATACTAATAAAAAAACGAATAAGGTGATAGCTATGGCAAAGAAATATTCAGAAACACATCAAATTCCATCATACAATTGTGACACAATGAAAAATATAAAAATACCAACAATGGTACGTATGTTGATAACCATATCAGGTGCTCAGAGCCAAAGTTTAGGTGTAAGTGATGATTTTGTAGGCTCTTTTAATTTAGGTTGGATTATTATTCAACATGATGTATTTATTAAAAGATTACCTCAATCAGGAGAGAAAATAACTTTAACGACTGAAGCAGAAAGTTATAATAGATTCTTTTGTTATCGAAATTTTTGGATTCATGATGAAGCAGGAAACGAATGTGTCTTAATGAAGACTACTTTTGCTTTAATGGATTTAGTTGAGAGAAAGATGGGAAGTGTGTTGGATGAAATAATCGCTCCCTTTGAATCGGAAAAAATTAAACGTGTTAAACGAGCAGAAAAAATACATTCTCTTGAAACGGTTGAAGGCGAAAAAGCATATGCTGTTCGTTATTATGATATTGATGGCAACAAACATGTTAATAATTCCGTTTATCTTGACTGGATGATGGATGCTTTTGATTTTAATTTTTTAAGTAGTCATATACCAGAAACAATCTCTATTAAGTTTAATAAAGAAATGCGTTATGGGGATGTGGCAAAAAGTCAGTGGCAAAAAGATGGGTTAAATTCAATTCACCAAATCGTTTCTGGTGATACGGTGAATGCTGAAGCAAACGTTAAATGGGTTGAAACTAATTAAATAAAGAATAAATTTCATTTTGCTTATTAAAAAAAGATTGCATTTTGATTAAAAAAGCGGTACTTTTAAAAGCATAGGTTTTTTCATTTTCTTACAAGAAGGGGGAAAGTAAAATGAAATTTTATTCAAAATCATCCAAATTAGATTATGTCAGCTACGATGTTCGTGGGCCTGTGTTAGAGGAAGCGGACCGTATGATGAAAAAGGGAATTGATGTGATCAAATTAAATACAGGAAACCCTGCCTCATTTGGTTTTAAAGCGCCTAATGAGATTATTGATGATTTGATTATTCATGCAAGAGATTCTGAAGGTTATTCAGATTCAAAAGGTATTTTCTCAGCAAGAAAAGCGATTCAACAATATTGCCAATTAAAAGGTTTTCCGAATGTTAGTATAGACGATATTTATACAGGTAATGGTGTGAGTGAGTTAATTACCATGTCGATGCAAGGCTTGATTGATAATGGAGATGAGATTCTTGTTCCAATGCCTGATTATCCCCTTTGGACAGCAGCTATTACTTTAGCAGGTGGGAATGCTGTTCATTATATGTGTGATGAATCTGCTGAATGGTATCCAGATATAGATGATATTAAAAGCAAAATTACGAATAGAACTAAAGCGATTGTGATTATTAATCCTAATAATCCAACAGGAGCTTTGTATCCTAAAGAATTGCTCGAAGAAATTGTTAAAGTTGCAAGAGAGCATCAATTAATTATTTATTCAGATGAAATCTATGACAGATTAGTAATGGATGGTTTAGAGCATATCTCAATTGCGACTCTAGCACCAGATTTATGTGTGATTACATTCAACGGTTTATCTAAATCTCATAGAGTAGCAGGATTTAGAGTTGGTTGGATGGTAATTAGTGGGAATAAAAAATATGTCCAAGGCTATATTGAAGGCTTAAACATGCTGGCATCAATGCGATTATGCTCCAATGTTTTATCTCAACAAATTGTTCAAACAGCACTTGGAGGACATCAAAGTGTGGACGAGCTACTTTTACCAGGTGGCAGAATTTATGAGCAGCGTGAGTTTATCACCAATGCGCTTAATGATATTCCTGGTATTTCAGCAGTAAAACCTAAGGCTGCCTTTTATATTTTTCCAAAAATAGATACTAAAAAATTCAACATTAGAGATGATGAACAGTTTGTTCTTGATTTTCTTCATGAGAAGCACGTTTTATTAGTTCATGGAAAAGGATTTAATATGCCAACACCAGATCATTTTAGAATTGTATATTTACCAAAAGTTGACGATTTGGAAAAAACGACTCTTGCATTAGATGATTTTTTGAGCCGTTATAAACAAAAATGAGTGTTAAGTAAATGAAAAAAGACTCGAATTCTAAATTCGAGTCTTTTGTTTATTGCGCACTAACTAAAGGATAACAAGTTTTCTTACTGATTACTATGCGTCCTAAATATTTGTCTGTGATTTCAAAGTTTGGGTTTGTCACATTAATGAGGAATGAGTTTTCGTATTCTTTCTCAATAATTCCTTCAAATTGGTTTCCTTGCCAGTCAAAATTTACTTTACTATTAATTTCCATAAGTAAGCGCTCCCGTCTGAAAAGCTACATTTTTTTAAATAACAAATATAATTATATTATGGACTCATTATACCACAAAATTGTATAAAAAAAGAGTTTTTTCTGAAAAATATGTTGGATAAAAGTTAGAAATGTTCGATATCTACTCATGTAGTAAAATAGTGTTAATTGTATAGACCAATCCTTGACTAGAAAAGAAAATAGTGCTATTTTAAAGGTAAATTAGAAATAGAAAGAAGTTTTAGCTATGAAAACAGTTGTTTATGCAGATAAATTTTATTTAACAAGTGGCGTTACTGGTCCTGGTTATTTAGATATCAGTAATGGTGTTTTTGGAGAAATGACAAAAGAAAAACCAACTGGTGAAATCGAAGTAATTGATTATACAGGTAAGTGGATTGCTCCAGGTTTAGTGGATACTCATATTCATGGCTTTAAAAATAATGATGTTATGGATAATAATGCAGAGGGCATTAAACAAATGTCTGAAGATTTATTATCTTGTGGTGTCACTTCATTTTTACCAACAACTTTAACATCAAGTCGTGAACAACTAACAGCAGTTGCCAAAACGATTGGTGAAGTATATCAAGATGTCAAAGGAGCAAAAATTCAAGGAATTTACTTTGAAGGACCTTTCTTTACTGAAGAGTATAAAGGCGCTCAAAACCCTGGTTATTTCTCAGATCCAGATATTGATGTATTCAATGAATGGCAAGAAGTATCAGGTAATATTATAAAAAAAATTGCCTTAGCTCCTGAGCGAGAAGGAGTATCTGACTTTGTTAAAGAAGTGACAGATAGTGGTGTTGTAGTTGCTTTAGGCCATAGTAATGCGACTTTAGAAGAAGCAAGTCAGGCAGTTGAATCTGGAGCGAGTGTTTTTGTTCATGCGTTTAATGGTATGCGCGGTTTAAATCATCGTGAACCAGGTATGGTAGGAGCAGCAATGAATTTAAAACATGTGTTCTCTGAATTAATTTGTGATGGTCATCATGTTCATCCAGATGCAGCTAACATTTTAATGGAAAAAGCTGGACGTGATCACATTGCATTAATCACAGATTGTATGATGGCTGGCGGTATGCCAGATGGTCATTACATGTTAGGTGAATTTCCTGTGACAGTAAGTAATGGAACTGCTCGTTTAGAAGAAGGAAATCTAGCTGGTAGTATTTTAAGATTAAAAGAAGCGATTAAGAATGTCGTTGAGTGGGGAATTGCTACACCAGAAGAAGCGATTATGATGGCGACTTATGTTCCTGCTGTGAGCTGTAAAATGGAAGATGTTTGCGGTAGTATTACTCGTAATCGTGCAGCAGACTTCATCGTTTTATCAAAAGAACTAGATTTAGAAGCGACTTATCTGGACGGAGAATGTCGTTATAATGTATAAAAAAAGGGTGGGTAAAAAGTCATTTTGCTCCGAGCAACTGGAGTGAAAATTGAACAATCAGTTTTTTTGATTGATTGATTTTTGCGAAGTTGCCGTGGGAGCAGACTTTTTATCTCCTGACTATTAAGAGTTAATAGAGGTTGACATTTAAGTCAGTCTCTTTTTATTTTTTAACAAATATGACTTCATCGTCATTTAGAGGATGTAATGGAAGCTTATTTTGATATTTTTCTAAAATAATTTTAGCAGCGTCTTTCATGTACTCATTATCCATATGTGGTAATGGATAAGAATCAATGAGATTAAGGGCTTGAGTAGACTCAAGTTGGGGTGCTTTTTCTGGTTCATCCATCTCTTTAATGTAATCAATATCGGGACTCATAATAATAGAGCCAGCCGATTCTCCGATGTAAAGTTTACCTGAGTTAATGTGTTCCTCAATTAATTGATCAGCACCACTTCGTCTTAGTTCTTGAAGTAAGTAAAATGTATTGCCACCAGCGATAAAAATAATATCACTAGCTTTAATCTGTTCTTTAAAATCAGGTTGATTTAAATCAATAATCGTAACAGTCATTTTTAATTTTTCTAGAAGAGCAAGAGCTTCATCCTTGAATTCAGAATACTCTTCGACTTGGCTTGCGGTATCAAAAAAAGCAATGGTTTTATTTTCTAGAGAATCATTAACGAAAGTCTCTAGTTGTTTGTAGCTATCTGCAAAAGACGATGTTAAAAATAGTTGAATCATAAGAAATCCTCCTAGATATATATTAGTTTAAGTTAAAAGTGGTAACAATCTCTTCTGCAACTTCATGAGGAGTAAGATGTGTATTATCAATTGTCAAAGAGGAGACGTTAGGAAATAAGTGAGTCAGTTCCTCTTGTGTTGTTTCTAATCGATACTTATCTAGACTGCTAAGTAAATCATGTTTTGAAAATTCAAGATTTTGTTTTGAAGGCTTAGCCTTTAATCTATCTTCATGTGTATTTCTTTTTAATCTCGTTTCAAGATTCGCTGTAAGAGCGACGAAGTAAACTGCTTCTTGGTGATTAAGAAAAATTTTAGCTATTTTTTCTAGAAAAGAAATATCATATTTTCCATCAAAATCAATCATAACAGTAAAAATAATTGAGTTAGTAGGATTTGTTTCTTTATTATTAACAAATGCTTCAAATAAATTAAACCTTGTTTGATCTGATAGAGAAAAAGCTTCCTCTGTATAGCCAAGGAAATTCGCATATAAATCAAGTGTTTGGTGATTGAAAAGAAGTTTTCCGTTTATTCGTTTTTCAAGTTCCTTGCCAATGGTCATTTTGCCAACTGCTTGTGGTCCTATTAGCACAATTAAGCTCATACAATCGCCTCCAATTAATTAATTAGTTTAAAGTATGACTAAAAAAGTATAACTTGTCTAGCTAAAAATGCTTTATAATAAAATGAGACAAGTTATGAAAGAAGGCGTAGACATGATTTCGTATGTAGGTTTCATTCGAGGGTTAAATGTGGGGGGAAAGAATAAAGTTGCTATGTCAGATTTACGATTTGAGTTTGAACAACTAAACTATCAAAGTGTTTCAACAATCGGTAATACTGGTGTTATCTTTTTTGACTCTGATGAAGAAGTAGAAAATGACGCGTTATCTAGGCAGTTAACTGATAAGTTAGGTTTAGAGATTAAAATTGTTTGTCTAACTTTTGAAAAATTACTTAAAATAAAAAGTCAGTTACCTGATTGGTGGAATCAAGAGAAAGAGTGGCGCCATAATGTCTTATTTTTACTGGACGAGATAGACATAAGTCATTTAACGAATCAATTTCCTACCTTTGATGAATCAATTGAAAAAGCCTTTGTAATGGATGAAGCCATTTTTTGGGCATCAGCTTTTACTGAAAGAAAAGACTATTATCGAAGTCAATACTCAAAATTAATGAAACACAAAGTTTATAAGCATGTTACAATCAGAAATGGTAATACACTAAATAAAGTATTTAATAAAATAGAAGAAACAGGTAAAAAAATGGGTCACAGCTAATCAGAAAATTGATTAATTGTGACTCGTTTTGTTTTTAGTTTAGTGCCAAAATACTTGTCTTAAGTGTATTTTCTTCAAAAGCGATTAGAAAATCCCAAATAGGTAAATCAAAGATTTCAGAATCTTGTTTATTGAAACTATAAGGAATAATAGTAACACTTGATTCTGTTGCGAATAAATAATCATTATCAATTGTTTGAGCAATCAGTACTTGTCCATCTAAATCTTCTTTTGTCCAAGTTGATTCATCTGCTAAAAAAGAAAGATTTTTAAAAAAAGTCTCTTCTTTGTGGTCTAAATTAAAGAGTAAATAACCGTTATAATCTTGGATAGACTGTTCTTTAAGATAAGCTAATATTTCTGTGGGGTTACTAGTGTTACTTTTTTCTTTTAGAGATTTAAATAGCATGGTTTAGACCTCCTTACTTTTTATTCTCAATTGTAACATTAAAATTGATCGTTGAAGAGTTTAAACTTTTACCTTCCATTTGAACAGCTGTTGGCATTCCGATATCACCTTCGTAAACGGGAATAACTCGGTAACGAATTGTTTCACCATTATCAGCTGCTTTTCGAACCATGTTCTCGTATTTTGTCATAAAGGGTGTATTAACTGGGTTTTGATAAAGTGTTACCAGGTTTTTAGGATCTTCACCACTCCCTCCTAACTGTCTGCCAATTAAATGTCCTCTTGAATGATTATGTGGATCAAGTCCTGAAATAAAACCAGGTGGCTTAATTTCTTGTTTGGCACCACTTCCTGTTCCAATCATCTCTGGTTTAATTAAAGCGTTAGCCGTAGTGGGACGATTGTACTCATCATACTCTCCGTAGTGAACCCATCCTTTTTTGTTATCTTTTAATTCTTCCTTTGTAAAAGTTGCTTCTCCATGTTCAATTGGTCCTGGATTTTCTCCTGATTGGCTAGTTGTTCCTTGACTTGTTTTTTTGACTTCACTTTCACTAGAACTAAGGAAATCTTGTAAAAAATCAGGTACTTGAATACCTGCAAATGTTAAACCTAACGCAACAAGAATACCAATAATAATGGCTGCTGGATGTTTACGCTGTGAGTTATTTTTTTTTGCCATTGTTCTCCCCCTATTTATACTATTGATTCATTATACAAAAGAAACAAGATAAGAACAACAGTTCGATGTAATCTTTAAAATCATTTCAAGGGGAATTTATCAAAATTAAGCAATTGTTTTGCTATAATGATAAGGAAAGAACAGAAGAGGTGGATGCTTAATGAGTTATGTAGAAGTTAAGGATGTATTCAAACGATATCATATGGGAGATAATGTCATTGTGGCCAATAACGGAGTCTCTTTTTCTATAGAAGAAGGAGAATTTGTCGTTATTTTAGGACCAAGTGGCGCAGGTAAATCAACGGTTTTAAATATTTTAGGTGGTATGGATAGCTGTGATGAAGGAGAAATCATTGTTGATGGTGTTGATATTGCTAAACACAGTACTAAAGAATTGACGACTTATAGAAGACTCGATGTTGGATTTGTTTTCCAATTTTATAACTTAGTTCCTAATTTAACGGCTAGAGAAAACGTAGAGTTGGCTTCTCAAGTTTCCTCGAAAGCTTTAGATGTTGATGAAGTTTTATCTTTAGTGAGTTTAGATCATAGAAAAGATAATTTTCCGGCACAACTTTCTGGAGGAGAACAACAACGCGTGGCTATTGCAAGAGCACTAGCTAAAAACCCTAAATTATTGTTATGTGATGAGCCAACTGGGGCTTTAGATTTTGAAACAGGAAAACAGGTTTTAAAAATTTTAGAAAATACCTGTCGAGACTATCGAACAACAGTTATTGTTATTACACATAACTCTGAAATTGCCAAAATGGCAGACCGAATCATTCGAGTAAACGATGCTAAAGTTAGAAGTATTGAAATCAATGAGAACCCGTTACCAGTAGAAGAGATTGAATGGTAGGAGGGATTAGATGAGTAAAAAAGCGTTAAGAAAATCAAATATACGAGAAATATTTCAATCAAAAGCAAGATTCTTTTCTATTTTGTTAATTATTTTTCTGGGCGTTTGTTTCTATGCAGGGATTAAAGCAACCGGACCTGATATGATCAACACAGCTGATACGTATTATAAAGATAAAAATTTAATGGATTCTAAAATAACCTCTCCAATAGGTGTTACTCAAAAAGATTTAGATACGATTAAAAAAGAGAGCTATGTCAAACAAGCTGAAGGTAGCTATACGGTTGATATCGCTGAAAAAAAAGAAAACAATTTGATGCGTTTAATGTCTTATAATGACTCGGGAAAAGATAAGCTCAATCAACCAAGAGTAGTGGAAGGCAGACTGCCTAAAAAATCTGGTGAAATAGCTTTAGATAATCGAGCAGAAGAGATGAGAAAATACCATCTAGGAGATACGATTATTCTAGATGATAAAGAAAAACAGATTAAAGAAAAAGAATATAAAGTCGTAGGAATTGTTAATAGTCCGATGTATATCGATCAAGTTTCAAGAGGGAATACAAATATCGGAAAAGGTTCTATTGATTTCTTTGGAATCATTCCTAAAACTGATTTTGATTTGGAACATTATACTGAAATTTATGTGACTTATAAAAATACAACTGATTTAGTTAGCTACAGTGACGATTATAAAAAAGCTGTCGAAAAAAATGAAAAGAAAATAAAATCTCTGCTAAAACCTATAGCAACAAAACGATTTAATGACTTAAAACAAGACAGTATGAATCAAATTAATAAAGGAAAAACTCAGTTAGAGAATGGTCAGAAAGAAATTGAAACTGCTAAGAATCAACTTTCAGATGGCAAGAAACAAATGGAAGAACAAGAAAAATCATTCGAACTTGCTAAAAGTATGGGACAACCAGTCCCAGAAGAAGCTGAGCAAAGTATTGAAAAGGCAAAAAAAGAACTAAAAGAGCAAGAAGAAAAACTGGCAAAAGAAACAACTAAATTAGAAGAAAAGCAAGATGAATTAGTCGAGCAGGAAAAAAATGTAGCAGACATAGATAAGTTGAATTATGCTTTTTATGATCGAGATGATAATCCGGCTTACTCAGAATACAACGATAATGCAGATCGGATTTCGTCAATTGCAACCGTCTTTCCCGTATTTTTCTTCATGATAGCAGCTTTAATTTGCTTAACAACTATGACAAGAATGGTTGATGAAAAACGAGGAGAGATAGGAACTCTAAAAGCCTTAGGTTATAGTAACGGTGAAATTGCTCAAAAATTTATTATTTACGCTACGTTGGCTAGTGTGATTGGAAGTGTTTTAGGTCTTCTATTAGGTTTTAACATTTTTCCAACAGTCATCTTTAATGCCTATGGTTCACTTTATAATTTACCACCGGTTATTATTACGTACTATTTAAGTTATTCCATTCAGTCTATTGTGGTAGCTCTATTATGTACCCTATTGTCATCAATGATTGTTTTAAGAGTTGATTTACTCAGTACACCAGCTGTATTAATGAGACCAAAAGCACCTAAACCAGGTAAAAGAATTTGGTTGGAAAAAATCAAATGGATCTGGTCAAAGATGAATTTCAACCAAAAAGTAACTGCAAGAAATCTGTTTAGATATAAACAGCGGATGTTGATGACGGTACTTGGGATTGCTGGTTGTATGGCGATGATTATTACAGGTTTTGGTTTGAAAGATTCGATAGGTGATATTGTTGATATTCAGTTTTCAAAAATTTGGCATTATGATGCAACAGTGATGTACAATCCTGATGCCACCAAAGAAGAAACGAAAGATTATGAGAAAAAAAGAGATGAACTAGCTATTTATGATGCTCATTTAGCTCTTTCTCAAAAGACAGTTGAAGTCACTCAAAAAGGTTATAAAAAACAAGAAGTAGTTGTAGATACACCCAAAGATAGTTCTAAATTAAATGAATTTATTACGTTTAATAATCGTAAAACGGGAGAAATATATCAACTAGATGATACTGGAGTTATTATCAACGAAAAATTGAGTAAGCTATATGATCTTAAAGAAGGAGATACTTTAAAGATAAAGGCTAGTGGCGACAAAGTTCGAAACGTTAAGGTGAAACATATTGTGGAAAACTATGCGATGCACTTTATTTATATGACCCCGAGTTATTATGAGAAAATCTTTGAGGAATCACCAGAGTATAATGTTGATCTACTAACATTTAATAAAGAGATTAGTGAAAAGCAAGAAGAAAAATTAGCTGAGGAGTTAATGAAAACTAAAAAAGCGATTAATGTAAGCTTTACTAGTCAAATTGGAAAAGCCATGGATGATACAATGGGAAGTTTGAATATTGTTGTTTGGGTATTAATTGTTTCAGCAGCAATGTTAGCATTCATTGTTCTTTATAATTTGACGAATATCAACATTTCAGAACGAATTCGAGAACTCTCTACCATTAAAGTACTTGGCTTTTATGATAAGGAAGTCACGATGTATGTTTATAGAGAAAATAATATCTTAACCCTATTAGGAATATTATTAGGGTGCGTTCTAGGAAAACTTCTTCATGGTTTTGTGTTACAAACTGCTGAAGTGGATATGATGATGTTCCCACCAGATATTCATGTCATTAGTTATGTTTACTCAGCAGCCTTAACTGTTCTATTTTCTCTCGTTGTGATGTTTTTCATGCATCGCAGATTGAAGAAAGTAGATATGATTGAAGCGTTGAAATCAACGGAATAGAAAAAAAGATGAGTCAAAAGTCGTTTTGCTTTAAGCAAAGTAACTTTTGACTCATTTTCAGTTTTTTAAGAAATCATTTGATTCAATTTTTTAACTTGTTTCTTATTTTGATAGTTGGAATAAAAGTAAAATCCAATGATATGTCCAATAAGAGTAATAACAAAAATTGGTACTAAGAATGGTTTGATAAAATCAAACATCTCAACTGAAAAGAGGTAAACAGCAGCAAAGCCACAAAAGGTATTTATAAGAGTGCTAAGAAAAATATTGAGTCGTGCACTGAAAGTTGAATAGGTCCAAAGATATGGGTAAATTATTCCAAAAGTAATACCAATTAGACTACCAATAGCAAGTAAATGCCAAGTGTAATTAAAAGGAATAAATTCTTTTTGAAAAACGAGATTGGCGAGGAATGTTATCCAAATAGTTCCACCTAAAGTTGCTTGAATAAAACTTGTTTTTAATGAGTTAAACATAATAATCTCTCCTTTAATTGTTTTGTGTAATGACGACTGACTATGTAATGCTGATTAGTTTTAGTGATTAATTCAAGACGTGCTTGTTTTTCTGCCTGGAAAGACTTAATTTGATTTAGGTTAATGATAGTTGATTGGTTAATCTGGTTGAAATGAAGTTTTTCAAGATAACGCAGCTCTTTTAAACGTTTATCGTAAAAATAACTTTTCTGGTTAATTAAAGTGACTTTTGATAAATGACCTAAAAAGATAATGGATTCTATTTCATCAATTGGTATAACCTTTTTCCGATTATTGTTTGGTTCAGTTAATAGAATTGTTTGATTAAATAGCTCTTTTATTTTAAATACTTGTTTTTGATTTGTTGGGTGACTAATGATATCAAGGCTATCAGTTGATTGATTTTCTTCCCAGTAAAAATTTAGTTTCAATGGTTTCGTACCTCCTTACACCCATAGAATAGCAATGAAATTAGAAAATAAATAGAAAAATTTTGTTAGTTGCAAAAAAGATCAACTTAGTTGCAAAAACACTTTGTTAAACATTAATTTTGATAGAGTTTATTTAAAACCTACTTAATGATTACTTTTACGATTTATCTATTCTTTTATGCTAACTATTGGTAAAATAGAGGTATGATCATCAAGAAAGGAGTGAGACGAAGTTGATTGGAGGAATTCCAATAGATACTATCTATTTGTACGTGTTAATTGGTTGTACCGTACTCTCGATTTTGTTATTTGTGTTTGGTGATATTTTTGATTTTGATGGCCCAGTGGATCCGATGTTAATTGTACCTTGGTTGGCATTTACATCACTTTTTGGTATTGCTTTTGAATCGCTTTTTGATTTAAATCATGGGTTAGTCTTATTCCTAGGTGGAGGTATTTCAACGATTATCGTCTTTTTAATGAATTTCTATATATTAGTACCACTTAGAAATTCTGAAGCAAGTATTGCCGTATCTGAAAAAGATTTAGAAGGGCGAAAGGCAACGGTGATTACCCCGATTCCAGTAAAAGGAATGGGTGAGATAAAGATATCAAGTGTAACAGGTATTATCACAAGACCAGCTAGTTTTTATCAACCTCAAGAAATAGAAGTTAAGGCAGGTTCTGATGTGTTAATTATCGAGATAAAAAATCGTGTATGTTATGTTGTACCGTATCAAGAAAATTTTTTATAAAAGGAGAATAGTTAAATGATGGGAGTTTTATTTTTACCAGTTATTTTGGTTGTGGTTATTTTATTAATGTTATTAGTTGTTTTTATTTCGAAGTATCAAACAGCTAAACCAGATGAAGCATTAATTATTAGTGGTAGTTACTTAGGAGCAAAAAATGTCCATAAAGATGAAAGTGGCAATAAATTAAAGATTGTTCGTGGTGGTGGTGCGTTTGTCTTACCAGTTTTCCAACGCTCAAATCGCTTAAGTTTACTTTCAAGTAAATTAGATGTTTCAACACCTGAAGTTTATACGGAACAAGGGGTTCCAGTTATGGCAGATGGAACATCTATTATTAAAATTGGTTCATCTGTAGAAGAAATAGCAACAGCAGCAGAACAATTTTTAGGAAAAACGCGTGAGGAATTAGAAAACGAAGCTCGTGAAGTTTTAGAAGGCCATTTACGTTCTATCTTAGGTTCGATGACGGTAGAAGAAATCTACCAAAATCGTGATAAATTTAGTCAAAGTGTGCAAGAGGTAGCTAGTGTGGACTTGGCTAAAATGGGACTAGTGATTGTTTCGTTTACTATTAAAGATGTACGAGATAAAAATGGTTACTTAGATTCTTTAGGTAAACCTCGTATCGCTCAAGTAAAACGTGATGCTGAGATTGCAGAGGCAGAAGCGTTGAAAGAAACTCGTATTAAAAAAGCGCAAGCAGAAAAAGAATCTCAAGAAGCAGAACTTGGTCGTCAAACAGAAATTGCTGAAGCAACTAAGGAAAAAGAATTGAAATTAGCAGCCTATAAACAAGAGCAAGATGTGGCTAAAGCAAAAGCCGATCAAGCTTATAATTTAGAAAGTGCTGTCGCGCAACAACAAGTAGTTGCTCAAGAGATGGAAGTTAAAGTAATCGAGCGTCAAAAACAAATTGAATTAGAAGAAAAAGAAATCACTCGTCGTGAAAAACAATACGATTCAGAAGTGAAGAAAAAAGCAGATGCTGATCGTTATGCTAAAGAGCAAGAAGCACTAGCAAGTAAAGCTCGTGAAGTAGCAGAAGCAGAGGCAGAGAAATTTAGAGTAGAATCTATGGCAGAAGCAAATGCAGCACAAGTTCGTATGGATGGTCAAGCCAAGGCAGACGCCATCTTAGCACAAGGACAAGCAGAAGCAGAAGCAAAAGAGAAAATTGCAGAAGCCTTTAAACAATACGGCGAAGCAGCTGTTCTTAGTATGGTAATTGAGATGTTACCAGAGCTTGTTAAAGAAGCATCTCAACCATTTAGCAACATTGATAAAATTTCAGTGGTTGATACAGGACAAGGTGGTAAAGATAGCGGTGCTAATAGAATTACTAATTATGCAACTAACTTATTATCCTCTTCTCAAGAAACATTGAAAGAAACAACTGGTTTAGATGTTAAAGATTTAATCGAAACATTTGCTCAAAAAGGCTCTAAGAATGTTGTTAACTTAAACGAAACATCAGAAGAATAAAAAAATAAGGGAATTTCAATGATAACTTGTCTAAAGAAGTTATCGTTGAATTCCCTTATTTATTTTTTGGTACTTGCAGCTTGTTTTTCATATTGTTTGATTAAACTAGCAGTATATTCCATATTGCTGACAGATTCTTCAGCAACCATCGTAACTGATCCATAAGTTCGGTAAATGACTGAACCTTGTCCTTCTAAGTTATCTACAGGTAGGTTGTTATATAGTTCTTCTTCTTGTTCAAAACCTGTGTTCATATAAAGGATAAGAGAGTCGTAGTTATTATGGATAATATTTAAACTACTGCTGATGAGCTGTAATTTGTCATTATCGACGTCAACAGCTTTCTTGTTACTGATACGTTTAAATTCTTTTTGAAATTTTTTAACTTCTTTTTGCCCAGCTGTTAGTTCATCTAAGAGTTCTTTTCTTTTAGTAAAGTTTTTATATAAATCCCCCTCTTCATCTTGAAAAAGACCAGTATCAGGCTTAGCATCCATGTCTTTTTCAAAAGAAGGTTGAATCTTCTCAACTGTTTTTAACAAATCTTTCATCAATGCTTCTTGTTGTCCTATGACTGATGACAATTCTTTAGATAGATCAAGAGATTCATCTAGCTCCTGTGTCATTCCACACGATGTTAAAATAAGTAGTGTCGATAAAAAAAGAAAAATGGTAGACCATTTATGTTTCATAGCAGATTCCTCCCGTAAGTTATATGATATACGAAAGAGTTGATTTCTGCTAGTATTTGACGTAAATCTATTTATGTTTTTTAATAAAGGAAAGGGGTGAGTGTGGAAAAATGAAGATTGGATTAAGAACAATTAAAACAGTTATTGCAGCAACACTAGCTATTATTTTAGCAAATTATTTGGGATTAAATGCCCCATCAACTGCAGGTATTATTGCTATATTAAGTGTCACTAACACTAAGAAGTCTTCTTTTAAAGTAGGAATTGGCCGAATAATTGCATTATTTGTGGCTATTGGAATTGCTTATATTTGCTTTCAATTACTGGGATTTACACCGCTAGCATTTGGATTGTATTTACTTATTTATATTCCAATAGCTGCTAGAGCAGATATGTCGGAAGCTATTCCTGTTAACTCAGTGTTAATTACTCATTTTCTAAATGCTAAATCAATGGACAAAGACATTATAATTAATTCAATTTTACTTTTATTGGTAGGGGTTGGTTTAGCATTAATTGCTAATTTGTATATGCCAAACGTGGAAGATGAAATTAAAAAAAATAAAGAAAACGTCGATAAATCAATTAAGCTATTATTAGTCAAAATGTCGGAAGCCTTTAAGAATCCATTTGCCGCAGTTAATTGTGAAGTGACTTGTAAAGAGGTGGCAAAAAGTATTGACGAAGGAGAAAGATACGCTAAAACGCATATGGATAATCATTTGTTAGCAAGAGATGGATATGAAATGAGTTATTTTCAAATGAGGCGTATGCAACTTTTGGTTTTAGAAGATATGATTTCTTTAATTAATGAAATTGATGTTGAAGCAGATGTTTCAAAAGAAATACAAATGTTATTAGTTAAAATTTATGAAACATATGGAGAAGACAACGATGGTGTAGAGTTAAAAAAAAGTGTGATAAGTGTGTACAAACATTACGAGATTAAACCATTGCCTAAAACAAGAGAAGAGTTTGAAAATCGAGCAAGACTTTATCAGTTTTTAACAGAAATTCAAACTTTTATAGATATAAAAGTGAATTTCAATACAATCAAGTAAAATTGTCAGACTTGTTAAGTTTTTGTTTCTATTGTGGTGAAAAAGATGCTTTTTTTTTTAGAAAAGGGTAAAATAGGTTAAGTGTTTTAAATACAAATGTAAAAGGTGTGAGTGAAATGCATCAAGCAATTGTTAATATTATGCTAGATCGAATTCAAGAACAATTTGTCAGTGAAAAAATATTTTGTGATCATTTTTTAGATATCACGATTGAAGAGTGGCAAGATTGGAAAAAAGGGACAACAGCTCTATCTAGTGAAAAAATGCAAAAATTGAAGAGTCTATTTTCAGATTATGAGTGGATGTTGATTCAAAAAATTGCTAGACAAACAAACCTTTTCCCTGAAAAGAGAAATTATGTAGTGGCAGAATACAAACGCTTAAAGTCAATTATTGCTAAAGAATGGATTAAAACGGGCATGAGTAAAGTAGAATTAATTACTGAACAAAGTTTTTCTGACACTAGGCTAAACACGTATCCTAAAAAGCACATTGTAACGTTAAGAATTTTTATGAGCTATGGTGAGTGGGGATATGATGACATATTAGAGTTTTGCATGCCAGGCATTATTCAAGAGCAGATTGCTGAATCAAAAGTTGACTTATTAGAATGGGTAGATGAAAATCTAGCGGAAACTTATACATAGAAAAAATGAGTCAAAATAGTAAGGGGTAAATTTAGCTTTTATGGCAAAAAAAATATTTATAACGATTACCTGTTTATTTATTGGGTTGGCTATTGTTTTTTATGCTAGTCAATACGATAAAATTGCTTCTTTAACCGACACAAAAGAATCAACAAAAGAAACGGTAAAAAAAGAACCTAAGAAAGAAACAAAAGAAAAAAAATTACCAGGTAAATTAAATGATTGGGAGCTTCTTTTAGTAAATGAGCAACACAAAATCAAGGAAGAGCCTAAGAATTTAAAAGAATTACCTGATGGGCATAAGGTGGATAGTCGCATATATGACTCTTATTTATCTTTAGTAGAAGGTGCCAAAAAAGCTGGATTTGAGTTAACGGTTATTTCAGCTTATCGATCTGTTGCAGAGCAAGAGGCAATCGTTGAAAGAGATACAGAGGAAAACCTCTATCAAGGAGTTCCAGAAGACGAAGCAAAGAAAAAAGCAATGGAGTATCTAACGGTGCCAGGTTTAAGTGAACATCATACGGGTCTTGCATTAGATGTATTAGACGTAGAGTGGTATCAAGAAGGCAAGATGTTAGAAGAAGGATTTGGTGAAACAGAAGCTGGGAAGTGGTTAGGAGAAAATGCTTGCCATTACGGCTTTGTGATTCGCTATCAAAAAGGAAAAGAAAAAATTACGGGAATTAATTATGAGCCGTGGCATATCCGCTATGTTGGTAAAGAAAATGCAGAGTATATGACAAAGAATCATCTTGTCTTAGAAGAATATGTTGATCAACTAAAAAAGTAGGTAAATAATGGCAAAACGAAGAAAAATGAATTATGCGTCTCCTAGTACAAATAAAATTCCGGTTATCTTTAGCATTGCCGTTATTTTGATTGGCTTACTAGTCGTGATGTCCAGTTTAAAAAAATTCACTCATACACCAGATCAAGGTGCAATTGAAGAAAATGTTCAAATGAAAAATGAGGAATTTATCAATAGGCTAGTTCCAGTGGCAAAAGAGCTTCATCAAGCTCATGGAATCTTGCCAAGTATCATTATTGGACAGGCCATTTTAGAGTCAGACTGGGGAAGTAGTGAACTAAGCGCAAAATACAACAATCTATTTGGGATTAAATCATTTAGTCCAAATGATGATTCTATTAAATTGAAAACTAAGGAATTTAAAGACGGTAAGTGGATTGAAATTAATGCCAATTTTAAAGTTTATGCAAGTTGGGAAGACTGCATGAGAGATCATACTTTGTTATTTGTAAATGGAGTAGATTGGGATCCATATCTTTATCAAGGCGTGTTGTTGGCATCAGATTATAAAACGGCAGCAAATGCTCTTCAAGCAGCTGGTTATGCAACAGATCCTGATTATGCATCAAAAATTATTAGTGTAATAGAAAAAAATGAATTATATCAATATGATAAATAAAAGCCAGTAAGCCTTTTGGGAAGGTTAATGGCTTTTTTATAGGGGGAAATTTAATGAAAAAAGTAAAGGGAAATATACCAGAAATTATGACAGATTTAAGAAAAGATACGATTCACGTTCCTAATGTCATCCGTGATTGTACTGGTATTAAAATTTTTGGTAAGCGCATTAAATCAATTTGTTACTCAACAGATATTTCAATTATTCGCAATATAGATGCAGATGCAGTCATTGCTGTCTATCCATTTACGCCACATCCAACGATTACAAAATGTATTATTGAAGCAGCCGACATACCTGTTTTTTCAGGTGTAGGTGGAGGGTTAACGCAAGGAAATCGTTCAGTGAATATGAGTATGTTTGCTGAGGCAAATGGCTCTTTAGGCGTTGTTGTTAATGCACCTACATCAAAAGAAACAATAGTTGATATTTCTCAAATGATTGATATCCCTATAATTGGAACAATTACATCTGAATTTACAGATGTGAAAGAAAAGATTGAAGCAGGTGTTAAAATTTTAAATGTCAGTGGTGGAAAAGATACTGCCAAAATTGTTCGTCTGATTAGAGAAGATTATCCAGAATTTCCAATCATGGCTACAGGTGGCCCAACAGATGCCTCTATCCTTGAGACAATCGAAGCAGGTGCTAATGCGATTACTTATACTCCACCAACTAATGGTGAACTCTTCAGCCATAAAATGGATATTTACCGAGAAAAAGAAAAATTAGATTTTGAATAATCAAAAAGAGACTACCATTTCAAATGGAGTCTCGTTATAATGTGGGTAGTGGAGGTGCTAGTTTTTTTGTGAGTAAGAAAAGTAAAAAGCGGCATATACCTGATTTAGATATGAATCATAATCCGGTTTGGCAAGTCTTAACAGATAATAATTTTCCAAAGAAAAAATCTTCTGGGAAGAAAAAGAAGAAAAAGGTAAGTGAATCTAGTATTGATGACGACTTACAATTAATTTTTGATGAGTTAGAAGAAAAAAAAGAATTTGAAAAAGCTTTTAAAAATAAACAAAAGAAAAAAAAGAATCGTAAATTTGAACTCTCTTTATTTAAAGTAATTGTGAGTATTCTTGTGCTACTTATTGTAGGAATTGTTGGAACCGTTATAGTGAAGTATGATCGATATACCGTACCAACTAATTCAATGGCTAGTACTCTTGAAAAGAATAATCAAGTTTTATTTAAATCTAATCTGCCAATTAGTCGATTTAGTGTAGTTTTAGTCGAAAAAGAGGGCAAAAAAGATGTGCTTCGAGTAGTTGGCATGCCAGGTGACGATATTAAAATGTCCAATGATACCTTACAGGTTAATGGCTCAATTTATGAAGAGTCCTATTTAAAAAATAATTTTGTGAATTTTAAATATCAAGAGGGAAATGCTCGAAAAGTCTATACCTCTAACTTTGATATGAAACATATTGTAGGACAGAAGGAAGAATTATCCAATATTCCTGAAAGAAAGTATTATTTATTAGGAGATAACAGGCAAAAAGTAACGGATAGTAGAAAAGTCGGATTGTATGATGAGTCAGACATAAAAGGTGTTGCCGTTATGAAAATTGCTCCTATTAAGGAAATAGGAACGATTCAATAAAGTAAAAAAAGATGAGCGCATATCAAACTAGTTATGTCTCAGCTTTTTTTTTACTAAAAAATAGAATGATGGAGAAGATAATGAAGAGAGTATTAACAATTGCAGGATCAGATTCATTAAGTGGTGGTGGACTACAAGCTGATTTAAGAACTTTTGAAGAGTACGGAGTAGCAGGATTAAATGTTGTGACTTGTATAGTAACTGTTGAGGCTAAAACAGATATAGTTGAAGTTCATGAAGTTTCTTTAGAAATGGTGGAGCATCAATTGGAAGCAGTATTCAAAGAGGAACAACAGTTAGATGGTATAAAAATAGGGATGCTTGCAAGCATTGAAGTAGCTAAGTTAGTAGCAGAATTTTTAAAGAAACAAAAAAATATTCCAATAGTGTTGGATCCCGTTTTGGCATTAAAAGAATCAGGTCTAACAACAGAAAGAGATGTTATTGATTTTTTTAAAAATGAACTTATGCCTCTTGCTGCTGTGACAACACCTAATTTAAGAGAAGCTGAATTATTATCAGGTATCGATCCGATTGACTCCTTAGAAAAAATGAAAGAGGCTGCTCAATTAATTTATCAAACGGGAGTTAAACAAGTTGTCATTAAAGGTGGACAGAGAATTAAAGGGCCTGTAGCGTATGATTTACTATATGATGGCAAACAGTTTAGGTGGTTTAAACATGAAAAAATTTTGAATGGTTTTAATAATGGAGCAGGTTGTACATTTGCTTCGGCCATTACAGCGGGATTGGCTAAAGGTTATTCAGTCGAAAAATCAGTCGAAAAAGCTAAAAATTTTGTTTATGAAGCCATAGAATATGGTATTCCTTTTCTACCAGGATTAGGAAATGTCTATCAAGGTGGAAAAAGTAAGGAAAGTCATAGTCAGAATAAAAGCTTATTGTAAATTTAGATTTATTTTATGCGAGTTATACGGTAGAATAAAGAAGTGTAGATAATAAAGAAATACAATAATAAAAAGAGTTTGTTAAAAGAAAGAGGTATTATTTATGGAATTAATTAGACAACAAGAATTTGTGCAAGGATTTCACTATGATGCATTACCAGAAGAGCATTCTGAAGAAACAGCAATTAATGTAAGTTTAAATCCTTTTGAAATCCAAGAAGAAATGAATATTGATCCAGAAGATAATTCAATTTTAGGTCTTAGAATTGAATTTAAAATTATTTTAGAAAAAGTGATGTTAACAGGAGATGTGGCACAGTTTGTTCAAATTGTTGGTCGTAAGATTGAAAAAATTGAAGATCTGACTCAAGAAGAAGTGAACGAATTAGTTAGACCATTATTTGTTTTAATTGAACGTATGGCATTTGAAATTACAGAAATTGCGCTAGATGCACCTGGAATTCAATTAAACTTTTCACAAGAATAAAGAAAAAAACATAGGCTAAAAGAAAGAGGTTGAGACTTATGTCCCAACCTCTTGTTTAGGAGAGATGAAAAAATGGAAAAATATTTATTTGTCATTAGTGACATTCATGGGGACCTTTCTCTTTTTAAGTCCCTCCTAAATGATTATGATAAACAATCACATCAGTTAGTATTGATTGGGGACTTACTTGATAGAGGATTGAATTCAAAAGAATGCTTATTGTTAGGTATGGAGTTAATAGAAGAAGGTGCTGTTTACTTACGTGGTAATCATGAGCAACTTTTTTTAGATTTTTTAAAGGACCCAGAAAATAGATATTCGAATTATCTCTTAAATGGTGGTGGGGAAACCATTGAATCTATGCTTCATAAGGGAGCAATAGACGAGTATTCACCAACTGAAATATCTTTAATGATTCAAACAAGGTACAAACAACTCATTAAATGTTTAGAGTCGTTACCGTATTATTTTGAGTGGAATCATTATCTTTGTGTCCATGCTGGCATAAATTTATTATTATCGTCTTGGAAAGAAACAACGTTGCGGGATTTTTTATGGATTCGAGGGAAATTCCATGAATTACCTAATAAAACCAGTAAAACTATTGTTTTTGGTCATACACCAACGATGTATCTTTATAAAAAATCAGAAGAAACAAGATTATGGTTTTCTGATGAAAAGATAGGAATTGACGGTGGTGGTGTTTATGGCGGTTCAGTTCATGGGGTTATTTTTGATAAAGCTGGAATTGTACAAGATATTGAATATAAAAGTGAATACATATGGGAACCGAGATTTTAAAATTACCGTTGAAAGAAGAGAGTGGAAATAAAATGAATGGCAATCGATTTAATATAAAATATCGTATTTTTAAACGAGAGCGTGTTAGGGAGTCAAAAGAAAGCACGTCTATTGTGCCAAAACAAAAAAGTGAATTAGCTAAAAATCAACTAGAACTAAGTTGGGACAATACATTACTAGATGAGTCCTATGTATCAATTATAGGGCGTGTGATGTTAAAAGAGTGGGAGCGAGTTTTAGTTGATTTTCCAATCTATCGAGCTTTTTTCCATACTAAAAATGAGAATGAAGTAAAACTATTTGTAACATTTAACGTTACACAAGATTTAGAAGGAGATCAAATTAAGCAAGTTGTTTTTACAGCAACAGATATTTTAAATGAATGCTTAGAAAAAGTAACTAAGAAGGTTTTAGGTGAGTCTTTCTTTGAAGAAAAACAAGTAACTTCCGTTCAAGCGGAGCCTAAAGTTGAATCACCACAGATTGAAAGACCTAAAAGTGTTGCGATGAAAGAGTATGAGTATCAGTTAAAAGAACAAGATAATGTTATTAGACAGCTGACTTTAGAAATAGAACATCAAGAGTCTATATTAAAAGGTTTATCAAGTATAAAAGAAATTGAAGCACCAACTTCTAGTGTAACCGATCAAGATATAATGGCTGAAATGAATGAGCTTCGAGGTAAATTAAGTTCTTATGAAACACAATTTAATCTCTTAAAATCAAGAGAAGTTAATTTGATTGACATTAATAATCAATTAGCTGACGAAAAGGCTAAACTGAATAATACTTATCAACAGAAATTACAACAGTTAGAGTTAGTGAATGAGCAACAAGTAAAACAAGTAACTGTTTTAGAAGAAGAAGTCAAATCTTTAGTTAGAGAGACTCAAGCACTAACAACTAAACTTAATACAAATGAAGAGATTAATGTTCAGCTTGATAAAGCGAATTTGAAATTAAATGATATGCTGAAACAAAACAAAGTTGATGCTAAGAGAATGTCTCACGTTGCTAAATTAGAGCAAAAAATAAAAGATCTAGAAAAAGAAAAGAGTCATTTTAAAGTTCAATTTTTAGATAGTCAACGATTAAGCCAACAATTCGAAAACACGAACCGTCGTTTAAATGAATCACTAGAGAGGTTGCAGTCGAGTCAGACTGATTTAGTTGGAAAAGCACAAGAAGATTATAGCGCTTTAGAAAACACTTTAGAAGAAACCGAGAAAAATTTAAAGCTTGAAATAAATGAACGTCAAAAGTTAGAAATTCAAATTACTAAATTAAATAAAACTCTTGCGGAAGAAAAACTTGCTGCAGAAGCAAGAGAGAAACAATTGAAAAAAATTGAAAATGATATTTTGGATTTTGAAGATGAAAAAGAAATTTCTGAAACAACCCATAAAGATTTAGAAGATGCGTTAGAACAAAAAGAAATGCAAGTAAAAAACTTAAAAGCAACAAATGAAATTTTAAATGATAAGTTAGATAAATATGAAGGTCAAAAAGCTAAATGGGATTACATTGATGACTGGCAAGAAAAATATGCTATTTTAGAGACTAAATTTAATGAATTGGATAAGGAGGGGTATTCTTATCGTCAAGAGATTAATCTACTAACCTCTCAGATTTCTAAATTAGAAGTTAAGTTAAGAGATAGCAATTTAGAAGAAAGCACACCAGTATTTTCAGAGCGTATTCTAAATGTAGCTAAAGCTGAAACGTTGGCTAAAGAGATAGATGATGAAGAAATATATGAAAGTGAATTAGATGATGAATACGACTATGATTACGATTATGAATATGAGTATTTCACCTATGAAGCTGATCCTTATGTAGAAGATGTTGTAACTGAAGAATTGATGAACATCAGAAAGAAAGATCAAGTAAAAGATGAAAGAAAAATTAAAGAGATACTTGAAGCTTCGGATGCTCAAACGTATCATGATGTAAAAATTAGTGCTTCAGAATATAAAAAATATATCATTGCCTTTAAGTTTTTGAGTTTTAGGTGGGATCAAGTGTACATCATGGATGACGCTGATAAAAATTCTGCCTTCTTAGAGTGGTGTGTACCATATATAGAAGAGGTTGAAGACTTCCAAGAAGACTTATCCTATGATGTGAAAAAATCAATTTTTAAGAAAAAATATGTTACTATTGACGAGTCGGCATTTAATTTATTAAAAGGTTATGCTGAACTATCAAATTATTTGGATACATACTATTTAAGAGTATCTTATTATATTGATAAGTATTTTTTAAATGAGGGGAAAAATTAAATTATGCAAGAACAACAAGCTTTCTTATTATTAAAAAAAGAATTAACCAATTATAAAAATAATCAACTTCAAACCGTTTTAAAACTCTTAGAAGAAGGTAATACGGTCCCATTTATCGCAAGATATCGTAAAGAGATGACTGGTTCATTGGATGAAGTGGCAATCAGAGAAATAGAAGAGCGTTATGCTTACCTTCAAGGTTTAGTTAAACGTAAAGAAGAAGTGATTCGTTTAATTGATGAACAAGGAAAGCTTACACCTGAGTTAGAAAAGAAAATTAATGCTTCTGAAAAAATGCAACAAGTAGAAGATTTATATCGACCATATAAACAAAAACGCCGTACTAAAGCAACTATTGCTAAGGAAAATGGTTTAGAGCCTTTTGCTAATTGGTTGTTAACATTTCCTAAAAATGAATCTGTAGAAGAAAAAGCAATGACTTTTTTAAATCCTGAAAAAGAAATCAATGAAGTGAAAGATTGCTTGGCAGGAGCTCATGAAATTATTGCAGAAATTATCAGTGATGAACCAAGTTATCGTGAGTGGTTACGTGATTTTGTTTGGCAAAATGGTATTTTTTCAACAACGGAAAAAGATGCCTCATTAGATGAAACGTCAGTTTATGAAATGTATTATGATTTCAATGAACCTGTAAAAAAAATTGCGTCTCATCGCGTGTTAGCTGCTAACCGTGGAGAAAAAGAAGGCGTTATAAAAGTAGAGTTAACAATTGATGAAGCTCGTGTTTTTAACTATTTAGAGAAAAAAATTATCTTAGATGTTAATAGTACAGCAACATCTGTCGTAAGAGATGCCTATGAAGATAGTTATAAACGATTTATAGGACCTTCAATTGAAAGAGAAATTCGAGGAGAACTAACTGAAAAAGCTGATGAACAAGCGATTGCTATCTTTGGAGAGAACTTAAGAAACTTACTGTTACAATCACCTTTAAAAGGAAAAGTTGTACTTGGTTTCGATCCAGCTTATCGAACTGGTTGTAAATTAGCCGTGGTTGATGAAACAGGGAAATTACTAGCTGTTAAAGTGATTTATCCTCATAAACCAGCTTCTCAAAGTAAGCGTGCAGCAGCATCTGATGAATTTATTTCTTTTGTCGAAGAGTATAAAGTAGAGATGATTGCTATTGGTAACGGGACAGCAAGTCGTGAATCAGAGCTGTTCGTTTCAGAGAACTTAAAGAAAATAAAACGTGAAGTATTTTACGTGATCGTTAATGAAGCTGGAGCTTCTGTTTATTCAGCGAGTGCTGTAGCTCGTGAAGAGTTTCCTGATTTACAAGTAGAAGAAAGAAGTGCAGCAAGTATTGCAAGACGTTTGCAAGATCCTTTAGCAGAGTTAGTTAAAATTGACCCTAAGGCTGTTGGTGTTGGTCAATATCAGCATGACGTGGCTCAGAAACGTTTGACAGAACAATTAGACTTTGTTGTTGAAACAGCAGTAAACCAAGTTGGTGTTAATGTGAATACAGCAAGTGCGCAATTACTACAACATGTATCAGGCTTAAATAAAACAACTGCTAAAAATGTTGTTTTATATCGAGAGGAAAATGGTGTCTTTGCTAGTCGAGCTCAACTTAAAAAAGTACCGCGTTTAGGACCAAAAGCGTATGAACAAGCTGTTGGTTTCTTAAGAATTCCAAGTGGTAAAAATATTTTAGATAATACAGGAATTCACCCAGAAAGCTATTCAATTGTTAAGAACTTGCTTGAGAAGTTAGACTTAACTTCAAAAGATTTGGGAACAACTCATGGAAAAGAAGCGTTGGAAAAAGTGTCTATTGCTGAAATGAGTCAAAGCCTTGAAATTGGAAAAGAAACATTGGAAGATGTTTTAAAAGCTTTATTACAGCCAGGTAGAGACATGAGAGATGAAATGCCAGCTCCATTATTAAGACAAGATGTATTAAGTATGGAAGATTTAAAACCAGGTATGGAACTGCAAGGTACTGTCAGAAACGTAGTAGACTTTGGGGCTTTTGTGGATATTGGTGTTAAACAAGACGGGATGGTTCATATCTCTAAATTAAGTACTAAATTTATTAAGCATCCAACAGATGCTGTTGCAGTAGGAGATGTTGTAACGGTTTGGGTTGATTCTGTAGACATTAAAAAGCAAAGAATCTCATTAACGATGATTCCAGTTGCTAAAAAAGTTGCAGACTAATGACTAATGAAGAATTACAACAACTAGTAGAGGATATTTCATTGAAGAGCTTTAATCGCCCCTTTACGCATCAGGCAACATTTAATAACAGATTAAGAACAACCGGTGGTAGATATCATTTATCTGATCACCGGTTAGATTTTAATCCAAGAGTATTTGAAATTTATGGATTAGAAGAGCTAGTTGGTGTTATCAAGCATGAGTTATGTCACTATCATTTACATCTTGAGAAAAAAGGATATCAGCATAAAGATCAAGATTTCAAGCGATTATTAAAGGAAACTGGAGGCAGCAGGTTTGTTCGTCCTCTTCAAAAAAGAAGTGATATAAAATACCATTATTATGAATGTTTGAAGTGTCATGGAACTATCATAAGAGCTCGCAAAATAAATACCGAAAAGTATGTCTGTCAATGTGGCGGGAAATTAAAAAACATGGTAAGATAATCAAGTAAGCGAGAATGGCGGAATTGGCAGACGCGCAAGACTAAGGATCTTGTAAAGAATATTCTTTGTGAGGGTTCGAGTCCCTTTTCTCGCATAAATCTACAACTTTAGTAAACATAAACGTTTTTAGCGTCTTAAATGGCGTTTTAAAGTGTGGTTGTTTACTTTTTTTTATTTTTTGTTCAAAAATACTCGTTTTTTATTATTTTGTATGATAGGATTATTTTCTAGGAAATAATTTGGGGGTAAGTAACTTGAATATTCTAGACCTTTTAGATAAACCAGAAATGACACAAGTTCACATTGTCCAACAGTTGTTAGACAATGGCGGTGAAATGAATGTAAAAGAATTAGAAAAACAAGTTAAGGTATCATCAGCATCACTAAATAAATACCTTAACCAAATGAATGAACAATTAGAAGAATTAGGTGAGGAAGTTAGTTTAGAATTTGATAAGAAAAAAGTCTATTTGAAAATCCCTTATCATTTTAACTTGCAACACATTTTAATCCATTATTTAAATCAATCGATAAACTGTAAAATTATTATGTACTTAAGTAAGCATGATGGCTTTTCTATTCCTCGCTTATGTCATGAATTAATAATCAGTGAAGCAACACTTTTTAGAAGGTTAAAAGATATTAATCATCTAATTGCAGAATTTGAAATTCAAATCAAGAATGCTAAATTTACCGGTGACGAACTTCAAATTAGGTATTTTTTATTTGAATTTTATAATCATACGTTACCAATTGATGTTATTAACTATCATCCATTAGATCCATCGATTATTTTATTGATTGAGAATTTATCCAAAGAATTGAAATTACCAATCGAAGAAAAGAATATGTATCATCTTTATTTATGGTTACTGATTAGTAAGAGAAGAGAGTTGTTTGGCTCAACCTTAGAAATTAATCAACAAGATATTTATCGCAAACTAATTGGTGAACGGTTTACGAAAGCTATAGAAGCGACCAATCAAGAACTCTCTAGCAGTGTTTCTCCAATTCAGACCGAAACCGACTTAATTTGTTTGTATATCTTTTTTATCTCAACTTATATTTATGAGCAACCACTATCAAAAGATCAGTATATGTATTTTTTTAAAAATGATTTTTTTAGAGATATTATTAATTTGAGTGAAAATACATTGGAGACAATAGGAAAGCACTTTAATTTAAATTATTTGTCAGAAGAACTACTATGGTATATTGAGTGTAATTTATTCCAGCTTCATTTTAGATTAATTCACTTCAATAGTTATATGAGTTACTTTGAATCTAGCTATTTGATTTCAAAAAGAATGGATGACTCCATTAGTACAATTGTCAATCATGTCATCTATGAACATTTATCTTTGTTTTCTTTGAATTTATCTCCAGCAGTGTACGATCATATTTTCTTAAACTATCGCTTTATTCTACAAATCATTGAAAGTGAATGTATCAAATCTATTTCAGTAGGCTTAGCCAATCAAGTAAACTACTTAGCCCAACAAGATATACTAAAAAAATTGGAAACAACTTTTTCAAAAGAGTTTAATGTATCTTTCGAAATAGCTGATCGAACAAAATGTTATGATTTACTTGTGACTGATATATTTTTGACAGATACAACATACCAATATAAAGAAATCTATGTCATAAATGAAATTCTTAATGCGTATGATGAAAATATGATTCGAGAAATTTTAATTAAATTAATTAAATAAAATAACGATTCTGATAAAAATAAGATAATAAGTAGTACATTGAACTAGCAAATAGCTGGTTCTTTTTTTTATTTAAAAACAATAAATGACTTTTAGTGTATTTAAAAACATATTTAATGTCATTTTTTTTGAATTATTTCAAAAAAGACGATAGTTATCTTCAAACAGATACTGATATATTGATATATGTATAATTCAGTTAATAATAATTTTAATTTGACTAAGGTTATTATTAACATTTCAAAGATCCTTTGTTTTTTTTAGAAGGGAGGAGTGTCTAATTAGTAAAAAAGTTGTCAGAGTAATGGTTGTTTTATTTGCTTTAGTGGCATTAGCTTGTCCTATTGTTTTAAGGGCTGTTAATAATAATCCACTTAAGTACAGTGAATCTCGTAAAAAGCAAAAAACTGAATCAACCATCGAAAAAGGCTCCATAGAAACATTAACAACTGATGTGAAAGAAGGCGAAATTAAAAAAGTAGAAGATAGTATTAAAGCCCAAAAAGAAAAAGAACTACAAGAAGAGTACACTGACTATTTAACCAAAGTTCCTTTCGGTGATTTTATTGAGTTAAAAACAGAAAATGAGGGGAAAGTTTCATTAAGTATTGCTAAAGCTACTAGGTTAAAAGAATCTGATGAACGAGTTAGAACCGTTAAATCCGAAATTAAAGATGTGTCTCAAGTAGTAGAAGTTGAATATGATGTCTATGTATCAGAAGGAGATTTCTTATTCAATGGAACTATTTTCCAGTATTTTGATGAGCAAGGGGAACAAGGTGCTGTGATTTTAGATGATTTAGAAGAGGGAAAAACATTAAAAAAAGGGGAACGTCAAACTTCTAAAGCTTGGGTAGCTTTAAAGAATGATGGCAGTAAAATTTCAATGAAGATTGGGAATGCAACCTTTGTTGGAGAAATTGGATAATGAGGTGGTAAATTGATTTACTGCATAGGTAATGGTTTAGGCAAGAAATTACCAGGTATTGAGCATAGCCAAGTAAAGAGAATAAAGTTATTTCATCAACTAGGTGAAAAAGCTAAAATCATTGTACTTAATCATAGTGTTGATTTATATGATAATGCGGAAATAGTTGGTGTTTCAAGTAATGTCTTTTCTATTTATGATTATTTTCAAGAAGCAATTGGAGATAATCAATATTCGTTGAAAGACTATTATGAATACTGGCTAAATGATTCTGATTACCGAATTCAATTAGTAGATAAGAGTAATGATGTTAAAATTTTTTATGAAGAGGATTATATTGCTTATGCCCACTTCTATGATGAGGATTTCAAAAAAATTCATTTTATCAACTATTTTGATACACCATATGAAGATAGAAGAATCATTAAACGCGAAGTTTTTGATAAACGAGGTTTTTTGTCTGTTATTCAAGTGTTAGGAGAAAAAAATAAGCTTGTATCTGAACGTTTTTTTAATCCTTCAGGTGAGGAAAAAATAGTTTGTTATTACAATACTGACCGGAAAATATCAAGAATTGAACTTTTAAACTATAAGAACAAAATACATTATTTTAAGAACAAAGATGAATGGCAAGCCTTTTTTTTAGATGAACTAAACCTAGAGGATGTGCTCTTTTTTTCTGACAGGACTATTTCTGTTATGAAAAGTGTGACGCTTATGAAAACTAAAATTAAATTAATACCTGTTATTCATAGTGTTCATCTAAGACAACCATTCGTAGCGGAAACATCAGATATTACTTCGCCTTATCAATGTATTTTTAATCATTTAGAGTATGTCACAGGTGTGGTTGCATCAACAAAATGGCAACAAGAAGAATTGAATAGACGTTTGCCAGAAAATATAACTGCTTATTCAATTCCTGTAGGTTCTGTTGATACAATGAAAAAAGTGCCATTTGAAAAAAGAAATCCGTACAAAATAGTTTGTATGGCAAGATATTTTTCTGAAAAACAATTATTTCATCAAATTAAAGTGATTCAACAATTGCTTCATGAATTTCCAAAGTTAGAACTTCATTTATTTGGTTATGGAGACTCTTCTAATCAATTTAAAGAAGAAAAATTTTTAAAGCAGTACGTTAAGGAACATCATCTTGAAGAACATGTCTTCTTTAGAGGTTACTTGATAGATTTAGATACTGAATATAATGAAGCTGGGGCAATGCTTTTAACAAGTACAGTTGAAGGTTTTTGTTTATCTCTGCTAGAGGCAATTGAACATGGGGTACCAGTTATTTCTTATGATATTAGATATGGGCCAAGAGAGATGATTCAGCAAGGAAAAAATGGCTACCTAGTTGAAAAGAATAATGTGGATGAAATGAGAGATAGGTTGTCTGAATTATTAAGTCAGACAGAATTACATAAAGAAATGTCTAATAATGCCTATGAAATTGCTAAAGAATTTTCAAAAGAAAAGGTTTTGGAAAAATGGCAAAATTTATTGGAAGTAGAAAATAAATAACTTAGGTTTTTAATAGAGTTAGAAAGTAAATCAAGGAGGATTAACATTGAGCAAAAAAAATTACGATTACATCGAAAAAATGAATAAAAATAATAAAAGAAAAGAAAAATCAAAAAAAATATTTTATTCAACAGTTGCGGCTTATGGATTAACTGCTGTTGGTGCAACACAAGATACAGTAGAAGCTGCTGATGTAGATACATCTAACAATCAAGAAAATAAAGAAGCACAAACACAACAAGCACCTACAGCAAAAGAACAAGCTGCAACAAGTGAGGCACAAAGTGTAGAAGTTGTTGATGCAAAAGAATATTTAGGGCAAGTTGCTGGTGAAGCAGGTTTGAAACATGCTGGCGCACCAGAAGATTCTGCTATTAACCAAGCATTAAATGAGTCTTACGATATGCTTGATAATGAAACATTAACTGCAGAAGAAGCGAAAGAACAAGCTTCAAAATTACAAGAAGCTGAAACTAATAGTTCTGAAACAAAAGAAACGTCAAAATCAACTTCTGAAGAAAAGAAAAAAGAAGTAGCATCCGGTGAAACTGCTGCAACAGATTCCCAAACGTCTACTTCAAATCAAAATAAAAATTCTGAACAAACAAATAGTAGCACAACTAAAACATCAGGTAAAGTAGAAAATACTGCTGAAAAACCTGCCGTGTCAACTGGTAATGATGCTTTAGATAAAAAATTATCAGATCTTGAAAAGTTAGGTAAGTTAGAAGATAATTACTCAAAAGAAAGTGTTGAAGCACTAAACAAAGTTGTTAAAGAATTGGAAGAAAAAGTAGCTAAAGGTGAGTTATCAGATGAAGAAGCTCAAAAATCATTAGATTCTTTAACTCAAGCAATGAAAAATTTAGCAGTAGACAGAACAGCTTTAGATGATATCACAAAACAGTTAGAATTAGATTTATTAAATCTAGGCTCTATTAATAAAGAAAAATCAGCAGTTGTAAAAGAGATTTTAGATGAAGCAAAAGCACTTCAAGCTAAAGAGGGAGTAACTCAAGCTGAAATCAACCAATTAGTTGAAAAAATGACACAACACGCTGAAGATTTAGATATTTCATCAGAACAATTACAAACGCATATTGATGATGTTATGGCTGAGTATAAACAATTAGATTATACTGCTTTAAGTTATAAACAATTAAATGATGCTCTTAGAGATGCTCTAATGGTTGTCAACAATACAAACGCAACACAATCAGAGCGTTATTTAGCGTATAAACAAATTGATGATGCTATCGAAGAATTAGTAAAAATTAGAACTTCCGAAGAATTACAGGCAAAAATCGATGAAGTCATTAATATCGAAGGTAAAGATTATACTTCTGAAAGCTATAAGAAATTCTCAGAAGCTTTAAGAAAAGCTCAGAAAGTTATGGCGGCTAGTGAAGTGTCGACCGATACTTACTCAAATGTTTATCATGAATTAATGAAATCCATAGATGATTTAGTTTCTAAAGATAATGTAAATGATAGTTTACAAGCAACAATTGACGAAGCAACTCAATTGATTAAAGATAATAAAAAGAAACAAGTTTATACCAATGAAACACTTGATATTATCTTAAAACAATTAAAAATTGCTGAAACAGTTGACTTTAGTCAGGTTTCTGCAGATCGTCTTGTTGAAATTAATAATAACTTGAAAAAAGCAATGAACGATTTAATCGAAATTGAAGATCTAAAAGGATTAGAAAGCTTAATCAATGAAGGAAATAAATTAGTTGGTTTAGGCAAAGGAAACTTTACAGAGTCTTCATGGAATACACTGAACAAGCAATTATCTTATGCTGAAGCTGTAATTAGTAATTCTAAATCAACAGTGGATGAAATTTCAAGAGCTTACCATAATTTAAGTTTAGCTATTGAAAAAATGGTTGATAGAGATAGTTTATTAAAAGATTTAGATAGTCTTTTATTTAAATCAGAAGCTTATGAAAAAGACAAAGATAAATTTACAGTGAGTTCTTGGCAAGCCTTTGAAAATGCGTTAATCAAAGCTAGAGCTGTTAACAGACAAACTGTTTCACCAGATACACTAAATGCCATTGTCAACGAACTTGGTATGACAATGAATCAATTATTCTTAACAGGTAATGAAGCTGTTACTGCTCTTCAAAAAGAATTAGAAAAATTTGTTACATTGGATAAAGAAACGGCTTATACATCTGAAAGTTGGGGTAGATTACAACAAGTTGTTAAACAAGCTTATGCTTTAGTTGATAGCATAGACGATATTAATACAGCAGATGTTATCCGAGTGACTGAAGATTTAGAAAAAGCGATAAATAATTTGGCGTATAGTAATAAAGACCGTCAAGCAGCTAAAAAAGATTTACAAGATGCAGTAGCTGCATTTGATAACATGACAGAAGACGAACGTAAGAAAATTCTTCATGGTTACGAAGAATATGCTCAAGCAGCAGGTGAAGGTAAAGAATTATTAAATAACTTAAACTTAACAACTGCTGAAATGAATGAATTAGCAACTAAGATTAATAATGCCAAAAATAATTTAACGATTGATGAAGGTACTAAAACAATTGTTGTTAATACAACTACAAGCGTTGGTAAGAAAACAGGTATGAACAATGGCAAACTTAATGTTGAAGTGAGTGCTAAACAGCCATTGGTAAGTTTCTTTACTTACAGTCCAGCTTTTGAAACAACTATAAAAGTGCCTCATAACTTGTTACCATTCTTTGAAAATGGCGACTGGCGTAAATACATTAAAATTGCTTACAATAACTCTACTGGTTCAATTGGATTTGGTTCATATGAAGTTAAATCTGGAGATAAAAAATCAGGAGGTATTGCAGGAATTGGTGGTACTTGGGATCCTACTCTGAATTTATTGTCATTGGATGACCCTAAAGTGTTAGAAGACTTGAAAATTACTTATAAAATAGTCGATGGACAACCTGTTTTATTCATTACAACGAACAAAATGGTACCAGGCTGGGGCTTAATGCCAGTAAATGAATTTGAATTAAACTACTTCTTAAGTTTTGATTTAGATACATTTACAAAAGATGGTCACGTTTTACCAATTCAAGAAAAAGGTGACGATAAAGTAGTTGAAGCTGTCAGCAAAGTTTTACAAGAAGGAATTGCTGGAGCAACTAATTATAGTGATAAAAAAGATATCAATAACCTACAAGATATGAACTACTTAAATGTTCAAGACGAAGTAGAATTAGGCGAAATTTACACTCATGTAGTAGATGGAACTAATACGATTGTTGGTAAAGCAACTCAATCAAAAGATAAGCATCTTGATGGGGATCACTACCAAGCTGTCTTTGATTTGAATGGCACAGAAATTGGACGTGCTGAATTAGATAAAGATGGTAACTTTGTCTTTAATTACACAATTGTTGATAGTAAGACAGGTAATATTATTGCTCAAAACTTCAAACAAGGCGACAACATTAAAGTAACTGTTGTCAGAGTTAATGAGAAATATGATTTAACGACATCATCAACAGATAAAGGAATTAACGTTGTTAAAGGTAAATCACCACAAGTTAATCTAAATACAGTTAAACAAAATGGTAAAGAAATCAGTGGTAAAATCACTACATTAATGACTCAAGATGGTAAGAGCATGGAGATTGATCCATCTGATAAAAACGTTTATACAGTTCGTCTAGTTTATTATGCACCAGGTCAATCTACAGGGATTGAACTTGCTGAAGTTAGAACAGATAAAAATGGTAACTTTAGTTATATTACATCAATGCCATTACAATATGGTGGCCGAATTGAAGCGATTGGCTATGTGTATCAAGGAATTGTTAATAGTAATGGAGAATTATCTTCATCAGGTATTCAATTGAACAATACCGATTCAACTATGACAGTTAAAGAAGTTGAGTGGAAAATTGCAAAACCTTCTGTTAACCAAATTAAAGAAGGAAGTACAACTGTTTCAGGGCAAGCACCAGTCAATGCGGTTAAATTTAATGAAGCTAACTATAAAGTACAAGTCACAATTGGTGATAAAACTTACTATGGTGACATTGATGATAACGGAATGTTTACTGTAACTGTACCAAAAGTAGAACGTGGTAATGTTGTCGATGTAAGCATTGTTGGTTTTGTACCTGGTAAAAATGAAGCTGTGACTGGTTCAGAAGTTGTTGAAAGTATTGTAGTAGCAACTTCAGAAGCAAATGATAAATGGGTAGTAAACGAACCAACGATTAACCCACCTAAAATTGGTGAATCAACATTAACAGGGATTGTTTTACTAGATGATAGTCCAACAAGAGATTATTATTTAACTGTTACTGTTAATGGTGTTGATATTGCTATTAATGAAGATGCTCTAAACCGTGAAAATGGTCGTATTCAAATTAACTTAGGCCAAAAAATCAAAGCAACAGACGAAATTGTTGTTGTGTTACACGGAACTGAAAAAGGATATGATGGTGAAAAATCAGCATCTACAACAGTTGAAGTTGAAATGCAAGAGTCGTTTGAAGATTGGGAAATTAGTCATCCGGTAGTAAAAGACCCTCAAATTGGAGATAAATCAATTTCAGGATATGTCAAAGTTGATTCATCTTATGACAGAACTTATTATGTTCAAGTTAAAATTAATGACGGTAAAGTAATCACTGGTGAAGTTGACCAATATGGAAACTTTAAAGTGGCTTTAGATAAAGCTCTAGAAGCTTACGATGATGTTTCAGTTGTAATTGTCGGACAACAAGGGGATGCAGGTAAGAAACAAAGTGCAGAAAACTTAAAACGTGTTCCAGCTAAAAACACTGAAGTGAATAAGAATGGTTTAGAAGCAGCGATAGATGTTGCCTCATTCTACTCAAATGATACGAATACTTATACAAAAGAAAGTTTTGAAAAATTAGTTAAATCATTAGAAGAAGCTAAAGCAGTCTTTACCAATGAAGCAGCTACTCAAGTAGAAGTAAATAAAGCAAGAGATATGCTGAATGGGTCAATTAATAATTTAGTAACAATCAGTAGTGTCAAACCAACTCAAGTTTCTTTAGACGCTTTGCAATCTCTATTAAAAGAAGCAGAAGGTTTAAGTGCTTCAAAATATAGTGCAACGACTTATAAAGTGTTAGTTGACTCTATGGAGCAAGCTCAAAAAGCATTAGTTGATACAACATCAACTCAAGAAGTAATCGAAGAGATGATTACTTTATTAACAGATGGTATGGCACAACTTAAAGCACCAAGTATTACAGATCCTTCAGCAGTTGACCAAAAACGATTAGAAGATTTAATTGCTGATGCTAAAAACTACAAGGGTTCTGATTACACACAATATAGTTTTGCAGTACTACAAGAAGCAATCCGTAAAGGGGACGAAGCATTAGGAAATCCAAATGCAGCGACACTTAATAATGCCTTTAATGAAATTAAACGTGCTATGGCTAACTTGGTACCAGTTGTTTCAGTTGGTGAAGAAGGTCGTGAGCAGTTATTAGAAGAAATCACTAATGCAAAATTATTAAAAGATACGGATTATACAACTGCTTCTTATGAAAAAATGCAAAAAGCTATTTTATTTGCTGAAAAAGTTTATGATAATAAAAACTCTTCTGTTGAAGAATTATCAGAAGCTAGAAATCAATTGTTGCAAGCCAAAATAAGTTTAGTTGGTAAAGAAGACCTTAGAAAACAATTATCAATTACTTATGTGGAAGCAAAAAATGCGATTGATAAGCAAAAAATGAGTTATTACACTAATAAGAGTTTCTCAGTAATGAATGAAGCGTATAAACGTGCATTAGAATTAGATAAAAATAGAAAAGCAACAGCTAATGAATTAAATAAAGCTTTAACTGATTTACAAAAAGCGATTGATAATTTAGTTGTTTCATCTAATATCGAAACATTACAAAACTTAATTAGTGACGCGTCTGCAATTATTTCTAAACCAAATGAAAAATGGAAATATACAACTAAGACTTGGAATGAATTAAATATTCAACTACATAATGCTAAAGATATTTTAGCAGCATCTGAGTCATCAATGGAAGATATTTCAATTGCAACAAATCATTTGAGTAAAGCCTTGAATAATTTAGTATCTAAGGAAGATTTATTGGCTCAACTTGACATTGTTTTAGAATCAGGTAAAACAATCGATGCAGTTGATTATAGTTACTATGATGGTAAAGAAACAGCTCTGAATGAATCATACCAAGCATTCAAAAAAATATTTGATAAAGCATCCAAATTAGACCGTGAAGCAATTGAAGCAGATGATTTAAGTCTTTTAATTGACTCTTTAAGTACTAGTTTAGAAAACTTAGTTACAACTAAAGAAGAAGCTGCTAAGAAATTAACAGAAACCTTACAAAAAGCACAAACAACAGGTATTACTTCTGATTCTAGTCGACCAAATGAACTTTATAAAAATGGTTTTACGATCAAAAATAGTATCAAGAATGCTGAAAGTATTTTAATTGATCCTAAGGCTACAGCAGATGAAATTTATACAGCTGAAAAAACATTACAAGAAGCTTTAGATAATGCAGAGTACGTTGATGCTAAAGCGACAGAAGTTAGACAAAAAATTGATAAACATATCAGTGATTTTAGTAAGTTAAGACCAAAAGATTATGTAATTGGGTATGATGATTATGAAAAAATCATCAATGACACAAAAGCAGAATTAAATAGAAACTATGGTTTAACATTAGATGAATTAACTAATATGTTAAAAGTTATCGAACATGGTCAAGAAAACTTGATCAAAGCAAGAGAACTTAACTTTGTGACTGTGGGAAATACGAAGAGTGATTTTTCTGATGTAGTTATCAAAGATGGTAAGTTGTCATTTAAAGCTAATTCTAAACATAGTATTGGTATGGCTGTTTACTCACCAAGTTTTGAAACGCAAATTGAACTACCTAAGAGCATGAAAGTTATCTTTGAATCAAATGATTGGAAAGATTATGTTACTATTTCAGCTGATGGCTCTGTTGGTGTTTTACTTGGAACATCAGACGAATTTTCTGTTGGAAAAGTTAGATTATCTGACTTACAAGCAGGTGATATTACAGTTGAGTATTATTTATCTGAAAGTGGTGTACCAACGCTAAGAATTGTGACAAGAAGAATGGCTATGTCTATCTTAGATTTAGCACCACAAACTTGGTTCTCACTAGCTTACGGATTTGACTTTGATTTAGCAGCATGGTCAAGAAAACATAATACTTATATACCTTTAAATACTGAAGAAGATAACACAATGAAAGTATTAACTGTGTTAAATAAAAAACCAATTGTTTTTGTCGGTGAAGAAAAAGAAGGTACATCAAATGCGTTAAATAATGACTTCTCTAAAGGTAAATCAAATGGCTCTACTTCAGGTTTAGGTAGTGATAAAGCAAGTGCTCAAAAACCAGTTGCACCAGCTGAATTAGGTAATGTATTAGTTAGTGGAGGAACCGTTATTCACGGTCGAGTGCAACAAGATCACAACACTGATATCAAGGGAGATACTTATAAAGTCAGAATTGATATTAAGCGTGCTAATGGTCAAATAGAAACATTAGGATATACAGATCTAAAAGATGATAATACCTTTATGTTTGTTTACGGTGAAAAAGATGAGTTTGGCAATATTACAGCTAAAGGATTCAACGCTGGTGAGATGATTTTTGCTACCGTTATTCGTGAAAACAAAGACCATGGTTTTGTTTCAGAATCTACAAAACAAGAATGGCAAGTTGGAAAAGCAAAAGCACCAGAAGTAACATTAGATCCAATTAAGAATGGTAGTCAAGTTATTTCAGGTAATATCTCAGGCATGATGGATCAAAAAGGAAATTATGTAGCCTTTAATCCAAATGACTTAAATGTTTATAAAGTTAAATTAACTTACTACTCACCAGATGGTAAAGCAATCCAATTATCAGAAGTGAGTGTGGATCGTCAAACAGGTGCATTTGAATATTATGTAGGAACGCCACTTGAATTTGGTGGTTATGTAGAAGCTCAAGTATTTGTTTACGCTGGTAAGTTAAATAGTTTTGGTACACTTGTTGGGGTAGGGAAACAATTACAAGATGTCATTCCTCAAATTAGGCAAGCAGATGTTGAATGGGGAATTCCTGATCCACTTCTAAACCAAGCTGGAGAAGGCGATACTTCTATCAGTGGTTTAGTACCAAATATGGATAACGGAGAATATAAAATCCGCTTAACTGTCAATGGTAAAGTTGTAGACATTGTATCAGTGACAAAAGATGGTTTATTTAAATTAACAGATTTGGAAACACCACTTCAAATTGGAGATATCATCACAGCTCAATTGATTGCTTATCGTGATGGAAAAGCTGTTTTAGATAAAAATGGTAATGAATTAGCATCTAACATAACAACTATTACTGTAAAAGATGCTGATGCTTTATACGAAGATTGGGAAGTGAAACAACCAACAATAGATAATCTATTTGAAGGTAAAGAATATGTAACAGGTGTTGCTCCAAACGATAACTCATTAGGTAGAACTTATGATGTGATTGTAACTGTTAATGGTGCTAAGACATATCGTGAAAAACTAGATCCAAATGGTAATTTCATGGTTAAAGTCGATACACTTAAAGCTGGAGATGTGGTAGAAGTTCAAATTGTGGGACATCAACCAGGTAAGAAAGATAAATTTAGTGAAGTCTCAGAAGCAACTGTTCAATTATCACAAGCATGGGAAGATTGGAAATTACAACCAATTGAAGTGAAACAACCTTCAGCTAATGATAATGTTCTGATTGGTAAATCTATTAATAATGATTTTTCTAGCGGTAGAACGTATACAGTAGAAGTTAAAGTCAATGGTGGTGCAACCTATATTGGAACGTTAAATGCAGATGGTACTTTTTCTATTAACATTCCTACACTATCTTATAAAGATGAAATATCAGTTAGATTGGTAGGTCATCAAGCTGGTTATGACGATAAGATTGGTGATGAAACTATTGTCACAGTTGGTAAAGAAGATAAAGTGGATAAATCTAAATTACAAAACTTGTACTCTAATGTTAAAAATACAAATAACGACGATCATGGATATACTGTTCAAAGTTATAAAGAATTTGATATAGCAAGAGAAAATGCAAAAGTTGTATTAGAAGATTTAGAAGCAACACAAGATCAAGTAGATGAAGCTTATCGTTTATTGAAAGATGCATTTGAAAAATTAGAAGTCAATCAATCAACAGAGGTAGATAAGACAGAGCTTGAAAATCTATATAATGAAACAAATCCTGAGAATGAAGAAAATGACAATAAATATTCAAATGAAGATGGAAAATATCCAGATGATATTTATGGTGATTTTGAAGAAGCAAGAGAAAAAGCTAAAGAAGTATTAGATGACTTAGAAGCAACTCAAGACGAAGTAGATCAAGCAACAAAAGATTTAGAAAAAGCTAAAGATACATTAGACAATTATTATGAAAATAATCATGGCTCAGATGGTTCAGATGGTTCAGACGGTTCAGATGGCTCAGATGGCTCAGATGGTTCAGACGGCTCAGACTCAGACGGCTCAGATGGTTCAGACGGATCTGATGGCTCAGATGGTTCCGATGGTTCGGACGGTTCCGATGGCTCAGACTCAGATGGATCAGGTTCAGGTTCTGATATTGATGGTTCCGATGTTGATGGTCCAGACGGCTCAGACGGCTCAGACGGCTCAGACGGCTCAGATGGCTCAGATGGCTCAGACGGATCAGATGGCTCAGATGGCTCAGACGGTTCAGATGGTTCAGACGGATCAGACGGCTCAGATGGATCAGATGGCTCAGATGGCTCAGACGGCTCAGACGGATCAGACGGTTCAGATGGATCTGATGGCTCAGACTCAGACGGCTCAGATGGATCAGATGGATCAGATGGCTCAGACGGCTCAGATGGTTCGGACGGTTCAGACGGATCAGACGGCTCAGACTCAGATGGCTCAGGCTCAGATGGATCAGGTTCTGATGTTCAAGGTGATGGTGATACAAATGGATCTAATTTAGAGGACTTGATTAATCAATACTTGAAAGAACAAGAATTAGCTAATCAAAGCAAACTAAATGATAAGTCAAATAACAAAAATGGTAATCAAGGCGTTATGCCAATGGCTTATAATCCTAATAGTGGAAACCAATCAGCTGGTAATAATAAATTATCAGGAAATACTGGCGCGGATCAAACAAACGGTAAGTTACCACAAACTGGAGAATATGAAGATAATACAATGACAACTATTGGATTAGGAGCTCTATTAGGAGCGTCTGCATTATTCTTTAGAAAAAGAAAAGAAGACGAAGAAGCACAAGAAAGATAAGTAGTAATAGATGACCTAAGATTAATATCTTAGGTCATTTGTTGAAGAATAAGGATGAGAATAAATGACACAAAAATTATCTTTTAACTGTACTTTTAAAGAAAGCAAACCAGAAGAAAGACTAGAGAAAAAGTTAGAATCTGTTGTTTTCAATCCAAAATTTCAAAGTAAAATTAGCTCTTTAGAAAGTGAATATGATCAAATCATTGAAAAGAAAAATGAGATTGAAGAAACAATTATTCATGAACTGTACAGTGAAAAAAAAGAATTGGTAGGAGATTTTGATCAACTAAAATTTGAAATAGAATTTTTAAAACAAGATGTCCATCATTATAAAAAACTAGTAAAAACATTAGATAAACAAAATATCGCTTTTAAAAAAGAAGTGGCTGATAACATAAACGGTTTGAATGTTTTAGCGCAAAAGCTAAAAGATATTGATTCAGAAATTGAAACAATATCTAGAAGAATAGCGCGTGTTCAAAGAATTTTAGCTTTAGATGAATCTAAATTAAATAATTTAGATAAATTTACAGATACTGCAGCTACTTTAATTGAAAATGTCTCAAGTAGGAAAATAAAACTTCAAGAACTTGAAATGAATAAAAAGAAATCTGTTGAAAGAAAATTTGCTTTTGAGGATTATTTAGCCAATGAAAAAGAAGCAGTGGGTCAATTAATAGATGTTCTTCAAGAATTTGATGCGAATAATCAATTAAAGAAAAGAGAAATTGAAGAAGAAATAAAACAAGCAGAAATGAGAATTGAACAAGCTATCGACGAAAGAGAAACCTTATCAAGTCAAAAGGAATATATTGAAAGTCGCTTGTTTGATTTGAATGGTAATTCAAGAGGTATTATGAGTAATATACTGAAGAATGAAGCCTATGTTTTAATCACAGAAGAGTTGCCTAAAAAATTAAATCAAGCAGAAGCTGATTCAATTAGAGCGTGGAATACATTATTACAACTGAATAATAATGTTAAAATTGGAACATTGGATTTTGATTCAGAAATCATGCCTACTGTGATTCGTTACAAACAATTAGGTTGGTTGCCACAAAATGTTCGAATTTATAATTTGTTTAATGATTTACTAGGTGTAAAAAAATCACGTTCAGTTAGTAAAGAGCAGATGAATCACAGAAAAGAATCTTTACTTCCATTTTTTGCTAAGGAAGAAGATGGTGTGAAGTATTACTATGATTTAAAGGAAAATACAACATTAACTGTAAGAGAACAGACAGAAGATAATTTAGAGTACTACCATTTTGTAAATGATAGAAAAGAATATGTTGAAGTTTATGATGCAGGGAGCATCGTAATGGATCGAGAGATTGTTGAAGGTGGAGACGAAGTTCAGCGATACTATGATATTAATGGTGAAGTAGCCTTAACGATTAAGTTAGTAGCTAAAGAATTAGAATATATTAGATATCAAGATATTCAATTTAGAACACATCAAGAGTTACTTATTTATTGGTTAACCCATTTTATTGAAAAAGACGGCGTGATCAATTTAATCATTGATCAAAAATCTCAATTATTTATCGATAGAGACTTATTTAAACAAAATGGTATTAATCTTGTGCCACTTATTCAAGAGGTTGATAAAAAGGAAGATATGCATCGATTTATAGTAGAAAATCATTTTGAAGAAATATTTGTACTAAATCGTAATGTCTTTAATAGCATTGAGTCTCTTCTGAATGAAGATTGCTTAATCAGAGTGCTTGAGGGAAATAAAGAAATTTATCCTGCCAAACCTCAAATTATAGTAGATAGTCAATAAAAAAATTAATTGTAATAAAAATAAACTGGGATAAGAAATAGTTTTCTATTTTTTATCTCAGTTTTTTTCTTGAGAATTTTACTTATCAACATATAGTAAGAACGAAATAAGAACAAACACCATATATTGTGGATAACCCTGTTGATATGTGTATAACTTATTATTTCAACTTAAAAAATATGTTCTTCATTCTCAGTAACTGTATTTACTTGATAATCAATTGAAATGTTGAGTTAAAAGGGTTTTTAGAGGTTATTATTTATTTTTTTATTTATAATAATTCTTTTGACAAAGTAATTTTAGTTTGGTAGGATAATAGTGTAATAAATAACAAACAGGAGGAATTTTTAATGTCTAACATGATTAATACTGAATTATTTGAATTTCAAGCAGATGCTTATCGTCAAGGTGAGTTTGTAACCGTAAATAAAGAAGATGTTGTTGGTAAATGGAGTATTTTCTTTTTCTATCCAGCAGATTTTTCTTTTGTTTGTCCAACTGAACTAGGAGATCTACAAGATCACTATGAAAAAATTAAAGAATTAGACTGTGAAGTTTACTCAGTTTCTACAGATAGCCACTTTGTTCACAAAGCATGGGCAGATGCAACAGATACAATTGGAAAAATCGAATATACGATGTTAGCAGATCCAAGTGGTAAAATTTCTCGCTTCTTTGAAGTATTAGATGAAGATGCAGGTCAAGCGTTTAGAGGATCATTCATTGTTAACCCACGTGGCGAAATTAAGGCATATGAAATCCATGATATGGGAATTGGTCGTAATGCAGAAGAATTAGTTCGTAAATTAGAAGCAGCTATTTTTGTTGAAGAACATGGCGATAAAGTATGTCCGGCAAACTGGAAACCAGGTGAAGATACAATTGCACCAAGTTTAGATTTAGTTGGTAAAATTTAGTCGTTTTGAAAATAGAATAAATTTAAAAGAGGTTGACGCTAATGGTCAGTCTCTTTTTTAAAGAGAGGATATTAATTAGATGACAGAAAAAATCTATGATTTAGCCATTATTGGTGCAGGAGCAGCCGCTTTATCAGCAGGTATTTATGCTGGAAGATCTATGTTAGATACAATTATTATCGAGAAGGATAAAATTGGTGGGCAAACAGTAACAACGTCAACTATTGCCAATTATCCAGGTGTAAAAGATGCAACTGGACCAGCTTTAATTGAAGAAATGCGTGAACAAGCTGAAATTTTTGGTTGTGAATTCACTACTAAAGAAATCGTTGAAACTAAACTAGTTGATGATGTAAAAGTTTTAGTAGACAAAAATGGCCAAGAAATTAAAGCATATGCTGTCATTGTTGCAACAGGAACTTCTAGAAATAAGATTGGTTTCCCAGGAGAAATCGAATATACAGGCCGTGGAATTGCGTATTGCTCAACATGTGATGGTGAGTTATTTACAGGTATGGATGTATTCGTTTTAGGTGGAGGATTTGCAGCAGCAGAAGAATCTGTTTATCTAACAAGATATGCTAAAAAAGTACACATGATTATTAGAGAGCCTGACTTTACTTGTGCTCCAGCTACAGCTAACCTAGCTAAAGAGCATCCAAATATTGAAATTACATATAACACAGAAGTTAAAGAAATTTCTGGTGATGGCGTTTTACAAAAAGCTGTTTTTGTTAACAATGAAACAGGAGAAGAATCAGTTTTTGAAGCATCAGAAGAAGATGGCTCATTTGGTATGTTTGTTTTTGCGGGAAGTAGTCCAAATACAAAACTGGTGAAAGAACAGCTTGAGTTAGATGGTCGTGGATTTGTTCCAACAAATGATAACATGGAAACTAATATCGAAGGTGTTTATGCAGCTGGAGATTTACGTGTGAAAGAACTTCGTCAAATCGTAACAGCAACTTCTGATGGTGCAATTGCAGCAACAAAAGCGCAACAATACGTTGAGAAATTAAAAGAAAAATTAGGGATTGAAGTAACAGTTATTGCTAAACCAAAAGAAACTAAGAAAGCTCAACCAAAAGAAGTGAAGAAAGAAACTTCTAATCAAAATACAAGTGGTGGTTGGTTCCCAGACGCGATGAAGGAACAACTAAAAGGAATCTTTGGCAAATTAACAAAATCAGTTACCTTACTTCATGTATTAGATGCGAGCAATCCAAAATCGGTTGAATTGGCAAGCTTTGCTAAAGAATTTTCAAGTCTAAGTGACAAGATGATTTACCGTTCAGTGGATAAAGGTGAAGATGTTGCTTTAGAAGAAAGCATTCAATTAACACGTATGCCATCTTTAGCTATCTTAAATGAAAATGATGAATTCACTGGTATTAAATTTAGTGGCATTCCAAGTGGTCACGAACTAAATTCATTGGTTCTTGCAGTTTATAATGTAGGTAGCCAAGGTCAAGAGATTGATGCAGCAGTTAAAGAAAGAATTGAGCAACTGAAAGTAAATAAAATTGAGATTTGCGTGTCATTAACGTGTCACTTATGTCCAGATGTAGTAGCAGCATGCCAACGAATTGCTTCTATTAACCATAATGTGACAGCTGAAATGATTGATACAAGTCTTTTCCCAGAGTTGAAAAAAGAAAAGAAAATCATGAGTGTTCCAGCAATGATTATTAATGGTGAAAAAGTAGTATTTGGTTCTAAAAATATGGATGAAATACTAGCAGAATTAGAAAATTAAACATTAGAAGAAGCTATAGTAAAAAGGATAAACTCTTTTGCTATAGCTTCTTTTTTGTTTAATTAATCATTAAAAAATAATGAGAGTATGGTATACTTTTTAAAAGTCTTTTTATGGAGGTTTGTTAAATGATGTATCAAAGTACACGAGATAAAAATGAAAGAGTAACAGCTTCAAAAGCCATATTAAACGGTTTAGCAAGTAAGGGAGGCTTATACATTCCAGAAAAATTCCCTACCATTTTAATAACTGAAGAAACATTTTTACAACAAACCTATCAAGAATTAGCTTATAAAATTATGCAGCCACTGTTAGCTGATTTTTCAGAAGAAGAGTTAAAAAAATGTATTTCAGAAGCTTATAATGATAAATTTACTGATAAAAAAATAGCACCTTTAAATAAACAAGGAGCTGATTACTATCTAGAACTATTTCACGGTCCAACGTTAGCTTTTAAAGATATGGCGTTGTCTATTTTACCTTACTTGATGACAACAGCTTTAAAAAAACAAGAAGTAGATCAAGAAATCGTTATTTTAACAGCAACATCTGGTGATACTGGAAAAGCTGCAATGGAAGGATTTTCTAATGTTAAAGGAACTAAAATAATTGTGTTTTACCCAAAAGATGGAGTAAGTGATATTCAAGAAAAGCAAATGTTAACTCAAAGAGGTGACAACACTTTTGTCGTTGGGATTGATGGCAATTTCGATGACGCTCAGACTTCTGTTAAGCAGATGTTTGAAGACCAAGAATTAGAAGAACTATTGAATCAGCATCATATGCAATTTTCTTCAGCTAATTCTATTAATATTGGTCGTTTGGTCCCACAAATTGTTTACTATTTTTATGGATATCAACAACTTGTTAAAAGAGGAGAAATCGAGTTAGGTGAGAAAATAAATGTGTCTGTTCCAACGGGTAACTTTGGAAATATTTTAGCTAGTTACTATGCTAAAAAAATGGGGTTACCAATTAACCGATTAATTTGTGCTTCAAACAGAAATAAAGTGTTAACTGATTTTTTTAATACAGGAAGTTATTTAAAAAACAGAGATTTCTTTGTGACGAACTCTCCTTCAATGGATATATTAGTCTCAAGTAACTTAGAAAGGTTGTTATTTGAAGTTGTGGATAAAGACAATAGCCGCTTGAATAATTTAATGTATGATCTGAAGCAACAAGGTAACTATCATTTATTGGAAATAGAAAAAAATAAATTGGAAGATTTCTACGCAGGATTTGCTGAAGAAGAAGAAATCGAAGAAGTCATTCAACAAGTCTTTATGGAATCAAGTTATGTGATTGATCCTCATACAGCAGTAGCTAAAAAAGTAGCAGATGATTATAGAAAAATGGAAAAAGAGCCTTTAAAAATGATGATTGTTTCAACAGCAAGTCCCTATAAATTCCCGGCTTGTTTTATCGGTCCAAATCACGAAGGAAAAGAAGTAGCAGTGCTACACGAAAAAACGCAATTACCAATTCCTAAAGTGATAGAAGAGCTTGATAAATTACCAATACGCCATGAGACAAATATTAAAACAAGGGACATGAAACAAACCGTCTTAAGCCTTTTAAATCTTTAAAGAGGCAATCGTCTCCTTTTATGATGATGTTTGTTATAATAAGTATTGAGGTGAAGCAAATGATTCAGATTGGTATGACAACTTTTGTTGAGCATGGTAGTTTATTAAATAAACCTAAGTTAACAATAGAAGAGTATGCTTCTTATTTTCCGATTGTGGAATTAGATACTTGTTTTTACGGCATTAAGTCAGAAAAGACAAGTCAAAATTGGGTAAATAAAACACCAGAAACATTTCAATTTATTGTGAAAGCTTATAAAGGAATGACAAGACATAGTAGTTGGGATGATTATTATACAAGTGAAAAAGAAATGTTTTTAGCTTATGAAAATTTTCTATCACCTTTAAAACAGGCAGGGAAATTAAGTGCTATTCTTTTTCAATTTCCTGCAAGTTTCAAGTGTACCAAAGAAAATGTGAACTACTTAAGACAGATAAGAGTTTATTATCCAAACGAACCAATTTCTATTGAATTTAGAAATGGCAGTTGGTATGACGAAAAGATGAAGGAATCGATGATTAAGTTTATGAAGGAGCATCAGTTTTCATTAGTTATTGTCGATCAGCCTCAAGTTGCTCTTCACTCAGTTCCTTTTGATTTATCGGTAACTAATCCAGATTTTGTTTTTGTCAGACTTCATGGTAGAAATAAAGGGAATTGGCTGGATGATAGTGAGGACTGGCGAAAAAAGAGAAATCTTTACTGTTATTCAAAAGAAGAGTTAAAAGAGTTGAGTGACGTTTTAAAGGGGATAAAAGCAAAAAATATTGCAGTTATTTTTAATAATAACTCTGCAGGGGACGCAGCCCCTAATGGAATGATACTAAAACAAATACTAGGCGTTGAATACGAAGGGCTAAATCCAAATCAAACGTCTTTATTCTAAAGGAGAGAGTTCGATGATTAAAGCAGCTTTTTTTGATATTGATGGCACACTATTGACAAGTGACGCAGAAGTCTTACCTTCAACGTCAAGAGCAATTGAAAAGTTACATCAAAATGATATTATTTGTTGTATTGCTTCTGGACGAGGACCTAAAAGAATCAGAAGTTTAGTAGGAAATTTGCCAATGGATGCGTATATTTTATACAATGGTCAAATTGTATTTTCCCATGACGCGGGTATTTATGAGCATTATTTTACTCAAGAGACATTAGAGCGTTTAGCTATGTTTGGGGATGAGGAGAACCGTCAAATGATATTTGGTGGTCGAAAATCTTTTTACGGAAGTAAGTCGATGAGAATGGGCCAAAGACGCTTGATAAAGCAGCTGTATCATTATTTTCCAGAAAAAGTATCTGCTAAAGAATTGGAGAAAATTTTGAAAAAATGGCAGATTTTTCCTAAAGCTGATAATCGTTTTATGTCTTTACCGATTTTCTCTCAACCAATTTATCAATGTGTCTTACTTAGTCCAGAAAGTGAAACAAAACGACTAGAAGAAATGTTTCCAGATTGTCACTTTACCAGATCAAACCCTTATTCAGTAGATGTTATTCCAAAAGGTGGCTCTAAAATAGTTGGGATTCAAAAAACGTTAGAATATTATGGTATCAAACAAGAAGAAGCAATCGCTTTTGGAGATAGTTGGAATGATACAGAGATGCTAAAAGAAGTTGGTATTGGCGTTGCTATGGGAAATGCTAACGAAGATATTAAAGAATTAGCGGATTACATAACTGATACTAATAACAATGATGGCATTATGAAAGCTTTACAAGAGTTAAAAATTATTAGATAGAAAGAGGTTCATGGATGACAACACCTTTTGAAGAAGTTAAAGAATTTCACGCTCACTTTGATCCTGTTAACCACGATACAGTGAGAGCACTAAGTAAACAAGAAGCAGAATATCGTAGTGGTTTTAAGTTAGAAGAAATAATTGAATTCTTATATGCTGCTAATGGTGGTAATGAAAAAGAATTCAAAGAAAGTATTGCCTATTTAAAAGAAACATTAGATTCTGAAACAGAAAAAATACTTGAAAAAAATAAATCCGTTGAGCCTTTAACAGATGAAGTAGATGCGTTGATTGATTTACTTTATTTTACTTACGGTTCATTTGTTATGATGAATGTTGATCCGACACCTATTTTTAGTATGGTTCATCAAGCTAATATGGGGAAACTTTTTCCAGATGGTAAACCACGTTATCATGAAGTAACTAAAAAAGTATTAAAACCAGAAAATTGGGAAGAAGATTATGCACCAGAACCTAAAATAAAAGCTGAAATCAAACGTCAAATAGAAAATAATTAATAAAAAAGTCCGCCAATCAATGTTTTTCTTTCATAAACATTATGTGGTGGACTTTTTTCTATTTAATTTTAAACCTAAAATTAAGAAAATTCTCAGTCACGCTGAAATTATTTTCTCAAAAAATCATAGTTCCTTAGCCAAATCATCCATTGTTAGGACTTCAGAATCAACCGAATATAAGGAAGAAAGAAGTTTTGGTACAAATGGTTGATCGAGTCCAGATGATTGAAGCAACTCTTCGTTATAAAAAATACGTTTAGTTGAGTCATCTGCAATTACTTTAGTTTCTTTTAAGACAAGGGCACGCTTAAAGTTTTCTGCAATAAACTCCATGTCATGAGAAATCATAAGAACTGTTGTCTGTTGGTTATTTAGATAACTTAATATATTTTTCAAAATTTCTTTTCCTTTCTTTTCTTGTCCTGCTGTTGGTTCATCGAAAATAATATATGTTGGTTTTTGAAGAATAATACTAGCAATTGTTATAAACTTACGCGTTGACCAAGGCAAGTTATAAGGATGACTATCTAAATGATTCTCTAGTTGGCACAAAGAAACAACCTCATGAAAGAATTCTTTATCAGGGTAATCTTTATGGGGATAACTAATCTCTTTTTCCACAGTGGATAAAAAGATTTGATCATCTGGATTTTGAAAGACATAACCAATTAGAGATGCTTTTTCCTTATTTTTTAAAGGATAAATCTCTTTTGAATCGATGGTAACAGTCCCATGTTCAGGATTGAGCAAACCACAGCACAATTTAGCAAATGTGCTTTTACCAGCACCATTTTCTCCGATAATAGCTGTTTGTTCACCGCGTTCAATCGTAACGGAAACATCTTGTAACGCCCAATCACTTTCTTCATTGTATCTATAAGATACGTGTTCAAAACAAATTGCTTCTTTCATTTTAAAACCTACTTTCTATCTCGATAAAACAGTAAGACTTCTTCAATTTCTTGTTGCTTTGTTGGGAGAAAATCAAGAGAATATGTCTCTTTAAGTAACTGGCCCAACGCCAATATGTTTGGCATTTCAACGCCAAACATAGCCAATCGATCGTCTAAAAAGGCAATCTCTGGTTTGTCATCGACAACTATTTTTCCCTCATGAATAATTAAAATTCGAGTTGCATATTCATAGAGAAGGTCTATTTTGTGCTCAACTAAAAAAATAGTTTTTCCATTTTTTTGATTCTCTTTTAGTAGAGAGAAAATTTCTTTTGTTGCAGCTGGATCAAGTTGTGAGGTTGGTTCATCAGCAATTAAAATCTCAGGATTCATTGCAAGAACAGAACCTAGCGCAACTTTTTGTTGTTGTCCTCCTGAAAGATACAAGGGGTGCTTATCTTGAATCGATGTTAATCCCAAATCAGTCAGAGTACGTGTCACATTATTTATTATTTTTTCCTTAGGCAAACCTAGATTTTCTAAACCAAAAGCCATCTCTTGAAATACAGTTTCTTCAATACCGCTCATCTGTGTGAAAGGATTTTGAAAAACATAACCAACTAAATCAGCGATATCAGAAAGACGTTTCATTTCATGAATCTTTTTTTCAGCCAATGTAATCTGTCCAGAAAATTCTCCCTTATAAAAAAGTGGAGCAAAACCCCTTAATGCATGACAAAAAGTTGTTTTTCCAGAACCGTTTTGACCAACAATTCCGATGAACTCTCCCTTTTGTGCTTCAAAAGATAGGTCATTTAAGACGGGTTCTTCAGATAAAGGATAACTATAAGTTAGGTTATCACAAGTTATATAGGCCATATGGATACCACCTTTAGTAAGATTAAAGAAGCACTACCTAAAAGAGATAAAGTAATAACCCATTTATCATAAGCATGCTTTTTAAAAGAATTTAAATAAACTTTTTTATGGGGTGAAAAAAAAGCTCTCGTTTCAAGGGTTAAGGCTCTTTCTTCCGTTGACATTAATGAACTTAAAATTAATGGTGTAATCGTTGGTAAAAAGGCTTTTAACCTAGTTGAAATACTACCACTCATCTCAATTCCACGAATTTTTTGAGCTTGCATAATAGCTTTAGAGCGCTGAATAATTTGTGGTACTAACATCATAGTAGCGAGTAAGACGTAAGTAACAGACTTAGGGACACCAATTTCTTCTAATGCTATAGTGAAATCTTTCACTTTAGTAACGTGAAAGAAAAGCAAAATACAACTTGAAATTAGGCATAACCTAATAAATAAATTAACAGCAAAACTAATGGACTCAGTTGATATTCGGATAATGAACCAAGAAAATAAAATATGTTCTCCCGGTTTAAATAAAATTTGCATAAGAAACATGGGAAGAAATAATAATAAAATAGTAATTAATATTTTATTGATAAGCCCTAACTTATTTGGCACAAGTAAAAAGAGTAAAATAAGAATAATGAATAAACTTATAATGACTTTTTTCGTTGGAAATAAATTAATTAAAAATAATAAAAATGTCATAACAGATGCTTTAGTTAGCGGATGGATAGTCTCAAGAGTATTGGTTGTTTTCATACGTCTATTTTTTTCTGCTGTTGATGTAGATTGGTCCACAAGGGTATTTGATCAACAAGCGATCAGGCATGCTTTTTACGACCAATAAGCTTAAAATAATAGAAAGAGATTTATCTGCTAAGTTTGAAATAAAGACAACACCAAAAATGGATTTAACCATTTCTTGACCGTTTGCTAAAAGAGTTGCAATAATTAAAGAAGAACCATCTCCAGTAATACCACCGTAAAATGTAATACGAACAAAACTACCAATAATAGCAACAAGTAAACCAGTTATTAACATAGCTAAAAGAGATTTTGGAACAGATGTGAAATATCCTTTTTTAGAAAAGATACCAACAGCTGTTGCTAAACCTAAACTAACTAGAATAAATGCAAAATAACCTGGACTTGTGATCATACTAACAAGTTTACCTGCAAGAGCGGTAGAAATACCTACCCATGGACCTGCAAGAACACTACTTAGTATCGTGCCAATTGTATCAAGATGCAAAGGTAATTTTAGTGCGCTATTAATTTGACCTCCAATAAAATTGATAGCAACGCCAATCGGGATTAATAAAATAGTCATTGAGTTAAAATCTTGTTTAATCTTATTAAACATAACAAAACCAACCTTTCAAAAATAAATGTTTTTATTTATATAAAGTTGATCTTCAAAACACAACTACTTTATTAAATTTTTGGGTTTGATTGTTAAAAAATTCCTCCTCTGCTATTATTTGATTAAGTAATGTATTTTAAAGAAAAACAATACATACAACGTTAAAAAAGGAGAAAGATATGAAAAAGATACTATATGTTGCTCATTGTTTGTTAAATCCTTCTGCCAAGTTGCAATCAGAAGAAGCATCTCTAGCAGCTGAAGACAAGCTTAGAAAAGAAGTCTTAATCAAAGCAATCGAGCAAGACATCCACATTGCTCAGCTTCCTTGTCCAGAATTTACTCTTTATGGACCAAGAAGATGGGGACATGTGAAAGATCAATTTAATAACCCTTTTTATAAAAAACATTGCGTCTCTATATTAACACCTATCTTAGATGAAATGGAAGCGTATTATGAAGAAAAAAGTCTTTTTGATATTATTGGTATTATAGGAGTTGATGGGAGTCCAAGCTGTGGTGTGGACTGTACCTACCGTTCTCATTGTTGGATGGGAGAATTTTCAGATAGAGAAAGCCCTTTAGAAGACGATTTAGCGTCTATTAGACGAGTGGATGAAAAGGGTGTGTTTATGGCTGTTTTAGAGGAAGAGTTAAAGAAGAGACACCTAGAAATTCCGTTAGTTGGGTTATACGCTCCAGAAAAAGAAAAAGTACTATCATTATTTGATGTGGAGTAAATTTAAAAGCATGATTGTGATTTTTTGATCATAATCATGCTTTTATTAAATTATTTGGCCAAGCAAAAGAACTCATAGTAAAGAGCTTTAATAGCGTCTTTTTCATTCGCGTCATCAATCGCAAATAGAATACTGACCTCAGAAGATCCCTGAGAAATCATTTCTAAGTTGATGTGATTTCTTGATAGAGCTGAAGTAGCTCTTGAAGCTACCCCAATGTTATTTCGCATGCCTTCTCCAACAAGAGCTATCATAGAAATGTTATGTTTAACAATAATTTCATCTAAATCAAGAGTTTCTTGAAGTCTCTTGATTAACTCAGCTTCAAGAGAGTTATTTAACTGATCTTTTCTTAAAATAATTGTAATATCATCAATTCCAGAGGGAAGGTGCTCATACTGTAATTCTAAATCTTTTAGTATTTTTAAAACGGAGTAGCCAAAACCTAATTGTCTATTCATTAAGTATTTACTAATATAGATACTTGTGAAACCAGAGTCACCAGCAATACCGACAACTGCCTCATTTGAAGTTGTTCTTTTTGAGGAAATTAAAGTACCTGGAGCACTTGGATTATTAGTGTTTTTTATAACAACAGGAATATTAGCTTTAAAGGCAGGCATTAAAGCTTCATCGTGTAAAACTTTAAAACCAGAATAACTTAGTTCTCTCATCTCACTAAAAGTTAATTCCTTAATGGCGTGGCAATTAGGGATAATCCCAGGATGAGCAGAATAAATAGCATCTACATCAGTAAAATTTTCGTAGAGATCAGCTTTAACACCTGCTGCAACAATGGAGCCAGTTACATCAGAACCACCTCTTGAAAAAGTACAAATATCATTATTTTCAGTTATACCAAAGAAGCCAGGAATAACGGCTACTTTATCTAATTGTCGTAAGTTATATAGCTTTTCATAGGCTTCTTTTTTGATAATCGCATCTCCAGGAATATCTTCAACTAATAGACCAGCCTCTTTTGGATGAATGTACTGAGCAGGCAAACCGTTGCGGCTAAAAAATTCAGCTATTAACATCGCATGGCAATTTTCACCACTTGATTTAAATAAATCCATGATTCTAGGAACGGAAACATAAGTGGTTTCTTTTAGGGAAGATAGAAGATGTTTGATTTCAGGAAGAGCTGTTTTTAAATTTAGTTCACGGCTTATCTCTTCATAGCGATGTATAATATCTTCTTCAATCTGAGTTGTATTTTGTTTATTTAAAAAGGTTTCAGCATATTGAATAAGTAGGTCAGTGACTTTCGTGTCTGATTCTACTCGCTTTCCTGGTGCCGAAACAATAACGAACCGTCGTTCAGGATCGGCTTTTACAATAGAAAGAACTTTTTGTAATTGTGTTGTATTTGAAAGAGAACTCCCACCAAACTTTGTCACCTTCATTTTAAAAACCTCCAAAATTAAAAATTGATTAATTTATACGATACAGAAGAGAATAATGAATTGCAAGAAAATCTAAAAAGTAAGATGAAAAAAGATGAAAATTTTCTTAAGAAGGTGAATTTAAGTGATTTTTAGATGAAAAAAAAGGAGGTTTTAGTAATTTATTAGTGATACAAAGAAGCGAATGTGATATAATCTTTCTTAGATGTAAATTTTCTAATAATGAGATTGATTGCAAAGATAGACAAGCTTCAAGAGGACCGAAAAAGGAAAACTTTGATAGCTGTTTTTTTCTGGTGAGACGAAAGGGTAGTGGTGAATAACATTAATGGAGGAAATTTCATGAATACTAAACTTTGGTTATGGCTTTTACTAATTGTTGTAATCCTTGCTGTTGCAACGTATTTGGTAGCTTTTTTTATGAGACGAAAAAATCAAGATCGACTGGAGGAGTTAGAAAAACGTAAAATTGCGTTATTTGATCTACCAGTTCTAGAAGAAGTTGATAGCGTCAAAAAAATGCACTTAGTAGGCCAAAGTCAAAATACTTTTAGAGAATGGAACCAAAAATGGATTGACATTTCTACCATATCATTTGCTGAATTAGAAAGCCTTATTTTTGAAATTGAAAATTTAAATGAAACATTCCGCTTGATGAAAGTTAAAGATGCGATTGAAGAAGCAGAATTAACTCTTGTAAACATGGAATCTGAAGTCGAAGAAATTCGAAAAGGATTAAGTGACTTAAAAGAAAGCGAAGTAAGAAACTCTGAAGCAGTTCAAGAAGCTTTAGATGCGTATGAAGCAATCAGTGAATCAGTTACATCTGACTCTGATAAATACGGTGTTTCTTATAAAGAATTAGAAAAACAAATTCAAAATGTTGAACGTGATTTTACACAGTTCGTTGCTTTAAATACTGCTGGCGACCCAATGGAAGCTCGTACGGTATTAGAAAAAGCTGAAAAGAGAACTTATGAGATTCAAAAAGTAATTGATGAAGTACCACCATTGTTTGAAACTTTGGATAAAGTCTTCCCTAAACAATTGAAGGAAATTAAAGATGGTTATGAGTCGATGAAAAAAGACCATTATGTCTTTGAAAATGACATCGTTCAAACAAACGTTGATAAATTAGATGGCAAGGTACGTTCTACTTTAATGAATTTAGAAAAATTAGAAGTAGAAAATGTTGGGAAATTAAATAGCGAAATCGCTAAAGAAATTGACCAATTATATGATGTGATGCAAAAAGAAATTGAAGCACGTCACTATGTGAATGAAAACAAAGCGACTTTAGTTAATTTCTTAGAACATGCAGATAAAAACAATCATTTATTATTAATTGAATTAGATACAGTCTCTCAAAGTTATGTGTTAAACAACAACGAATTAGGTAAAGTTCGAGGCTTCCAAGCACAAATGGAAGAAATGCAGAAAGAATTCGATGCAATAGAAGACAAATTAAAAAACAAAAAAGCAGTATTTTCACAAGTAGCTGCATTTTACCGCGAGAGTCTAGATCAATTAAAAGATATCGAAGAAGAACAAATCGAAACAGGCCAATCTATCAAGGACTTTGCTCCTCGTGAGAGAGATGCCATTAAGAAGATCGATGACTATGAATTAGAGTTGCGTACATTGAAGAGACATATTGAAAAGCAACGTTTACCTGGAATACCAAGTAGCTACCTAGAATTTTTCTTTGTAGCTGGTGAAAGAATTGAGGAATTAAGCCGCGAGCTTAATAAGATTAGAATAGATATGAATCATATCGATCGATTAGTTGGTTTATGTGAAGAAGATATTGCCACATTAAACGAAAAAACAAATAACTTAATCGATAGTGCTGCTTTAACAGAGCAAATGATTCAATACGCTAACCGTTTCCGTTTCTCTCATCCAGAAATCAAAAACGCGATTGATCGAAGCTTAAGTTTATTCTCGAGAGAACATCTTTATCAAGATGCTTTAGATACTATTTCTGAAGCGATTGAAAGAATCGAACCGGGAGTAACAGAGCGCATTAGAAAATATTATTATGATAATAAAGATAATATGATTTAAACAGTAGCCTAGTCTACTGTTTTTTTCTGTAAAAAAATAAGATTCAATAAAAATTGAGTTTGGTTGATGAAAATGAGACTAGGCGTTATAATGAAACATGAATTTTTAGAAATGAGTGACTAAAATGATTTATTTTGATAATAGTGCGACAACAGCTATCGATAAAAGTGTATTAGAAACCTATAAACGAACCAGTGAAAGATTTATTGGGAACCCATCCAGTCTACACCGATTAGGAGAACAGGCAAATGTGCTACTAGATAAATCTAGAGATCAAATTGCCACACAATTGGGTGTCAAAAAAGAAGAATTATACTTTACGAGCGGGGGAACAGAAAGTAATAATTGGGTGTTAAAAGGAACAGCAATCGAAAAACGACCTTTTGGAAATCACTTAATTATTTCGTCAGTCGAACACCCTTCAGTAACAGAAACAGCTAAACAATTGGAAAGCCTTGGCTTTGAAGTAAGTTATATTCCTGTATCAAAATCAGGTGAAATTAATGTTTCTGAACTTGAAAAGCTAATTACAGACCAAACGATTTTAGTTTCAACAATCGTGGTGAATAGCGAAGTAGGTGTAATTCAACCGATTAAAGAAATTAGTTCTGTACTAGAAAACTATCCATCTATTCACTATCATGTAGACGCTGTTCAAGCAGTGGGTAAAATACCAACAGAAGACTGGTTAACAGATCGCGTTGATTTCGCTAGTTTTTCTGCTCATAAATTCCATGGACCAAGAGGTGTCGGGATCCTTTATTGGAAAAAAGGTAATAAGTTAGCACCACTTTTAACAGGCGGTGGACAAGAAAATAATAAACGTAGTACAACAGAAAATACACCAGGTATTGTAAGTACTGCTAGAGCCTGTCGATTATTATTTGAAGACGAAGACTTAAAAGTAAAACATATTAAAAGAATTCGTGATTACATTGCCGAGAATGCGGCAAAATTTTCAAAAGTAACTATTTTTTCACCAGAGGAAGAAAGACTTCAAGCTCCTCACATTTTATGTATGGGACTTAAAGGAATTAGAGGCGAAGTGTTAGTACATGCCTTTGAAGAAAAAGAAATTTATGTATCCACAACAAGTGCCTGTTCAAGTAAAAAGAAAATGTCTAGTAGTACTTTACAATCAATGGGAGTACCAAGTAAACAAGCAGAAACAGCTATTAGAGTTAGTTTAGATGAAAAAAACACATCGGCTGAAGCAGAACAATTTTTAATTATCTTAAAACAGTTACATGATAAATTTGAAAAAATTAACGGGTAAAAGGGAGAACGTATGAAATATACTGAAATTATGGTTCGCTACGGCGAGTTATCAACAAAAGGAAAAAATAGACGTTTGTTTATTAGTCAATTATCAAATAACGTTAAAAAAAGCTTACATGAATTTGAAGAAATTAAAATTCAAGCTGACCGAGATAGAATGCATTTGATATTAAACGGGGCAGATAGTGATAAAGTGATGAGTCATTTGGGTTCGATTTTTGGTATCCAAAGTTTTTCACCTGTTATCCGAGTTGAAAAAAACACAGAAGTCATTTGTCAAACAGCTGTTAAAATGGTAAAAGAAATCTGGACAGAAGGACAAACCTTTAAAGTACAAAGTCGTAGATCAGATAAGCAATTTATTTGGGATAGTAACGATATGAATAGGGAAGTCGGTGGAGCTATTTATCACGGTATCCCTGGTATCGAAGCTCAAATGATTAAGCCAGATATTCGAGTTGATGTAGAAGTTAGATATGAAGCAGCTTACCTTTCTTGTTTGACTATCTTTGGTCCGGGGGGCTTACCTGTTGGATCAAGTGGTAAGGGAATGTTAATGTTATCAGGCGGAATCGATTCTCCTGTCGCAGGTTATTTAGGAATGAAACGAGGAGTAGAAATTGAAGCAGTCCATTTCTATAGCCCACCCTATACAAGTGAAAAAGCATTACAAAAAGCTAAAGATTTAACAGTTAAGTTAACACCTTATGTTGGAGGTATTCAATTTATTACGGTTCCATTTACTGAAATCCAAGAAGAAATTAAGCGTTCCATCCCTTCTGGTTACTGGATGACTGTGACTAGACGATTCATGTTACGCTTGACTGATTTAATCCGTGAAGAAAGACATGGTTTAGCCATTATTAACGGCGAATCATTAGGCCAAGTAGCCTCTCAAACAATGCATAGTATGTTGGCTATTAATGAGGTGACTACAACACCAATTATTAGACCCGTTATTACAATGGATAAAAGTGAAATCATTGAAATTGCCGAAGAAATTGATACATTTGAGTTAGCGATTCAACCTTTTGAAGATTGCTGTACGATTTTCGCTCCACCAGAACCAAAAACAAAACCAAAATTAGAAAAAGTTCTTCAATACGAAGAAAGATTAGATATTGAAGGAATGCTAGAGAGAGCAATGGCTGGAATTACCATTGAAGAAATTAAATCAAGTGATAATTTTTTAAATGAGACCACAGAAGCTATGGATGAATTATTTTAAGTAAAATTAGAAAGAAATGAGGTATAGATGAATTATCTATCCTCATTTCTTTGCTTTTAGGCACATACAATTTTAACTTAACTTACTTTTTTTGTGCTATTTTCACAAATTCATTGAAATGTGAAAACTTCCGTGATACACTAAATGTGAAAACAGTCACAATTAGGACAAGGAGTGTAAACATGGGTAATATAAAAAAAAATCATACCATTCCAAAAGCAACGGCCAAAAGAATCCCTTTGTACTTTCGTTATTTAAAAACCTTAGATCAAAGTGGAGTCAAGCGAATTAAATCAAAAGAGTTTAGTAAAATGATTCAAATTCCTTCAGCTACGATTCGTCGTGATTTTTCACATTTTGGCGAATTAGGACGTAGTGGGTATGGTTATGATGTTCCCTACTTAATTCAAGTGTTTAGTAATATTTTAAACACCGAAATCGAAAAACGCATTGCGTTAATTGGAGTAGGTAATTTAGGAAAAGCACTGATTAACAATAATTTTCGAAATAATACTAACTTAAATATTGTAGTCGCATTTGATGCAAATCCTGAGTTAATCGGCCAAACAATCAATGGCGTACAAATTGAGGATATCGAAAAAGTGGGAGAAATTATCAAGAAAGAAGCTATTTCAACAGTTATTATGACTGTTCCAAGTGGCAAAGCGCAAGAAGTAATTGATTCAGTTGTGGAAGCTGGCGTTACGGCTATCTTAAATTTTGCTCCAAGAAGACTACGTGTTCCACATAACGTACAAGTTCAATACATTGATTTAACAACGGAACTTCAAACATTAATCTATTATGATGAAAACTATAATCATCCAGAACTAGAAACTATCTAAAACTCAAGCATCTCTTTTGTCTTTATTCTTCTTATTCTTTATACTAAAGGAAGAATAAAGATAAGGGAGTGTTTTTTTATGCAAGTAACATTAAAAGGTCAACCATTAGAATTAAAAGGAAATCAACCTGTCACAGGTGAAAAGGCCGTTAACTTTTCTTTAGTAGATTTAAACGATTCAACAGTCGAATTATCAGATTTATTAGCTAAACCATTAGTCATTAGTGTGGTTCCAGATATTGATACAAGTGTTTGCGCGATTCAAACGAAACGATTTAATCAAGAAGCAGCTTCAATGGAGGAAATCAATTTCGTAACTATTTCAAATAACTCAAAAGAGCAACAAAGTAATTGGTGTGCAGCTGAGGGCGTTGATATGATGATGCTTCGTGATACTGATTTAGCTTTTGGTAAGGGATACGGTTTATATATTCCTGAAATTAATCATTTAGCCAGAGCAATTTTTGTTATTAATCAAGAAGGTGTAGTGACTTACGAAGAAATCGTTCCTGAAATTGCTCAAGAGCCAGATTATACAAAAGCAATTGAAGCAGCAAAAACTTTGATTTAAGTTTGACGAAAAATGTGTTTCATTGTAAAATGAGTGAAATAAGAAAATGCTTAGATTAAGAGGAGTAGCACTTGTGAGAAGCAAATAGAAAGAAAACCCACTGGCTGAAAGGTTTTCCTTTAAAGAGTGTGAAGGTTGCTTAGGAGCTGAAAGTTTTTTTCGATTAGTGATCGTTAACTCACTTTTAAGTGACAGTGTTTTTTAGCACTGTAATCTAGGTGGTACCGCGTGTAAATTCGTCCTAAAGTAGAAATACTTTAGGACTTTTTTTATTGCCGAATGTTAAATAAGAAAGGAAAGATATTATGACAGAAGAAAAAAATTTAGCACCTAAATTTGATCCGACATCTGTTGAAAAAGGTCGTTACCAGAAATGGTTAGACAAAGATGTTTTTAAACCTAGTGGAGACAAGAGCGCACCAGCTTACTCAATTGTTATTCCACCACCAAACGTAACAGGTAGACTTCATTTAGGTCATGCATGGGATACAACACTCCAAGACATGATTATCCGTCAAAAGAGAATGCAAGGATTTGATACTTTGTGGGTACCAGGAATGGACCACGCCGGGATTGCAACACAAGCCAAAGTAGAAGAAAAGTTACGTAGTGAAGGATTAACTCGTTATGACTTAGGCCGTGAAAAATTTGTTGAGTCAACTAAAGAATGGAAAGAAGAATACGCAGGCCATATCCGTGAGCAATGGGGTAAATTAGGGCTATCAGTAGACTACTCTCGTGAGAGATTCACATTAGATGATGGATTATCAGATGCTGTTAAAAAAGTTTTTGTGAAATTATACGAAAAAGATTTAATCTATCGTGGGGAGTATATTATTAATTGGGACCCTCAAGCAAAAACAGCTTTATCAGATATTGAAGTTATCCATAAAGATGTTGAAGGTGCTTTTTACCATATGTATTACCCTTTAGCAGATGGAAGTGGCAAGTTAGAAATTGCAACAACTCGTCCAGAAACAATGCTAGGAGATACTGCTGTTGCAGTCCATCCAGAAGATGAACGTTATAAAGACTTAATTGGTAAAAAAGTTATTTTACCTTTAGTAGATAAAGAAATTCCAATTATTGCAGATGAATACGTGGAAATGGATTTTGGAACAGGTGTTGTTAAAATTACACCAGCCCATGACCCTAATGACTTTGAGGTAGGTAATCGTCATAATTTACCACGTGTTAATGTAATGGATGCTAGTGCTGTGATGAATGAAACAGCTGGTAAATATGCTGGCATGGACCGTTTTACAGCTCGTAAAGCCGTTGTAAAAGATTTAGAAGAATTAGGTTTGATGAAGGAAATCGAAAAACATGTTCATAGTGTTGGACATTCTGAAAGAACAGGCGTTGTTGTTGAGCCAAGACTTTCAACACAATGGTTCGTTAAAATGAAACCTTTAGCTGAAATGGCAATTAAGAATCAGGAAACTGACAATAAAGTTGATTTTTATCCACCGCGTTTTGATCAAACCTTCTTAACATGGATGGAAAATGTTCATGATTGGGTTATCTCACGTCAATTATGGTGGGGACATCAAATTCCAGCATGGTATCACAATGAAACTGGCGAAATGTATGTAGGAGAAGATGCACCGGGCGACATTGAAAACTGGACTCAAGATGAAGATGTTTTAGATACATGGTTCTCAAGTGCATTATGGCCATTTTCAACAATGGGTTGGCCTGATGAAGAATCAGAAGATTTCAAACGTTATTTCCCAACAAGCACACTAGTAACAGGCTATGATATTATTTTCTTCTGGGTAAGTCGTATGATTTTCCAAAGTTTAGAATTTACTGGTAAATCACCATTTGAAAAAGTATTAATGCATGGGTTAATTCGTGCTGAAGATGGACGTAAAATGAGTAAATCTTTAGGTAACGGAATTGATCCAATGGACGTTATTGATAAATACGGTGCAGATGCATTACGCTGGTTCTTATCAAACGGCTCAACACCAGGACAAGACATGCGATTTAGTTATGAAAAAATGGATGCTTCTTGGAACTTTATCAATAAAATCTGGAATGCTTCTCGTTTTGTTATCATGAATTTAGAAGGATTTAACTACGAAGATGTTAATCTAGATGGTGAAAAAACAGTTGCTGATAAATGGATTTTAACTCGCTTAAACGAAACAATTGAAAAAGTAACTTATTTCTTCGATCGTTTTGAATTTGGTGAAGCAGGACGTCAATTGTATAACTTTATCTGGGATGACTTCTGTGATTGGTATATTGAGATGAGTAAAGAAATTCTTTACGGAGAAGATGAAGCTCAGAAAAATATGACACGCAGTATCTTAACGTATACACTAGATAAAATCTTAAAATTATTACATCCAATTATGCCGTTTGTAACAGAAGAAATCTGGGAAAAAATTCCTCATGAAGGTGAGTCACTTGTAACAGCTCCTTATCCAGTTGTTGTACCAGAATACACTGATGAAACATCAGCAAGAGGGATGGAAGTTCTACAAGAATTAATTCGTGCCGTACGTAACATTCGTGCTGAGGTTAATACACCAATGTCTAAACCAATTACCTTACTCATTAAAACAAACGAGAAAAAGGTAAACTTATTCTTTAATGAAAATACAAAATACATTGAACGTTTCTGTAATCCAGAAGAGTTAGTTATTGCTGAGAGTGTTGACGCACCTGAGTTATCAATGAGTGCTGTCATTACAGGAGCAGAAATTTTCTTACCATTAGAAGATTTAATCAACATTGAAGAAGAAATTAAACGTCTAGAAAAAGAATTAGATAAATGGTCTAAAGAAGTTGAACGCGTTCAAAAGAAATTAAGCAATGAACGATTCGTTTCAAGTGCTCCAGAAGCCGTTGTTGAAGGCGAGAAAGCAAAAGAAAAAGATTATTTAGAAAAACAAGCAGCTGTTACAGAAAGAATTAATCAATTAAAAAAATAATCAAAGCATAGGTGGTTGAACAATGAATTATGAAGAAACTGTAGCCTGGATTCATGACCGCATCAAATTTGGTATTCGTCCAGGATTAATTAGAATTAATGAATTATTAGATCGTTTAGATAATCCACAAAATAAGTTAAAAACGGTACATATCGGCGGAACCAATGGTAAAGGATCCACGACCACGTTTCTTCGTTGTTTATTGGAAGAGCAAGGCCTAACAGTTGGAACATTTACATCTCCATATATTGAAAGCTTTAATGAGCGAGTAGCAATTAATGGACAACCTATTCCAGATGAAGATTTGGTTGAATTAGTAAAAAAAATCAAACCTATTGTCGATGAGATGGATACAGTAGAAGAGCTAAAAAATGCGGTTGAATTTGAAATTTTAACGGCGATTATGTTCCAATACTTTTTAGAAAAAGAAGTCGATATCGTTTTAGTTGAAGTTGGACTGGGTGGAAGATATGACTGTACAAATGTCATCACACCTCTTGCTTCAGCTATTACAACAATCGGTTTAGATCATGTGGATATCTTAGGTGATTCTATTGAAGAAATTGCTAGTCAAAAAGCAGGAATTATTAAAGAAAATGTTCCTATTGTCATTGGAAAAGTTGAAGAAGCAGCCCTTAAAGTTATTAAAGAAGAAGCTGCTAACTTGAATAGTCCTGTTTTTCAGTACGGAGAAGAGTTTACAAGTAAATACATTCAACCTGATGAAAGCTGGGGAGAAATTTTTAACTTTAGGTCTCAGGAGTTAGATTTATCTCATTTAAAAATTAGTTTACTTGGAAAACACCAAGTCGATAATGCCAGTGTCGCTATAGAACTATATTCAATTGTATCAAAAAGCTTAGGACTTCCAGTTACTGGAAAAGATATCCAAAAAGGTTTGAAGAAAGCTTTTTGGCCAGGACGAATGGAAAAAATATCAGATGAACCACTAATTGTTTTAGATGGTGCTCATAATGATCATGCCATGCAAGTGTTGGTTCAAAATTTAAAGACAGAGTTTAAAGGTCAACACATTCATACAATTTTTGGAGCGTTATCCACAAAAGATATTGCTTCTATGATTAAGGATTTAAAGACAGTTCCAAATCTTGATTTAAAAGTAACGACCTTTGATTATCCAAAAGCTTTTACCAAAGAACAGTATGAAGAGTTAGGTTTAAATGCCTATAATAGTTGGCAAGAAGCACTAGCTGAAACTCTTGAAGAATTAACAGGTGATGACTTAGTTTTAGTAACTGGTTCTCTTTATTTTATTTCTCAAGTAAGAGAAACACTTTTAGGAGGAAATTAATTGAAAACATTTAACGGTGTCATTTTTGATATGGATGGTTTAATTTTTGATACAGAAGCTATTTATTGTGCGAGTAATGTTGAAATGGCTAAAGAATTTGGTTTAAAAGAGTATGACGAAGCTTATTACCGAACGGAAATTGGTTTAAGTGAAGAGCATGCTTTTGAAAAATACTTAGCAGATTATAGTTATTTACCGAAAGAAACAATTCAAGCCTTTTTTGATGAAAGTCGTAATAAAGTCAGAAAAACATTTAAAGAAAGTGGAGCACCTTTAAAACCAGGTGTAGTAGAGTTATTAACTTTTCTAAATGAGCAAGAAATTCCTTGTATTGTTGCTTCAAGCAATACAAGAGATGCCATTGACCAGTTGTTAACCAAAGCCAATTTAACTAATTACTTTATTGATACTGTTTCAGGTGATGAAGTTACTCATGCGAAACCACATCCTGAAATTGTGGAAAAAGCTGTGGAAAAGCTTGGAACTAATCCAAGTGAAACAGTTATGCTAGAAGATTCCTTAAACGGTATTAGAGCTTCTTATTCAGCTAACGTACCAGTGATTATGGTTCCTGATTTAATTGAACCAGATGACGAAGCTTTAGAGAAAGTATATGCTGTTAAAAAAGATTTATTTGAAGTAAAAAACTTATTCTAAAAAATTAAAAATTGTCCTACCTTTTTCGTATCTTACATAGAGAGAAGAAGGGAGGACTTTTTTTGTCATTGTCAGTCAAAGAATATCACGAAGAACTTCAACCAAGAGAAAGATGTAAGAAATACGGGGCAGAAAGTCTAACGCATCAAGAGTTACTAGCTATTATTTTAAGGACAGGTAATAAAACACAGAATGTATTGGAATTAGCCAATCAAGTGCTAGTTAATTTTGACAACTTGTTTGAATTAAAAACGGCGAGCATTGAAGAGCTGACCAAAATAGATGGTATAGGAAATGTAAAGGCAATTGAGCTTCAGGCAGTGATTGAGTTTGGTAAACGTTTGGCACTTAGTCATAGAGAAAAACTAGGAGTCATTGTCTCCAGTCATGAACTCGGACAGCAATTAATTAAGGAAATGAAGGATTTTCAACAAGAACATTTACTTGTGTTATATTTAAATACGAAAAACGAGGTATTAAAAAGACAAACGGTATTTATTGGTTCATTAAATCAATCTGTCGCACACCCTCGAGAAATCTTTAGAATTGCCGTAAAATGTTCAGCAGCTAGAATCATAATTGTCCACAATCATCCATCTGGAAACCCTAATCCCTCTAAACAAGACATCGCTTTCACACATCGTTTAGTCGAGTGTGGTAAATTGATGGGAATTGAGGTTCTTGACCATTTAATAATAGGTGAAAACAGCTATATCAGCTTGAAAGAAACTGACGTAATTTAAACAAAAACGTTTACTTACAGACTTGCATTTACATAATAGTTGCGTTATGATTGAATTGTAATTTGGTTTTGGGATTCAATAGAAGTTGTAACAAATGTTTCAACCACCTCTATCGACCGAAAGCAAGTATACAAAATATTATTTAGTGCTTATGGCACGAGGAGGAAAAACAATGGCTCAAGGAACAGTAAAATGGTTTAACGCTGAAAAAGGTTTCGGATTTATCCAACAAGAAGAAGGAAATGACGTATTCGTACATTTCTCAGCAATCGAAGGTGACGGATTCAAAACTTTAGAAGAAGGTCAAGCAGTGAACTTTGAAGTCGAAGAAACTGATCGTGGACCACAAGCAGCTAACGTAACAAAAGCTTAATTTAAAATTTAATGAATAAAAAGTGTAAGTAGCTTGTCTACTTACACTTTTTTTGTTGATTCTATTTATAACTTTCCATACCAGCTGCTTGATGAAAAATAACTTCTCCTTGATAAGTAACATCAAGATTGTTGTAAAGAGGAGTATCCCCAGAAACGGGTCCTAAAAGCTGTTTAAATTCATGTTCTTTTCCTGTTGGAATAACAACGTTTTTTTGATAGCGAACAGGAATATCCTCATCAACATCTGATAGACTTGAATTTTTATTTAAAGCAAGTTCTTCTGCTGATACTTTAATATTATGATCAGACGTATTTTTAATCGTTAAAGTATAGAACATACCAGGGCCATCAGTTCCATCTTGTACCATAGTTGCTGACATATCAGATTTTGTTGCGACAGGTCCTTCTAAATCTTCTTTGTAGATATACTCAGTACTAATGACTTCCCAGTTTTCATTTGAAGCGACATATTTCTTTTCCAAATGGCCATTACTATTAACTCTGAATTGATAAGTCATTTTTTTATGAGCACCTGTTGGCACAGGTAAGTATTGAGAAATGATTAAGTAACCATCAACCATATCTGATTGAAATTCTGAATTTTTATTTAATCCTTCTTCAGTAGCACCATTTTGAATTAAATAGTTTTTAATCCAAGTAATAGCTTGTTCTTCTGTTAGATTTTTAGGGTCAATAACTTCTTTTTTGGCTGCTTCAACTTCTGCTTGTTTATGATTCTCTTTATTTTCTTTTCCAATAACTACTAACTTTTCTACTAACTTTTGATAATCTTTAAAAGTTTTGTCTAATTCTTTTTTTGACCACGAAAAATTATTTTCTGCTGGAGAAATACGAGTGACTTTATCTTTGTCAACTTTGAATGTCATAGTAGACCCTGCAGTTCCTTGACCTAAAGTAAAACCATCTTTTTCTTTGGTGAAAGTGACATTTCCTTCAGGCTCTTTTGTAATAAAGTAAAATAAATCATCGATTGATTGTTTATTATCTTTAGCTTCTAAATAAATAGAGAGATAACCAGCAGCTGCATAATCTTCATCGGTAAATAGAGTCTTTTCTATTTCTTTTGAAGAGGTACTTGTCTTTGTTTGTGAGACACTCGTACTTTCAGTCGTCTCTTTTGATTCGTTATTTGTCCCCTTTTGTGAGCACCCAACTAATGTGAGTAATGATAAAACATAAACCATCCCTTTAAACGCTTTCATTTTTCATTCCTTTCTTTTAACTGTGTTATTTATTTCCTTTTTCATCATATCAAATAATTTAATCTATTTATAGTTAATAACAAAAAAACAGGGAAATGCAAAGGCATTCTCCTGTTTTGAAATAATCTAGTTAGCTTCAAGAACAACTGGAAGAATCATTGGATGTCTTTCAGTTTGTTCGATTAAGAAAGGTTGGATGGCGTTAATAATAACTTCATTTAACATAGCTTCATCACAATCTTTGTTTTTCAAAGCTTTACGAATGGCATTAAATAAAATTCGTTGTGATTCTTGGATAAGTTCTCCGGATTCTCTCATATAGATAAATCCACGAGATAAGATGTCTGGACCAGCCACAATTGTTTGAGTTTCATAGTTAACTGTTGCAACAGCTAAAACCAAACCATCTTCAGAAAGAATACGACGATCTTTTAAGACGATGTTGCCAATATCACCAATACCGCTACCATCTACATAAACATCATCTGCATTAAAATGACCAGCTTTTCTAGCACTTTCAGCAGTTAAAGCTAAGACATCTCCATTTTCTAAGATATAGCAGTTTTCTTTTTTAACGCCTGTTGCTTGAGCAGATTGTGAATGTACATTTAACATTCTGTATTCACCGTGAACAGGGATAAAATATTTTGGTTTAAGTAAGCGAAGTAATAATTTTTGTTCTTGTTGGCCGCCGTGACCAGAAGTATGAATATTATTAACTTTACCATGAATCACGTTAGCACCAGCTTCTGAAAGTAAGTTAATCAAGCGATTAACACTTGTTGTGTTTCCAGGAATTGGAGAGCTTGAAAAAATAACTGTATCATCAGGCTGAATTGCAATTTGGCGGTGAGTTCCATTAGCAATACGACTTAAGGCAGCCATTGGTTCACCCTGAGAACCCGTACATAAAATCATGATTTCATTAGCTGGATAATTATTGATTTCTCGACTATCAATAAACGTATCGTCTGGTACATTGATGTAACCTAATGCACGACCATTAACCATTGCGTTTTCCATACTACGACCGAAAACAGCAATTTTACGACCAGTTTTAACAGCAGCTTCTGCTGTTTGTTGTAATCTGAAAATATTTGAAGCAAATGTAGCAAATATGACACGGCCTTCAACTTTTTCAATAATTCTTAAAATTGAATCGCCAATAACTTTTTCAGATTTGGTAAAATCAGGCACTTCAGCATTCGTGCTATCTGATAATAAACAAAGAACGCCTTCTTCTCCAAGTCGAGCCATTTTATGTAAATCAGCAGGCTCACCGACAGGAGTAAAATCAAATTTAAAGTCACCAGAATAAACAATATTACCAGAAGGTGTTTTAACAATTACACCGTTTGCTTCTGGAATACTATGAGTTGTGCGATAAAAACTTACTGATGTTTTTCTGAATTTAATAACAGAATCCTCGTTGACTTCATGTAATTCAGCATCACGAAGTAAACCATGTTCGTCTAGTTTGTTACGAATAAGAGCCATAGCAAGAGGGCCTGCATAAATCGGAATATTAGCTTGTTTTAATAGAAATGGAACGCCACCAATATGATCTTCGTGTCCATGGGTAATTACTAAAGCTTTCACTTTAGAAAGATTTTTAAGGATGTATTGATAGTCAGGAATAACATAATCAATTCCTAATAAATCGTCTTCTGGGAATTTGATACCAGCATCAATGATGATGATTTCATCTTGAAATTGGACCCCATACATATTTTTCCCAATTTCACCAAGTCCACCGATGCCAAATACACCTGTTTCATTGTTTTTTATTTGAACTTTCATAACTAGTCAAACTCCACAAGTTTGAAATCAGCATTTTCTTTTTCGTAGTCTAAGTGATTTCCTTCAAGTGCTTGAATTAGTTCAATATTATAGGGTGTATGTTGCTCAATTATTTTTCTAGCTTCAACAGGTGTTTCTGCCTCAATGTATAGGGATACAGTTTTCTCTCTTTGGGGACTACGTGCTTTGTCTTCTTGATAATATACTTTAAAAATCATATAAAAATCTCCTTCAATAGTTTTTAGTGAGTTAATTTATTTTTAAACGCAACAAACTGAGGTGTAAAATACACCTATTTTTGTCATATGGTTAGCCTTAAAGAAATCTTCAAAGTAACATGAAACCTTGTTTTGTTTCATTATAAAAGAAATAAATTCACCGTCTCGTGTGTGGAGTTGTATTCTCCAACAATTAGGTACATTCTATCATATACCGCGAGCATTGTATAGAATCATTAACTCATGTAAAGGCTTTAAATAATATACGAGTAAACTAAAAAGAGCCGAGGATTATAGTCCTCAGCTCTTTTTTAAGTTTAATGTAAAACATCTTGATATTCTTTTTTTCGATCAAATTCTTTTTTAGCAAAAGGACAAAGTGGTATAACTTTTTTACCATTTCGACGTGCATAATCAACACCTAGAGAGACTAATTTTTCAGCAATTCCTTGACCACGATGATTATCATCAACAAAAGTATGGTCAATAATGATTAAGCTTTCACCAGCATTTGACCAAGTCATTTCACCAATTTCTTGTTTGTTGTCATCTAAAACAACAAAACGAGTTTCTTCTTCAATATAGTTCATTTAGGCAGTCTCCTTTTTAATATACTTTAGTGCACCAGTAGGGCATGAGTTAAGAACGCGTTCATTTGATTTAGTTTCACCGTTATCAGCTATAATCCACGGACGTCTACCAACTTCAAAAACATCAGGATTTCCTCGAACACAGTTTCCAGCATGTTCACAAATTTGCTGATTGTAGTAGATATCCATTTCTTTACCGGAATACTTACGATATCCAGCGTCTAGTAATTCTTTTTCAGGTACATTTGCTTCATTGATATTTGACATAAGAGTTTATTCCTTTCAAGAAAATATATTGAGAATTAAGTATAACATAAAAATAAAACATCTGCTTCCTTTTAGTAAGTTAAATATTTCTTAAATTTTTCGTAAAAACTTAAGAATATCTTAAAAACTAAACAGTAAAATTAAATTAGAATAGTAGGATGAACAAATAATAGAAAGGAAGATGGACGATGCTAAAATTAATTGTATTTGGCACATTGATTAACTTTGCTATTTTCTTTAAATTTGGTCCCGGACTATCAGGCATTAATGTTTTATTTACAATTGGATTACTCGGTATTTTATATGATTTGATAAGAGAAAAGAAACAAGCAATAAGAAATGAATAGATAGAAAAGATTGGCATTTTTAGGAGCCAATCTTTTTTTGTCTTGAGAAAATCTAGTAGTTCAGGTTTTAAGCGACAAATAGCAAAACTGTCGCTTAAAAAAGGACAGTAAAACTGGGGCTTTTATTAAAAAAATGTGGTATGTTATAAAATAGCAACATATGTTCATAATAGATAGGAGATGATTAAGTGAAAACAATGTGGCATTATGCCATGCGACAAAAAGGCTTACTAGCAATCAATATAGTTTGCGTATTTGGATTTATTATTATTGAATTAGGGTTGCCAACACTACTAGCTAAAATGTTAGATGTGGGAATCGTTAATAGTGATTTTGAATATGTTAAAAAGATGGGTACCTATATGATTGCAACAGTCCTTGTAGGGATTGTCCTCTACATTGGATTAGCCGTAGTCGGTGCAAGAATCAACACACGTCTTGTTCAACAAATGAGAAACGATATGATGGAGAATATGCAACGTTTTTCTCATCAAGAATATGAAAAATTAGGTATATCTTCTCTTATCACTCGTACAACAAATGATGCGTTTCAAGTGATGACATTTATGGGAATGATTTTAAGAATCGGCTTTATCACTCCTTTTATGTTTATCTCAAGTATTGTGATGATTGTTAGAACAAGTCCTTCATTAACAGCGTTTGTTATTGGAGCATTGCCATTTTTACTTGGCGGAATTATTGTTATAGGTAAGCGTTCAGAACCTTTATCTAGATTACAACAAAAAAATCTCGATAATATCAATATGATTTTAAGAGAAAATTTAACGGGACTACGAGTTATTCGAGCTTTTGTTAATGAAAAATTTGAAGAAAAACGTTTTGATCGTGTGAACCGTGATTACACTGAAAGTTCTAAAAAATTATTTAAATTAATGGCTTCAGCTCAACCGGCCTTTTTCTTTTTATTTAACATTGTTATGGTATTAGTTATTTGGTTTGGTAGTGTTCAAATTGATGGTGGTAACTTAGAAGTAGGTAATTTAATTGCTTTTATTGAATATATTTTCCACGCGCTATTCTCATTCTTGCTTTTTTCTACGGTATTTATGATGTATCCTCGAGCAGCTGTCTCTGCCGGTCGTGTCCAAGAAGTACTAGACATGGAACCTTCTATCTCAAGTCCTGAAAATGGTGTTACTGAAACAAAAACAAATGGTGTACTAGAATTTAAAGATGTGTCATTTGCTTATCCAGGAAACTCAGAAAGTCCAGTTATTCGGAATGTCTCGTTTACAGCTAATCCAGGTGAAACGGTTGCCTTTATTGGAAGTACGGGAAGTGGAAAATCTACTTTAATTCAGTTAATTCCAAGGTTTTATGATGTTTCAAGAGGGTCTATTTTAATTGATGGAGTAGACGTTAGAGATTACGATCTATCAGCTTTACGTGACAAAATTGGTTACATTCCTCAAAAAGCTTTACTGTTTTCTGGAACAATTGAAGATAACTTAAGATACGGAAAACCAGATGCAACTGAAAGAGAGATGCGGGAAGCAATTGATATCGCACAAGCAACAGAATTTATTTCTCAAAAAGAGAAAGGGTTAGAAGAACCGATTTCAGAAGGGGGCTCTAACTTCTCAGGTGGACAAAAACAACGTTTAGCAATTGCTAGAGCGTTAATTAGAAAACCAGCTATTTATGTATTTGATGATAGTTTTTCAGCACTTGATTACAAAACAGATGCCACTTTAAGAAATAGATTAAAGAAAGAAACGACAGAATCTACAGTGTTAATCGTGGCACAACGTGTGAGTACGATTATGCATGCTGATAAGATTGTTGTATTAAACGAAGGCGATGTCGTTGGTATTGGAACACATCATGATTTATTAAAATCATGTTCTATTTACTATGATATAGCCTCATCTCAATTAACAGAGGAGGAGTTAGCATGAAAAAATCAACTGGTTCTTTAAACAGACTTTATGCCTACATCTCTCCTTATAAGCTTCATTTTTTCTCAGCCATTTTTATGACTATTATTGCTATTGTTTTAAATGGGATTTTACCTTGGGTGACAGGATTACCGACCACTCGAATAGCTCAAAATGTGAAAAATGGAGAGTCTGTTGATTTTACCTATATTGGAAAAATCATAGTCATTTTACTTCTCATTGGGACAGCCTGGAGTATAGCAAGTTTCTTAGCTCAAATGTTTATGACAAATGTTGTCCAACATTCAATGCGTGATTTAAGACAAGATTTGGATAAGAAAATTAATCGCTTGCCAGTCTCTTATTTTGATAAAAATCAATTTGGAGATGTTTTATCTCGTATCACAAATGACGTGGATGCAGTGAGTAATGCGATGCAACAAAGTTTTATCGCGATTATTAACGCTATTTTAGGAATTGTGATGGCAATTGTTGCAATGTTAATGATCAACATAAAATTAGCGATGGTCGTTATGGTAATTATTCCTCTATCCATTATTATTTCAAAAATTGTGGTTAATATTTCTCAACGTTACTTTAAGAAGCAACAAGATTCTTTAGGTGATTTGAATGGTTTCGTACAAGAAAATCTAACAGGATTTAACGTATTGAAATTATATGGACGAGAAGAACAAACGATATCTGATTTTAAAGAAGTAAATGGTAACTTAGCTAAAAATGGTTTTAAAGCAGCTGCTTTATCAGGCTTGATGATGCCGTTAGTTAATCTAACAGCTTATAGTGCTTATATTGGTGTTGCTGTGTTAGGTTCTTATTATATTATCCAAGGCGTTTTATTACTTGGTAACTTACAAGCGTTCATTCAATACGTATGGCAAGTGAGTCAACCAATGGGACAAATTACCCAATTGTCTTCAGTGATTCAAAGTGCTTCTGCTGCTACAAAACGTGTGTTTGAAATCATGGATGAACCAGAAGAAATCTTAAATGAACAAGATATTCCTTTACCAGAAAAAATTGAAGGTAATGTAACATTTGAAAATGTATCATTTAGTTATGATCCTCAAAAACCGTTGATTCAGAACTTAAATATTGAAGTGAAAAGTGGACAGACTGTTGCGGTAGTCGGACCAACGGGTGCAGGGAAAACAACTCTTATTAATTTGTTGATGCGTTTTTATGATGTGACAGAAGGTTCTATTAAGATTGATGGTATTGATACAAAGGCAATGAATCGTAGTGATGTTCGTTCTCTTTTTGGAATGGTTCTACAAGATGCTTGGCTATATAATGACAGCATCTCAGAAAATATTCGTTTTGGTAAGTTAGATGCAACTGATTATGAGGTTGTTGATGCAGCAAAAACCGCGAATGTGGATCATTTCATTCGAACAATGCCTGATGGTTATAATATGGCAATTAATGAAGAAGGGGACAATGTGTCTCTTGGTCAAAAACAGCTACTAACTATTGCTCGTGCTGTTATCTCAGATCCTAAAATTCTGATTTTAGATGAAGCAACTAGTTCTGTGGATACTAGATTAGAAGGTTTGATTCAAAAAGCAATGGATCGTGTGATGGAAGGTAGAACGAGTTTTGTAATTGCCCATCGTCTATCAACCATTCGTGACGCTGATTTAATTCTTGTGATGGATCAAGGACAAATCATCGAACAAGGAAATCACGAAACATTAATAGCTAAAAAAGGCTTCTACGAAAAACTGTATAATAGCCAGTTCCAAGAAGAAGCAGAGTAAAACAATAAGGTGAGTATAAAAATAGAGACTGACGAAAATGTCGGCCTCTATTTTTTTATTGCCTCAAAGGTAATAGTTTGATTGCTATCAACAGGATGAACATCAAATTCATAATCTGAAGAGATACTAATATCTTGAAAGCCTACTTTTTCGAGTATTAACTTAAATTCATTTAAACCATACCATCGAAGTAAAAATTGTTGTAGCTCTTGTTTAACTAGCACGCCCTCAACCCATTTAGCATAAGTTAGATGATAGATAGTGTGTTGTTTTAACCAATCAATTTCAACAATTTTTTTCTCATAAGTAATTAGTTCTTTTGAAGAGATGGGGAAACTATTGGTAGAAGACTCCCCAAGTTCTGGATAAAAAGGTAAATCTAAGTCAATAATAATTTTGCCGTTAGGTTTTAAATGACGATGAAAGTTCTCTAAAACTTGATTGGCAAGTTCTTCTGTTTGAATCAAGCAAAATGTAGAAGTCGGCATAATGATTGCATCATAATAGTTATCACTAATTGAAAAGAAAGCCAAGTCATCTTGATAAATAGCAGTAGTTAAGTGGTGTGCAGATAAGTTTTTTTGACAAGCGTCTAACATGTCTTTTGACTGATCAATTCCTTCTATATGAAATCCCTCTTCCAGTAAAGGAATCAGCATACGTCCACTCCCAACTCCAGCTTCAAGAATTCGACCTGTTACTCCTTCAAGTCGCTCCATATAGTAGTCGATGTCTCCGTTTAAAGAAGCTCCTGCGGGTTTAGTTAATTCGTAAACAGTTGTGGCTAATTCGCCGTAATGATTGTACATAAGATTCACCTTCTTTTGATTTCCTTTTATTGTAACCTATCTTTGTGAGATAATTAAGAAAAAGAATTGAGGAGAGTTTCTATGCAGATACTAAACATGAATGAGTTGCCTGAAGGAGTCGAGGTTAATTACTTAGACAAAGCAAGGACTGCTTATCTAGGAAAAGCAGCTGGTAGTGAAAAGATGTATGTTAACATCGATAAAATAGAGCCTGGACAAAAAAGTTGTAAATATCATAGTCATGCAAGGCAAGAAGAATTCTTTTTAATCTTAAAAGGTGCAGCAACTTTGAGATATGATGGTGAAGAATATCTGGTTAAAAAAGGCGATTTTGTAGCAAAACCAGCTGGGAAACAACATGCTCATCAATTTATTAATAGTGGAGAGGAGGTTCTAGAAATATTAGATGTAGGCTTAAATGTAGCTAATGATATCACGTATTACCCAGATGAGGCAGTTTATTATTTACCTGACGAGGAAAAAGTTTTTTCAGAACAAGGTGAGTTGAAAGAGTGGACATCAGAACCAAATGAATAAAAAAGCAGATGGCTAGTTGTTAGAAATTTTAACAAAAGTCATCTGTTTTTTTATAAGCGATCTAGCTCGTTCTTTATGTCAGAAGGAACGTCTTTGATTTCTTCTAATGAAGTGACACCTTCTTCTTGGCTAAACTTAACTTTTAGATAAGTATCTTTTTTAAATGGTTGATTTTCCACTGAATCAATTTCAACTTTTTTAGAAACGCTAGGAGATTTATAGCTTTCTAATTGGTAGCGGTATCGATTGAATGTTTCACCGTCTTCTTTTTTTAAGGTAATCGGTTCTCCTTCTGTTACTACTTTTGTGTAATACTCCTCTGTTCTATGATAGTTGTCATAAGTATAATAACCAGCTGTTGCCACTACTATGATTAAAAAAGAAGCAATCAGTCCCTCTTTCATGATGTCATATCCTCTCTTGTGTTTTCTTAAGTTTATTATCAGCTAAAATTAAGCAATTAACGACAAGCCTTAGATTGAAAATTCTCTACAACTTTGGATGTAAAAGAAAATGTTATAATCAATTTAAGGAGTTGTTGGATAGTGAAAAAACGATTTTTAAAATGGACAAGCTTTTTACCAATGAGTGTTGTCTTTATTTATTTTTTATTTGATATATATCTAACATTAAAAGATATAGAAGGGCCAATGTTTATCGATAATTATGCTAGTCCTAACAATGGAAATGTAATGGAGCAATGACAGGCGCTAGTTTTCTAGTTCTTGTCATGTTGATCGATAATTTTTTATTTAAAAAGAAAAAAATAAAGTTACTTTTTTCTTCAGATAATAGAGAATATCTTATTGGAGTTCTAGTGATGTTAAGTATCTTTATTATAGAAAACCTAGTTATTATTCGATTTATAATTAATAATAAATTAGTATAAAAAGTAAGGAGCAAAGAGATGGCTGAATATGCTGGAATTGAAATCGTAACCTTTAAAGAAAGACAAAATAGATTTATCGCTACTTGCATAAAAGACACTGGTGAGGAGATTATTACTCATGTCAAAAATACTGGAAGATGTAAAGAACTACTAATACCAGGCGTTCAAGTGGCTGTTAATTTTCAAGATAAAGCAACAAGAAAAACTAAGTATGATTTAGTATCTGTCAAAAAAGAGGGAGCTTGGTTCAATATTGACAGTCAACTACCTAATGACTTAGTTGAAGAAGGTATCAAGCAAAATCTGATAAAATTTGCTATACTAAGGGGCAAAGTGACGGATCTAAAAAGAGAGTTCACGTATAAAGATTCAAGAATTGATTTTTTAATTGAAACTGATTTAGGAGAAAAGCTACTAGTTGAAGTAAAAGGAATGACCTTAGAAGCTGATAGAATAGGCTCATTTCCAGATGCCCCGACGTTAAGAGGTCTTAAACATGTAGAAACATTAATTGACGCAAACGAAGATGGCTATTTAAGAGCTGTGCTATTTGTGGTTCAATTTGAAAGTATTGATGTGGCGACTATTAATAAAGAGATGCAGCCTGATTTGCAAGCTGCCTTTCAAAAGGGTATGGAACAAGGGCTAGAAGTATTAGCTTATAATTGTCATGTTACTCCTGATGAAGTAGTCATTAAAGAACAAGTCCCATTTAAATTATTGTAGGAAATAGAAAGGTTGAGTTACTTATGTTAAATTTAGGAATTATTGGAACAAATTGGATTACCCACGAATTTGTAGGCGCAGCAACCACAAGTGGCGAGTATCAATTAAGCGCAGTCTATTCAAGAAATGAAGACAAAGCAAAAGAATTTGCAAGTAAATATCCTAATGCTAAAAGTGTGATTGCCTCAACCGATCTTGTTGAGTTTTTTCATCTAGAAGAAATCGATGTTATTTATATTGCTTCTCCCAATAGTTTGCATTATGAACAAGCCAAAGGTGCTATTGAAGCTGGAAAACATGTCATCGTTGAAAAACCAGCTGTTTCAAGATTAGAGGAATTAGAAGAATTAATTGATTTGGCTGAAGAAAAAGAAGTGTTTTATTTTGAAGCGGCTAGACATATCCATGAAGAAAACTTTGAACGAGTGGCTGTCATGTTAAAAAACAGAGAGGATATCTTAGGTGCCAACCTAAATTTCATGAAATACTCTTCTCGTTATGATGCCGTTTTAAGAGGTGAAGAACCAAATATCTTCTCACCAAAATTCTCAGGTGGTGCGTTGATGGACTTAGGTGTCTACCTTGTTTATACAGCTATTAGCTGGTTTGGAAAACCAAAAGAAAGTTTTTACTTTAACCAAAAATTACCGACAGGCGTTGATGGACTAGGAACAATGATTTTCAGATATGACGGCTTTGATGTGACGATGATGACAGGGAAAAATGCCGATAGTTACTTACCTTCTGAAATCTATTTAAGTGATAGCACTATTTGTTTAGATGCTATTAACTCAATCCAAGAAATTAAAGTAAAAAAACGTGAAGACAAAGAATTAATCGAATTAAGTTACGGTGAAGCAAATTCAGAAAACCCAATGATTGAAGAAGCTATCGCATTTAGCGAAGTCATCAATCAACCAATGAGTGTTAAACAACAAAAGAGATACCAAGATTGGATTCAATTAGCTAAAGAAGTTCACTGTGTAATGGAGTCATTGAGAAAACAAACAGGCATCGTTTTTGATGCAGATAAATAAAAATTAGGAGTAACAGTCATGACAATGATAGAAAATTTGCCTAAAGAGTGGCAAGAAAAATGGGTCGAAAAAAAGTTTAAAGACCCAAGTTTGATTCAAGAAAAGATGTATGAACCTTTAAGCAGTGGAAAAAGTGTGTTAGGTATTTCACCGACAGGATCAGGAAAAACGTTGGCATATCTTCTTCCTCTAATGCAACAAATAAAAAAAGGAGAAGGCAATCAGTTATTAATTTTACTGCCTTCTCAAGAATTAGCTTCCCAAGTAGCAGATGTAACCAGAGAGTGGATTAAACCTTTAGAGTTAAACATTCAAACGATTATTGGTGGAGCTAATATTAGTAGACAAATTGAACGTTTGAAGAAACGTCCAGAAGTATTAGTTGGAACACCCGGACGAGTATTAGAGCTGATTAAAGCTAAAAAAATCAAAGCTCATTTAATCAACTGTTTAGTTTTAGATGAGGTAGATGATTTAGTTTCTCAAGAAGATTATAATGCTGCAAAAAGTGTAATGAAAACTGTTTTAGCAGATACTCAAGTAGTTGCTGTTTCTGCTACAGGTCAAGTGATTTTACCTGAAATCGACCAGTTATTTAGAACAGCGCCAGAGGTAATCGATGTAACAGAAACAGATGACACCAAAGGAACCATTAAACATTCTTATATCATTACACCAACTAGAAAACGCTCAGACACATTAAGACGATTGGCTCATGTGGAAGGCTTTAAAGGGTTAGTCTTTTTCAACCAATTAAGTGAGTTAGGAGTTGCTTCAGAAAGACTAGATTATCTAGGGATTGAGCACCGAACTCTTGCTTCTGATCAACATCAGACAGAGCGAAAACGAGCTATTGAAGACTTCGAAAATAATAAAGTCGCTCTTTTATTAACAACTGACATTGGAGCTAGAGGGTTAGATTTTTCTGATTTACATTATGTGGTGCAATATGATTTAGCTCTTCATGCAGAAAATTATATCCATCGTTCTGGTCGAGTTGGACGAATGGGTAAACCTGGTGAAGTGATTAGTTTAATCAACGAACGAGACGTAAGAATTTTAAGAAAAATTACGAATAGTTTAAATCGTGATTTAACGGAAACTTTTGTGAGTCATGGTCAATTAGTTGATGAAAAAATTGAAAGCTCACAGGTAGAAGAAGAGCCTAAAAAAGAATCTAAAAAAGAAACGAAAAAAGTAGAATTGCCTGTTTCAAAAAGTGGCGAGCTAAAAATGAAACCAAAAGAACCCAAAAAAGAACAGCCTAAGAAAAAGAAGAAAAAAAATAGAACAAATCGTAATAAAAATAAAGGGGCTAGTTGGAAATAGGCATTAGGGGGATAAATATGTCTAGTAGAAAAAAACAAATTTATGCAGCACTAGAAAAAGCAAAAGAACCACTTAGTGCTACAGAAATAGCTGAAAATTTAGAACTTGATCGAAGTAATGTGAGTCGTCATCTATCTGAATTATTTAAAGAAAAGAAAATAGATCGAATTGAAGGACGTCCTGTTTTATACCAAATAAAACAGGACGTAAGCTCGCAAGAAGAATCTAAATTACTTTCTTTTAATCACTTAGTTGGAAAAGAAGAGTCTTTAAAAATTCCCATTCAGCAAGCACAAGCTGCCATGCTATACCCACCAAAGGGTCTGCATACGATTCTTTTTGGTGAAAGCGGAACAGGTAAGTCTTTATTTGCTGAGTGTATGTATGAGTTTGGACTTACTTCAGAAAGTTTGTCAAAGGAAGCACCATTTATTTCCTTTAACTGTGCCGATTATGCTCAAACCCCACAACTTTTATTTAGTCATATTTTTGGAGTAAAAAAAGGGGCATTTACAGGAGCTGAGCAAGATAAACCTGGTTTGATTGAAAAGGCAAATGGTGGCATTCTATTTTTAGATGAGATTCACCGCCTACCACCAGAAGGGCAAGAGATGCTTTTTACCTTTATCGATAAAGGGGTGTACCGTCCATTAGGAGAGAGCTCGAAAACCTATGAAGCGTCTGTTCAAATTATTGGTGCGACAACGGAAAATTCAGACGTTTTTCTGGCAACCTTTAATCGTCGTATCCCAATGAGTATTACCTTACCGCCTTTAAGTAATCGAACTTTGGATGAACGCTTTGAAATCGTGACGCTCTTTTTAAATCAGGAAGCAAGCAGATTAAAGAAGAAAATAGTAGTAGAAAAAGATGTTTTATTAGCATTCATGTTGTATGACACAGAAGGTAATATTGGACAAGTAAAGCGTGATTTGAAATTAGTTTGTGCTAAAGCTTTCCTACATCATCGAACTAATGGAACACCGCATCTAAGCGTTGGTGTAAGTGATTTACCACTACCAGTTCAAAAAGGTTTACTGAAAGTGAAAGAAATTAGTGAACGAACAGATCATTTCTTTGATGCAGCAGCTAGAGAGTTAACCTTTGAACCTGGTGCTAAAAATGTCGTTTGGACTCAAGACACGACTCAAAATATGGATGTCTACTCAACGATTGAAGATAAAGTATCTTCTTTATCTAAAGTTGATTTAGAAACCATTGATTTAGAACAGTTGATAGAGCAGAACTTAAATGAATACTTTGAAGTTTACGTTAATGAATTATCAAGAAACGATATTCATCAAGAATTAATTGAACCTAAAATCTGGAAATTAACAGATGAACTTTATAATATCGCAGAAGAAAAATTAGATCGAACATTTAATGAGAGAACTAGATTCACTTTTTCAATGCATTTACAAAGTACCATTGAGCGAATTAGAAATGGCAAAATGATTGTTCATCCTAATCTAAATGAAGTTAGAAAAAAATACTTAACAGAATTTCAAGTGGCCATTGAATTATCAAGCCTGATTGAAAAAGAGTGTGGTGTGGATATTCCCTTTGATGAGATTGGGTTTATTACCATGTTTTTAACTTTAGATATCAGTGATGACATCGAAAAACAAGATAATAAAGTTAAAGTATTCCTTTTAATGCACGGAAAGTCAACAGCATCAAGTATGTTGGAAGCGGTTCAAGACTTGTTGGGGATTGAATCAGGCGTAGCTTTTAACATGCCGCTGACGATGGAAGTCACTCAAATGTACGAGCAAGTTAAAAATTACGTAAATCAAAATAAAGAAGAGCTGACTAGTGGTATTTTGATTTTAACGGATATGGGCTCTTTAAATACGTTTAGCCATATGTTGACAGAAGAGACAGGGATTGTCACCAAATCGATTTCGATGGTATCAACTCTTGTTGTGCTTGAATCAGTTAGAATGGCCAGTGTCGGCCGTAGTTTAAAGGAAATCTACCAAAATATTCAAGTTTCTTTTGAATCAGCAGTTCACGGACAATTTAGAACTAATCAAACATTGAAAAAGGCTGTTGTTGTTACTTGTTTTACTGGAGAGGGCGTTTCAAATAAATTAGCAGAACGCATTAAACCAGTTATGGAGACAGAAGAAATCCAGATTATTCAAATGCAATTTCTTGAAAAAGCAGCTTTTAGAAATCGAATAGATGATTTGATGGATACTTATGAAATCAAAGCAATCGTGGGAACAGTCGATATTGATTACCAAAATATTCCCTTTTTCTCAGCCTATGATATTTTTAAAGAAGACCAACTAACTCGTTTGAGACAATTAGTTAGTAAGGAAATATCTGTTAGTGAGTTGTCACATTCATTAGAAGGTGCGATAAAAAGTGTGCCATCTCTTTATGCTTTGTTAGAAGAGACAAAACAGGTAACTGAAAAAATCGAAAAAGATTTAGCTTTGGTTCTTGAACCAGGAGTTGATATGGGAATTTTTCTTCATTTAACTTTCCTAGTGGATAATTTATTAACAGACAAACATCAACGTTTATTTAATGAACTAGAACAATTTAAAAAGACTCATCGTTACGAAGTTGATATTGTTAAAATGAACGTAATTGTTTTGGAGAAGAAATATAAAATAGAAATACCAGAAGATGAAGTAGCTTACCTAACTGAAATGTATTTAAACAATAAAATTTAAGAATAAGATAACAAAGATTACGTCTATTGTAATGTTTGTTATCTTTTTTTATTGCACTTAATAAAACTTAAGAAATAAAACATGCTTTGTTAACACTTAAGCAAAGAATATTGGGTACAATAGCTTTAAGAGATAAGACAAGAGAGCGTGATATAGTGATCGATAAAAAAAGTAGACCTAAATACAAATTAGCCAAAAGTGATATTTTGCCGATTCTTGCTTTAGCAGTAGTTATGCTAATCATTGTTTTTTCAGAGAGAAATTTAACAACTGTTTTATTTTTAATGTTTGCGGTTGTTTTACCAGGTAGTTTATTTTTATATTGGCTAGATTTTAGAAAACAAAATGATGAAACTGAATAAAATTCGAGACTATGATTTAAGAGGCTATTCTTAAGTCATAGTCTTTTTTTACACAGTAAACAAGTGTGTAAGCCTATAAATGCACACTTGAACAAGTTGATAACGTTATAATGTAAAGGTTTTCTCAAGTTGTTAAGTTGGCATGACACTTGCTTATAGTAAAGTGAGGAAAGGAGATTTCTTAAATATAAAAGAGTATAACGTTATTATCAAAAGGGGGATTTATAAGGAATGAATGGTTTAGTTAATTGGATGGAGAAGTATGTATTACCTACAGCAGCAAAAATAGGATCAGAAAAACATTTGGTAGCGTTAAGAGATGCCTTTATTAGTATGATGCCAGCGACAATGGCAGGAGCTGTTGCGACACTACTAAATGCTTTTATGCGTGATTTTCCTAATACTTATATTGGAGAAGGCAATAAGATAACCGCATTTTTTGAACCAGTTATTGGTATTAATGGATTAGTATGGACAGGAACACTAGCGATTATGGCAGTCATTTTTGCCGCATCTTTTGGTTACAACTTAGCCAAAGCTTATGAGGTAGATCCACTGTCAGGTGCGATTGTCTCATTAGTTGCTTTTATTATGGGAATTCCACAAACAGCAACAACAGCTTTAGAATTACCAGAAAAAATCTCAAAAGAAGCCGTAAATATTATTACATCGGCAGGGGCAGAAGTTGCTGTTAAAGATGGTGTACAGACAATTAATACAGCTGGTTGGGGATTCTTCCCGTTCAGTAAGTATATGGGAGCAACTAGTTTATTCACAGCAATTATTTTTGGTTTTGTATCTGTTTTAATTTTTGCTTTTCTAATGAAGAAAAATATTATTATTAAAATGCCTGATAGTGTTCCACCGGCTGTATCAAAAGCATTTGCAGCGATTATTCCAGGGGCAGTAGCTTTATATGTTTCAGGTATTATTTATTTTGTCTTTGAAAAATTTGTAGGCATGCCACTCATTGACTGGATTACAGAAACAATTCAAAAACCATTACTTGGGTTATCTCAAGGTTATGGGGCAGTCTTTATTATTGTGTTACTTGTTCACGTGTTATGGTTCTTTGGTTTACATGGAACAAACATTATGGGGCCAGTTTTACAATCGGTTTACGGAGTAGCAATGGTTGAAAATAGTAATGCTTTCCAACAAGGTCAAGCCATTCCATATAAATGGGTAGCTGGATCTTTTGAAGCCTTTGTTTGGCCAGGAGGAGCAGGAGTTACATTAATTCTATTAGTGACTATATTAATCTTCTCAAAACGAGCAGATTATAAAACAGTTGGTAAACTTGGAATTGGACCAGGATTATTCAATATTAACGAACCAGTTATGTTTGGTTTACCAGTTGTATTAAATCCGATGTTTGGTATTCCATTTGTTTTAGCACCAATCGCAACAGCAACGATTGCTTATTTTGCAACGGTAGCTGGACTTGTTAAACCAGTGGTAGTAAATGTTATTTGGGTAATGCCAACAATGTTAAGTGGCTTTTTAGCAACAGGTGGAGACTGGCGTGCTATTGTATTAACATTGGTTAACTTAGTTGTAGCCTTTATTATTTGGGCACCATTTGTAATTGCAGCCAATAAAACAGAAATTATTGACTAAAGGAGAATTTATATGATTGAAATCAGCTCAGCCATGCAACAAGAAGCGATAAAAAGCTTACTAGATGGAAAAGAGGTTAAAGGGGTGACATTTACCTTTGACAAGAAACAAGGAATCAAATTATTATTTAAGATAGATACATCAAATTCAGAAGAAGCAGCTAAAATTGCTAAAGATGCTATTAAACAAGAAGCCTGGGGAAAAGTATTGTACTTCCAAGCAATCGGTAAATAAAGAAGAAGGGACGCATGATGATGGAAAAAAACGGATTAGCACTAATAAGTATCGGTCTTGTTATTTTTGTGGTTAGTGCCAATGCAAGATTAGGAACCTATGACTTTTTGAGTATGATAACAGCAGGTAGCTTTATGATGATTGGCTTGTTTGTTTTTAGAAAAGGAAAGAAGAAAAGAGGCGTCGTGAATGAAGATAAGTAAAGAGTTAAATATTCCAGCGGCTTATTTCTATCATAAGTTAGTGGAGTCCGTTTTACATGATGTTAGCAAAAGTACTGGTGAGGTCATTAATGAAAGTAATTTAGAAAATTGTGAGTATGTTAAGGAGTTTCCAGGAAAGCAATATGCTAAAATTAAGATTAATCAATTAGTCCCAAATCAAAGTTATAGTTACTCCACATCAACCACAAAGAATGATTTTACAGCTTCATATAAGATTGAATCTTTATCTGATACTATGTGTGTTGTGGCTTATGAAGAAGAGATGATTTCTCACGGAACACTTCAAAAACTAAATGACAGTTTGTTTCGATTTATATTAGGTAAATTTAAAAAGAAACGATTTATGAAAATGTTAGAACAAGTTGAGAGTTCTTATTAATTTGAAGTAAAAAACAACACACTGTGTTAGTGTGTAATAGTAGTGGGATTCAAAAAGAGCGGATAAAGTGAATAATAGTAGACTTTACCGTAAAAAATAATTGGCACGTAACTTGCTTATATATAAGTGTAAATTAAATTAGGAGTGATAGATATGTCAAAAAAAACAATTATGTTAGTGTGTTCAGCAGGAATGAGTACAAGTTTGTTAGTAACTAAAATGGAAAAAGCAGCAGAAGATAGAGGATTAGAAGCAGAAATTTTTGCCGTATCAGCATCTGAAGCAGATATTAATATTGAGAAAAAAGGTGTTGATGTTCTATTATTAGGACCTCAAGTACGTTTTATGAAATCTCAATTTGAACAAAAATTAGCAGATAAAAATATTCCTCTAGAAGTAATTAATATGGCTGATTATGGCATGATGAATGGTGAGAATGTTTTAAATCAAGCACTACAATTAATGGGAGAGTAAAGTTATGGATGAACAAAATTTACAAGCAATCATGGGATTAATCATGAATGCTGGAAATGCTAAGAGTGATGCTATGGAAGCTATCCAAGCAGCCAAAGAAGGTAACTTTGAATTAGCAGATGAAAAATTAAAAGCAGCAGATGAATCATTAACATTAGCACATCAATCTCAAACAGGCCTTCTAACAAAAGAAGCTCAAGGCGAGAACATGACAGTGACTCTTTTAACAGTCCATAGTCAAGATCATTTGATGACTGCTATTTCTTTTAAAGACGTAGCAGTAGAAATTATTGAGCTTCATCGTCGTTTAAAACAAGAACAATAGATAAATCATACTGAAAATAGAAGGTATAATCATTTCGAGATGATCTTACCTTCTATTTTTATTTTTCATGTTCTAAATCAAAACGACAAGTGGTGTTTAAATGTTAAAAATTATTATAATTTTTTTTCAAAACCTTCCATTGGTGCTAGTTTTGATTGGTAATTGGATCCATTTTTTTTATCAGTTGTAAAATTCATTACATCATAAAACGATTCTTTTAAGTAAGTTTGCATGACACGAGGAATTTTTAGTTCGTCTAAATCAAAAGGACTAATTGAAGTTCGTAAACTTGCTAAATCTCCAGATTGTACTTTTTGAACCCATTTAGGTTCTCTTATTAACTCTCGCCCAATAGCGATTAAATTTCCACCGTATGAAAGAACATGTTCTGCGTCTTCTGGAGATTCTACAGAACCAACTCCTATTAAAGGTATTTGGTTATCTAAAGTTTTTGCAAACTGAGTAATAATTGGAGTTTTATCATTTGGATTGTTTAAAGAGGTTCTTTTATAGCTTCCAATTGAAAGATGTAAGTAGCTTACTTTATTCTTTATTTTATCAGCAAAATATAAAGAATCTTCTAAAGTAATTCCTGGTTTTTCTATTTCTTCAGGAGACATTCTGTATCCAATAATAAAAGAAGGATTGGAAAATTCTTCAACGATTTCATGGACTTCTTTAAGAACCTCCATAGCAAAAGTTAACCTCTTTTCTCTAGAACCACCCCATTTATCAGTTCGTTGATTAGAATTTTCTGAATAAAATTGTTGTAGTAAATAAGTATTTGCACCATGTAGTTCAACTCCATCAAACCCAGCTAAAATAGCTCGTTTTGTTGCTTGTCCAAATGCTTTTATAATGTCATGTATCTCTTCATCAGTTAATTCTTTTGGCGTTTCAGAGTCTACAGGATATACTGCTGCAATAGAACTAGGAGCAACTGGTTTATTTCCACGTAGGATTTTAGAGTTTGATTTTCTACCTGCATGAAAAATTTGTAAAATTGCTTTAGTATCGTCTTTTTTGATAACATCAGCTAATTGTTTTAAACCTGGAATCATATCGTCATTTGATACTGATAGTTCTCCTTCAAAGCCTTTACCATCATCAGTCACATTTGCAACGGCAGTAATTACCATACCTGGTCCACTAGAACGAATACTGTAGTAGTCTAATTCATCATCAGAAATCATTCCGTTGTAAAAACTAGACATTGTGGTCATAGGAGACATGACAATTTTGTTTTTCAAAGTTATTCCGTTATTAAGGGTTAGTGGTTCTAAAAATGGGTAGTGTTTCATTTAAATCACTCCTAAAATTATTATAAAGATGTGAAACTTCTTTATATATGTTAGTATAATTTTAAAAAAATAAAATGGAAGTACGCACAATATTGTGGGATAGGCACTTTTTAGTATCTAATGTGAAAAGGAGAGAATAGAATGGCACAACAAGTTTATCAATTAGGAATAGAAGCAACTCTCAAAATAATTGGTGGAAAATGGAAACCAATAATTCTTTGTCATTTAGGATATGGAGAAGTAAGATCAGGCGAACTTAAGAAAAAGATTCCAGGAGTGAGTCAAAAAGTACTAACAGAACAGCTTAAGGAATTAGAGGCAGATGGCATTATTTCTCGTCAAGTATATAATGAGGTACCGCCTAAAGTTATATACTCTTTAACAGAGGAAGGGAAAACTTTAAGAGAAGTACTCATAACGATGTCTATTTGGGGAGAAAATAGAATAAATAAAGCGCAAGAAAATGGTGAAGAAGTTCTTTTAATCAATAAAAACCATAATGGATTTATGGAGATGTGAGGTCTTGTTACAAAAAAATCAAATAAAAAAGTTCAATTCCAAATGTAATATCTGAACTTTTAGGTGTATATTATAATCATGAGAGAATTTTAGTCAGTTTCTCTTATTTCTTGATTAGCTTTACTAGCCAGAGGATAAAAAGGTGCACAGAGAAAAACGAGTTTTAACGACCTTGTTTTCGTGTTTCACTCAATGTATTGACACTTTCTAAGATTAACTTTAGAATAAGAACAGTTATTTCATTTGTCCTCGTAGCTCAGCTGGATAGAGCACTGCCCTCCTAAGGCAGGTGTCGTACGTTCGAATCGTATCGGGGACGTAAATTAAAATAAGTTATAAATAAGAACTGCGTGCTGATTTATCACGCAGTTCTTATTTTGATTCTCTAAACATGTTGTTACAACATAAGTTACCTACATATTGAACTAATTGTTTATATTGATTCGGATCATACGTATTATCAAAATAAAAATGATTCGTATCAAATTTTTTACCTTCGTAAGTATCTGAAACGATTAAATCAGCTTGAGTTGGATCTTTGATAATTTCAAGGGAATCAGGATTGAATGCATTAATTAAACATTGATTAATCAGGTTAACTGTATGGATGTTTTTAGAGAATTGAACAAAAACTCTGATTTTTTTAAGTGGTTTATTGACATCATAGATATAATGAAAAATATGAGAAAGTTGTAATAAGGATTCTTCTGTACAACCAGAAAAATGTTCTCTAACTGGAGCTGAGAGTAAAAATAAGTCAATGTCATTCTTATTTTTAGTGTTTGACCCAGGTTTATTTATGTCACTGTCAGAACAAATAAACTCATTTTCGAAAAAAACTGATAGATTAATACTTGTATGTTTAAAGTAAATTAAATTAATTAAAAGTAAGTAATATGAATCTAATTGTGTTTGTTCACTAGTATAAATTATATCAAACTGTTTAGAGAACTCTTGAAGTAAGAATTCAGTATCTTTTGCAATAGCTAAATTTGAATGCTTGTATTTATTAACAATGTTTGATTTTTTTTCATTTGATTCAATTTCAAAAATAGTTGATCTTAATAAGAAACAAAAAACAAAAGATTCTAATTTTCTTTGTTCCTCTGAAATAAGTGGAGTGCTTTCAAATAAGTGAAAATCTGGTACATTAAAAAAAGTAATATCATCTAAAAAAGGTTGATCATACTCTAGTGGTCGATGATTCCTTTTAAGTCTGTGTAGAGAAACACCTTGTAGCATTCGTAATCTCATTTCTTCAGATGAAGTAAGATTTTTTTTATTAAGTAAGACGTTATTAACATTAGTAATATCTATAAAGGATTTTGAAATTAAAGGGTTAAACGGGTTATCTTTATTAGTTTTGTTTTCAAATAAAACTAAACGATAGATAAAATATCTGACATTAAACTCATTACCTTTAAATCGGCCGTTTTGTAGTAAACTCAATTCAATATTATATGGTTTAGCAAATTCATTTAGTTGAGCTATTTTAGCGTAGACAGTTGATAGGGAAAAATTAAGAGAATTAGAAATTTGAGTAATGGACCAGTCTGTTTCTAGAATCTTTTTTAGAATAAGAAACAAAGTGCTGTTTTCAATATAGTATTCTTGTACTTTATTAATTAGATAAGCATGGTCTTGGGAGCTTTTTGTTGTGATAACGTAGTTACCGTCTTCAGAGTAGAGGAGCTTAATATCTTCGAATAAAACGTTTAAGTCATCTCGTAATTCAGCAGTATAACGAAGAATTGAATTTTTTGAAACATTAAACTTTCTTGTTAAGTCTTTTAAAAAAATTCTTCGATTAGATGTTAGAATTTCATTTAGAATTTCAATCTTCATAATTTCTTTATTACTGACAAAAAATTTAAGGTTCATTGGCTCAATTCTCCTTTTCTTTAATCTATTATATCTCCATACTAACGCGATAGATTTAGGATTACAAGGTTTGTTTTTTTATTTGAAACAAATTGTCCCGATTTATAGGAATATATTTAAGGAGTAGGCTGTATAATAATTCCAGAGATGATTTATATTTCCTTTGGGAAGGGGACTGTGCTAGTCACAGTGGACAATATAAATAGAAATCAAGTCATCAAGAAGATTAAGTTTTCTTTTTTCAATCTTTTAGTTCATATCTATAATAAGTGTTTTTTTATTTAGATAAATAGAAAGATGAATGAACGAAAAACTAGCTAATTGATACTTATTTCGTTAAAATTTTTTACCTGAGAAGAAGCACTTTTTTTAAAGAGCCTCTTCTATTTTTTTGTCTAAAATTTTGGATGCATTTTAGATACATTTCATTGGTAAAGTAAATCAAATAAAAATTAGGAGGTATACAGGTGTTAAAAAAGATACTTCTTTTTTTAGGTGTTACTCTATCGGTAAGTATGTTATCGGTAGCAGGGTATGGTTACTACCAAGTACAAAAAACAATTAAGAGTGTTAAACCAGTTATAAATATGGATAATAAGGCAAAAGAAACTCAAATCCCATTTGATAAAAAAATGAATATATTAGTTTTAGGTATTGATACAGGAGATTTAGGGCGAGATGACCGAGGAAGATCGGATACGATATTATTAACTCACTTAAACTTTGATAACAATGAACACACACTTTTAAGTATTGAAAGAGATTCGTTAGTGGAGATACCAGGCTATTCAAATCAAAATAAACTAAATGCAGCTTATGCTTATGGCGGGGTTGAGACATCTCAAAAAACAATTGAGCAATTGTTTAATACTGAAATTCCATATTACGTTACCGTTAATATGAAAGGTTTCCAATCAATCTTAGAGATTGCTGGCCCAATCACCGTTTATAATTCATTTGAATTTAGTTATGATGATTGTCACTTTAAACAAGGTGATATTTTATTAGAACCTGATCAAGCTCTTGCTTGGGTAAGAATGCGTTATGAAGACCCACGAGGTAATTATGGCAGACAAATGAGGCAACAAGAGTTAGTGAAGCAACTAGTTAATCATTTAACAAAAGTAGAAAATCTATATAAGATGCCTCAATTATTAGCTGTTTTAGGAGAGAATTTAAAAACAAATATTCCTATTGAAGAATTAATTAAATCAATCGATTTGACTAAGCTTAATTTAGATTTAAAAACAGAGCAAGTACAGGGTGAAAATACGTTTATTGATGGTGTTTCGTATGAAGTGATTTCGGAAAATGAAAGAGAACGAGTCAGACAACTATTGTCATTTAAGGAGTAAAGAATGAGTCATTTAATAATTTTTACAAGCATTTTATTTTGTTTAGGTAAACTGTTTAAAAATGATCAAAATCATGTGAACAAGAGCATGATTTTTTTTGTTTGGTTATTTATGCTTCAAATAATTTTAAATTTACTCTATTCAGTTTATGAAAAAATTGGGACAACAGGTTATACTTTTATTAAAGAGAAAAATAATTGGGTATTATTAATAATGGCGATAGTCATAAATAGTTGGATAATTGAAGAAATGCTTCAGAGTATTAAGAAAAGACTGAATCATCATTTTAGTATTTTTATACTAGCTAGTGGTCTATTTTTTCTGGGTTCTATTCTGACTCATTTAGAGTGGTTTGCTAAAATGAATCGATTGAATTACCTTCAACTTTTGGAAGAAAGTAAAGTTATTTTTACATCAAAAATGACATTTTCAATCTTTATTTATTTTCTCTTATGGCTAACCGTTTTTAGTATAACTGTAATCATAAAAAAGATAATTTTAGGAGAGAAAAAAACATGCATCTATTAATTGTTGAAGATGATTTGAGTATCAATAATTTACTGAAAAAAAGTCTGACTAAACAAGGTTATACAGTTATTGCTGCTTTTGACGGGGAAGAGGCTGCTAATCTAATTGAGACAAGTAAAATTGAGTTTGCGATTGTTGATATTATGCTCCCTAAAATTAATGGATGGGAGCTTATTGAATATTTAAAAGAATATGATATTCCAACTATTTTTTTAACAGCAAGAGATCAGCAAAAAGATAAAATTAAGGGGTTAAGTATTGGGGCTGAGGATTACATGACTAAACCCTTTGATATATTAGAGTTAATAGCTAGAATTGAAGTGATCAGAAGACGCGTGTATGGAGTGAATGAAACAAGCAAAATGATTTACTTAAATGATATTGAAATAAATGTCGAAAAGAAACAAGTGAAAAAAGAAGAAGAAATAGTGTCATTAACCCCTAAAGAATTTGATTTATTGGTTATGTTAGCTGTTAATAAAAATATCATTATGACAAGAGAAGCTTTATATTCCAATGTATGGGAAAAAGAATTTACAGACGAGAGTAGGACGTTGGATTTACATATTCAAAGAATTAGAAACAAACTATTTAAAGAGAATGAATTGAAAACAGTCTATGGAACAGGATATTTATTGGAGATAGAAAAATGACCTATTTCTATAAAATTTATACATCGATTTTTTTTAGTATTGTATTATTATTTGGCTCGATTAGTTTTCTTTTTCTATATTCGGTCTATCAAAACACGTTGAAACAAGAAAAAGAAACGGCTGTCTCAAAAGAACACATTGTTTATTTACTAATTAACTCCAAATTAAGTAATCGAAATGAAAAAATAGACTATCAAGAGTTAGGGGATTTTGTCAAAAAATCAAGTGGTGAAAATTTCTTTTTAGTTGATAATAAAGACAACATTTTATACAGTGCAGAACCGAATTTACCAAAAGAAAAGTTAACAATTGAATTACCACCAAAAGAAGATATTGTCCAAATTAGTGATGTACAACTAGTGAATAACAAAAAATATCTTCTTCTTTCTGAGAAAATTCCAAATAAAAACTTTGGTATTGTATTGGTAGACCCTCTAGTAGAGTTAACTAAAAACATGGAAGAGTTTAAAATGATCTATCGCTTTTTACTAATCGGAATAATTATTGCAAGTGCCATTGTTTCATTTTTATTAGCTAATATGTTAATCAAGCCAATCAAGCAGTTGATAAAAACAACCGAAGATATTTCAAAGGGACATGTAGAAAAACGAGTGGTATCACCCACAAATGATGAACTAGGTGAACTGGGTAAAGGCTTAAATAATATGGCTGATAAATTTAGTAAAGATATTGATCAAATTCAACAGGCAAAAGACAGCCAAGATTTATTTTTGGCTAACTTAGCACATGAAATTAGAACACCACTTACATCTATTAGTGGCTATTCTCAGATGTTGAAATGGAGTGATTTGGAACCGGATGATTTAGAGTCAGTTGAGTATATCTATAATGAAAGTCAAAGATTAACTAATTTATCAAAAGATATTTTAAAATTGACTCAATTAAATACGTATCAGTTAGAGATAAAACCCATCAAGACAACTCTCATTAGAGAAGATTTGGAACTTTTCTTTAAAGGAAATGAAAGCCAGCATGGATTTAGTGTCTCTCTTGAAGAAAGCGAGTTACCTCTTGATTACAATCTCTTTAAATTAATGGCTTATAACATTGTTTTAAACAGCTTAAATGCTTTTGAGAAACCAAGTGAAATAGAAATAAGAGGTATGAATCAAAAGGATTCTTATCAATTGAAATTTAGTGATAATGGGCCTGGTATACCAGTTGATTTAGTTGAAACTGTTACCGAAGCATTTGTGACAAATAATGAATCAAGAAGTGATCAACACTTAGGATTAGGTCTCTCGATTGTTCAAAAGGTAGTTAAATTACATCAAGGTAATTTATTAATTGAGAGCACTGAAGGAATCGAAACGACAGTTATAGTGACTTTCAAAAAGGAGTTAGCCAATGAATAAAAATTATATTTTCTTTTTTATAGCTTTTACCTCTTTAGTCTTACTTCTTTTTTTTAGCCCTAAATTAATTGAAGAAAAAGTCTATCACTCAAGTGAGATGGTGACGGTCAATCGTAACAAGTTAAATACAGAAAGCTCGATCAGCTTACCGGAGAGAATGATTTTAGCTAATGAACAGTGGAGTGGTCAAAATAGAACCTATGTAGACGAGGACCGAGTAAAGGTATTAAAAAAGAGTCTTGAAGAGTTATTTCAAGCATTAAACTTACCACTAGAAAAATTTATCATAACAAACGGTAAAGCGGAGTTAGTAGAGGATCTTGTTTTTTGGAATACTCACTTTGTCTCAACCCAATCAGATGCGTATGGTGATTTTGTTGTAGATGACAGCACATCTCAAATCCTTCAGTTCTCAATTTTTTACTATGACCCAATAAAAAAAGTTTCGAAAAAAGAATTAGTAACTAATTATTTAGGTTATTTAGGATTAAAAGAAGAGAAAATAAAACAAGACAATGATATTTTTGAAGTTCAATTAAAAACAGGAGAAATGATTAATTTTATGTTTGATGAACGAGATTCTTATTTTAATATGCAAGCCTATGTTAAGGTGACGAGTCCTTAAAAAGACTTGATACAATGTAGATACATTCTGATGATATCTTCTTATTAGTAAATAAGAAAAGGAATGAATCTAAATGAATAAAAATATTAAAATAATTTTATTGAGTGTGTTACTATTTTCCGTTATCTTGATTGGAATAGATAAAGCCTATGAAGCTGTTAGTAAAGATATACAACTGAATCAAAAAAATGCTAAAAGACAGCTTGAATCAAGTTCGGCAGAACAACCAGTGAAAGAATCAAGCTCTAAAAACGAATTAACTAGTGTTAGTTCCACAGAAAAAGAAATAGAAAAGACGACAAGTGAAAAAAGAGTCGCACTAACATTTGATGATGGTCCTAACCCTAAGACAACACCAGAAGTTTTAAAAGCATTGGATGAATACCAAGTTAAGGCTACTTTTTTCTTACTAGGAACAAATGCTCAAAGTAATCCAGATATTGTAAAAGATATAAAAAAAGCAAATCATGAAATTGCTAGTCATACAAATGCTCACAGTGATTTAACCACATTAACACCAGAACAAGTAGAAGCAGATATTGATAAAAGCGATCAGGCGATTAAAGAAATTACAGGAGAAAAACCAGCTTATATTAGACCTCCATATGGTGCAGTTAATAAGAAAGTTGCAGGAATAATCAAACGTCCTTTAATTCAGTGGTCAGTAGATTCAAATGATTGGTCTCTAAAGAATAAAGAGAAAATTGCAGAGAGAGTGAAATCAACTGTTTATCCAGGCTCGATTATTTTACTTCATGACATACAAGAACAATCAGCAAAAGCATTACCAGATATTTTAACATTTTTAAAAGAAGAAAATTACGAACTAGTCACAATTAGTGAACTGTTAAACTCTCCCAAAGAAGTGCTAAATTATTATGGTAGTAAAGACAATCGACCGGTTAAATAATTTTGTAAATTACTTATCAATTCATTCAAATTGTGTTAAACTAGTGAAAATTAAACCAAATAAAATAAGTGAGTGATCTTCATATGCTTCGGAGTATTTCTTTATAGCACATTTTAATAAGACTTAAAACAGAAGGCTTATTTGGTGTGCGATTAAAAGAAATGCTCTTGAACTTTGAGTAGAAGGTCGTGAATTTAGGCTTCTATGGTATTTAGCGAGAGTATTTTTTGACTAAGCAAAAACCATAGAAGTCTTTTTTGTATGAAAAAAATTATAAATGTAGGAATAGTTGCTCATGTAGATGCTGGAAAGACATCTCTAACAGAAAAATTATATAGTAAAACACATACGTTATATGAGGCGGGAAGTATAAAAAAAGCTAACACCGTAACAGATACGTTAGAGTTAGAAAAAGAAAGAGGTATCACCATAAAATCGGCTTCAGTATCTCTTGAATGGAAAGAATCAAAAATCAATTTAATTGATATGCCAGGACATATCGAATTTTTTGGAGAAGTGATTCGAGGATTAAATGTTATTGATGTTGCAGTCCTTGTTGTTTCGAGTGTAGGAGAATTACCAACACAAACAAGAAGAATATTTGATACCTTAAAAGAAGCTAAAATACCAACTATCTTTTTCATTAATAAAACAGATGTTAGTACGGCTCAACCAGATTATATAATGAGCGAAATTACCAATAAACTAACTAAAAATCTGATAGATTTAACGCAATCAAAAGAAGAAATAGTAGACAAAATTATTGAAAGAGATGAAACCTTATTAGAAAGATTTATCGATGGAAATAAGATAAGCGAGGAAGAAATCCAAAAAGCTTACAACAAAAGCACTCTTTTAGGGAATATTTTTCCTACTATTCATGGCTCAGCAATTAGTGGAGAAGGAATCGAAGTCTTGTTAGATAGTTTGAATCAATTAGAGCTTCCTTCAAAAGAGAAAGAATTACTTGCTTATTTGTATAAAATTACTTTTACGAATGGGCAAAAACAAGCTTTTTTTAAACTTATTGCCGGTCAAATCAATCGATATGAAACACAGCTTTTAAATGGAGCAGACAGTATCAAAATGAATCGCTTCTTTTGTTTAGAAGATAATCAATTTGTTTTAAGTGATACAGTTCACCCAAATGAAATTTTTATGATACCTAATGAAGAGCGATTAAAAATTGGTGATTGGATAGGTAATAGACCGCCAAAAGAAATTTCCTTACCAAAACCAACGTTAAAAATTACTTTTGAAATAGAGCAAAAAGAACGCCTTATTTTGTTAGATTTACTAAAAGAGATGACAATAGAGGACCCATTACTACAAATGGCTATTGATCCTGATACCTCAGAAATATCAGTGAATATTTTTGGAAGAGTGCAAAAAGAATATGTAGAAGAAAGTTTAAGAAGACGCTACAACTTTACAACTCTTAGTTTGTCTTTACCTAAAGTTGTTTATAAAGAAGTGGTGAAAGAAAAAGGATATGGCACAATTGAAGTCGATGAATCCTTAAATCCTTATTGGGCAACGATGACATTATCGATTGAAGCAAATGATAATCAAGGGATTTGCTTTAATAGCTTAGTGACAACCGGTTATCTCAAACAGTCATTCCAACATGCTATCGAAACAAGTGTCAAAGAATCAATAAAAACTGGACTGTACGATTACGAATTGATCAATGCAACAATTACTTTAACAGACGCCGAATTCTTTAGTCCAGTTAGTACACCGTCAGAATTTAGACAGCTAACCCCATATGCTCTTTATAAAGCACTACTAAATGCAGGGACTTTTATCGTAGAACCAATTCTTGAGATTTCTCTTATAACAGATAAACAGTATTTAGGAAAAGCAATCAGTGAACTAAGTAAGTTAGAGGCAACTATATTGCAAGTAAATGAAACCAATTCTGAAGTAGAAGTCAAAGCAAGATTAGCTCAATCAGACTATCTTATTTTTGAAGAAAAATTAAATGATTTATTTAAGGGACAAGCTTACTTGAAAGAAAAAGTAATTGATTATCAAAAGGTTCAAAATCAAGAGTTGTATCAACAAGGAACAGTAGATCGGATTAAATCTTTATTGATTAAAGAAAATTAAAGGGAGTCTAAAAAAGCATTTATTTCTTTAGTGGAATGCAAAATGATGACTTCTTGATTATTAGATAAATTGGATAGTTCTTTTAAAATGTGAGGGCGTTGATTTTTCCTGAAATTCCAAGTCCATTTTAAAAATGAAGGATCAAATTTTTCAGGACAATCTTTTCCCATATCAGGACGGGTTTTGTTGTTATAACGAATAACTCGTTTCAAGACGTGATAAAGACAAGTCAAACGGGGAATATCTAGGAAAATAATGGTGTCAGAGGCTTTTATACGTAGATTTAGTGTATCTCCGTAATTGCCATCAATAATCCAACTATGCTTTTTCACTAATTGATTTTGAATAGCAATTTGTTCTGACGATGAACACATCATCCAACCAGGTTGCCAAAAGTAGGCGTCTAGGTGGTGAATATCAAGGGTTAATTTAGTTCCTAATTTATTTGCTAAAGTTGATTTACCAGCACCAGAAGAGCCAATAATACAAATTTTTTTCATAAACTCACTCCTTTTTTGTTAATAAGAAAAGTATATCATGAAAGGAAAAAACTCTGATAAAGATAATTTGAATGGTTCATTAATAACTTAATAAATCCTTAATAAAATAATGATAGTAATTATTTGAAACTTATGTTACATTTATGTTACAAAAGTTACTCAATAGTAACAAAAAGAAATGTAAAAGTAATATAAAGAAAGAGGAGATTAAAATGAAAAAAAGAATGTTAGGGTTTGTATTGGTTAGTTCATTGATGCTAGGTTTTGGAATTGGAGCAAAAGCAGAGGAAGCAGAAGTAAATAAAACAGACGAGAGTGTTACAGCAGTAGCAAATGAAGATATTAATAAAGAAGAGGGAGAAACTTCTGAACCAGTCAAACAAGTAGATCCACCAAAACAAGTGGATCAAGATGTGGCTGCTCAAAAAATTGAAGTGAAACAAAAAGTAGAATCTTTAAATGATACAAATGCAAAAGATAAAGTACCAGGATTATTAAGTCGATTGGAAAAAGCAGTAACAATGGAAGAAGTTCAAGCAATTTCTAATGAAGCATCTCAATTATGGGCAGATTACGCATTAGCAATCGAAGTTAATTCTTATAAAAATACAATAAGCGATTTGCAAAAGCTAAATAAAATTACTAAAGAAAAAGCAGATGAGTTAATTGCTAAATTAGATAATGCCAAAACAAGTCAAGAAGCAAAAGACATATTCTCTGAAGTAGCAGGTTTAATTGATGGTAATGCTCTTGTCGAAAAAAGAGATAAGTTAACGTCAAAAGTAAATGAATTAGTGAAACAAGGAAAGCTAACGAAAGAGCAGGGAGACAAATTTTTAGGTCAAATTGAAGTTAGCAGATATGTAGCAGAACTTGAAATAATTGAAGCAGAAGTAGATAAGCAAGTAAAACTAAATGAAACATCAGGTGAAGCTAACTTTAAAGAAAAATATGCTGCAATAGAAAGTTCTATAAAGCAATATGTAGAACAAAATAAATTAACGAAAGAACAAGGTGATAACTTTTTAGCAAAACTAAAAAAATGTCAAACAATTGATGAATTAAATGCTCTTTCAAATGAAATTGAAAAACAAGTTAAAGATAACGAAGCGTCTAAAACTACAACAACAAAACCAAAAAGTATCCTACCTCAAACAGGAGAAAAGCAAACTATTATGAGTGTTGTTATTGGTTTAGTATTTCTTTTAGGAGTAGGAGTTGTATTTTTCAAGAAAAGACAAAGAAAGAGTTAGAAACTCTATAAAAAAGAGAAGAACGTGTGGGTAAAATACCTACACGTTTTTTTTGTAAGGACTAGATGATAGAAAGTAATTCCCAATCTTAAAGAATCCTTAATAAGTAGTTAATGGTAATTTTTAAATACTAATGTTACAATTGTATTACAAGGAAGTTTCTTTTGTAACTATAAAAATTAATGCTAAAAAAATGAGTTAAATAAAATAAATAAGAAAGAAGGGATTGTGATGAGAAAGCGTGTGATAGGTTGTTTGATAGTTGGTATGTTGGCATTGGGACTAGGTGGCGTTGTGAAGGCTGAGGAAGCGAGTGTAACTAAAACAGAAACGAGTGTTATGAAAGTTGAGAAAAAAGAACCAGTAAAACAAGATGACTCATCAGAAGTAAAGGAACCTGAAAAACAAGTAGACCCAACAAATAGTTTTGATATAGTAGGAAATAAGACCAATCTTAAAAATAAAATTGACTCATTAACATATTCTATAACTGCCGAAAAAAAAGCTGAATTAACAGCTAGAGTGGAAAAACTTACTACGATGGAAGAGGTAAGGGCAATTGAGCAAGAATTAGACAAGCTAATCATGGAGCAGAAGCTACAAATGCAAAAAGATGCTGTTTCAGAAGTAATTAAAACTTTTTACAAACAGGGAAAGTTATCTAAAGATGAAAGTGATAAATTGCTTAAAAGAATTGCTGAGTCTAAAACAGTTGAAGAAGTTGATGCCATTTATGGAGAAGTCTCTCATTTAGTCAATCCAAATGCTCTTATAGAAAGAAAAGAAAAACTAATAAAGAAAATAAAAGAGTTGATGAATCAAGGAAAGTTAACTAAAGACCAAGGAGATGCTTTTTTAAAGAGAGTAGAAGCTGGTCTTTTAGAAGAATGGGACCAAATTGAAGTAGAAGTTGATAAACAAGTAAAAGATAATGAAGCAACTCTAGTAGGAGTTTTTAAAGAAAAATATGCTAAAGTTGAAAATGGTATTAATCAGTATATTCAACAAGGAAAATTGACAAAAGATCAAGGAGATAAATTCCTAGCTAAACTTAAAACTTGTCAAACAATTGAAGAATTAGATGCTTTGTGGAATGAAGTAGAAAAGCAAGTTAATGACAATGCCACAACTAATACTAAACCAGCAATAAAACCAGCACCTGTAAATCCTAAACTACCTCAAACTGGTGAAAAACAAACAATGGTTACTGTAGTAATTGGATTAATGATTATTTTAGGAGCAGGGTTCGTATTCTTTAAGAAAAGACAAACCAAAAATAATTAAAACTAGCTAATTTAAAAAGCTGATGAACATTCTCGTTCATCAGCTTTTTTCATAAAAATTTTATGCCCACTCGCCGTTTCTAAAAACAGGAACGCGTGTACCATCTTTTTTAATACCATCAATATTCATTTTGTCAGAACCAACCATGAAGTCCACGTGAGTTAGACTGCGGTTAAGACCAGCTGCTTCTAATTCTTCTTCACTCATCTCAGTACCACCTTTAATATTAAAGGCATAAGCTGAACCTAAAGCTAAGTGATTAGAGGCATTTTCATCAAATAAAGTATTGAAGAAAGTTAAACCAGATTGGGAGATTTGAGAGCTATCAGGTACTAAGGCAACTTCACCTAAACTTTTAGCTCCTTCATCTGTTTCTAGTAATTTTTTAAGAACTTCTTCACCTTTTTCAGCCTTAGCATCGACTACTTTACCGTCTTTAAATGTAAATGTCATATTTTCTAAGGTATTACCTGAGTAGCTTAGAGGTTTTGTACTAACAATCACACCATCAATTCTGCGGTTATCAGGGGCAGTGAAGACTTCTTCGGTAGGCATATTAGCCATGAAGCGTTCACCACGAACGTTGACACTACCGGCACCTTCCCAGTGATGATTTTCAGGTAAACCAATGATTAAATCAGTACCTGGAGCAGTATAATGTAGTGAATCAAACTGTTCAGCATTTAATTCAGCAGCTTTTGCTTCAAGAGATTTATCATGAGCAACCCATGCAGCAACTGGATCTTCTTCATAAATACGAGTTGTTTTAAAAATAGCATCCCATAAAGCATCTACTTGCTCTTCGTTAGTAGAAAGTTCAGGGAAAACTTTTTTAGCCCATTGAGTACCAGCAGCAGCTGCAACTACCCAACTAACTTTATTTGCTTGTGTTGCTTGGCGAAGTGGCATCATTGCTTTACCCATAGCAGATTGGAAAGTAGATAATCGATCATTATCAACACCAGCATAAGCATCAGGATCTTGAGAAACAATACCAATACGGCTTGCCCCTTTTTCTACCCAATCGTTTATCTCGTCAATCTTATATTGGGGAACAGTTTCGATAACTTCTTGATCAGCGTTAATAAAAGTTTCACGACTGACAGAATCATCAGCCCACTGAACGATAACTTGTTTTGCGCCTAGTTTATAAGCTTCTTCAACAATATGACGAGCTAAAGGAGCTTGCTCTACTTGAATTGAAAGAACAACTGTGTGACTTTTTTGAACATTAACGCCAACCTCAACAATCAATTTAGCGTATTTTTTTAATAACGTATCGAAATTTTGTAAGACCATAAATGAAATCCTCCTAATAGTTTTATTTGTTTAAATAGTAGCATAAGAACAGGGTTATATCAATTGAAGCATAGGGAAAAGCACTTACAAAAAAAATTAAATTTTTTTAAAAAATGACAAAATTTTTACATAAATTAATTGTATTATTAGAAATACATGATACAATTAAGTTAGGATAGAAAAACAAAAAAGTTTTTTTATTTGAATTGTTTTTTTACAAAAAAAAATAAAATTAAAAAGGTGGGTGTGTCTTATGGCTAGAAGAAAAACAATCACAAGAGAACATATTTTAAATGCTACTCATGAAGTTGTTGCAACGGAAGGATTTTCAGGTTTTACAGCACGTAACATTGCCAGCAAAATGAAAAGTTCGACACAACCGATTTATTTAGAGTTTAAAAACATGGAAGAATTGCGAGAGGCTTTTTTTGAAGAAGTTGAAGATTATTTGAGAAATGAAGTTTTTAACAAAGAAGTTTCAGGGGATCCAATCATCGACTTAACTCTAAATTATGTCGAGTTTGCACGGAAAGAAAAGATGTTATTCCGCGCATTATTTGTTGAAGATCACGCTGGTGGTCAATTGTTAAATGAGTTTGGGTTAAAGATGTTTATCGAAAAAGCAAAAGACTCAGAATTATATCAAGGGGTTTCAGATGAGGAATTGAACACGGCCTTTCTAGGTAACTGGATTACAGCAACTGGCTTAGCGTCACTTGCGACAAGTGAAAGAATTCATCCGACAACTGAAGAGATGGTAAGTATTTTGAATATCGTAAACAAATCAATCAAGAGAAACCCAACATTTACGATTACTATGTAATCGGACTTGTTTGGCGCCTATTCGTTCGGAAAAGGCGCCTTTTTTTATTGTGAACAAAACAAAAAACCATCAATATTTTTTTAGAATAAAGATGGTTTTTTATCTAATTTAATTTACTTTTTTCAACTAAAATTTTCGCAAATGATTGAAGAGCTACAATATCTTGTTCTTCAGGTGCAAGTTCAACCTTAACAGATTGAGCACCTTTAGTAGCGCCAACAGAAGCGAATGCTTTATCAAATTGATCAACTACTTGGCAGAAGTATGGATAAAATGTATCCCCACTACCAACAACACCGTAAACTTTTCCAGTTAAATCAAGGTCTAATAATTCTTCATGGAAATCAATAATTTCATCTGGTAGTAAAAAGTCGTCATACGTATAAGAAGCCACAATACAAATGTCAGCATCTAAAAAGTCAGCTGCATCTACTTGGGTACATTCGTTAACTTCAACCTCGACATCATGTGATTCTAAAGCCTCAGCAACGATATCTGCAATTTCCTCTGTGTTACCAGTAAGACTTGCATAAACGATTTTAGCAACAGTCACTAAAAAAACCCCTTTCATTAATAAATCTAATCAAATTATATCAAATTTGATGATTTTTTCAATGAAATTAAGCCTCGGTAGACTACGGAAGCTATTTGGCGTATCTAATGGTTTGTGCTAAAATGATAATGCTAATTAAGAGAAAGTGGGGAAATATAAATGATTACATTAAAATCACCAAGAGAGATTGAAATGATGGCTGATTCAGGAGCTGTTTTGGCAAGTGTTCATCGTGCGTTACGTGATTTTATCAAACCAGGGATTACAAGCTGGGATATTGAGTTATTCGTTCATGACATCATCAAAAAAAATAATGCTGTAGCAGCTCAAATCGGTTTTGAAGGTTATAAATATGCTACTTGTTGTAGTATCAATGATGAAATTTGTCATGGTTTTCCACGTAAAGAAGTCCTAAAAGATAATGACTTAATCAAAGTTGATATGTGTGTGGAATATAAAGGTGCGATGTCTGATTCATGTTGGGCATATGTTGTAGGAGAGTCTACACCAGAGATCGACCATTTAATGGCAGTAACTGAAAAAGCTTTATACTTAGGAATTGAACAAGCACAAGTTGGTAACCGAATCGGTGACATTGGTCATGCGATTCAAACTTATGTAGAAGGTGAAAACCTTTCTGTCGTAAGAGACTTCATAGGTCACGGCATTGGACCAACAATCCATGAAGCGCCACAAGTACCTCACTACGGAGAAAAAGGAAAAGGTCTTCGTCTAAAAGAAGGTATGGTTATTACGATTGAACCAATGGTAAATACTGGTACTTGGCAAATGAAAATGGATAATAATGGCTGGACTGCTCGCACTAAAGATGGCGGTTTATCATGTCAATATGAACATACATTAGCTATCACTAAAGAGGGACCTAAATTATTAACTTTACAAGACTAAACAAGGAGTAACTACATGGAGCAGCAAGAAAAGAAAAGACCTAGTTGGAAAGAGTCTTTTAAAATATTTTTCGAAACGTTTCAACAGGCAGAAGTAAATATCTATGCCATTGTAATTACATACTATTTACTGCTATCTTTCTTTCCTTTGCTGATTGCATTAGGAAATATTCTTCCTTTTTTGAATTTAAGTAAAGAAAGTGTTTTACCTTATATAAAAGAACTATTACCACCATATATTTATGGAACTATGAAAGACATTATTGGTAATTTGCTTGAAAAAAGTAATGGTGGATTACTTTCTATTTCTGCTATTGGTACATTTTGGGCGATGAGTAAGGGAATTAACGCGATACGAATTAGCTTGGATAAAGCTTATGGTGTAAGTCGAGAAAGCTTGCAATTTATTCGTCGAATTTTTTCTTTTTTAATGGTATTTATTCTGATATTCGCTATCTTTTTATTACTATTAATTATGGGATTTGGACAAACGATTTTAGAGTACATTCTACCCATATTTGGCCAACCAGAAGAGATTTTAACAACCTTTAAAGCCTTAAAATGGCCTGTTACTTCATCTGTACTTCTTGTCACGATATTTATGCTGTTTTATTTTGTTCCAAGTGCTAAGGTTCATTTTAAAACGATTATCCCAGGAACTATCTTTACAACACTTGGTTGGATGGGAGTTACTCAATTCTACGGTATATATATCACGTATTTTTCTAAGCGAATCAATAGTTACGGATTGATTGGAAGTGTTATTTTCTTCATTTTATGGTTAAACATTGCCGCAACACTGATTATTATCGGTGGTGTCATCAATGTCACCTTTGAAAAAATAATTTATGGAGAAATAAAGCAAAAACGAAGTGTATTAAGAGAATACATTGAAAAGAAATTACCTAAAAAAATCAAAGAAGAAGACCCTAAATAACGGTCTTCTTCTTTTTTATTCGCCTTGAACAGATAACTCACTAACTTTTTTGATGTAGGAAAAAATAGTTTGTTGTTCTTCAGCATTAAATTGATGAATAATATCAAGATTTTTTTGATAAATTTTTTGAACTAACTTGTCATAAGCTTCATAAACCAGTTGTCCTTGTGATGTTAACATATAAAATTTTTCTTTTTGATTATCTGATTTTTGCGTGACTTCAATCAGTGAGTCATTTAGCAAACGCTTGCTGATTCGAGAGACACCACCTCGAGTGACATTTAAACTTTCAGCGATAGTTGCTGGGTTTTGATCCTTATGCCTGCCTATTTCATAAAGAACATTGAGAGAGAGAATAGAATGTTTTTTGATAACAGCTTTTAACTTTGGAGACTTAATTTGCTCTAGTAGCCAATCTTGATTCATTTCGAGAGGTTCACCATATCTTAAAAATTGCATCGTTTGAATAATTTCCTTTTCTATTTCTTTCACTTTTTCCCAGTCCTTTAAAACGTATTTGCTATTAGTTTAGCTTTTTCTTTAGCTGCATTCAAGATGTCTTCAGCTTTTTCAGGTTGAGCACTCATACCTTCAATATAAATGGAATCAATTTCAGAACAACCAAAACGATTTAAAGTATTTTTTAAATATTCTGCTCCTAAATCCGTTTGATGATTAGGGTGATAATATCCCCCAGCAGCTTGAATATGTACAACCTTTCTATCTGGTAAAAGTCCTACTAAACCATCTTCAGTATATTTAAATGTTTTACGAGCTACTGAGACTAAGTCGATATATTGTTTCATTTCTGCTGGTAAAAAATGATTATACATAGGGTTTACAAAAACATATTTATCATGATTAATAAATTCTTCCAACCAATCATGGTGTTTAGTCATCATTTCTTGTTGAATAGATGACAAGTCGTGAGAGTTAGCTTGTTTTAGTTTTAACCAGGCATCAAAAGTGATGTCATTAATAGGTGGTACCCCATCTGTGTAGACATTTCGAATCGTGACATTGTCCTCTGGATTTTTTTCTTTATAAGTGGAAATAAAGCTATCTGCAACAGTTAACGAATAAGAAAAATCTTCTGTCTTCGGATGAGCTTGAATGATTAATACATTTGCCATAAAGTTACCTCCTGTAATATTGTTTACGTGTAAACAATAAGATGAGTTTGAGAAAAAAGCAACAAATAATTGAGAATCACTATCATTTGTTCTAATAAGATAGGGGTTATTTAGATATATATTCATTTTTTATCAAAATAATATATAAAATTTTATATAAAACATTTGACTTAAATTATATATCGAGATATTATTATGGCAAGAAACATGTGAAAAAAAGAACAATAGGAGTGGTAAATAAAATGAATGTTGATACTTTTATTGATGCGAGGAAAGCTAAGGGAATGTCCCAAAGTGAGTTGGCTGATGGTATTTGTACACAAGCGACACTAAGTCGATTTGAAAATAATGGGCAAGCACCAAGTTTAAAAATACTACTAAAACTTTGTAACCGGTTAAATTTATCTATTGGAGAAATATTTCCAAAAGTTGGAGTAAAAAATTCTGAAGTTGTTGAAGCAATGAATCAAGTAGAATTTTACTTTATTACAAGTGAGTATAAAAAAGCTCAAAAGATTCTAGATGATATTAAGGTTGAAAAAGAAGTAGATTCGGATTTGTATCTACGGTTCTTATACTTAAAAGGGTTTTTAATGATATTTAATAATGAGCCAGTGACAGAGATTTTATTTAATTTTGATCAAATTTTATTAGAAGAAGAAATAAAAGAAGGTAATATTTTTAGTTTATTAGCATATACAGGAATCGGAATGACTTATAGTCGTGAGAAAGATTATGAAAAAGCAGAATATTATTTTAGTAAAGTAATCGAAAAAATTTATTATTGTCCAACAAATACAGTAGAAGACACATGGCGTGTTTTAAATATTGTCTTTCATAGTGGTGTTTTTTATGCAGATATCAAAGAGCTAGAAGCAAGTAATGCTTTGTTAGAGTATGCTATTACGATATGCTCAGAAAATCACTTGACGTATTACTTAGCAAGAGCTGCTTTTCAACTTGCTTTAAATAGTGTTGAAGAAAATCAACCTAATGAGATTGTTTTGGAGAGACTTTATGATGCACGAGCGTATGCGAAAATCAATCAAAATCATGTATTACTAAAAGAAATTGAGAACCTAGAACCTCAATTTAAAAAGAAGGATAAAAATTAGAAATGGCATGGTCTAAAGAACAAATTCATTTAATGGGTACAGTTATCGATATTATGATCGAGCACGAAGAACCAACTATTTTGCTGAATAACTGTGTGGAAGAATTGAAGTGCTATGAAAAAATGTTTAGTGCCAATAGTCAAACTTCAGAACTAATGGCCATTAATTTACAAGCAGGAAAAAGCGAAGTTAAGGTTCACAGAAATTTATTTGAATTAATCAAATTAGGAAAAGAGCATAGTCTACCGGTAGATAGCCATTTGAATATTGCGATAGGACCTCTAACTCAAGCTTGGCATATTGGTTTTGAAGATGCTCGAGTTCCAGAACAAGCTGAAATAACAAGTCTATTAAAAAAAATTAACCCTAATAGAATCCATTTGAACGGAGCAAATCAATCCATTTATTTAGAAGAAGAAACCTCTATTGATTTAGGTGCTTTAGCAAAAGGTTACATAGCGGATTTGATGGTTGCAGATTTAAAAAGGAAGCAAGTGACATCAGGAATGATTAATTTGGGCGGAAATGTACTAGTTTTTGGAAATCCACCAAACGAGAATCGAGATGAATGGTATATAGAAGTTCAAGTGCCTGAACAAAGTCAAAGTAAAGAACGATTTTTAATGAAGGTTAACGATAAATCAATCGTGACTTCTGGTGTTTACGAACGAGTATTGAAAAAAGGGAATCAAGTTTATCACCATATAATCAACCCAAGTACGGGGTATCCTGTTGACACTGATGTACTAAGTCTAACCATTCTCTCAGATAAATCAGTAGAAGGCGAGATTTGGACAACTCGCTTATTTGGAAAAAAAGCAGAAGAGATGATCAAGGAAATTAACCAGACTAAAGGTATTGAAGGTATTGTTATCACTAAGACAATGTCCTACTTATCAGCTGGTATAAAACAATATTTATAAAAATTGAAATAGTGAAAGGAAAGAGACAAATGAAAAAAATGATTGGTATCGTAGGAACTAACTCTGATAACTCAACCAATAGAGAGTTACTGAAATTTATGGCAAGACATTTTAAAGATGTAGCAGAAATTGAGGTTGTAGAAATTAAAGAGATACCTCTATTTAACAAACCAGAATCTAAAGAGGTTCCACCACTTATTAAAGAATTAGCCCAAAAAATCGAAGCTTCTGATGGCGTTATTATCAGCACACCGGAATATGATCATGCAGTACCAGCTTCTTTGATGAATGCTTTAAACTGGTTGTCTTATCACATCTATCCATTTGTTGATAAACCAGTAATGATTACAGGAGCGTCTTACGGGACATTAGGATCATCTAGAGCTCAACAACATCTAAGACAAACGTTGGATTCACCTGAATTAAAAGCTCGCATTATGCCTAGTTCTGAATTTTTATTAAGTCACTCCTTACAAGCTTTTGATGATGAGGGAAACTTAAAAGATCAAATACAAATTAAAAAATTAGAAGGATTATTCAGTGATTTTGTTCTTTTTTCTGAAATGGTCAAAACATTTAACCAAACTCACTTGTTGAATAAAAAAGAAGCTGAAAATTTTTCTTGGGAAAATTTATAAAAAGGAGATAACATCATGAAATTAGTAGGAATTGTAGGATCAAATGCTGAAGTATCATATAATAGAATGTTGTTAAATTATATGTCAAAAGAATTCAAGTCTCTTGTAGAAATTGAAGTGCTAGAGATAGCTGATATACCTTTATTTAATCAAAGTAAAGATGAAACAATGAGTGCTCCTATTCAAAAATTAAATCAAAAAATATTAGCAGCAGATGGTGTGATTATTGCGACACCTGAGCATAATCGAACTATCCCAGCAGCTCTAAAAAGTGTGCTAGAATGGCTATCTTTTAATATTCATCCATTAGAAGACAAACCTGTAATGATTGTAGGAGCATCATATTATGATCAAGGATCTTCGCGTGCGCAGCTTGATTTGCGTCAGATTTTAGATGCGCCAGGAGTAAATGCCATGGTATTACCAGGTAATGAGTTCTTACTTGGAAAAGTAAAAGAAGCTTTTGATGATAAAGGAAATTTAAAAGATAATCAGACTAAAAAGTTTTTAGCAAGTACCCTGATTAAATTTATTCAATTTGTTACCCTCGTTAATAAATTGGATGAAGCAGATAAACCAAAAGCTGAACCAGAGGATTTACATGCTACAGGAAAAATAGCAACTACCATTGAAGATGTTGATATGAGTGCAGGAGATTGGGTAGAACAAGCAGCTGAAAAAGTAGGGGCAGTAGAAGGTGATACTTATGTTAAATTGAATCGAGGCATTTTAACAGTTGATCAAATTAATTATTTCCTATCATCAATGCCGATGGAGTTAACATATGCTGATAGTAATAATCAATTTCTTTATTATAATCATGTGTCGGAAGCTGATGAGATGTTCGCGTCTAGAACGCCTGATCAAGTAGGAAACCCACTAGCTAACTGTCACCCAGAAGCCGCACTTAAAGGCGTGGAGTGGGTGATACAAGAGTTAAGAACAGGAGCTACAGATTGTGTCCGAGTAAACGTTCCGACTCATGGACCAGATAAATTTGTGGTTCATAATTATCAAGCCATTCATGATAATGATGGAAATTATGCTGGTATCAATGAATATATTTTAGATTTTAAACCAATAGTTGATTGGTATTTAAAACAAACAGGACAAACCTTAGTAGGAGATGTGAATGCTGTATCTAGTGCTTCTAAAAAGGATGAAGCAGACGCAGTATCAAGTGCCTCAGTTAAGGGATAAAAAATAAGAGTATGGAGCAGTTCTAATGACTACTTCATACTCTTATTTCTTTTTTTCTTCTCTTTTCTTCAACACTTCTTTTCGGTAGGCTTTATTTCCAAGAAATTTAAGAGCATTTAAAAGAGGTTGTTTATCAACGCCAGTTAAGCCAATCATTTCGATGAAAATTTGTAAACCGAACAGACAAGCAATCGTTAAAAGAATCGTTGCCCATGTGTTAGTAAACATGTAAAGAAGAGCGATAATTGAAAAAATAAGTGCCATACAATAGATGGCTAAAACAGCTCCTCGATGAGTAAAACCCAAAGAAATCAAACGATGATGCAGATGCATTTTATCAGCCGAAGAGATAGGGCGTTTATTAAGACGTCTTCTAATCATCGCAAACAAAGTATCTGTGATAGGTACACCTAAAATAATAAGTGGTGTAATCAACGTGATGAACGTGGCATTTTTAAGTCCCTGTATAGAAAGAACTGAAATTAAAAAGCCGAGTTGCAAAGCACCCGTGTCCCCCAAAAATATTTTGGCTGGATAGAAATTAAAAGGGAAAAATCCTAGTACACTCATTAATAAAATAAAAATAGCCAGTGGAACTTGAAGTTGAACAGCGCCTGTTGAAGAAGCTACGTAACCAACAATCCCAATGGTAGTTAAGGCAATGATTGAGATACCAGAGGCCAAACCATCTAAACCATCCACAAGATTAATAGCATTAGTTAAACCGACAATCCAAAGTACCGTAATTGGATAACTTAACCAATCTAAAGGAACAAGTCCAATATGTGGCAAAGTAATTGTACTTACAGTGATATCAAAAACAAAGCAAACATAAAGGGCAGCAATCATCACGCCAATTAATTTTTGTCTTGGTTTTAATTCGAAGATGTCATCAATCAATCCTGTCAAGACAACAATTCCAGATGAGATGACTAAATGAATCGCATATCTAAAGGGAATTAAGTCAGGGAATAGAAAAAGGATTGAAATAGAAAAAGCAATATAAATAGCTAGCCCACCTGCTGTAGGCATAGGGACTTTATTGATTCTTCTAGAGTTTGGTTTATCTACTGCACCAATTTTTAAAGAAAGTTTTTTTATTAAAGGTGTCATTAAAAATGCTAGGATCATAGTTAAAAATAAACGCAAGGCTATTTTTAAAAGAAAATCCATATATTATTTACCTACTTTCACAATTCAACAAGTATTATACACGAGATTTGGGCTCTAAACAATGCGGAAATTTGTTAGGAATTTCTTAAAATATTTAAAAATACCGATATTATCTATTTTTGAAAGATACCCTATGTTATACTATCTAAGAATAATTGAAGACGTAGGAGTTTTGACTTTGACAAAAGATAAAAGAAGAAATAAACGAAGAGATAAACAAAAAGAGAACGAACCCTTAGCAATCGAGTACAATGAAGATCGAGACTTTAATAGAAGAAGAAATAATGCAAAGCCTAAAAAGAATAATATTTGGGTAACTATGGGAAAAGGACTAGTCATTGTTTTACTACTGGCTATCTTAGGCGGTGTTGTCTATTTTGTGAAAGGTTTAATGGATACAAATGATTTCCTAAATAAATCTTATACACCAAGATCCTCTAAATCGGTAGAAAATGATAAAATAGACGTTCAAAAGGACCCAATATCAGTCTTAATCTTAGGGCTAGATGACAATAGTGAACGAGAACTAGGTAGTGCGAGAACAGATTCGATGCTGCTATTAACAATCAATCCAACAGAAGAGCTAGTCACAATGACAAGTATTCCTCGTGATACGTACACACAAATCGAGTCAAAAGAATTTGTTGGAAAAGATAAAATTAACTCGGCATTTGCTTATGGTGGGATTGATTCAACCATTGATGCTGTTGAAAACTTACTAAACGTTCCAATTAACTATTATGCAACAGCAGACTTTAGAGCCTTTAACAATATTGTAGATGCCTTAGGTGGTGTTGAGATTGATGTGCCGTTTACTTTAACGGAACAAAACTCAAAAGGTGAGAAGGTTGTTGAGTTAAAAGAAGGAAAACATCTACTTAACGGAGAAGAAGCTTTAGCCTTCTCAAGAACTCGTTACATTGATAACGATATCGAACGTGGTAAAAGACAACAACAAGTGCTAGAAGCGATTGCTAAAAAAGCAATGGATGTTGGAACAATTGCAAAATATAAGAGTATTTTAGAAGCATTAGATGGTCATATCAAAACAGATATGCCATCAAACAAAATATTATCAGTGGCTCAATCAGGTTTAACAAAAGATTACAAATTTGATTCTTATGCCTTTTCATGGGTTGGATTTGATTATGCTCCATTTGGTGAACCAATCAGCATGGTTGCCCTTCACCAAGATAGTATTGATTATATCTCACACAGATTTAGAGTTTCTCTTGGTCTAGATAAAAAAGACAAACGAGATGAACCGGGATATAAATATGAAACAGACGGTGTTGTATCACCTGAAACATTCCCAAATGATGGGGCAGCAGTTATTAACTAAAAAATAAAGAAAAGGAAAGGCAAAACGATGACATGGTTTTAACCCTTTCCTTTTTTTGTTGATAAAAACTAAGAATCTTATAAAATTCTTTAGTATTTTTGAAAAATAATGTATTTTAGTGTAAAATCTCTATGAGGTTTCAATGATACAAAGATAGGATGAGACAACTTTGAAACAAGAAGAGAATGTAAAAGTTCAATTAACAATGATCACAAAAGAATATGATCTATATAAGAAAAAATCAGACAAAATTAAAGCACTCTTTAAATTTTCTGAAAAAAGTGTTCCTCATTTTTGGGGACTCAAAGGTATTGATTTAAAAGTCTATGCAGGAGAAGCAGTTGGTCTAATCGGGATTAATGGTTCAGGTAAATCAACTCTTTCTAATATCCTAGCAGGGATAATTCCGCAAACGACAGGACAAATGATGATCGACGGAGAAACCTCAATAATTGCGATTGGGGCAGGGTTAAAACCTCAATTAACTGGAAAAGAAAATATTCGATTAAAATGTTTGATGAGTGGATTTACCAATGAACAAATTGACGACATGATGGAAGATATTAAAGCATTTGCTGACTTGGGCGATTTTATTGATCAACCTGTAAAAAATTACTCAAGTGGGATGCGCTCTCGATTAGGTTTTGCGATTGCCGTGCATAACAATCCAGATGTTTTAATCATTGATGAGGCTCTTTCTGTTGGGGATGATACTTTCTATCAAAAATGTGTGGAACGTATTTTGAAATTCAAATCAGAAGGTAAAACAATCTTCTTCGTTTCCCATTCATTATCACAAATTGAAAAGTTATGTGACAAAGTAGCTTGGATTCATTACGGTGAGCTAAGGGAATATGGTGAAACAAAAGAAGTAGTAGAACATTATAATGATTTTATTAAATGGTTTAGAAAACAAAGTGCAGCAGATAAGAAAAAATACCAAGAAGACTATAAGGTAAAACAAGTTGAATTCAATGAAGAAGAATTAAAGAAAATTGCTATGGAAAGAAACCATGATGAAGCGGCTCTAAAGGGACCTGCTATTGGGAAGATGTCAATCTTAACGAAGCTTCTTTTAGTGGCAATGCTACTTTCAATGATGTTATTTGGTTATCTCCACTTAAGTGGTCGTGCCTTCTCATCTATTTTAGCTAAAGCAGATGAAACAAGCCAAGTGGCAACTAGCGAAACAACGTTGATTCAAGCAAGTACTCTTGGAATAGATGACCATGAAAAACTTTCTAGTTAGTCAGTTAAAAAATATCTATTCAGCTTATGTAAATAAGCTCTCTAGAAAAAGTCACTCGAAAGAATTGAAACAACAAGTGGTTTATTTATTGAGTTTTCCAAACAACAATCATGGTTTAATTGAAGAGTTAAACGAAAAATACCCTGTTGTTGTTTGCTATACGAAAAATATGGCAAGTGAAGCACTAGTATTAAAAGAACTAGGCATTGAAATTCACTTGATTGATAGCTTTAGTGGTTTAAGAGAAACAGTGCAGGCTGTTAGTGAGAGTCAAGTAGTTCTAGCAGACAATTATTTTGCTTTTCTAGGTGATATAGAAAAGCAAGAGAGTCAGAGTTTCTTTCAAATCTGGCATGCTACTGGAGCGATTAAACAATTTGGTTTGGAAGATGTCAAAAGTAAAGCGCGATCTAAGAGTGATCAAGAACGATTTAAGCGTGTTTACAATAGCTTTGATTACTTTGTTGTTGGGTCAAAAAAAATGGGTGAGGTCTTCATTAGAAGCTATGGTGTGAAGGAATCCAACATTTGTTACACGGGTTTTCCAAGAACTGACTATCTACTAAAGGAAGTAAAAGAAAAGAATACTGAATCTACTCAGACGAAAATACTCTATTTACCAACCTATCGTCAGGAAAAGAATCAACACTTAACAGATGATATGGTAAAATTGGTGGAGAGTTTAGATGACACGTATTATCTGAAAATAAAAACACATCCTCATGAGGAGATAACTCAAGAGGAATTGATAAAAACATCTAGTCAGATTGAACTAGTTAAAAGTGATGAATCAGCAGATAAGCTCTTACTTGAGGCTGATATCTTAATAACAGATTATTCGTCTGTTGCTTTTGATTATAGTTTGATTAATCCAGCAGGTAAGCTGATATTTTATTGGTACGATGAAGCTCGTTACATAAAAGAAACAGGGCTTCAACCAAATATAAAAGAAAGCTTACCAAGTCAGGTATGTCACTCCATTGAAGAAGTGGTTGCTGAAATTAAGAGTCAACAACAAGATTTATCTCACTTCAATAAAATATGGAATACATACAATGATGGACAGGCTACAAAAAGACTGCTAGAGAAGATTGCAGAGAAAATGGATGGAAATACATGAGCTATAAACAAGAAGATATCTTAGGCGTTCCCGTCGATATTTTAACCATGTCAGATATCAAACGTGATTTACTGACTTATTTTGAAGAAAATAAAAAAATGACTTTAACGAGTGTGAACCCTCAGATTTTATTGATGGCAGAACAAAACGAAAAGGTTAAGGAATTTGTTAAAAATTCAACCCATAAAATTCCTGATGGCATTGGCTTAGTTAAGGTTTCAAAATGGACCAAAGGCCAGATTAAAACAAGAGTCGCAGGAATTGAAGTGATGCATGAAGTGCTTCATTTTGCTAACGAACACAAAAAGAGAATCTTTTTATTAGGCGCAAAACCAGAAGTGGCACAACGCGCTTCAGAAAATATTGCAAGAGATTTTCCAAATCTAACGGTGGCAGGTTGGATTGATGGTTACACGAAAATGAGTGACCATGATATTGTTAGTAAAATGAATCAAGCTCAGACAGATATGGTTTTTGTTGCAATGGGTAGCCCGAAACAAGAAGAATGGCTACAAAACAATCTATCTGTATTAAATGCGATTGTCTATCAAACTGTTGGCGGAAGTTTAGATGTCATTAGTGGCACAGTTAAACGAGCACCTGAGTTTTTTATTAAAACAAATCTAGAGTGGTTATATCGCTCATGCGCTAACCCGAAAAGATTTTACCGAATTTTTCAACTACCAGTCTTTGTCTTAAAAGCACTTAGCTGGAATCGGAAAAATGGGGAACATTAAGGAGAGTTTTAAACGTGAATGACGTAAAAACAATAATTTTAGAGCAAATCAATAATTTTGGGATTATTCGACGTATTTCTAAATACGAAGAAAAAGCAACCTATCAAAGTCACTATCTTGGACTTATTTGGCAGTTTCTAAATCCTGCCATTCAAATTGGGATTTATTATCTAGTATTTGGACTTGGTGTAAACCAAGGTCGTAAAGCAGATGGGGTTCCTTATATTGTTTGGATGTTAATCGGGATCATTGCTTGGTTCTTTATCAACAGCTCCATCTTAGGTGGTTCTAATAGTATTTACCGCCAAGTTGGTATGGTATCTAAGATGAAGTTCCCTGTGAGTATTTTACCATTAGTGAATATTACCAGTAACTTTGTTAGCTACCGTGCGATGATGATTCTTCTAATGGGAACGATGTTTGGTTTTGGCATTTCCCCAACTATTTATTGGTTACAGTATATCTATTACTTTATCTGTATGATTGCCTTTTTATTCGCCTTTGGTGTTTTAAACTCGACGATTACAGTTTTAGTAAGAGATTACCATATTATGCTTCAATCTATTTTGAGATTATTATTCTACATTTCAGGTCCAATTTGGAACTTTAAAACAATGTTTAGAGGAACAAGCCACAGATGGTTTATTAGATTATTAGAGTTAAATCCAATTTATTACATTATTGATGGTTTTAGAGACTCATTCCTTTCGAAGGGATGGTTCTGGGAAAAAGGAACACAAACGATCTTTTTCTGGTTAGTTGTCATGTTCCTACTTATTGTCGGCTCTCATATCCATATGAAATTTAGAGCACGATTTGTTGACTTTATTTAAGATTAAAGGAGCACAGACATGAAGGGTCTCGTTGAATCAGCGATTAAACAACTATTTAAATTGATTGGCTTCTTTCATAATGACCAAATTATCTATTTTGAAAGCTTTCATGGTTCGCAGTACAGTGATAATCCAAGAGCTGTTTTTGAATGGATGAGAGATGAATATCCTGAGTACACCCTTGTATGGGGCGTGAACAAGGGAAGTGAGGAACCTTTTCGTGAAGAAAAGGTTTCTTATGTATTACGCTTTTCTCTTAAATGGTTTTTGACGATGCCAAGAGCAGGCGCTTGGGTCATTAATACAAGAACGCCGCTTTGGTTAGCTAAGAATAAAAAAACGACTTATATTCAAACGTGGCATGGAACACCATTGAAGAAAATCGGACGTGACATTTCTCAAGTGAATATACCAGGTTATACAAAAGAAACGTATGACCAATCTTTTTCTGACGAATCTAAAAGATGGGACTATCTGGTGTCACCCAATGAATATTGTACACGTATTTTCAAACAAGCCTTTGATTATCACGGGAACATGTTAGAAGTAGGTTATCCAAGAAATGATGTGTTAGTTCAAAAAGCACAAGAGAAAACAATTGAGCAAACGTTAAAAATTAAACATCATTTTCCAGTAGATAAAAAATTAGTGCTATATGCACCAACCTGGCGTGAAACGGAAAATCGAGAAAAAGGAAAGTATGCTTTTACAACAGAATTTCCTTTTGATGAAGTAGTGGAGCAGTTTGGCGAAGAAGCTATTTTATTAGTAAGGATGCATTACTTAGTAGCGCAACAATTTGATTTTTCTAAGTATGCTGGAAAAGTTATTAATGTCTCAACAGGTTATGATATGAGTGATTTATTAGCAGTGGCAGACCTCCTAATAACGGATTACTCCTCTTGTTTCTTTGATTTTGCGATAACGAATCAACCGATGCTTTTCTTTATACCAGATCAAAAAAATTACGAAGAAGAGATGCGCGGTTTTTATTTTCCAATGGAAGAAACTGTTCCAGGGAAATTAGTAAAAACAAAACATGAATTACTTGAAGAGCTACATCAGTGGGAAGAAAATTCAGAAAGTATAAAACCTTCAACATATGAAGCATTTAAAACCAAATTTACACAGCTTGAAACAAATCAAGCGGCTAAAAAAGTGTCAGATGCAATAGTTAGTAAGAGAAAGGATTAAACCATGGGATTAGTAAGTAAAGGAATGAGGTTGGTAGGACCAGCCATCTTACCAAAAATTTCTTATCATAAAAAAACGATAGATCAATACACGAAGTATTATTTATCAGAATCAGTTGAAAAAAATACAATTTTATACGAAAGTAGAGACGGAAAATCCTTAACAGACTCTCCTTTTGCTATTTTTGAGTATTTATTAAAGACTGATAAAAATTTAGATTACACCCATGTTTGGGTAGTGACACCAAGTGCTGAATTAGAAAAAGTAATGGCAACATATAAAGATAGAAGCAACGTCCAGTTTGTTGTTAGAAACTCTAATGATTACTTAAAATGGCTCACAAAAGCAGAGTACTTAATTAATAACTCGACGTTTCAACCTTTTGTAACAATCAAAAAAGAGCAAACTTATATCAATACTTGGCACGGAACGCCGCTAAAAACCATGGGATTTGATATTCCGGGAAATCCGGCAGATGCTAAAAACGTGGTACGTAACTTCTTTATGGCAGATTATTTAATCAGTCCGAATCAACACACCACAGACATGTTTGTTAAAAGTTATCGACTACATGACAATTACATGGGACAAATCATTGAAGATGGGTATCCAAGGATTGATCAAACCTACAAAGATAATGTGGATCACTTGTTAAAAACATTGTTTGAGTTTCAAGTTGAGATTGATTTAAGTAAACAAATTTTACTTTATACCCCTACTTGGAAAGGTGGTAACTTATCTGCTTCTAAAAACGAAGTGGCTCAAATCCATCATGAAATGAGTTTAGTCCGAGAAAAATTTGGTGAAACGTATAATGTCTTGATTAAAGTCCATCCATTCCTTTACGAAGAGGCTAAGAGTTATCCAGAGCTTGTCCCTTACTTGATACCAGACATTATAGATACCAACCTCTTATTAGGGATTGTGGATTGTTTAGTAACAGATTACTCAAGTATCTTCTTTGATTACCTAGTAACTGATAAACCAATATTCTTCTATTGTTGGGATGATGATTTATATTCCAATAAACGAGGTAAGTATTTTGAGTACGAAGAGTTACCTGGACCAGTTGCCTTTAATATAGAAGAACTTATCCTAAAGTTAGAAACGATGGATGAGCAAAAAGAAATCTACAAAGAAAACTACGCAACGTTCAAAGAGAGATTTACACCGTATGATGATGGACACGTAACAGAGCGTTTAGTGGATATTATCTTTAAAAAGGAAAAATTACCTCAAGTAAAAGTCATTGAACCAACAAGTATCAAAAAACGATTACTAATCTATCCAGGCGGGATGAGAAGTAATGGGATTACAAGTAGTTTTATCAACTTACTTCAAAATATCGATTTTGATGAGTATGATGTGGTTTGTTTCTTAGACAATATCGGAACAGCAGATCAAGTTAAAAATGTTTCTTTCTTACCAGAGAATGTTTCTTTCCTTTTTAGGTTTGATATAGCCAACTATACAGTGAAAGAAAGATACCAAGATTTGCATATTCATATGCACGGGGTCAAAAAAGGAAAAGAAGATAAATACCCACAAGATATCTATGAAAGAGAAGTTAGACGTCTTTTAGGTGGACAACGATTTGACGTGGCAATTGACTTTAGTGGTTATAGCTTAAACTGGAGCAAATACATCTTAGGAGCTAAAGCTGATAAGTATGTGTGCTACTTGCACAGTGATATGATGCAAGACAAAGAGCGTGAAGTAAACGGTAGAAAAATTCATAAAATGAACTTGCAAGGCATATTCAGTGCTTACCACCGTTACGATGAGCTTGTCTCTGTATCAGAAGCCATTAAAGAAGTGAATCAAGAGAAGTTAGCGAAATATGCAGCGCCTGAAAAGTTCACTTATGCAGTTAACACAATTGATCCTGACAAGATATTAGGGAAAAAACAAGAAGCTGAAAAAGAAGACGTATTGGAGACAGAGATGTTCTTTAGAGATGCACACTTGATTCATCCAAAAGAAGACCATATTATCCGTACCTCAAGACCAGATATGGTTTTAGGAAATCGTCAGACAAGACGTTTTGATGAGTCGAAAATTAATCTTTTAGGGAAATTTACTTATAACGAAGAAGATTATTATAAATTTACTCAAAATGGAGCTTACGTCGGTTGGATTAAAGGTGATGAGGTTGAAGTTGAGCCAACTAAAGTTTTAGCTAAAAATGAGGTAAGTTACTTTGCAAAAATTAATACACGAGGCAGTGATTACCTTCAAACAGAACCAATTGGATTAGAAACAAGCTATCCTCTTTCAAATGCAGGTGGTTTAAAAAATATCTACCTTCCAATTGAAGAAGAGGTCATCACTCAAGAAGAGACATCTGTCAAAATTAAATTAGGTGGAAAAGAGCTAGGTTGGTTACCAAAAAGTAAGATGACTTACTCAAGGAAACTAAATTGGACTAAAGATAATCATCCACCAATGAAAATCAAAGCTTTAAGAAGATTAACTTTAACAATTAATCATTTGGAGCGCAGGCAGACAATCAAAAATGTTCAGTATCGACCACTGAAAAAAGAGGTCATTGAAGGTTACTTTACTAATAGTACAACTCATTCAGTTAAAGGTTACGCACAACCTAAAGTGTTAGAGTCACATCAAGACCTAGGCGTTGTAACTTTAATTTATGTCAATTCACTTTGCACGACAGCTAATGGCCGTTGGTTTGAAACATTAGATGAGTCAGGAAAAACACAGTGGATTCAATTTGAAGAATTGATTTTATCTCCGATTGTAGATGAAATGATTATCTTTGAAAAAGAAGTTTATGACGAAGTAACATTCTTAAGACAAGAAGTACCTGTTTACGCTTCTAAAGAAGAATGCCTAGCAGGAAATATGACTCTAGCAAAAGCATTACCTAAAGCAATTGCCATCAAAGAGATGAAAACATCACTAAGCCGAGAGTTTGTGTTAGTTCAGTGGGAAGAAAAAGAATTATGGGTTGAAAAAGAGTTAACCCATGCTGAACCACTAGATGGAATCTTAAATGCAGAAGATGAGTTAGTACCATTTCCAGATAAAGAGAAGACAAATATCGTAACAACGGGTCGCTTGTCTCAAGAAAAGAATCAAGTGACATTGATTGAAGCTTTTGCTTTATTCCAAGAAAAAAATTCGGAAAGTCATTTGTATATTATTGGCTCAGGCCCTGAAAAAAATCACTTGGAAGAAAAAATCAAAGAATTATCGTTAGAAAAAGAAGTTACTCTTTTAGGTCAAATCTATAATCCTTTTGCTTTTATGAAGCACTGTGATGTATTTGCTTTAACATCACTCTATGAAGGTCAATCAATGGTCCTTTTAGAAGCCTTAACATTAGGAATGAAATGTATGTCAACCGATATTCCGGCTTGTAGGAAGGTATTAGAAGACGGAGAGTATGGTGTACTAGCAAAAAGCAATGATGCAGCAGGGGTAAATGAGGCAATCGAAGAGTTAATTAATGGGAAACACAGTTTTAAAACATTTGATGCTTATAAATACAACAAACTAGCTCTTCAAATGTTCTATGATTTATTGTAAAATGTAAGTTAGTAAAAATAAGCAGCTCTATAAATTAAAATAGTGAGTATTTTGACATTTTTCGGTAATTAAGTTGAAAAGTTAATAATATGTGAGAAGAATCTAACAAACAGAGGTCTAAAACCAATTTTGTTTTTATTTTATCGAATATTATAACGTTTTAACAAAAAATATATTGAATATTTGTTTGGATAGCTATATTATAGAGTGGAGTGTCTGGAGCACTCCTTTTTTATGCTGAATAATAAAGGAGCTAAGTGACAGGATGAATAAGAAGAAAATCATGAGCATCTTTGGAACAAGGCCAGAAGCCATCAAGATGGCACCAGTTGTAAAAGAGCTGGAAAAAAGCCCTGAGTTTGAATCAATTGTAGTGATTACAGCTCAACAAAGAGAGATGCTAGATCAAGTCTTATCTGTTTTTAAGATAAAACCAGATTATGATTTGGATATAATGTTACCTAATCAGACGCTATCTCAAATCACGAGTCGCGTGTTAGAGAAATTAGATCCTATTTTGGCTGAAGAAAGGCCAGACATTATTTTGGTTCACGGAGACACAACGACTTCATTTGTCGCAAGTCTAGGAGCCTTTTATCATCAAATAAGTATAGGACACGTAGAAGCAGGTCTTAGAACATGGGATAAATACGCACCGTACCCAGAAGAAATGAATCGGCAGATGACGGATTGCTTAAGTGATTTATACTTTGCTCCAACCGAGCTGAGTAAAAAAAATCTACTGGCATCAAACATTGACGAAGCTAAAATAATTGTTACAGGAAACACAGTGGTAGATGCGCTAAGTGAAACAACTCTACATGGATTTACTCATCCAGTGACTAAAGAATTGAAAAAGGATAGTAAAAAAATTCTTTTAACTTGTCACAGGAGAGAAAATTTTGGTGAGCCAATGAGAAACATTTTCAAAGCTGTCGTTGATATGGTTGAAACATATGAGGATATTGAGGTCATTTATCCCGTTCATCCAAATCCGAATGTGAAGAAATTAGCTGAGGAGATGTTTGAAAAGCAAGAGCGAATTCATTTAGTTGAGCCGATGGATGTGATAGATTTTCATAATTGTATGAAAGAAAGTTACTTTATTATGAGTGACTCAGGTGGCATCCAAGAAGAAGCACCGTCTTTAGGAAAACCAGTATTGGTTTTACGAGACGTAACAGAACGTCCAGAAGGCCTAGAAACAGGCATTTTAAAATTAGTTGGAACTAATACACAAACTATTTTAAACGCCGTAAAAGACTTGATGGAGGATACAAGGTATTATAAGTCCTTGAGTACAAAAGGAAATCCTTATGGAGATGGCTTAGCAAGTAAACGAATTGCGAAAGCACTCAAGGAATATGGTAATAAATAAAGTTAGCAATGAATCAAAAAAATATTAAAAAGTTAACAATTTGGAGGAACAAATGGAAGAGACAATTAGTTTACAGGAGATAATTACGTTATTAAAGAAAAAAGCTGTATTGATTTTATCAATGTTTTTTATTGGGGTTGGGTTGTCAGCTTTAATTACATTTATGGTAATCACACCGAAGTATAGTGCGACATCACAGTTGATTGCAACTTCTCAGAGTAAAGATAATACAAATGCAAATACTGATAGTATTAATAGTAACTTAATGATGATTAATACTTATAAAGATTTTATCAAAGGAAGAGTTGTAACAGAAACAGCTAGAGAAAAATTAGAAGAAGAACATGGATTTAAAGGTACAGCAGATGATATTAAAAATATGATTGCAGTTGAACAAACGCAACAATCACAAATGTTTTCGATTGTTGTAACTTCTGAAAATCCAGAAGAAGCAGCTACGGTTGCAAATGTAGTTTCTGATATTTTTAAAAAAGAAGCTAAAGAGTATACAGATGCAGATAAAGTGTCCGTCATATCTAAAGCTGAAACACCAACGAGTCCAGTGTCTCCAAATAAAAAAATAAATTTAGCAATTGGAGGAGTTTTAGGTTTAATTATTGGTATTGGATTATCGTTATTAAGCCAATTGTTCAATCGTACAGTGAAATCGATTGATTACATGTCAGATCAATTGAATATTCCGATTTTAGGAAGTATACCATTAATGGATGATAAAAGTATTAACGAAGTCCGCAAGAAACAGTGGGCTGCTTTAGAAGATGCTAATTCAACTATTGAAGGTTCAAATGATCATTATGAGTTTGATTTAGATGACGAGGTTGATGGTTTAGAAGCAGACTTATCAAGTTTGAGAAAAGATGTAAATTTAGAAGAAACGATTGACTTGTCAGAGCTTAATATTACTAAAATAGACCTAACTAACTTGGAAAATGAAGCTGATATATTATCAAAGAAACCAGATAGTAGACGTAAAAGATAAAGAAGTGAACTATTATAAAGAGGAGCTCAAAAATGGCTAAAAAATATAAAAATCATTTATTAAATCCTGAGGCAGCAACGTTATTCACGATTGTTGATCCCTTGTCTCCAATTTCGGAGCAATACAGAACGATTCGCACCAATATTATTTATTCAAAAGCTGAGAGTAAAACACAAAGCGTAATTGTAACCTCATCAGGTCCAGCAGAAGGTAAGTCAACAACATCTGCTAATTTAGCAGTGGTTTTTGCTCAATCTGGTATTAAAACATTATTAGTGGATGCGGATTTAAGAAGACCAACCGTTCATCGAAGTTTTGACATTGATAATACCAAGGGATTAAGCAGTTTGTTAAGTGTTCGTCGTATGTCTTTAGGAGATGTCATTCAAGAGAGTGATGTTCATAACTTAAGTTTACTTCCGAGTGGACCAATTTCACCTAATCCATCAGAGCTATTATCATCAGCACGTATGCGTAAAGTAATGACAATATTAAAAAGTCAATATGATTTTATTATCTTTGACGTTCCGCCAATTACTACAGTAACAGATGCTCAATTAATTGCATCACAAGTAGATGGTGCTGTGTTAGTAGTTCGTGAAGGCAAAACAGAAAAAGCGGGACTAGAAAGAGCAGTAAAATTAATACAACAAGTTGATTCAGATGTATTAGGAACTGTTTATGTAGGCGAAAATCAAAGTCAGGATTACAGCTATTATTATAGCTAAGAGTTAAAGGGGAAATAATAAATGCTTGTCGATATACATTGTCACATTTTACCAGGCATCGATGATGGTGCCCAAACCATTGAAGATTCATTGGCTATGGCTGAACTAGCTGTATCAGAAGGCATTACACATATTCTTTGTACACCCCATCATAATAACGGAGTGTACATGAATAAAAAAGATCAAGTAATTCCGTGTGTATCTGAATTACAAACTGTTTTGGATGAAAAAAAGATTCCTTTAACCTTGTACGAGGGACAAGAAGTAAGAATATCTCATGATTTATTAAAAAGAGTAGCACAAAATGAGATCTTGTTTACTGATTTAGATGATACGTATATTTTGATTGAATTTCCATCTAGTGAAGTTCCTTTGTATGCACATCGTGTATTGTTTGATCTATGTACGAATGGTTACAAACCGGTTATTGTCCATCCAGAAAGAAATGGACAAATCATGAAAAACCCGAATTTAATGATTCCCTTCATAGAAATGGGATGCTTGGGTCAAGTAACTTGTGCAAGCTACACAGGCCAATTTGGGAAAGAAATCCAAAAAGTATCTAAAGTGATGATTGAACATAATTTGGTTCATATGTTAGCTTCAGATGCTCATAGCACGGGACATCGTAGTTTCTTTACAAAGGAAGCATACGATAAGTTAGAGAAAGAATTTGGTGACGAAAAGTGTCAATACTTTAAGCAAACGGTTAAGGATATTGTAAATGGGGAAAAAACAACTATCTTGCCGCATGAAGAGTACAAAAAAAAGTTTAAATTGTTTGGTTAGGTGGTTGTGTTAAATGAGTAGAAAAACAAAAATGGCAATAATATTGAGCATTGATTCTTTAATCATTGTTTTTGCTAGTTTATTAAGTAATATTTATTTAAATTCGATAATGCCAGTTTCAAGAAGATATATGGTGTACGCACTGGTCCTCCAGTGGACACTATATATCTTGTTTGGCTTCATATTTAATGTGTTTAATCGTATTAATCGTTATACAAGTATCAATTCTCTAATATCAATTTTTGCGGCAGTAACATTATCAAGTGGATTGGAATTTGTTTTTTTTAGTGTGTTAAAAAGTGATTTTGCAGACTTAGCTCAAACGATATCTTCCTATTTTTTAACCCTATTGTTAATTATGAGTAGTCGCATTATTTGGCGAGTTTTAGTAGAGCATAAGACAAATAATGTGAAAGAAGAAATTGAAATGCAAAATGCGTTTATCATCGGTGCAGGAGATGCAGGAGAATTTCTTTATAATACACTAAAGAAAAGTACGGATAAATCTCATTTAGAAATAAAAGGATTTATAGATGATGATGTAAATAAATACAAAACAGTCTTATCAGGTAAAAAGGTATTAGGTAACATTGAAGATTTACCTAAGCTAGTTAAGGACTATCAAGTGGAAGTTTTAACTGTAGCTATTCCATCTATGACTGCTTCTGAGTATGAACGATTACTTGATATAACCAATCCTTTAGACGTAAAGATATTTTCAATTCCTTCTATTGAAGAATTAGCAACAGGACAAGTTGAGGTAACAAAACTTAGAGAAATTGATGTAGTTGATTTATTAGGTCGAGAAGAAGTTAAACTAGACATGGAAGTTATTCAAAATCAATTGACTAATAAAGTTATTATGGTGACTGGAGCAGGTGGTTCAATAGGTTCTGAGATTTGTCGCCAAATAATGGAGTTCTCACCAAGCAAAATTTTATTATTGGGACATGGGGAAAATTCGATTTATTTAATTGAGAAAGAACTTCGCCAAAAATTTAGTAAAAAAAATACAGAGATAGTCCCTGTAATTGCGGATATTAGAGATGCAAGTCGAATATTTGAAGTCATGGCGCAACACAGACCTGATATTGTCTATCATGCAGCAGCACACAAACATGTACCGTTAATGCAGTATAATCCAACGGAAGCATTAAAAAATAATATCTATGGCACTAAGAATGTAGCCGAGGCATCTTTAGCAAATGACGTAAAATCTTTTGTGATGATTTCAACAGACAAAGCAGTTAAACCGCCAAATGTTATGGGGGCTACAAAACGGATTGCTGAAATGATTGTAACAGGGCTTAATGGCAAAGGAACAACTAAGTTTTCAGCTGTTCGATTTGGTAATGTGTTAGGAAGCCGAGGCAGTGTTGTTCCTTTGTTTAAAGAGCAAGTAGCTAAAGGCGGACCATTAACGGTTACCGATTTTAGAATGACCAGATACTTTATGACAATTCCAGAAGCAAGCCGTTTGGTAATCCAATCCGGTTCATTAGCAAAAGGTGGAGAAATCTTTATATTAGACATGGGAGAACCTGTTAAAATATATGATTTAGCTAAGAAGATTATTAAGTTAAGTGGTTACACTGAAAATGAAGTGGCCATTATTGAGACTGGCATTAGACCTGGCGAAAAATTGTATGAAGAATTATTAGTAGATAAAGAAATATCTAAAGAACAAGTTCACGATAAAATTTTTGTAGGAAATGTGAACGGCTTTACTTATGATGAAGTTATTGAAAAAGTAAATAGCTTACCAAATGATGAAGAATCATTATCAAGAGAGTTAATTGGTTTTGCCAATTTATCAAGTGAGGAGTAAATATGTATAAAAATGGTTTGAAGAGAGTAATAGACTTTGTACTCTCTTTAATTGGAATTATCGTGTTATCACCAGTTTTCTTAATTTTAGTTATAGCGATTAAATTAGATTCAAAGGGTCCAGTGATTTTTAAGCAAAAGCGTATTGCAAAAAATAAAGAAACATTTAATATTTATAAATTTAGAACAATGAGAATTGATACACCTAAAGAAATGCCAACACATTTGTTGGATAATCCAGATTATTTTATTACTAAAGTTGGAAAATTTCTTAGAAAAACAAGCTTAGATGAATTACCACAATTATTCAATATCTTAAAAGGTGATATGGCTATCATTGGTCCAAGACCTGCTCTATGGAATCAAGATGATTTAATAGCAGAACGAGATAAATATGGAGCAAATGATATTCGTCCAGGATTGACAGGATGGGCTCAAATTAACGGTCGTGACGAATTAGAAATTGAATACAAGGCTCAATTAGATGGTTACTATGTCGACAAAGAGAGTTTTTCAATGGATGTAAAATGTTTCTTTGGAACAATTGTTTCAGTGTTTAAATCTGATGGTGTTTTAGAAGGTGGAACAGGAACAAAAGAAAGTGTAGAAAAGGAGTAGTAAGTCAGTGAAGAGAATTTTAATTACAGGTGAAAATAGTTACATCGGCACTTCTTTTGGTACATTTATGAAACAATATCAAGATGATTACTTAGTAGACACTATTTCAGTTAGAGACGATGAATGGAAACAAAAAGATTTTTCTTTATATGATGCTATTTATCATGTTGCCGGAATTGCTCACGCAGATGTTGGTAAAGTAACAAAAGAACAACAAGAATTATATTATAAAGTAAATAGAGATTTGACTTATGAGGTTGCAAAAAAATATAAAGAAGATCGAAAAGATGCTTTTTCACAATTTATCTATATGAGTTCTATTATAGTTTACGGAGATAATGTGAGTATTAGAAAAAAGAGAGTTATTACAAAAAATACAAAACCAAATCCATCAAATTTTTATGGAGATAGCAAGCTACAGGCTGAATTAAAAATACAGCCGTTGGCAGATAATAATTTTCAAGTGTGTATTGTCCGTCCGCCAATGATCTATGGACCAAAGAGTAAAGGAAATTATCCACAGTTAAGGAAGTTAGCGCTTAAACTTCCATTTTTTCCAGATATACCTAATGAGAGATCTATGCTATTTGTTGGAAATTTGATGATTTTTGTAAAAAAAATGATTGATGGAAAACTATTAACTGGTATTTATTGTCCGCAAAATAATGAGTATGTAAGAACTAGTTACATGGTTAGAGAAATTGCCGGTGCACATACAAAAAAAATAAGATTGTTTAAATTTATGAATTGGAGTATTTATTTGTTAAGTTATATACCAGGTAGAATTGGTAATTTAACAAATAAAGCATTTGGAAATTTGGTTTATGAAAAAAATGTATTAGAGTGTGAATTTATAAATTTATATTCAAGTATAAAAGAAACGGAATGTTTTAAATGAAAAAGGCCTTAATTGTGTCATCTGTGGCATCAATGATACAACAATTTAATATGGAAAACATAGTGATTTTAAAACAACTTGGATACGAAGTCCATGTAGCAACAAATTTTAATGAACCAGGAAATATAAGTTTAGAAAAATCTGATGAATTAAAAAGAGATTTGGAAAAGTTAAATGTAAAATGTTTTCAAGTAGATTTTGCTAGAAGCCCTATGGATTTCCAATATTTTTTATTAGCCAAAAAACAATTAAGTAAAATTGCAGAGAATGAATACACATTAGTTCATCTGCATTCACCAGTGGGTGGAATAATAGGACGAATCGTTTTTAGGAACAAAAAAAGTAAAGTAGTTTATACTGCACACGGATTTCATTTTTATGAAGGAGCTCCTCTAAAAAATTGGCTGATATTTTACCCAATCGAAAAAATATTTTCTAAGCATACAGATGTTTTAATTACAATAAATAAAGAAGATTATTTGTTGGCAGAAAAAAAATTTAAAAATACAAAAGTAGTTGCTATTCCAGGAATAGGAGTAGATGTAGATAAATTTAATAATATAGACTTTGATGATTCTAAATATCAAGAATTAGGTTTGAATAAAAATGATTATATATTGATATGTATAGGAGAACTGAATAGCAATAAAAATCAAAATCATTTACTTGAGGTAACAAAATCATTAAAAAAAACAATTCCTGAAGTAAGGTTGTTATTGGTAGGAAAAGGTTCTGCTGAAATAGAATTAAAAAAAAGAATTAAAGAATTAAATATATATGATAATGTGAAAATACTTGGTTATAGAGAAGATATACCAGAGTTGATTGCTTTATCTGATATACTAGTATCTGCTTCTAAAAGAGAGGGATTACCTGTAAATATTATTGAAGGATTAGCAAGTTCAAAACCAATAGTAGCATCTAATTGTAGAGGAAATAAAGACTTGGTAATTAATGATTATAATGGTTATCTTTCTGAAATAAATAATGTAGATAAGATGGTTACTGATATACAAAATATTTATGAAAAACCTGAATTAAAAAAACAATTTGAAATTAATAGTCATAAGATGGCATTTAAATACGATAAAAATGTAGTTAAGGATATTATGAAGAAAATATATTAATAAGACTACCTTTCTATTTTTTTCATTAGAGTTTTTAATAGGTTGCAAAGGGAATGATATAAATGAAAAACTTAATAAAAAATTTTCTTAAAAGTAATAAAACCTTTTATAAATGCTATCATGTTGTATTTAGTTTAATATTAAAAATATTCGGTCTTTTTATTAAAGTTCGACCAAAACAAATATTATTTGTTGTATATGGTGGGAAAAGATACGATGATAGCCCACGTTTTGTTTATGAGTACATGAAAAAATCTGGTAATTATGATGATTATAAATATGTATGGGCTTTTGATAATGTGGAGGAAAACTTAGAAAATGTTTCTGAAGACGAAATAGTAAAAATAGACACAATTTCTTATTTTATAAAAGCTCTTCAATCCGGATATTGGATAACTAATTCAAGTTGTGCAAGAGGTTTAAAATTTAAACAAAAGAAAACAAAGAATATATTCTTTTCACATGGAACAGCTGGAATAAAAAAAATAGGTTTCGATTTAAGTCCAGAAAATACCTCATTTGGAGGTTTCGATGAAAAATTTGAAAAAATATTTATTCAAGGAACAGATAAAGAAATTTCAATATTAAAACATGCTTGGAATGTTGATGAATCTGTATTACATAATCTGGGATTACCAAGAAATGATGAATTATTTGAGGATAGAGATTCTGAAAAAATCGAAAGATTAAAAATGAAGTTAAATGTGCCATTAGATAAAAAGGTGATATTATATGCACCAACTTTTAGAGAGTATAAAAAAGATTCAAAATATGCTAATTATTTATCTATACCATTCGACTTTGCTCTGTGGGAAAAAGAATTATCTGAAGATTATGTTTTATTGGTAACAGCGCACTACGAGGTATCAGAACTTCTAAATATCCCTAAAGAGAGTAATTTTGTATTTAATGCTTTTAAATATCCTTATATTAATGATCTTATATTAATATCAGATATTTTAGTGTCAGATTATTCAAGCATAATACTCGATTATTTAATTACTGGTAATCCATATTTTTCATATGCTTATGACTTCAAAGAATATTCTGAAAATAGAGGTTTGTATGATGGTTATGAAGAAATTTTTTTAGATGGACCGTTTTTTGAAGAAAAAGAATTAATAAATATAATAAAAAATATGGATGAAAAAAAATACAATGTTTACGCAAAAAAACAAAAGAAAATATTTTTAGCGTCTGATAGCTCAGTTGTTGCAAGCGTGGTAAAAAATATTTTTGAGGAGGAATAAGAATGGAATCAAGATATCACGATATGTTCTTTTTTTCAATTGAGTACTTGTTTTTTTGTTTAATTTTATTGTTTGTAATGTTAATTATAAAAAGTGTTTTAAAAAAAAAGAATAGTGGTCTAATAACAGGATTTACAGTATTGGTAATAATTTCTGCTATAAGGGTAAATACAGGTTCAGATTATTTTAATTATTACTCAATGTATAATAATTCCATTAGATACTATAATTCAGTGTCAGATATTTTTAGAAGTGGGTTTCAACAAGGATATATGGTATTAAGTTATTTAGTAAAGCAAACTTTCGAAAATGAATTTTTTATTTTTTTTGTATGTGCTGTAATAATAAATTCTTTAATTTTTTATATAATCTCTAAATACTCACCATATCCATTACTAAGCGTTTCGCTCTATTTATTTATGGGATATTTTCTTATTTCTTTAAATATTTTAAAACAATCATTAGCAATGTCTGTGATGTTTTTAGCAGTAATCTTTTTTTTGAAAAAAAGATATTTATTATTTACTATATTATGTCTAATTTCTACTTATTTTCATATTACAGCTTTAGTTTTCGTTGCAATTCTCTTGATAGCGAAATTCACAAAAGTGAGATTATCACTAAATGTTCTTTATTTATCAGTTTTTTTCAGCTTTTTGGTGCTACCTTTTTCAAATGTTGTTTTTAAATTAGCTGCTAATATCTCGATATTTTCTAAATATCAAATGTATTTAGAAAGTCCATTGGATAGAGGAGATATGCGATTTATAGTGAATGTATTATTTTTTGTAATTATTCATACAATTATTTTACACATTATTATAAAAAATATACAGAACGGAAAAATTAAAATTAATAATTTTGAGTACATACTTCTTAAAGTTATGATTATTGGTTTAATGTTATCGATAGTTTCATTAAGATTGTATTATATTAACAGAATATCGTATTATTGTTTTCAGTTACTAATATTGCTTATTCCACTATTAGTGTCTAAATTATCAAAAATTGAAATAAGAACGTTAGTTAGAAAAAAAATAATTATGGGATTAATGGTGTATTCCTTAATATTTACAGTTTTATCCGGAGAAAATAATTATTATAATTATTCAACAATTTTTAATGATCTACCTGTTAGTGTAATGGATTTTGTTGGTAGAGGAGGAAGAAAGTAATTGAATGGATCAGATAGAGCACAAAAATCTATGAAAAACATTTCGTATGCTTTGATTGGTCAAATATCTGCGTTATTAATTAGTTTTATTTTACGTATGGTGTTTGTCAGAAGTTTAGGAAAAGATTATTTGGGAATAGATAGTTTGTTTGTAAGTATTGTATCAATGCTGTCATTAGCCGAGTTAGGTGTAGGATCTGCAATAAATTATAGTTTGTATAGACCAATATCGGAAAATAATGTAGAAAGAATAAAGTCTCTAATGTTTTTTTATAAGAATATTTATAAAAAAATTGGAATTGCTATTTTCGTTATTGGTATTTCTATTACACCTATCATTATTAAATCGGCAGAAGGTAATATTAATAACATAGGTATATATTTTATATTATTTGTTATTAACAGTGGTATTTCGTACTTTTATTCATACAAAAAAACTCTAGTTATCGCTGATCAGCATAGACATATAACAATAATTTATAGATACTCATTTTACTTTATTATGGTACTAATACAATTAATAATTTTATTGGTATGGAAAAATTATTTTTTATATTTGGTAATTATGTTGATTTTTACTTTTTTAGAAAACTTTTTTATGTCTAAAAAAGCAGATCAATTATATCCATATTTAAAAGAAAAAAAAATATCCCCTTTAGATAAAAATATAAAAAAAGAAATATTAAAAAATACGTATGCAATGAGTTTTCACAAGATAGGTGGTGTTGTTGTTAATTCAACAGACAACATCGTAATAACAAAATTTTTAGGATTATCAGTAGTAGGTATGTATTCAAATTATCTATTGATAACTAATTCACTTAATATGATTTTTGGACAAATATTTTCATCTATTATTGCTAGCATCGGAAATTTAGGAGTAGAAGAAAGTAAAGAAAGAGTAGAAACAACTTTTAATGCAGTATTTTTTTATTGTTTTTTTATAGTATCATTTTCAACAGTTATGTTATATATTTTATTAAATCCATTTATTAGAATATGGGTAGGCTCCAGTTATATTTTGAATAACACAATTGTCATCTTTATTTGTATAAATTTTTTTATAGTTCAGATAAGAAGAGGAGTTTTAACTTTTAGGGATGCTCTAGGCTTATATTGGTTTGATAGGTATAAACCAATAATAGAATCAGTATTGAATATTTTTCTTTCCGTATTTTTTGTTCAAATATTAGGTCTTTCTGGTGTTTTAATAGGTACTATTTTAAGTATGGTATTAACTAGTGTATGGATTGAACCGTATATATTATACAAACATGCTTTTAATAAGAAACCGTATCACTACTTTGTCAAATTAGCTTTTTATTCTAGTGTCACGTTTATATTTGCTGCGATAATAACGGTATTAAAAAATAAAATATTATTGTTAGAATTAAATAATAGTTTAATTGAGTTTATGATTATTTTATTAGTATCTGTTTTTACGTATATTATCTTATTTGTAGCTATTTTTTTTAGAAATGCTTATTTAAAAAAAATTTTAAAAAAAATGAAAGTTTTTAATGTGGGTGTTTAAAATGGAAAGAATTTTACATTGCTTACCAGGAAATTTAGATGTAGGTGGAATAGAAAATTTTATTATAAATATAAATCGATACATCGATAAAACAAATTATAAATTTGATTACATTGTTCATAAAAAAGATAAAAATTTTTATGAAGATGAAGTTAATAGTTTAGGTGGAAAAATTTATAGATTACCAAATAAGAGTAAAAATTTTATCGAATATAAAAAACAGTTTATCAAAATAGTAAAGAATTATAACATTATTCATATACATTCAGTGTATGCTTTTACTTTTTTTGAAGCTTACTGGGCAAAAAAAATGGGAGTAAAAGTAATTCTACACTCTCATAATTCTTCAGCATCTTTTAAAAGAAGAATGCTCCATTATATATTAAAAAACTCTCAAGACAGGTATATAGATTTAAGGTTGTCATGTAGTTCTGCAGCAACCAAATGGATGTTTAGAAAAAGAAGTCAGAATAAGACCGTATATATACGTAATGGCTTTGATATTCATAAGTACAGGTTTAACAAATTATCCAGAGACAAATTAAGACAGTACTATGATATTGGAGAAAAAGACATTGTTTTAGGTAATACTTCAAGATTTTCTGCACAAAAAAATCCATTATTCACTATCGATATTTTTAATAAATTATATTTAAATGATGATAGATACAGATTGGTTTTGGTTGGCGAAGGAGATTTAAAAAAAGAAATAGAAAATAAAATTAAAGAATTAAAGCTTATTGATGTGGTTAAAATAATCGATGGTGTTAAAAATGTTGAGGATTATTTAAGTATGTTTGACCTTTTTATTTTTCCATCTTTATACGAAGGTTTAGGTATTTCATTATTGGAGGCTCAAATTAATGGTTTAAATTGCTTAATTAGTCAGAATATTCCAGAGGAAGCGATAATTTTAAAGGAAAAAATATTTATATTGTCAAATGAACATATAGAAGAGTGGCAAAAATGTATTCTGAATATTAATTTTAATGAGTTAAGATTAGTTAGTTTAGAAGAATTTGAAGATTTTGATGTAAAAAATGTTGTTAACGAGATTGAAAAAAAATATTTTAAGTTAATGCTAACAAAATAATTTAAAATATGCTAATATCGAAAGTAGAAGGTGAAAATTAATTATGAAAATACTTATTACTGGTGGAGCTGGATTTATAGGCTCTAATTTAGCTGAAAAACTTTCTAGTCAAGCTGAAATATTTATAGTAGATGATTTGAGCATGGGAAAAAAAGAAAATTTAAGAAATGTGGATAATGTAGTATTTTATGAAGAAAGTGTTCTAAATAAAGATTTTATGAAAAGATTATTAAATAGGGAAAATTTTGATTATATTTTTCATCTAGCAGCAGTGGCAAGTGTTGCTGATTCTGTCAAGAGACCACAAGAAACCCATGAGGTTAATTTTATGTCAACATTAATCATTTTAGAAATATTAAGAAAAATGAGTAATCGGAATTTAAAAAAATTTGTGTTTTCTTCATCAGCTGCTGTCTATGGTGATGATAAAATACTACCCAAAAAAGAAAATTCTAATATACAACCGCTATCTCCATACGCAATAGATAAGTTTGCATCAGAAAAATATGTTCTTACCTATAACAATTTGTATGATATACCGACAACTGCAGTGCGATTTTTTAATGTATTTGGACCAAATCAAAACCCAACTTCACCTTATTCGGGAGTAATTTCAATAATTCTGGATAAGTTTAAAAAAAATCTTAATGGAGAAATGACTAAATTTAGTTTATTTGGGGATGGAAAACAAACAAGAGATTTTATTTATATTGATGATGTAATTAATGCTCTCTGGATAGTAGCAATCTCTGACAGCACATTTGGAAAAACTTTTAATGTAGGTACTGGAAATGAAACAAGTATTAATGATATTTTGATAATAATTTCTAAATTTTTAAAAATGGAGTTAAATATAGAAAGAATGGAAGAAAGGGATGGAGATATACGTAATTCTGTGGCAGATATAAATGAGCTAGAGAAATTGGGCTTTGTATGTAGTTATACAATTGAAACAGGGTTAAAAAATTATTTAATGAAGTTAAAATTAGTTTGATTTCTATTAATTATTAAATTAGACAACATAAGGTGGTTTAAAAATGAGAAAAGTAATTACATATGGAACATTTGATTTACTTCATTATGGTCATATCAATTTGTTACGACGTGCTAAAGAGCAAGGAGACTATTTAATTGTTGCATTATCTACAGATGAGTTTAACTGGGATGAAAAACAAAAGAAATGTTATTTCTCTTATGAAAAGAGAAAAATGCTTCTTGAAGCTATTCGCTATGTGGATTTAGTTATCCCAGAAAATGGCTGGGAACAAAAGATAACTGATATCGATGAATTTAAAGTTGATGTATTTGTCATGGGAGATGACTGGAAAGGTAAATTTGACTTTGTTAAAGAAACCGGTGCGGAAGTTGTTTACTTAGAACGTACACCAGAAATTTCAACATCTCAAATCAAAAAAGATTTAAACGATAAGAAATTAGCTAAATAAACAAAAAAGTTACTAGACTTTGTTTAGTAACTTTTTTTTATGAATAAAACTATTAGGAGAATAAAAATGACAAGAGTAAAAAAAGCAATTATACCAGCTGCGGGATTAGGAACTAGATTTTTACCAGCAACAAAAGCAATGGCAAAAGAAATGCTTCCAATTGTAGATAAACCAACGATTCAGTTTATTGTTGAAGAGGCTATTAAATCAGGAATTGAAGATATTTTGATTGTAACAGGGAAAGCTAAAAGACCAATCGAAGATCATTTTGACTCAAATATCGAATTAGAGACTAACTTAAAGCAAAAGGGTAAAGATGACTTACTACAATTAGTAGAAGAAACAACAGGCCTTAATATGCACTTCATTAGACAATCTCATCCACTAGGTTTGGGTCATGCTGTATTGCAAGCTAAGTCTTTCGTAGGTGATGAACCATTTGTTGTTATGTTAGGTGATGACTTGATGTCAGATGAAGTACCTTTAACTAAGCAATTAATTGATAACTATGATAGAACTCATTCTTCTACGATTGCGGTAATGGAAGTACCTAAGGAAGATGTTTCTAAATATGGTATTATTGCTCCAGGGCAAGAAGTGGAAAAAGGACTATTTAGTGTGAATAATTTTGTGGAAAAACCAGCTATTGAAGATGCTCCAAGCAATATGGCTATTATTGGAAGATATTTGCTAACACCACAAATTTTTGACATTTTAGCTAATCAAAAACCAGGAGCAGGTAATGAAATTCAATTGACTGATGCCATTGATACATTGAATAAAACACAACGCGTATTTGCTCATAACTTTACTGGTACTCGTTATGATGTTGGAGATAAATATGGCTTTATGAAGACAAGTATTGAATATGGTTTACAACATCCTCAAATTAAAGATGACTTGAAACAATTTATTTTAGATAAAAGTGATGAGATTAGAAAAAATGAAAAGAAATAAATTTAAAAAGAACCAAATCAAATGAATGATTTGGTTCTTTTTATACAATAAATTTAATATACGTTCTATCATCATAGGATGATTGATTAGGTTTTATACCTTTTGTACTTTTATATTGATGAAACATCATTGGATCCAGTTCAATGATAGATTCCAAGTGTTTTTCACTTTCTTTAAGTGAGTTTTTAAGAACAGGGTAACCATCAGAAGCAAGAACGATCGTATCATTTGGTGAAACTGTAATTTTTTTTAAATAATGATGATTAAAGTTAATACCATCTAAAACAGGATAACCAAGTTCATGGTCGGAATTAGCAAGTTTACTTTGATTTTTTAAAAGAGGTAGTATTGCTTTTCTTCCAATATCCTCTTCTAGTATTTGAGAGAAGGGGATGTTGTTAATTTTATAATAGGTTGTTAAAACCTGACTTCTTATTTCACCATTAATTTTATCAATTTCTTTTTCGTTATTGATTTCAACATGGTTAATCAAACACTTAGAATCCCCATAAATCCAAATTTCTTGCCAGTAAGCACTAAATAGAATAATAGTGGCTTGTAGTCGGTCATTGTTATTTGATATAAAGAAATTTTTATTCTCTTGATACTGTGCAGATATGGCATCAGTGATGGCATAAAAAAAATCATTGGAGTTAATATTGTGTGGTAACTGAGAAATCCTCTTCATGATTATATCTTTACACACTTTTCCTGGCTTGTCTTTCCAAGCATAAGTAGAGTCTTTATCAGTTACTCCGTCAATTACCGCAATAAAATTTTCATCTTGATACAACCCATCTTCATTCTCTTCATCATTATAGGATTTTCCTTTTGAGAAGTATTCAATAATATTCATACTATAGCTCCTTGTTGATATTAAAATATAAAGCTAATACTGCTAAGTGAGCAGGGGATATTTCAAAGTATTTTGAATCAATTTTTAGTAAGGTTGATTTAAATATTTCTCCATTATCTAACTGTTCTTTTAATTCGATATCGGAAATACCAATTAATTCTTTTCCGTCAACTATCATTTTCTCACTTTTTTCTTTACTTAAATGTTCTTGGAAAAAGTGGTTATGTTCTTTAAAAGTAAGAGGACTTTTTAAAGCCATTAGTAGTTGTGGTTTTCCTCCTTCGAAAAGTTCACTGAAAAGAGAGACTGTGTTACGCTTTAAAGAAAAACTTTCGAAGTACTCGTCTGGAGAAACACCAAGTTCATCTTGAATTTCTTCTTTTATAGAATTTTCAATATCAGAAATCCCAATTTGAGAGAAATGATTTTCAAAATATTTTGGTTTAATACTTGCTCCAACACTAATCCCAAGTTTTCTCTTCCCAATCGAGATATCTTTACTTCTTTTAACAAAAATAACTTTATGATCATCGGTGATTACAATAATATTGACTCCTAAATGATTAGAATACTGAGAATTATTTAAAGGCGATAAAAAAGGTCCAGGCTCATAAAATCTTCTCAAGGAAAGATTATTTGGTAGTGTAACATCTTGTGATCGATTCGTTAGAAGTGAGTTAAAAAAAGTTGTCTTTGAGTATGTGATATTAATTTTATCATTACTCGAAGTGATATTATCAACTCGTATTAAATCTTGATTGTAAGTTTTAGATTTTCCGTGAGCATCAATTAGTTGTTCTAAATAAGTCATACATAGATCAGGTAAAACGTAAGCATCAGGATTAAAAGTAAGACTGAAGTCTTTTTTGAAATCTTCTTTTTTTAAGATTTCGACGATTGGTATTTTGTTACCATTGTATTCAACCAAAGGCTCACTTTTATATTTATCAGAAATAGATACAAAATCTTCTGAAACCTTAGCTAAATCCTCAGTTATATTTTTAATAACCTTAAAGGCACCTTCAGCAATAATTAAAAATAGGATAGAAACGAACAAGGGAATATCAAAAAGATCTAACCAAGTAAAATCAGCATCAAACCGACTAAAGTGTATAAGAATTGCTAATGCAATAAAAACAACGATTAGTCTAAATAGATTTAACCAATCATTAAAGAATAGACAAAGGGATTTCCAAATTTTCCAATCTTTTTTTTTCTTCACTAATATACCAACTTTCATTTTTCTCTACTCTTATAGTATACACAATCTATAATTAAAAGGACTAAAAGTTTATTTGATTATTCATTATAATGTGTTAATCTATTATTGGTTATAAAAAGCATATATAGTTCTTTTAATCTTTTTTATAACAACTTAAAGACCTTAATGTGATAGGATGGAGATAAAAAAATGAGCCGTAACAAAAAAGTTGGAATTATTACAGTTTTAGTTTTAGTATTAGTGATATTTTCTTATTTATCTGGTAATCGTTGGGGAACAAAGTCTGATATTATTTCAGCATTTGCAACATTATTTGCTTTATTATTTGCTTATTTTGCCTATAAGCAATCGGAGGTTTCTAATAAAATGGCAAAAGAGGCTTTAGAGGCACAGCTTAATCCTTTGCCTGCTTTAAATTTTGCTTTAAGAAGTAAGTTTGATGACAAAGGTTGTCCTTCAGGTTATGAGTTAGTATGTGTTAATAGTGGAGATGGTATTGCAATTTTATCAGTTAATAGTTTTAGAGATATAGAAGTAACTAACGAAAATGCTATTCAAGTATCTTTTTTTGGTAATCAAACAAAAGATATAGAAAATGATTCTAAGGAATCTAGGACTCAAGAAACAGAGCTTATCAGAAAAGGGAAAGGAGTTGTAGCTTTTCATGATGAACTAGTTAATAGTGTTGTCTTATTGCCTCAAGAAATAAAAGTTCTTTTCAGTAGTTCTAAATTTCTAATTAGAAAGACAAGTAGTATGCATAAGGAGAGTAAAGAATTTCTTATTAGTTTTCATGATGATGTTACTAAAAAAAATCATAATGTCTTTTTATTTTATAATGACATGAATGGTAGAAATACGCTTTCTGTTAGAGTTGAATAAAGTAAGTTATTGAGTGTTAATAAAAAATTCGAAGTCACTAAAAAACTCGTATGAACAAGTCATTTTGTCCATACGAGTTTTTTTTATTCCTTTATCATCTCCACATAATCCGTATGAAGTGTAACAAATACTTCACGATGATTATAGTTAAGACGAGCGTGCGTTGTTGTTTTGGTGTGGCAAATTGTTTCGATATCAATAATGCTACTTTTGGAAAACAACATGCCAGTGTCTTTTTTCCAGGTTTCATCTGCTTTAACAATTAAATCTTTTAAAGCTTTGAATCGTCTTCCTTTGGTGTGGTATTTTTTCTCATTTTTAGTGATTGGTGTAGCGTATTTTTTAAAGGCATTAAGATCTCCATAAAAGTGACTAGTATCATATGGAGAATTTGTATACTGCCACATGGCGTAATTCGGCCACTGTGTGAGCTTTGGTAAGTTACTGGAGTATTTAGCCACCCACAGACCAAAGTCTGCTTTAATGACCTCAGACCAATCATCTGAGTTGGCATCTGATTCATTCATGTAGATGAGGGGTCTGACTTTTGTCTGATTAAAGACAATATCTAGAAATTCTTTGCTTTTTTTACTTCCTTGTCTGCCGTATTCTTCATAGTCTAATACTAAAACAGCTTCTCCAATATAAGGTACGCATTTTTTTAGAAAAAAATCTGCTTGAGCTGAAATATTTTCTCCATTTAGAAAATGATACAAACCAAATGGCTTATTTAGCGATCTTGCTTGTTTGATAAAATCTTCTGCAGTGTCATCATAAAAGCTTGTTCCTTCTGTTAGTTTGAAGATAAAAGCATCCGCATTTAGTGTGCTTAGTTTGAGTCCACGTTGATGATTTGAAACATCAATGACTTTTAACATGTGATTCCTCCTGTCTAATCAAAAAGACTGGGAAAAATCCCAATCTTTTTGGTAGGTTAATCTGTTGATGTGACTAGAATAATTCAGTAACAGTTGTTTCAGTGTATTTAGCTGATTTTGTTTCTACATACATTTTTTCACCAGATTTTTCAAATAAATCTAAATCAGTGATGCTGTCCATGACTTCTTTTACTTTATCAGCTGCCAAGTCTTCACTAGCCACAGTTGGTTTTAAGTAAGTTTTATTTCCTGCTTCGTTTAAAAATGTCATTGTTAGTTTTTTCATGTGTTTTTCTCTCCTTTAATTAAATGTCAAAGCGTTGTTTTTCGACTGTTACAAGTGATTTAATACTTTCCTCTTCTGGAGCAAGTTCTCCCATTAACTGACCAAAAGCAAGGATGTCTTCGTTACTTGCTTTTTTCTTTAAGTTCCCTAGAGATTGGCTGCGTGCTTTTTCTTCACCTACGTTGTCATAATGTAACTCTAATTTTTTTCCTTCAAAGATTGGTTCCATGTTTTTCACGTCCTATAATTTAGTTTAGTAAGTTGCGCGCCTTACACTACTAGTAACGAAATGAATGTCCAAAGTGTCCAACTAATTTTTAAAATATTTGATTGTTTTTAAAGCAACCCTGTCTCGCCAGTTATAAACTGTCTGTCTTGCGACCTTATATTTCCTTGCGATATCAGTAACGGACAGCTCATTAAAGTAAGCTTCTTCTAAAAATATTTTTTCTTGTTCTGTTAGTTGCTCACTTAATTGAACTAAGATATCTGTCACTTCTAATAAGTCTTCTTGAGTAGTATCAGGAATTTCAGAGAATAGCTCATCTGAGCTTTCGGTTTGCATTTTTTCTTTTAAATGTAATTCTTTTCTGATTTCATCTGTGATTTTCCAATAAATGCGTTGATAAACGTAATTATTAAAAGAGGATAAATCTTTACCTTCTTTAACAAAGCGACGATGAGTTTCAATGAGTGTCCATCTAGCAATTTGTAGGTAGTCTTCAAATAATGGATGGAAAGGAGTTACGTGACATTTTTTTAATGCGCCTAAAATTAATACATGATGGTCTTCTAATAATTGATTTTCCATAGTATCCCTCTTCGATTAGTTTTAGACTGGCCAGTCGAGAGTAGTTTAAAATAAGTACTAATATTAAACAAAATCAAAAAAGTTTAATTTTTGTTTAAAAAATCCTCTTTTAAAGGAAAATGTTTATGATTATTGGGGAAAAGTTGTTATCATGTGAAAAAGAAAAATATTTAACCGCTTTCTAAAAGTATTGGGGAGGATCAATTAATGAACTTAAAAGAAACTAAAGAAGAAATATTTAGTGAAATTTCACAAGGAGAAGAGATAAATATAGATGATATTTATGAAGCTCTAAAGTCATGTTGTGTATCTAACGCAGCTATAAAAATCACAAAGGACATACTTGCTTTGATTGATTTAACGAAGATTGATACTCCCTATGCAAGTCTCTTAATTTTTAGTAATGGTCTGCCTGCTTTTTCTAAAAAGACGACAACTGAATTAATTAAAATTTACCGTTTAGAAGATAATAATAGCCATGAGATTAAAAAAGGTGTTCTTGAAAAAATATATGGTCGAAAATTATGTTGTGTGCCTGAAATTGAACTGGACGCTTTACTAATTCCCCTAGATGGACCTTCAGGTAAACATCCAGATTACATCAATTTTTCAATGCTTAATGGTATGGAAAGTTATCCAGATGGTCAGACGCTTCTTTCATTTTCAAATTATTTAGATTTAGTTATCCCAAAAAGATATCAATCAAATTACCGTAAATTCGCATTTGCTTTTGAATGTCATTCCGTTTATTTTCACCACAACGGGTTACTTCATAGAGATAATCATGGATTTGGTTATTTAAAAGACTGGCAAGGGGTGTTACACAAAGAGATGAAATCGATTAGAACCAATGTCGTCTCTAAGCTCACAGTAGATGAGTTTAAGCAAATTAAAGAAATCGTTCGAACTGAATTAAATTTTCCTGTAATAAAAGAATATTGGGAAGAATTTGAAGGGGAATCAAAGTTCTCTCTTTAGAAACAAACCCTGATTTATGCTATAGTTAAAGGTATCGAAATAAGGGTGTGACGTCATGGAAAAAATTAAATCAATCCGCAAATTAAAAAATAATCATTATACTTTAACAACTGAAAGTGGACGTAAAATAAGAATATCGGAAGACACACTAGTGAAACATCGTTTACTAAAAGGAGAAGAAGTTTCCGAAAACACATTAGAAATAATCGAAAAAGAGGCCGAGTTAGATATTGGTTACCAACTAGCTTTGTCTTTTTTAAGTTACCAACTGCGTTCTGAAAAAGAAATCAAAGATCACTTGAAGAAAAAAGAAATTTCTGAAGAGGGAATTTCCTATGTAATAATTAAACTTCGTGAGATGAACTTACTGGATGACTTAGTTTTTGCTGAAAGCTATGTCAGAACGGTGATGAAGACGCAAGATAAAGGTCCACAAACCATTAAGCAACAACTCTTTAAAAAAGGAATCTCTGAGGAAAATATCGCAAAAGCTCTTGAGCAGTATTCATTTGATGACCAAGAAGAAGTAGCAATGAAGGTTGCTGAAAAAGCTCTTAGAAAATATAAATCAAAAAGCCATAAGGAACAAATCAACAAAGTTCGTCAGCATCTCTTTACTAAAGGGTATAGTGGCGACTTAATTAATTTAGTCATGTCTAATTTAGAAGTGGAAAAAGATGAAGACGATGAGTGGGAAACACTTGTTAGAGAAGGGGATAAGTTATGGCGTAAGCATCAACGCTTGGATAAAGCTAAGAAAAAACAAAAGATGCGTCAGTCCCTGTTTCAAAAAGGATATGACTTTGATGCGATTAATCGTTTCATAGAGGAGAAAGAGCTAGAAGATGACGAGTAAAGAAGTAATTGAGTGGAATGAAGAGCAAGTAAAAGAGATGCAAGATAAGCTCCTTGCTTGGTACGATCAAGAAAAAAGATTACTACCATGGCGTGAAAATAAAGATCCATACCGAATTTGGGTCTCTGAAATCATGCTCCAACAAACACAAGTAGTAACAGTTATTCCTTATTTTCATCGTTTTTTAGAGTGGTTTCCAACGATTAAAGATTTAGCAGAAGCTGATGAAGATAAGCTATTAAAAGCATGGGAAGGTCTAGGTTACTACTCTCGGGTTAGAAACATGCAAGAAGCAGCTAAAACAATTGTAGAAAAATTTGGTGGTAAAATGCCAGATAATTTGAAGGATTTACTAAGTTTAAAAGGGATTGGACCCTATACGGCTGGTGCGATTGCTAGTATTGCTTTTGATTTACCAGAGCCTGCTGTTGATGGCAACGTCATGCGTGTTTATAGTCGTCTATTTTGTATCGAAGACGATATAGCAGACCCAAAATCACGAAAAATATTTGAACAAAAGGTGAGAGAAACCATTAGTCATGACAGACCTGGTGATTTTAACCAAGCTTTGATGGATTTAGGAGCAACGATTTGTACACCTACCTCACCTAAGATTGAGATAGATCCATTAAAAGATTTGTATGAAGCCCATAAGCAAGGCAGACTGGAAGAGTTTCCTGTTAAAAAGAAAAAAATTAAGACTGTTCCGATGTACTATGTGGCTCTTGCTATCCAAAATGAAAAGGGCGAGTATCTATTAAGAAAACGTCCTAGTGATGGTTTGTTAGCTGATATGTGGACATTTCCACTTCTTGAAGTCTCAAAGGCTGCTTATGAAGAGATGGTGAAAGATTGGAAGAACTATCAATTAGATACAAAAGAACCAACTCTCTTTGATTTTGTGGCAGATGAAACAGCAAGCCTATTAACAGGTTGTTTTTTAGCTAAATTAGTAGACAAACAACCAAAAATAGTCTGGCAAAAACAACCAATTGGTGAAGCAACTCATATCTTTAGTCATAGAAAATGGCATTTACTATTAGCTTCAGGATTTGAAAAAGACCAAGAAAAAATATTACTTGAAGAAAGTGATGTGTGGGCAAGTAAGACAGACTTTGATGACTTTGTCTTTCCAAAGCCTCAGCAAAAAATGGTAGCTATTTTAAACAAAAAAGGAATTAATAGTGCTACTTAAACTTTATTTATGATATAATAATTTTGATATTGGTGTAATGAACACCCTAGTGAATAATTTGGCCTAAAGATAGCCAAGGAAAGTAGGGTAATAGTAGATGCGTGTACCTAAAGAAGGAGAGTTTATAACGATCCAAAGTTACAAGCATGACGGAAGTTTACATCGAACTTGGCGTGACACGATGGTTTTAAAAACCAGTGAATGCTCTATTATCGGGATTAATGATCACACATTAGTGACAGAGTCTGATGGTAGACGTTGGGTGACACGGGAGCCAGCTATTTTGTATTTTCATACGAAGTACTGGTTCAATATAATTGCAATGATACGTGAGAAGGGGGTTTCTTATTACTGTAATCTGGCTTCACCTTATGTTTTGGATGAAGAAGCTTTAAAATACATCGATTACGACTTGGATATTAAGGTTTTTCCTGATGGAGAAAAACGCCTTTTAGATGTTGATGAGTATGAAGATCATCGTGCTCAAATGAATTATCCAGATGAAATTGATTTAGTATTGAAAGAAAATGTCAAAACATTAGTTGACTGGATTAACAATGAAAAGGGCCCATTTTCTATGGAGTACGTTGATGTGTGGTATAAACGTTATCAACAATTATCAAGAAGACAGTAACTTATCTATCATGTTGCGTAGAAAATAATAAAAAGAAACGTTAGAATTTTTTTCTAGCGTTTCTTTTTTTGATTTGACGAAATATAAATTTTGTGGGAAGATGGAAAACGATATTTAAGGGTCAGTGGGAGAGAAGAAGTTTATGAGAAAGAAAAAACCACTCGTTTTTATAAGTTTATTGATGGGGATATGTATTGCAGTTGGTATAAAGATAATTTACGGACATGTTCAACAATTAAATAGTGAAGAAGAACAAATTGGTGAAATTGAAACGATATCTAATGAAGCTATCAGCAATGATGATTACTCTGTAGATACATCAAGTTCTATTATGAAACCACATGTAAGTTCTTCAAGTGAATATGAAGAAGAACCAACAGAGAATATATTAAAAGATAAAAAAATTCTGTGTATTGGGGACTCGATGACTTACTTAGATAATAAAGAAATAAGAGGTGGAAAAATCATTGGGTATCAACAAGCTTTCAGAAATGAAGGTGCGATTGTTGATTCTTATGGTATTTCAGGTGCAACATTTAAACAATATAGTAAAGAGATGTCAACAAGAGAACATGGTTCACTTTATGATGATTTGGTTCTTAATAAGAAAGCAAATATAAAAGATCATGACTATATTACTATTTTCGCAGGAACAAATGATATTTCTACTAATTTTATTATTGGAGATCATAGTACTTTGGATAATCCTAAAACAACTTTAGGTGCTTTTAATTTATTATTGAACTATTTGAAAGAAACAACAAATGCTAGAATTGTCGTTTTTTCACCCATTTATACATCTAACTTAAAAGAACGACCTAAAGAAGATATGGAAAAATTAGTTGAAGAGATGAGATATGTTACTCATTTAAATCAGATTGAGTTTGTCGACATTTATCATCACTTTGAAATTAACCACAAAACATCAGAAAAATACCTTTATGATAAGTTACATCCTAATAATGAAGGGATGGATTTAATCGGGGAAGAAATGGTTGGAGTCCTTAAAACACCACGCTTAGTGGAGTTACCAAAAAAAGAATGACTGTCTCATAAGTTTTTATACTTATAGGACAGTCATTTTTTGCTATTTTAATAATTCTTGAAGTTCCTTGTACTGCTCTTCAGTAAAGGATTCCTTTTGTGTTTCTAAAAATTCTTGGGCTGCTTCTTTATCTATTGTATCTTTATTTTCAGTAAGCATTGATTTTACTTCTTCAAATTCTTCTTTAGAGATTTTTTCAGAATCTCCTCCTAGAGCAGCTCCGCTAGGCATTGCTTTTTCAAATTCTTCCTGGCTAATGATATCTTCTTTTTTAGGTAATTTGATGTTAGCTTTTTTATCTTTCAAATTTGTTTTAATTTTAAGAGCCATTGAATCAATCCCAGATTTAGCATTTTTTTCACCTTTAGGAGATAAAGTAACTAAACTTACCATGCTATTTTTTTTAGGGTTAACATCAACTTTTAGTGTCATATCTTTAAAGTCTTTAAATACTTCTTTAACATCTGCATCTTTTTCTTCAGAAGCTTTAGCAATTTCAGTAAATAAATCTTCTATTTCTTTTTTAGTAAAGGTGTGTGAAATGACATCTTCTTTTTTAGTGAATGTCTTTTTATCTAAACCTTTAATAAAATCAACATATAATTTAGTAAACTCTTTTTGATCTTCTTTTGAATGAGCTACTTCTTTATAAAGTTCTTTCCATTCTTTTTTTGATTCAGCAGTAGGTGTTTCACTTATATCAATGTATTTACCTTTTATTTTACTGAAATCAGGTTGTGTTTCAGGTGTTCCTCCAGCCATTGATTGGGCAATTGTCATCACATACTCCATCATATCTGTTGCCATGTACAATTTAGGTTCTTTACCAAAATCTCCAATCATGTTAAATGGAATTTCCATTCCCATAGCTTTCATTTTCATATCAAGACCAAATTTAATATCTTTTGCCATATCAACTTGAACAGTACCATCAATTGAGGCATCTTTTACTTGAGTAATAATCATATTAACGATTGGATCAGCTGGCTGACTACTTGTGCCTTCTGACAATTTCATATCATCAATGGCCATATTAAAGTCCCATGTACCGACTGTTTGACTATTTTGTTCTTCAATAAAAGAAGCAAACTCCTTTTGAGGTGAGTTGCCACAACTTGCTAGTAGCAGAGTTGTACAACCTAGACCAACTAATAAACCTATTTTTTTCTTTTTCACTTAGTTAAACTCCTAACTTTATTAACTTTTATAATTTAAATGTATATAAGTTGTCAAAAGATGTCAATGCTATCTCTTATTTTTTATCTAAGTTAGATTGAATTAACTCTCCGTAAACTTTAGCTCCTTCTTGATTTAAATGAATGTCATCACCGTCAAACCAGTTATTGTCAGGATTGTTGAGTACTTTTTCTTCCCAATCAATGATATGAACATTCTTATGATTTTTTGCTGTTTCTTTTAAAACATTATTAGTTGCTGTTTTCCATGATCTTGGGACGGCTGTTGTAATAAAGTATAGAGAATGATTATCTATGCTTTTAACAATCTCTTCTATTTCTTCTTTTGAAACAAGCCCGTTATTCCCAGTACTCAACACATAGATAAGATTGTCAGATACAGGGTGAGATTCAATGATTTGTTTCACCTCGTATAGCTGACGGCCTACTTTGGCATCAATTTCAATTTGATCGTCCTTAAATAGGTCATTTAGGTAGTCTTTTGTTCCTAATAAAACGGAGTCTCCAACAAATAGTAATTCTTTAGGTCTTGTATCAATACTTTCTTCAGTAGTTGAAGAGCTAGTTGTTTCTTTTTCAGAAGATGTGCTAGAAGATACGTAACTCGAATCATTTGTTTTGGGAAGTTTATTAGGCTTTGTTGTGAATCCCCCCATTTTAGATAAGAAAAAGATTAGGATAATAAGGGAGCTGATAATAATTGAACTAAATAAAATATCTTTTCCAGATACTTTTTGCGTTATGTGATAAGACAAATGTCCCAACGCTATAATTATGAATGTAAGAAGCATTGTTACGAGATACGGATTTTTACCGTCCCAGCCTGAGTAATACTCAAAAATTAAAATAGTAGGTAGGTAAAAAAGATACATATCATAGCTTCTTTTTCCAATAAATGTAAATAGTGGTATATCAAGAAAAGTGTTGATTTTCTTTGACTCCACAATAAAGAAAATTAAGAATCCACTAATCATACTAAAAGCAAACATTCCGCCGTTATATGTAAGAAGTGAATGGTCATTTAATGTTAGCATAAAAAAAAGTAGAGCTAGAAAACAGAGTGTTACTTTGAAAGGATAGGCCATATTTTGTTTGTTTTTTCGTGTTCCACTTTTTATAAAAAACATCCCGCCAATTGTAAATGCTGATAATCTAGAAAGAGTCGAATAGTAAGTAAAATTAATATCCGTATAAAAATACAAATAACTCATAACAAGAATAGAAAATAGTGTAACAAGAATTAGAATTCTCTGGATTCTCACAATTTTCTTATTATCTTGCATAAAAAAAATATTCACTAGGAATAAAGGATAAAAAATATAAAATTGCAGTTCAACTGACAATGACCAAAGGTGTTTGAGTAAGTAAAGGCTTTTAAATTGGTCGAAATAAGAAACTTGATTGACCAGTTGCCACTGATTATTAACACCTAATAGACTTGCTAAACTATCTTTGAAAAAATCTATAGGATCAACACTGTTAGTCAGTAAAACAAAAACAGAGAGTGTTCCTATTAAAAGCAATAGAGGTGGATAGATTCTACGTAGTCTTTTTTGATAGAAACGCTTGAAATCAAAGTTTTTAGTAGAAAATAACTCCATAATAATACTTGCTGTCATCAAATATCCCGACAAAACAAAAAAGAGATTGACTCCTAAAAATCCCCCAGGAAAGATGTGGGGTATTGTGTGATAAAAGATGACAGAAAGAATAGCAATAGCTCGTAATGTATCCAAGCTAGAATAGTACTTTTTCATGTTAAACCCTTTCTAAAAATAAATAGACAATAATAAAAAAATCATCAATTTAATAATATCAGAGTTAGAGTTTTTTTGTTAGATTTCTTTTTTCATATTAAAATGTTTAATGCCAGCATCTAAAAATTCATCACCAAATGCTTCATAACCCATAGATTCATAAAAGGCTAAAGCGTGTGTTTGAGCACCTAAAAGAGTTTGTGTTTTACCAACATTCTTAGCGTATTCTTCTGCTGCAATCATAATTTTTCTACCGTATCCTTTTTTTCTATACTGCTTTAATACAGCCATTCGTTGGATTTTATATGTAGAGTTATCTTTTGGAAATAAACGCACTGTAGCAGCTGGTTCATTATCATCATATAAAACAAAATGAACACAGAGTTCTTCGTCCTCAACCTCTAGAGATAAAGGAACCTGTTGTTCAGTGACAAATACTTCTTTTCTAATAGCTAAGGCATCTTCGTAAATTGTTGAATGAATATCTTCAGTGTGTTTAATTGTTATCATAAAATAATCTCCTTTAGTTTTTTTGTAACTTTTAATCAAATAATAAAAGCAATTTTTATTAGAATATATTATACTATAGGGTAATTACATAAACCAAATGAAATGAAACATAAAAAATAAAAACAAACGGAGGAAAAAGAATGTACGAAAAATTTAAACATTCAAAATTAATGTTTTGGTCAGCGGAGTTATTAATATTAGCCACATTAGTATTAGTTGGAACCAAAATTAACTTTTTATTCAAACCTATTGCAACCATGTTTACAACAATGTTTGCACCTATCCTAATTTCAGGATTTTTATACTATTTATTTAAACCAATCGTTTCTTTTTTAGAAAAAAGAGGTATTGGTAAAACATTGGCAGTTACTATCGTGATGTTACTTCTAGTTGGAATTATTGTTCTTTCGATTTCATCTCTTATTCCAACATTAATTGCTCAAATTACTGCTTTAATGAAAAAAATGCCACAATTTATTACGGTGGTGGAAGATTGGGCAGATCAATTAGCTCATCACCCAATGACTCAAAATATTGATGTTCAATCTTATCTAGATAAATGGAATTTATCAATTGGAAATATTGCCCAACAAACGTTTAATGGCTTAAGCTCTGGAATTGGTTCTTTCCTATCTTCTGTCGCAGGGATTGTGATGTTAGTTGTGACGGTTCCATTTATTCTATTTTACATGTTAAAAGATGGCCATAAATTTATTCCGGCTGTTGAAAAGTATTTTCCATCGAAGCATAAAAAAGAAATGTTAGAGCTCTTAAGTAAAATGAGTGAAACTATTTCAAAATATATTAGTGGTCAAATGATTGAGTGCTTATTCGTTGGTGTTTCAACTAGTTTAGGATATATGCTCATTGGCGTAGATTATGCGTTTCTTTTTGGGTTCATTGCGGGATTAACTAATATGATTCCATACATTGGACCATATATTGGATTAGCTCCAGCAGTTTTAGTAACAGTTTTTACAGATCCATGGAAAGCAGTTTTTGCTTGTATTGTTGTACTAGTTGTTCAACAAATTGATGGTAATATCATTTATCCAAATGTCATTGGTAAAAGTTTAGATATTCATCCACTAACGATTATTATTCTATTATTAGTAGCTGGAAACATTGCAGGATTATTAGGAATGATTCTTGGAGTTCCGTTATATGCAGTGTGTAAAACAATCTTTGTTTATGTCTTTGATATGGTGCAATTAAATAAGAAGGGAAAGCTTGAAACTCCCCAGTTGAGGAACAAAAAAAGTAGGTTATTCAATTGTCAAATTTGTTTAATTGTGATACGATTTCATAGTAATTACTTAACAAGTAATGACGCATTTTATTTTAAGGAGAGAACAAGCTTATGAACGCTGACCCTGATAGTCAGTCTATTTTAATTAACGTAATTGTATTAGTTGTTTTAACTTTGCTCAATGCTTTTTTTGCAGCAGCAGAAATGGCGGTTGTATCGGTTAATAAAAGCCGTGTGGAGCAAAAAGCAGGAGAGGGAGATAAAGCATCAGTTAAACTGTTACGATTAATTAATGATTCAAGTACGTTTCTATCGACCATCCAAGTAGGTATTACACTTGTAACCATCTTGTCTGGTGCTTCTTTAGCTAATTCGTTTGCTAAAAAATTAGCGCCATTGTTTGGAGATGTTTCGTGGGCAAAACAAGCCTCTCAGGTGATTGTTTTGATTTTATTAACGTATATTTCAATTGTATTTGGGGAGCTTTATCCAAAAAGGATTGCTCTTAATAAATCTGAAGAAGTCGCAAAATTCGCTTTAGGGCCAATTAAAGTTTTAGGTGTTCTTATGAAACCTTTTGTCTGGTTGCTTTCAGCCTCAACAAATTTGTTGAGCCGAATTACACCAATGACATTCGATGATGAGAGCGATAAAATGACTCGTGAAGAGATGGCTTATATGCTAACGAATGAAGGAGTTTTAGATTCAGATGAACTTGAAATGGTTCAAGGGATATTTGATTTAGATACAACTCTAGCTCGTGAAGTGATGGTACCTCGTACAGAAGCCTTTATGATTGATATCCATGATTCGGCAACAGAGAATATTGATAAAGTCTTATCAAATAATTTTTCTCGTATTCCGGTTTATGATGATGATAAAGATAAAGTTATTGGTATATTACATTTAAAAAACTTATTAAAAGAAGCAAGAAAAACAGGGTTTGAAAATGTCGATTTATTAAAAGTCATTCACGAACCGTTGTTTGTTCCTGAAACTATTTTTATTGATGACTTGTTAGTAGAACTTAAACGCACACAAAACCATATGGCAATTCTTCTAGATGAATATGGTGGAGTTGTTGGTTTAGTAACATTTGAAGACTTACTAGAAGAAATCGTTGGTGAGATTGATGATGAGTCTGATGAGTTAACGATTGAAGAGTTGTACACTCAAATTGGTGAGGATGAGTATATCATTCAAGCTCGTATGCCGATTGATGATTTTAATGAACATTTTGAAACAACACTTGATATGAATGATGTGGATACGATGGCAGGTTATGTTATCACAGCGCTTGGCGTCATTCCTGAGATGAACGAAACTTTATCCATTGATGTTGAAAATGTGACGCTGACAACTCATAAAGTTGAAGGAACACGTTTGATTGAAATCAAAGTAAAAGTCCATGAAAAAGAAGAAGAACCTGAAGAAGAGAAATACAGACGTCTAAAAGGTTCGACTGATAAAGACAAGGACAAGGAAAAAGAAAAAGAAGATTGATTGCGAAATGCAGTCAATCTTTTTTTGTATCGAACTTAAATATTACAAATGTCATGTTAAAGTCTTAAAAAATATGATAAAATATAGAAATTATTAAAAGGTTTTGGAGGCATATATGATTTACTTATTAAAAAGTATTTTGACAACGCTCGGCTTATCAATTTATTTTTCAGTTGTAAGTGAAGAGAAGGGATTTACCGCGCTTTATTCAGCATTAGTGAATAGCCCTTACTTACTACTATTTTCAATTATTGGATTAACTTATTTCTTTAAAAAAATATCAACTATTCATTATAAAACTACTATTTTACAAAAAATTATCTCTTTCTTTTTTAGTTTATGTACCTGGTTAACAACTGTATACACATCGGATGTACCAACTATTAACCAAGTATTATCAGGAAGACCAGCAGGAGTTTTATATAGTTTTTGTAGTATTTTAGGTATGTATTGGTTACTAGAAAGTATTCAAAAAATAATTTTACTTCTTTATTATGAAAATGAATGGCGCCATTTATCTATTAAAAGTAAATGGCTGAATAACTTTATTGAACAATTCAAGAAGTCTCCTTTTTTATGGAGTTTTGCCTTGCTAACATTATTTTGGAGTATAATTGCTATAACAACATATCCAGGCACCTTTATGGGAGACACAATGGATCAAATTTTGATGTACTATGGTGTTTATGAAAGAGCTGCTGAACATCCTGTATTATCAACACTTACAACAGGCTGGTTTATTCAATTAGGAGAATTTTTTGGAAGTGGTAATATAGGTATTTTCCTTCTTACTTTGTTTCAATTAACTCTTGTTTCAACTGCGTTTAGTTATGCTGTTTCTCTGTTTGTTAAGCTAACTAGACAAGCTGGGATGGGGCTAGTGATGGTTTTATTAGTCGGTACTATTCCAAGTGTTCATGGAACTGTTCTTGTTTTGACTAAAGATATTCCGTTTAGTGCTTTCTTTATCGTTTATATAGCAACTTTAATTGCTTATTTTTATGATAATCGATACTTTTTTCAGCATAAACTTTACTTAGCACATGTTGTTTCAATCATTCTTATGATGTTGTTTAGATATAACACGTTACATTTTGTTGCCCCGACACTATTAATTTATTTAATTGGTTATTTCTTTGTTAAAAAGGAAACTCGTTTTTATAAGTCGATTATTGTTATGGGGATTATTGGGTTAGTTTCAGCAAACTTATTGAATACTGCTTTAGTAAATCAATTTGTAGAGGCTCAGCCTGAACCAAAGAGACGAGAAATGTTATCTGTTCCGTTTCAGCAAACAGCAAGATATGCAAAGTATCATGATGATGAAGTAACGAAAGAGGAAAAAGAAATTATAAACCGTGTTCTAGATTACGATGTGATAAGGAAAAATTATGATCCTTATCGTTCAGATTCGGTAAAAAAAACACATAATGAAGAGGCGACATCTGAAGAGATGTCAGCATATTTTAAATTGTTTATTAAACAATCTTTGACTCACCCGTTATTAGCTTTTGAATCGTTAGCAGCTAGTCATGGCAATTTATTTAATTTGAACCGTTCAATGAATAGCTATTATGATAGTGAAATTTATGTGGATGAGCCAGGTGAAATTCCAGAAGCGTATATTAATTTTGGTGAAAAACATAGTTTTAAAGAAAAAAAACGTGCAACTCAGTTAAGTCGTACACGTTTGAATTTTTATCATTGGTGGGATCAATTGCCTATTTTATCTCAAATTAATAATTATGGAAGCTATATCTTTTTATTATTTGTTATGTTTGCGATTTATTTACGAGATAAAAAAGGGAAATACGCGGCTATTTGTATCCCTGCTTTAGGCATTGTAGGAACCCTAATTGCAGGTCCGATCACGATGGGGTATATACGTTATTTCCTACCAGTTATATTAGTCGTTCCATTTCTGTTTGGTTTCTTTTTATCAACCAATAAGGAAACGACACCTTTAAGGAGAAATTAAATGACAAAAGTATTAATGATTATTCCTGCTTACAATGAGGAAGGTAGTATTGTTAAGACAACTAAATCTATAGAAGAGTTTAAAAAACAGGTTTCGTTTACGTTAGATTACATTGTCATTAACGATGGTTCAACTGATAAAACAAAAGACTTGTTGATTGAACAACAGATTCCAGCTGTTCACCTAATTAAGAATTTGGGAATTGGTGGTGCAGTTCAAACGGGCTACTTATATGCTTACTACAATGATTACGATATAGCTGTGCAGTTTGATGGAGATGGTCAACATGATATTACATCTATTGAAGCACTTGTTAAACCAATTATAGATGAACAGTCAGATTTTACTATTGGTTCTCGGTTTGTAGAAGGATCCCCTTCTGAATTCAAGACTTCTTTTTCTAGACGAATGGGTATTAATCTGATTTCTTCTTTCATCAAGATAAAAACAGGACGTCGTTTATTGGACGTTACTTCCGGATATCGAGCTGCTAATCGCGACGTAATAGAGTATTTTTCTCAGCACTATCCTAAAAAATATCCTGAACCAGAGACAAATGCGCTTTTAGTTAAACAAAATAAGCGAGTAGAAGAAATCGGGGTAAATATGTTTGAACGATTAGAAGGAAAATCTTCTATCACACCATTGAAGTCAATCCGCTATATGATAGAAGTATTAACTTCAATTATTTTATTAAGTACAGGGAGGGATAAATAATGGATATTTTATCAATAACGATGATTTTTTTCTCTCTTATATTTTTAATTTTTATTATTAAGCTAATCAGAAATGCGACATTTACTCTAGAGCATTCACTTATGTGGTTAGGTATTGGTATTATTATGTTAGTATTTTCAGTTTTTCCAAGTATTCCCGAAAAATTTTCTGAATTGCTAGGCTTTGAAACAATGTCTAATTTTTTATTAGTAATGGCTGTTTTATTTAGTTTAATTCAGTTAATTATTTTTACGAAACATATTACTAAACAGTCCAATGATATAAAAACGCTCGTTCAAGAAGTGTCAATTTTAAAAGAAAAGATAGAAAGAAAGGATAAATAAGATGTTATTATTTTTTGTTTACGTTATTTTATCTTCATCAGGTATCATTTTATTTAAGTTAGGTTCTGCTGACTTATCAATAAAAATGGTAAGTAATCAATTGAATATGAATTTTCCAGCTTTAAGTATTTTAGGATTACTTTGCTATTTAGTGAGTTTTATTCTATGGATGATTATCATTTCAAAATCTGATGTCAGTTTTATCGTTCCGTTAGGTTTAGGCTTAACCAATGTTTTAATTTTAGTTGGTTCATCCGTTGTGTTGAAAGAAACAATTAATATATATGGTATGGTAGGGATTGTTTTAATCCTTGCAGGCACATTACTTATTAATAAAGGTTAGAGATTAAATAAGATTATAAGATATCAGGACTGTTTGTCTGATGTCTTTTTATTTTGAAAACAAAGAGAAGAATAAATGGGCATTCATTCACTTTAAGGGGTAAACATGATATAATTAACAATGTTTTGATAAAAAGAGAATCAATTTAAATATAAAATTTAGTTAGGAGAATATTATGGGGTTTAATCAACAAAAAGAAGTTGAGCGTAGAAGGACATTTGCTATCATTTCCCATCCGGATGCGGGGAAAACAACGATTACAGAGCAGTTACTATTGTTTGGGGGCGCTATTAGAAGCGCTGGTACAGTTAAGGGAAAGAAAACAGGTAACTTTGCTAAATCTGACTGGATGGATATTGAAAAACAAAGAGGGATTTCTGTAACAAGTTCTGTGATGCAGTTTGATTTTGAAGACAAACGCGTTAATATCTTGGATACACCAGGACATGAGGATTTCTCAGAGGATACTTATCGAACACTTATGGCCGTTGACAGTGCTGTTATGGTAATTGATAGCGCCAAAGGTATTGAAGCACAAACTAAAAAATTATTCCAAGTTTGTCGTATGCGTGGTATTCCTATTTTTACGTTCATCAATAAATTAGATAGAGATGGTCGTGAACCATTAGAGTTATTGGAAGAACTTGAAGAAGTTTTAGAAATCGAATCTTACCCAATGAACTGGCCAATTGGTATGGGTAAAGGGTTTGAAGGGTTATATGATATCTTTAATAACAGAGTAGAAATCCACCGTCCAGAGCGTTATGATGGCGAGCGTTTCTTACCATTAAATGAAAATCATGAACTTGAAATAGATCATCCAATCAAACAGCTTTCAATTTTTGATCAAGTGATGGATGATGCTGAGTTGTTATTAGAAGCAGGAAATGAATTTTCTGAAGAAAAAATTGCTAACGGACAATTAACACCTGTGTTCTTTGGTTCAGCTTTAACTAACTTTGGGGTAGAGACATTTTTAGAGACTTTCTTAAAATTTGCTCCAGCTCCATCAGCACATAAAACAAAAGATGAGGGAGAAGTGAGTCCTTATAGCGAAGACTTCTCAGGTTTTATCTTTAAAATCCAAGCTAATATGAACCCTGCTCACCGAGACAGAATTGCATTTGTCCGTATTTGTTCAGGCTCATTTAGTCGTGGGATGGACGTTCAATTATCTCGTGAGAGTAAAAAAATTAAATTAAATAATTCAACTCAATTTATGGCGGATTCTCGTGAACAGGTAGAAGAAGCAGTTGCGGGTGATATCATTGGTTTATACGATACAGGTACTTACCAAATTGGAGACACTATTTATACTGGGAAAGAAAAAGTAGAGTTCGAAGATTTACCTCACTTTACTCCAGAATTATTTATGCGAGTAACAGCTAAAAACGTTATGAAACAAAAGTCCTTCTACAAAGGGCTAAATCAATTAGTTCAAGAAGGTGCAATTCAGTTATATAAAACGTATTTGACAGAAGACTTTATTATCGGTGCTGTTGGACAACTTCAATTTGAAGTGTTCAAACATCGTATGCAAGGAGAATACAATACAGAAGTCATCATGGATCCTATGGGAACTAAGATTGCTCGTTGGATTAATCCTGAGCAATTAGATGAAAAAATGAGCTCTAGTCGAAATATTTTAGCTAGAGACCGTTTTGACCAACCACTATTTTTATTTGAAAATCAATTTGCAATGCGTTGGTTTACGGATAAATATCCGGAAGTGGAACTTAAGAGTTTATTGTAAGTCACTAGTCAATGGGGAAGAATAAGGACGAAAAACAAATGAATCAATTAATTACAATTATTATTCCTTGTTTCAATGAAGAACAGGCGATTCAACATTTTGTTGATGAAATGTCAAAAATCGAAAAACAATTTGAAGCAACGAATTTTGAGTATATTTTTATAAATGATGGCTCAACCGATAATACGCTACCTGTTTTAAAAGAGCTCTCAAAGGTAAATGAGAAGTATCATTATCTATCATTTTCTAGGAATTTTGGAAAAGAAGCAGCTCTATATGCGGGATTGCAACATTCTACTGGTGATTATGTAACGGTGATGGATGTGGATTTACAAGATCCCCCTTCTTTACTACCAAAAATGTATCAGTTGATCACAGAAGAAAAATACGATTGTGTAGGAACAAGACGTGTTAGTCGTAAAGGTGAGCCTAAAATCAGGTCTTTTTTCGCGCGTCAATTTTACCGAGTGATTAATCGGATTTCTGATGTGGAAATAGTAGATGGAGCCAGAGACTATCGTTTAATGACCAGACAGATGGTTGATGCCATTTTAGAAGTAAAAGAATACAATCGTTTTTCAAAAGGAATTTTTAGTTGGGTGGGTTTTGATACTTACTATTTGGAGTTTGAAAATGTGGAAAGAACAGACGGGGAAACTTCTTGGTCCTTTTGGAGTTTATTTAAATATTCTCTAGATGGGATTGTAGCATTCTCGGAATTTCCTCTAGTTTTTTCTGCGTTTGTTGGTTTGTTTTCATTTGTTGGAGCTATTATTGCTTTGATTTTTATTATTATCCGGGCGTTAGTGTATGGTGACCCAACTTCAGGATGGCCATCCCTTGTCTGTATTATTTTAGCCTTAGGCGGTTTGCAACTTCTATGTTTAGGCGTTGTGGGTCAATATTTAGGCAAAACTTTCTTAGAAACAAAAAGAAGACCGATTTATATTATTAAAGAGAGTAGTAAAGTGAATAAAGATAATTAACGAATAATTAATTTTAAATAAATTTCATTCATTTTAGTTATTTTTTAAAAATAATTAGTTTTATATAACAAAACGTGGGAAGTAGTTGTTTATCAAAATAATTTTGAATGGAGAGTTTTTTTGTAAATGTTAAACAAAAAAGTGAAAAATACAATAAAAAATAAAATGTCAAAATCTTATGAGTTTAAATATCTGAAGTATCTTAAGCATAAATCAATTGAGGAAAACCAAATTTTACTTGAATCAACACAAAGTAGAGATTTTAGTGGTCATGTTCTTTATGTCTGCAAAGACTTAGCGGAAAGATATCCTCAAATGCAATTAGTTATTTCGATTGTTCCAGAAAAAAAAGATTGGCTTCAATTATTATTAAAGAAACAAAATATTACTGATAAAGTAAAAGTAGTTGAATTTTTAAGTAAAGATTATTTTTTGGCCTTAGCTACAAGTAAGTATCTGATTAATGACACAACTTTTTGGTCATTTTTTAATAAGAGACCTGAGCAAGTTTACATTAATATATGGCATGGAACGCCCCTAAAAAAATTAGGAAAAGACATGAATTTGGACGGATTTGGAAATGTTCAAAAGAATTTTTTAGCTTCTGATTATTTAGTCGTTAGTAACGACTATACGAAAGATAAATTAGTTGAAAGTTATAACTTAAATAATATTGCAAGTACAAAAGTTGTTGTCGCACCTTCTGCAAGAAACTCTATATTATTTGATGATTTAGTTAGAGAAAAAGTTAGAAATGAGCTAGATTTAGATAATAAAAAAGTTTATATGTACATGCCAACTTATAGAGATGAAGGAACATCAATCTCTTATACAGAAAAAGCATTATTAGCTCTGGATAAAAACTTAACCGATAACGAAGTATTATTTGTAAAACTACATCCGTTTGATGCTGAAAAGATGACTTTAAATATTCATGATTTGAAACATGTAAAACCTTTTCCAAGTAAATATGAAACGTATGAGTTTCTAACAGCGGTGGATACTTTAATAACAGATTATAGTTCTATTATGTACGATTTCTTGTGTACAAATAGATCAACAATCTTATTTACTTATGATAAAGCAGCTTATTATAAGCAAAGAGGATTATATGAAGATATTGCTGATTACCCTTTCTTAAAAGTAAGTACTATTGACGAATTGATTACTCATCTAAGAGATGAGGATGAGCTAACAGACAAAAATTTCCAAGATAAGTACATTAGTAATGATAACTTAGAAGGAACAAAAGAGTTAGTAGACTATCTATTCTCAGGTAAAGCTTGTAGCAACATCAAAGAATTTAGTTTGAGAAATGAGAAGGATAACGTAGTATTCTTTGCTGGACCACTTTGGGATAATGGAATTACGCAAGCTTTTTTCAATACATTGGATGCAATTGATTTAGAAGAAAATAACTATATCTTGCATTTGAAAGATAAAAGCGTGAAGTATGCACATAAATATAAATTAAAAGAGCTACAAATTCCTTATATATTGACATCCGGTGTAGCTCAGTACAGTTTTTTTGAAGGTATTTTCACCCACCTGTATTTGAAGAAGGAATGGTTTGGAAACAAATTCATGAGAAAAACAATTGAAACAGTTGTTATGAAAATGTACCGTTTAGATTTTCGACGAATGTTTAATAATTTGGAAATTAATCATTTTATTCATTACACAGGATTTGAACGTGCGTATGCAGCGATGACTCAAGCTATTTCTGGTGAAAAAATAAAAACAACTATTTTTTATCATACAGATATGTTCGAAGAGTACGATGCTAAAAAAAATATCAATAAAAAAGTCTTGAAAAATAGTTATGAAAAAGTTGATCAAGTTGTTCTGGTTAATGAGGAATTAAGAGAAAGATTGGTTTCTAATTATCCTAAAATAAAAAATATAAAAATTTTAGATAATTTCCTTGGAACAGATAAGATCATAGAAGCATCAGAAGAAAGCTTATTTACATCACTATTAGATACATCAATTACTCATTATGGCGGAATTAAGAAAACAATTCATGATTCTTTACCTGTTCAAATTAAAGAAGACAATTCTTTTACTCCAATTGACCGATTGTTTAAAACAATTATTCAAAGACGAAACATTGGTGAAAGTGATTTAATTCCTAATGTTAAAAAGTATAAAAGTGAACTAGATGGAATTTTTCAATCGAAATATACAGAGTTGTTTAAAGTGACAGACAGTTTAGAAATTACAAACGAAGAGTTAGGTTATATTTATGGATTATCTAAATTAAAACTGATTGATGATTTGTTGGATCCTAATGTGAAGGTGTTTTCTAATATCGGTCGTTTTGATAAGCAAAAAGGACATGATCGTTTGTTGACTGCATTTGAAGAAGTTCATAAACATCATCCGAATACAAGATTAGTTATAATTGCTCCACATGGACCTTTAAAAAATCAAACAATTAATCAAGCTAAAGAGTCTTCTGCCAATGAGCATATTTATATTGTTGGTGGAATGCAAAACCCATATTCACTTTTAAAATATTGTGAAGCTTTTGTTTTTACAAGTTTATATGAGGGATTAGGTTTGGTAGTATTTGAATCATTAGCTGTTAATACAAATGTCATAACAGTTGAGATTCCAGCTACTTCACGTGGATTACAAAAAGGACAGCCTGAAAATGCTGCACCGGTTGCGATGGTAGTAAAAAATGATCAAGAAAGTATTACTAAAGGTTGGTTAGACTATCTAGATAATGAGCAAATTTTCAGTCCATATGATTTTGATAAAGTTGAACAAGAATCGTTAGCGAGTTGGGAAGATGTTATTAAGCCACTTTAATTAATAGATTCTAAAAATAACTTAAAAACCTTCTACGAATGCTAGTAACTGGCACTTCGTAGAAGGTTTTATTTGTTTTTATTTAAAATAATTGCGAGGAGTTTATTTTTCATTGGCCTGTTTTTTCTTTTTGGCTACGGGCATTGAAATTTCGACGACACCTTTCGTTCGTATGATGTCCAAATCGTCACTATCAATTCCTCTTTCAAGAATTTCATTCAATACATGCTCAACTTCAAAGTCTTTAACTTCACGCATTTTATTTACAATGACCACTTCGATATGACTATCAGCGATACTGTGAACAACAAGCGTTTTTCCTAGAGAATACACTTTTACTAAGTTAGCATCTGTATTTTCCAATTGCTTTGAAACTAATACTGCATAACTGTTTGTTACATCAATTAATTTCATCCTCTTCACCTCTAACTATTATTGAAACATCTTTCAATTTCTAATCTAATTATAACATAAATAAAAAAAAATAACGGAAACTGGGCACTTTTCTTTATTTATTTTGAACAAAAATGAACGGAAAAAATAACGAAAGTGACATTAAGTTGTCAGTTTCGTTATTTCTATTTATTAGGTGGTTATTCTGCCTGTTTTTTCTCTGTCACAACAATTTTATCATCAACTAAAACAGCTTCTAGTGATTTAGTTGTTGGATGATCAAGATAGAAATCAGCAATGCCATCTTCAATGTGTTCTTGAATAACTCGTCTTAAAGGTCTAGCCCCCATTTTAGGGTCATAACCAAGTTCGACTAATTTTTCTTTCACTTCTTGAGTGGTATCAATATGAATTTCTTGATTTTCTAGTAAACTGTTCACATCATCAAGCATTAAGGAAACAATAGATAATAAGTTTTCTTTAGATAACGGAGAAAATTCGATGATCCCATCAAATCTGTTTAAAAATTCTGGTTTAAAGAAGTTACTTAATTGACCTAAAACAGATTGAGAAGTTCCATCTTTAGCTGCGCCAAATCCTACACTTGCTTCAATGGCACCAGTTCCCGCGTTACTTGTCATAATAATGATTGTATCTTTAAAGCTAACAGTTCTTCCTTTAGCATCTGTTAAACGACCATCATCTAAAATTTGAAGGAACATATGTAAAACATCAGGATGAGCTTTTTCAATTTCATCCAATAGAATTAAACTATATGGATTTCTTCTGATGCGTTCAGTCAATTGACCAGCTTCTTCATATCCCACATAACCAGGAGGAGAACCAATCAGTTTAGCCACACTGTGTTTTTCCATATACTCACTCATATCAAAACGAACCATACTGTCTTTGGCACCAAAAAGTTCAAAGGCAAGTTGTTTAGCAAGCTCAGTTTTTCCGACACCAGTTGGTCCAACAAATAGGAATGAACCAATTGGTCGGTTCTTTTTGTTTAAGCCAATTCGGTTACGACGAATAGCACGGGATACTTTATCGACGGCTTCATCTTGTCCGATGACATGTTGCTTGATGTCTTTGTCCAAGTTTTTCATTTGAGTTTGTTCTTTTTCTTTTAAGTCACCAACAGGAATACCTGTTTTTGCTTCAACAACTTGTTCCATATCTTTAATAGTAACAGTTGGTACATCCTCATCAGCAACTTGAGTTTCTTGGAGTTTTGTTAGCTTAGCCACTTGGTCGCGGTAATAAGCAGCGCGCTCAAAGTCTTCTTCCTTAGAAGCTAGTTGTTTTTGTTTCTCGGCTTCATTTAAACGTTGCTCGATCACTTTAGGGTCAAGTGCTTGAATTGTTAAGTTTTTCTTTGAGCCAGTCTCATCTAATAAATCAATAGCCTTATCAGGTAGTTGTCTGTCTTGAATAAAACGACTAGATAACTTAACAGCTCCAATGATTGCTTCATCTGTATAAGCAACATGGTGAAAATCTTCGTAACGTTTTTGAATTCCTTTTAGAATAGTAATCGTTTCTTCTTCAGAAGGTTCATCCACACGAACAGGTTGCATTCTTCTTTCAAGGGCTGCGTCTTTTTCAATGATTCGATATTCATTTAAAGTGGTAGCTCCGACCATTTGAAGTTCGCCACGAGCTAAAGCAGGTTTTAAGATATTTCCTGCATCCATGTTACCGTCACCAGCATTACCAGCACCGACAATTTCGTGAACTTCGTCTATGAAAAGGATAACAGAATCGTTTTCTTTTAACTCATTGATTAGATTTTGCATTCTTTCTTCAAACTGTCCACGAATGCCTGTTCCTTGAACAAGAGACGCAACATCTAAACGAATGACTTCTTTTTCAAGTAGTTTTTGAGGGACATTACCTTCGACAATTTTTAGAGCTAATCCTTCTACAACAGCTGTTTTACCAACACCAGGTTCCCCTATCAGAACAGGATTATTTTTAGTTCTTCTATTTAGTATTTCGATTACTCTTGTAATTTCTTCATCTCGTCCAATAACTGGATCAATTTTTCCATCTCTTGCTTCTTGAGTTAGATTTTCACCAAACTCTTGTAAAATCGAATTTCCACCTTGAGTTGGAGGCATAGGAGGTCCCATTCTTCCAGCTTGAGTTGGTGGTGTATTTGGTTGACTTGCTTGTTGATTTCTATTTTGTTCTGATAATTGACGGAATAAATCGTTAAGTGAACCAAAACCATAAGGATCTTGCATCATGCGTTCACGATGAGCTAAGTCTTCTTGTTGCTTAATTTGTCTGTAGCATTGTTGGCAAAGATCGACTTGTTTCTTTTGACCTTGGACGTTTGTATATAGATGAATAGTTGCTTCATTTGATTGACAATTTTGACAAAGCATTTAATCACTCTCCTTGTTGAATATAAATCAAACTAAGTCTTTTGACCTTGTTTGACCTTTGAAACTATTATATCGTAAGTGCCAGTCTCTTATCAAGAAATAGACCTTGAGTAAAAAAGATGTCTCTTGATGACTAGGATATAGAAGAAAAAATGGTAAAATAGAGTTATACAGACAAAGGAAGGTGATGGAGTGACAGAAAATTCTTTTGAAGCGCAGGTTGAAGCTTTACTAAATGGCGAAATTGAAGAAATTATCGTTGAGAAAGATGAATTCTTTTCATTTAGAGAAGTTTGGAATAGTCATCCAAACAAAAAACAAATCGTCGGTGAAGCAGGTTTAGGTGGCAAAGTCATTTATAGAAAACAAGGATGAAAAGAAAAATGAATGTTTCAGTGTGGCTGAATTTTTTAAAGGAAATAAGTTGTCACAGGTACTAAAACATGGTATTCTTTATCATTGAAAGGGTTATTACTAAAAAGCATTTTTGTTTTTGAAAATGGCTCGCAAAAAAACATTCGTATTATTAAAGGAGAATGATTAATTATGGAAAAAAAAGAATTTCACGTAGTAGCAGACACAGGTATTCACGCTCGTCCAGCAACATTACTAGTACAAACTGCTAGCAAATTCAGTTCAGATATCAATTTAGAATACAAAGGCAAATCAGTTAACTTGAAATCAATCATGGGCGTTATGTCTTTAGGTGTTGGCCAAGGTGCTGACGTTATTATTTCAGCTGAAGGTGCTGACGAAGCAGAAGCAATTGCTGCAATCGAAGAAACAATGAAAAAAGAAGGTTTATCAGAATAATGACTAAACAATTAAAAGGTATTGCCGTTAGTGATGGTATTGCGGTTGCAAAAGCTTATCTTTTAGTTGAGCCTGACTTATCATTTGAAAAAATATCAACTGATAACGTCGATCAAGAAGTTGCTCGTCTTTCTGATGCACTTGAAAAATCAACTGCAGAATTACAAACTATCCGTAATAAAGCAGTTAAAAGCTTAGGTGAAGAAGAAGCACAAGTATTTGATGCTCATTTAATGGTTTTAGCAGATCCAGAGCTAGTTGGAGCTGTTGAAGGTAATATAAAAGATAATCAAGTCAACGCAGAATCAGCTTTGAAAGACGTAACAGATATGTTTGTTGGCATGTTTGAAAGCATGGAAGACAATCCTTACATGCAAGAACGTGCAGCAGATATTAAAGATGTAATGAAACGCGTAATGAGTCATTTAGTAGGAGTTAAATTACCCGATTTATCAATGATTGATGAAGAAGTTATCATCATTGCTGAAGATTTAACACCTAGTGATACAGCACAGTTAGATCGTAATTTTGTCCGTGCCTTTGTAACAAACATTGGTGGACGTACATCTCACTCTGCTATCATGGCGCGTTCACTAGAAATTCCAGCAGTTGTTGGAACAAAAGAAATCACTGAAATGGTTGTTGAAGGCGACATGATCGCTGTTGACGGTAGTGAAGGTGACGTTATCGTTAACCCAACTTCTGAACAGGTAGCTGACTTTGAAAGTAAGAGACAAGCTTTCGAAGATTTAAAAGCTGAATGGGATAAATTAAAAAATGCTAAAACAGTAACTGCTGATGGTAAACATTTTGAGTTAGCTGGAAATATTGGAACACCTAAAGATTTAGAAGGTGTTAATGGTCATGGTGGAGAAGCTGTTGGTTTATACCGTACAGAATTCTTATACATGGATTCACCAGATTTCCCTAATGAAGATGATCAATTTGAAGCATACAAAGCTGTTTTAGAAGGTATGGATGGCAAACCAGTTGTGGTTCGTACAATGGATATCGGTGGAGATAAAGAGTTACCATACTTGAAACTCCCTGAAGAAATGAACCCATTCTTAGGTTACCGCGCAATCCGTATCTGTTTAGCAGAAGACGACATGTTCCGTACACAGTTACGTGCACTTTTACGTGCCTCAACTTACGGTAACTTACGCATTATGTTCCCAATGATTGCTACATTACAAGAATTCCGTGATGCTAAAGCAATGTTATTAGAAGAAAAAGCTAAATTAGTAGCTGAAGGTGTTGAAGTTTCAGATGATATCCAAGTTGGTATCATGATTGAAATTCCAGCTGCAGCAGTTATTGCTGACAGATTTGCTAAAGAAGTTGACTTCTTCAGTATCGGAACAAATGACTTAATTCAATACACAATGGCAGCAGACCGTATGAACGAACGCGTTTCTTATCTGTACCAACCATATAATCCCGCAATCTTACGTTTAATTAAAAACGTTATTGATTCAGCGCATGCTGAAGGTAAATGGGCTGGTATGTGTGGAGAGATGGCTGGCGATCAAACAGCTGTTCCATTATTAGTTGGTTTAGGTTTAGACGAATTTTCAATGAGTGCAACAAGTATTTTACGTACTAGAAGCTTAATGAAACGTTTAGACTCAACTAAAATGGCAGAATTAGCTAATAAAGCAATTACTGAATGCGATACAGCAGCAGAAGTTGTGGCTTTAGTTGAAGAATATACTGCTGAGTAAATTTAACTATTAGAAGAGGTTGGCTGAAAATGCCAATCTCTTTTTTTGGATACTAAGAAAAAGATTAATCAATCTTTTTTGCCACAAGTTTTTTATTTTGAGTAAAACGTGGTAAAATGGTTGATGGTTTCCTTTTTTTAACAATTATTATCTTATGCTATAATTAAAAGGAAAAACTCAGGCTATAGTAGGATGTGTTAACATCTTTTTTTCAGTATAGTGAACACAAGGAGTGAAAGAATTGCTGAAAATTAATATGTTTTCTTCCGCTGACAAAGTCAAAGGTCAAGGTGTCGGAAGTGCATATAATGAGTTGATCAAGATGTTAAACAAGCATTTTTCTACTCAATTTGATATAAAAATAAATAAGTATTCAGCCTCAGATATATCTCATTATCATACGGTAGACCCACTATTTTACCTATCTACTTTTTTTAAGAAAAAAAGAGGTATTAAAGTAGGGTATGTTCATTTTTTACCAGAGACTTTAGAAGGAAGTATATCCATTTTTTCTCCCTTTCAAAAAATATTTGATCGCTATTTAATTTCATTTTACAAGCGAATGGATCAATTAGTTGTGGTAAATCCATCATTTATCCCTAAACTAGAAGCAGCAGGAATCCATACTGAAAAAGTAACGTATATTCCTAATTTTGTTTCTAGTGAAGTCTTTTTTGAAGCGACAGAAGAAGATAAAGAAAGATGGCGAAGTGAAAATAAATTTTCTAAAGATGATTTGATTATTTTAGGAGCAGGACAGATACAACAACGTAAAGGATTAGATGATTTTATTTCTCTAGCCAAAAATAATCCGGAGATTCAATTTGTATGGGCTGGTGGTTTTTCATTTGGAAAAATCACAGATGGCTATGATCGCTATAAAAAAGTTTATGATAATCCACCTAGTAATCTAAAATTTACAGGAATTATTGATCGACAAGAGTTAGTAAAATATTATAATATGGCCGATGTATTTCTATTACCATCATACAATGAGTTGTTTCCGATGTGTATTTTAGAAGCATTCAACTCGGGTACTCCGGTTATGTTAAGAGATTTAGAGTTGTATCACGCTATTATTGAAGATGATTATATTAAAACAAAAGACGTAAAAGAGATGCAGGAAGTTCTTTCTTCTATCTTAAAAAATAAAGATATACTAGAAACTTATCGTCGTAAATCAAAGAAAGCAGCTGTTTATTATTCAGAAGAGAATATTGCCAAAATCTGGTTTGATTATTATACAAATTCAATTAAAAAATAAAAGGAGGTGAGTGTTGTGAAAATTGGTTTTTTTACAGATACCTATTTTCCCCAAGTAAGTGGGGTTTCTACATCTATTAGAACATTAAAACAAGAATTAGAAAAAAGAGGTCATGAGGTTTATATTTTCACAACAACTGACCCCAATGCTTCTGAAAATGAAGAGCGAATCATCAGAATGCCAAGTATTCCATTTATTTCTTTTAAAGAAAGAAGAGTCGTGGTTCGAGGAATGCTTTATGCTTATTATGTAGCAAAAGATTTGGAGCTAGATATAATTCATACGCATACTGAATTTGGTTTAGGTTTACTTGGAAAGCATGTAGCTAAAGCACTTGAAATTCCATGTGTTCATACCTATCACACAATGTATGAGGATTATTTGCATTATATTGCAAATGGTAAGTTGATTCGACCAGTTCATGTGAAGCAGTTTTCTAAGCTTTTTACCACTCATTTATCGGGTATTGTTTGTCCTAGCCAGCGGGTGGTGGATAAACTAAATGAATATGACATTACAACGCCTAAGTTTATTATCCCGACAGGAATTGATGTTTCCAAATTTAAACCGGTTCCTGAAGAGGAAAAACAAGCAGTTAAAAATAAATACCAACTAACAGATGAGCATCTTTTCTTACTATCGGTTAGTCGTATTTCCTATGAAAAAAATATTCAAACCATTTTAAATGGCATGCCTAAAGTGATAGAGGAGCTACCTCAAGCTAGGTTATTAATTGTAGGAGAAGGTCCTTACAAAAAAGATTTAGAAAAACAAGCAGAAGAACTAGGTATTTCTGACTATGTCATATTTGCTGGTGAAGTGCCAAATGAGGATATATCGCCGTTTTATCAGGCTGCTGATATCTTTGTTAGTGCCTCGGATTCGGAAACACAAGGTTTAACGTATACAGAAAGTATGGCAGCTAAAACACGAGTTGTCGCTAAAGGAAATGCTTATTTAGATCCTTTGTTTGATGATTTAAGTTTAGGGGTGACTTACAAAGAGGATGAAGATTTTGCTGATGCTCTGATTGAATATGTTAAGAATCCTCATGAAACAAAAGAAGCATTAATAAAAGAAAAACTTTACGAAATTTCAAGTGAGGCATTTGGAGAGAGAGTAGAAGAGTTTTATATTAAATCTACTAATTATTTTCGTTTGTATCAAGAAGAGGAAGAATCTCCAGAAGATGAAGGCCTCAACTCACTTAGAATTTTTAAAAAATAAGTGTGAGGTAGTCGATGAGTAGAAAAAATGGTATTTATTTAGGTATAGCTGTACTGCTAGGCTTTATCGTCATTTGGACAGAATTAAAAAAAGTGAGCTTTGATGAGATTTATGCGGAGATTGTTACTATCAAATGGGGTTGGCTAATCGTTGCTTTTCTCTGTATGTTAATACACTGGGGCATTGAGGGTAGAATTACTCAATTGTTTTTAAAGCGAAGTAATCCGGATTACTCTTTTAAAAATGCCTACCGAATTCCTTTGATCGAGCATTTATTTAATGCGATTACGCCGTTTTCAACAGGCGGACAACCTGCTCAGATAGTAGCTCTTGGAAAATCGGGAGTTGATTATGGCGTCGCGGCTTCTGTTTCTTTAATGAAGTTTATTGTTTATCAAGTCTGGATAGTTTTCAACTTTATCATTTGTATTGTTCTTGGATTTAAATGGGTATCTAATAGTCTGGAGAGTTTGTCCTATTTAATTTTAATTGGATTTGCTATTCATTTTATTGTTGTCTTTTGCCTACTGATGGTAATGTTTTGGCACTCACTAACTAAAAATATTGTTAATGGCGTGTTCAACTTTCTAAACCACCTTAAACTGGGTAAAAGGTTACAAAAATTTAGACAACCTTTATTAAATAAAATGACAACTTTCTATGAACAAAGTAATTATATGAGAAATCAGGGAACATTGATTTTTAAAACAAGTTTTTTAACGATTATGCAATTAATTATGTATTACATCGTACCGTATTTTGTTCTACTTGCTTTAAACACAGAAAATGTGAATGTTTTTAAAGTGATTGTCTTTCATGCATTCATTATTATGATTATTTCGCTTTTTCCAATTCCTGGTGGAACGGGAGGAGCAGAATATAGTTTTACACTTCTTTTTGGTACTTTTATTTTTGTGCCAGGGAAGCTAGTTTTAGCTATTTTTTTATGGCGTATAGTGACTTACTACATGGGAATTGTACTGGGATTAATTGCTTTATTTATTAAACCTGACATTTCTACTAATCAAACTAAAAGGATTGAAACAATTGTCTAACAGTCAATTTGTTTTAATCCTTTATTATTTCTCCATGCTTGTCTATAATTAAGGTATTAATACGAAGAGGTGAAGCTAATGGAGAAAATTGGATTTATCGGAACTGGTGTTATGGGAGCTTCGATTGTTAAACATTTACTAAATGCAGGTTATGAAGTAGCTGTCTATAATCGAACAAAAAGTAAGACAGATAATTTAGTTGAATTAGGCGCAACTTGGAAGGAAACACCTCAAGAAGTGACAGAAGCAAGTGATGTTATCTTTAGTATGGTTGGATTTCCAAAAGATGTTGAAGGTATTTATTATGGTGAAGCGGGCATTTTTAAAGCAGATATCAAAGGTAAAATTGTAGTTGATATGACAACTAGTACACCTTCTCTAGCTCAAAAAATTGCTGAAACAGCTAAAGAAGCTGGCGGTGTTAGTTTAGATGCCCCTGTTTCTGGTGGTGACTTAGGTGCTAAAAACGGCACATTAACTACGATGGTTGGTGGCGAAAAAGAAGCTTATACTAAAGTAGAACCAATTTTTAATGTCTTTAGTGGAAAAGTGAATTTACAAGGAGCACCTGGTAGTGGTCAACACACTAAGATGGCTAACCAAATTATGATCGCTGGAACTATGACAGGTATGACAGAACTTTTGGTTTATGCTAAAGCTGCTAATTTAGATTTAGAGAAAGTTTTAGATACAGTTGGCGGAGGAAGTGCAGCTAACTGGTCGTTAACAAATTATGCACCAAGAATTTTAAAACGTGATTTTACACCTGGATTCTTTGTTAAGCATTTTGTTAAAGATTTGAATATTGCTTTAGCTGAAGCTGAAAATATGAACATTGATTTACCAGCGACTAAAAAGGCTAGAGATCTATATGAAGCACTAATTGAGAGTGGTTTTGAAAATGATGGCACCCAAGCATTAATCAAACTTTGGTGGAATGATTAACTTTTTTCAAATTTTACCGAAAAAGTTCGATATTTTAAATGCATGTTGTGTATCTTTCTGTTACAATAAGACAGTAGAAATTTTAAGGAGGCTTGCTCTATGAAAAATTCTCAACTAACTGCAATCCTTAAGAGATTGAGTGCAATGGTAGAGGCTGAAGACAGTGAAGTTCAAGTTCGCCGTTTTGAACGCGAAGGACAAGAGCGATGCATCGTAACATTTGATAGCAGCAACGAAATGTTTGAGTTAACAGAAACTGGTTCTCAACAAGTTTATCAATTTGATGACATTGATTTAGTTGCATTAGAAATCTTTGAATTATTACAAGACTAAGATTAACAGAGTAGACCAGTACTGGTTTACTCACTCAAAAAAGGAGTGTGAGACAAATTGTGTCCACCTTCTTTTTTTTATACCAATGACAAGAAGGGAAGTAAATAAATGCTTGAGATGCCCGATTTATTTGAACGCCACATGTTGATTGGTCAAAAACATGTAGAAAATAAAGAATTTATAGAAGCAAGTGAGCATTTTGAAAAAGCCTATGATATAAAGGATGATTTAGTTGCTAATGTTAGTCTGACTAAGTCATTAATGGAGTTAGAAGCTTATGATGATGCGTATAAGATAATGGTGGAACATAAGAAGGATTACTTACAAAATAAAGAATATCATGATGTTTATTTTACATTACTTAATAAATGTCATCTTTTTTTAGAAATTGAAAAGTTTTTCTTACTCTCTCATGTGACTATCAAAGCTGAGTGGGGAAAAAAATATGAAATAGCTAAAGACTATCAATTGGTGATTAATCAGAAAAAATTCGATGAATTAAAAACTTTATTTTTGTCAATTCCTGAAAAAAAACCATTAGAGCAAACAATGATTTTAAAACAAATGGTTTATTTCCCTAAAGAGGTGTTTGTTGAATTAGCTAAAGAACTAATAATAGCCAAACAACTTCCTATTTTTTTAAGAAATGAATTAGTTAATCAGCTAGTTCAACTTAAAGTAGAAGAAGAAATCACCCTTTTAACCTGGGAAGAGGTACAAAGAGAATTTGTTCCGTCAAAAGGAGTGTCTTTGGCAGATAGTTACCGTGATAGTGAGATTGTAAAAGAGGTAGCTGAATATTATACGATGAATCAACCTAGTTTAAAACAAGAAGTACTACAGCTAATGAAGCTTCATATTGGCTGCATGTATCCCTTTGAAAAAGAAACGATGCAACCTGTTTCTGATTGGGTAAATAGTTATATCCACCGGTACCTTGATGAGACGTCTGATAAAGCATTAGAAAGCATTTACACCTATCAACAAAAGCTAGATGAAGAGATCACAAAGTTATTGATATTTCAGTAAACAATCAAAGGAAAAATGTTTACAATTAATGACCTTTAGTGTAAGATTGTAGGGTATGCAAGGAAGTAAAAATAAGATTAATAGATAACTTGGAGGTACAGATTATGTCTGCAAAATGGGAAAAAAAAGGAACTAACGATGGGATTTTAACATTTGAAGTTTCACAAGATAAAATCGAAGAAGGCTTAAAAGCTGCATTTAACAAAGTGAAAAAAAATATTAGCGTGCCTGGATTCCGTAAAGGAAAAGTTTCACGTCAAGTATTTAACAAAATGTACGGTGAAGAAGCATTATATGAAGATGCTTTAAACCACGTATTACCTGAAATCTACGGAGCAGCTATTGAAGAAGCAGGTTTAGAACCAGTTTCTCAACCAAACATTGATGTTGTTAGCATGGAAAAAGGTCAACCTTGGACTATTACTGCTGAAGTTACTGTAAAACCTGAAGTTAAATTAGGTGAATACAAAAACTTAACAGTTGAAAAACAAGATCGCGAAGTTACAGATGCTGATGTTGAAGAAAACTTAAAACAAAAACAAGCTAGCCAAGCTGAATTAGTTATTAAAGAAGACGAAGCAGCAGTTAATGGCGACACAGTTGTTATTGACTTTGAAGGATTCAAAGGCGATGTTGCTTTTGAAGGCGGAAAAGGCGAAAACTACTCATTAGAATTAGGTTCAGGTTCATTCATTCCTGGTTTTGAAGACCAATTAGTTGGAACAAAAGCAAATGATGAATTAGATGTAACTGTTACTTTCCCAGAAGAATACCAAGCTGAAGACTTAGCTGGTCAAGAAGCTGTATTTAAAGTAAAAGTTCATGAAGTTAAAGCAAAAGAATTACCTGAATTAGATGATGAATTTGCTAAAGATGTTGATGATTCAGTAGAAACATTAGCAGAATTAAAAGAAAAAATTAAAGCTGATTTAACTGCTTCTAAAGAAGAAGCTGCTAAAAACGCTATCGAAGAAGCAGCTATTGCTCAAGCAGTAGAAAACGCTGAAATCGTTGAATTACCACACGTAATGGTTCATGACGAAGTACACCGTGGTATGAACGAATTCTTAGGAAATATGCAACAACAAGGTATTTCTCCAGAATTATACTACCAAATGACTGGAACAACTGAACAAGATTTACATGAACAATTCGAAGGCGAAGCAGAAACAAGAACTAAAACTAACTTAGTTATTGAAGCAATTGTAGCTGCTGAAAATTACGAAGTAACTGACGAAGATATTGATGCTGAAATCAAAGATTTAGCTGAACAATACGGAATGGAAGAAAGTGCTGTTCGTGGCGCGTTAAACAATGACATGTTAGCTCATGACATTAAAATGAAACGTGCTGTTGATGTAATTACTTCAACTGCTAAAGAAGCGTAATTTTTAAAAATTCAATTGATTATAAGCTGGGACAGAACTATTTTTAGCACTGTTCCAGTTTTTTCTTTTCTAATTTAATAAAAATTTAAAAGCTTTTGGCTAAGCTCCTTCATTTATTACCTTTTTGGTGCATGAAATAAAGTAGTGTGTTAGAATATACGGGGTAGACGTCATGAAGGGCTAGTATAATAAAAAGCCTTTGTTCAACAGGAGGGAAGCACATGTACGATAATACAGATGAGAACAATGAGGTTCGCTGTTCTTTTTGTGGTAAATCGCAGGATGAAGTTAAAAAATTAGTAGCAGGTCCTGGAGTATATATATGTAATGAATGTATCGATTTATGTAAAGAGATCATAGATGAAGAAATTCAAGATGAGATGGCATCAGATCTAATTAATGTATTAAAACCACAAGAAATTTTAGAAATTTTAAATGAATATGTCATTGGACAAGAAAGAGCTAAAAAAGTTTTAGCAGTTGCGGTTTATAATCACTATAAACGTGTGCAACAAATGTCCATCCAAGAAGAATCAGATGAAGCAACTGATGAAGTTGAACTTCAAAAGAGTAACATTTGTTTAATTGGACCAACAGGTTCTGGTAAAACATTCTTAGCTCAAACTTTAGCAAGAACATTAAACGTGCCATTTGCTATTGCTGATGCAACTAGTTTAACTGAAGCAGGTTATGTAGGGGAAGATGTAGAAAACATCCTTTTAAAACTTTTACAAGCTGCTGATTACAATGTAGAAAAAGCTCAACGTGGTATTATCTATATTGATGAGATTGATAAAATTGCTCGTAAAAGCGAGAATGTTTCAATTACTCGTGATGTATCTGGCGAAGGGGTCCAACAAGCATTGTTAAAAATTCTTGAAGGAACTGTTGCTAGTGTTCCACCTCAAGGAGGACGTAAACATCCACAACAAGAGTTAATTCAAATTGATACGACTGAGATTTTATTTATTGTTGGTGGTGCTTTTGATGGCATTGAAACAATCGTTAAAGAACGTTTAGGCGAAAAAGTCATTGGTTTTGGTTCAAATAATAAAAAACGTGATGAAGACTTAAGTATTATGTCTCAAATTATTCCAGAAGATTTACTTAAATTTGGTTTAATCCCTGAGTTCATCGGTCGATTACCAGTTATGGCTTCATTAGAAAAATTAACAGAAGCAGATTTAGTTCGTATCTTAACTGAGCCTAAAAATGCGTTGACTAAACAATATAAAAAATTATTGTCACTAGATGATGTTACTTTAGACTTTACACCAGGAGCTCTTAATGCGATTGCTTCTCAAGCAATTGAAAGAGACACAGGTGCACGTGGACTTAGATCAATTATTGAGCATGTCATGATGAATGTGATGTATGAAATTCCAACACGTGAAGATGTCGCTAAAGTGGTTATTACAAAAGAAGCAGTTGATGGTGATGGCCAACCAGAATTACAAAAGAAAAAAGTTAGTTAATTTGTAAAGTTTCGAGGATTACTCCTCGGAACTTTTTTTATTTTGTCATAAAATTTACGTTTACTTTATTTAAAAGATGGAATGACGTAAAGAAAAAGTAAAACAGGAGTTATTTTTACATATATTTTACAGATAAAAGGGATTAAATTTTACATTGGCTTGTTACACTCTGTGTGTAATCAAAATATTAAAGGAGTTATTACAACCATGAAAAAAATTCTCTTATCATTATCAACAGTAGGTATTTTATTTACATTAGCAGCGTGTGGAGGTTCTTCTGATACGAAAGATTCAACAGGAGAAAGTAAAAAGGCAAGTTCAACTGAAAAAGTGGAAATAACATCAGTTGGGTCAACAGCCTTACAACCACTTGTTGAAAAAGTAGCGGAAATTTATATGACAGATAATCCTAACTATACAATCACTGTACAAGGCGGTGGAAGTGGTACTGGATTAACCCAAGTATCAAGTGGTGCAGTAGATATTGGTAATTCAGATGTTTATGCTGAGGAAAAAGACGGCATTGATGCTTCTAAAATTGAAGATCATCAAATTGCAGTAGTTGGTGTTGCTCCAGTTATCAATAAAGAAGCAGGTGTTAAAGATATTACGAAAGACCAATTAAAAGATATCTTTACAGGAAAGACGACTAACTGGAAAGATGTTGGTGGTAAAGATCAAAAAATTGAAATCATTAATCGTGCAGCAGGAAGTGGAACTCGTGCAACATTTGAAAAATGGGGACTAGAAGGAGCAGAACCTGCAAAAGGGCAAGAGCAAGATTCTTCAGGAACGGTTAGAAAAATCGTTGCAGAAACACCAGGCGCTATTAGTTACTTAGCTTTCTCATACATTGATGAGTCTATTCAAGGCTTAGCAATTGATGGGGTGGAACCAAAAGATGAGAATGTTACTGACAACTCATGGAAAATTTGGGCATACGAGCATATGTATACACAAAAAGATGCTAAGAAAGAAGTCATCACATTCCTTGATTATATGAAGAGTGATGATGTCCAAAAAAATGTGATTAAAGAATTAGGATACATTGCCATTTCAGATATGAAGGTTGAAAGAGACCTAGATGGGAAGATAAAATAACAAGCATTCATTTAGAAAGCACCGTCGTTCTGTGGTATAGTAAAATAAATTGATAATTGACGGAAGGGACGTGCTTTTGAGTGAAAAGAATTTTAGTTGTGGATGACGAACTATCGATTACCACACTGTTAAAATACAACCTTGAAAAAGAAAATTTCGAAGTTGAAGTTTGCCACGATGGTGAGTCTGCCTTGGAACTAGCAACAAACAATCAGTTTGATTTTATCATTCTTGATTTGATGCTACCTCAAATTAATGGTTTTGAGGTTACAAAGCAATTACGTAAAAATAATATCCATACACCCATTATCATGCTGACAGCTAAAGATGAAACCCTAGATAAAATTATTGGCTTAGAAGTTGGTGCAGATGATTATGTCACAAAACCCTTTAGTCCCCGTGAGTTAATTGCACGAATTCGTGCTGTTGAAAGACGTTTAGAATTAGCAGGAAATAAACAAACTGAGTCTACTTCTGGTGAGGAGATTCAAGTAGGAAACTTAATTGCTTATCCTAAAAATTACCGCGTGACAAAAGATGGTGAGGAGTTAAATTTTACTAAAAAAGAATTTGAGTTACTCATTTATTTTATGGAACGACAAAATCGAATCATTGGAAGAGATGAGTTGATGAATTCTATTTGGCAAGATGATATGTATCATCTGTCACGCACAGTTGATATTCACGTGAGTCACTTAAGAGAGAAAATAGAAGATGATCCTAAAAAACCGAAATTTATAAAAACGGTTCGAGGATTTGGTTATAAATTTCAGGAGTCAGATGCATGAGAAGACATAAAAAAGAGTTAACCCCTCAACTCGTCTTAATATTGATTGTCTTCTTATTTATAGGAGGTGGTTTTTATACCACCTCTTTTTTTAAGGAAGAAGTGTTAAGTCAACAAAAGGAAAAGTTAACAACAGAGATTGATATGTTGACACCCTACTTGTTTGAAGGAAATAAGTTATCGATTGATGAAAAAAAATTAGATGATAGTATCACAAAGACAGAAAGATTAACCATTTTAGATGAGAATGGTGATATTCAATATGATTCTACACATGGTTCACTTGCTAAAGGAACAAGGGAAAAGAGACCAGAAATTAGAAAAATATTGGAAGAAGGACAACAAGAAGGTTATGCCATTAGAGAGAGTCAAACAGTCGATGAGAAAATGATTTATGTGGCTAAAGGAATCTATCATGATGGAGAATTAATTGGTGTTTTACGTTTGTCTGAAGAGTATACAGAAATTACAAGCTCTTTGAAGAACTTTCAAAGAAATATTTTTTCTATCTTATTAATCATGGCATTAATTATTGTAGGAATGTATGTTTATATTTGGAGACAGAGCCAAAAACCAATTCAATTTATTCTTCCAATTTTACGCCAAGCTATCCGAAATCCAGAGAAAAAACAAATTGTTGTTGATGCCCCAAGTGAATGGCAGGAGTTGTATCAAACAGTGTATGAATTAATGGATGAAGCAAGTCTTCTTTACTATAAACAATTACAGAATGAAGAGAAATTATCTTTTCTCTTTGAAAATCTAGATATTGGTATTTTTATTTTAGATGAAAATTTAGATCTTGTCTTAGCTAATCAAGTTACTGAACATTTGTTTTCAAAGAAAAAGGAAAAGAAGAACTATAAAGAGTGGTTCAATCATCAAAAAATGAATCAATTGATTAAAACTGCGATTTCTCAAAAGGAGCAAGTTCAAGGTGAGATTCGAATTACTAATCCTAAAAATCATGATTTAAATGTGGTCATTCGTTTGTTAGAAGGCGATATAACAGAATATGTAGGAATTATTTATGATGTCACAGAGATGAAGCAAATTGAGCAAGTTCATGAGGACTTTATTAGTAATATCTCTCATGAGTTAAAAACGCCAACAACTTCTATTATTGGTTTTGCGGAAACGCTTCTTGCAGGTGCAAAGGATGATCCAGAAATATCCGAGCAATTTCTTCAAATTATTGAAACTGAAGGTAAAAGGCTTCTAGTTCTCATTCAAAATATTATGACTCTTTTAAAAACAGAGAAAGATATTTATCTTTTAGATACAGTAGTCAGTGATCCAGTCACGGTTATTTCAGAAGAATTGGAACGTTATCAATTTAAGATAAATGAAAAAAGTTTAAATGTTACCTTTGATAGCGCGACGCATACATCAATTAATTTACCTGGTAATGCGTTTCAATTAATTGTAAAAAATTTAATCGAAAATGCAGTGGAGTACACACGAGAAAAAGATTCCATTTTTATCTATCTAAAAGAACAGGACGGAGAAATTATATTAACTGTAGAGGATACAGGAATTGGTATCTCTGAGATAGATCAAAAGCGAATTTTTGAACGTTTTTACCGAGTGAGTGAGTCGCGTCAAAGAAATACAGGTGGTTCGGGATTAGGTTTGTCTATTGTCCAACACTATACTGAAATACTTGGTGGTACTGTAACATTAACGAGTGATGTTAACGAAGGCACAACAGTTATTGTTAGGTTGCCATTAGCATAGAAAAGGTTGATACAATTGAGTATCAACCTTTTTTAAAATTAAACAGTTGACGTTTGTAAACTTTAAGAGTATGATAGGTTCATACATAAGAAAAGAGATATTAAAGGAGGAAAAATAAATGTCTTTAACAAAAATAGAAACCATAACAGATGCTGAGTGGGAGATCATGAGAGTTGTATGGACTAAAAAGGAAACAACGAGTACAGAAATTATAGAAATATTAGACTCTAAAATGGCATGGAAACCTTCAACCGTCAAAACATTGTTATCACGCTTAGTCTCTAAAGATTATTTATTTACTAGAAAAGAAGGTAAACAATTTATCTATCAAGCTTCTGTCCTAGAAGAAAATGCTGTTAGAGAAGCTAGAAATGAATTATTAGATAAAATCTGTAATAAGAAAATCGGTGGTATGGTTTATGAAATTATTAAAGAAAAAGAATTAAGTTATACTGATATCGAAAAATTGGAACAGTTACTTGCTGAAAAAAAGAAAACAGCTCCTGGTGAGGTAGCTTGTAACTGTATTCCCGGTCAATGCCAGTGTTAAAAAAGGAGGAAAGAAAAAGTGAGTGAACAAAAAGTATATAGTATAGAGGGAATGACTTGTGCTTCCTGCGCTCAAACAGTCGAAAAAGTAACAAGTAAGTTACCAGGAATGACTGAGGCTAGCGTCAATTTAGCAACAGAAAAATTGAGTGTAACTTATGATGACTCTGTTTTAAATGAAGATGAAATTATTAAAGCTGTTGATCAAGCAGGCTATCAAGTTGTGACACAAGGTAATCATATTCAGTATGATATCGATGGAATGACTTGTGCGTCATGTAGTCAAACAGTTGAAAAAGTTGTTAATAAATTAGAAGGCGTCAAAGAAGCAGCTGTTAACTTAGCGACCGAAAAAATGACAGTTGATTTTGATCCTTCTATCGTGTCTTCAGAAGATATTATGAAGACGGTCAAAGATGCAGGCTATTCTGCCAAAGAAAGTCTATCTCAAGAAGCTCAAGCAGATTTAGATAAAGAAAAAAAAGAAAAACAAATTAAAGATTTGTGGAGAAGGTTCTGGGTTTCAGGTATTTTTGCATTACCACTTCTTTATATTGCGATGGGAGAAATGGTCGGTTTACCCATACCTAGTTTAGTTGATCCAATGGTGTATCCTGAACGTTTTGCTCTCCTTCAAGTTATTTTAGTAACACCGACGTTAATTGTTGGTCGTTCATTTTTTACAGTAGGTTTTAAGGCTTTATTTAAAGGTCATCCTAATATGGATTCTTTAGTGGCTTTAGGAACAAGTGCAGCAGTAGCATATAGTGCTTATGGAACAATCATGGTTCTTTTAGGGGATGCTCATTTTGCGATGAATCTTTACTATGAAACTGCTGGAGTGATTTTAACTCTAATTACATTAGGTAAATATTTCGAAGCTGTTTCAAAAGGAAAAACATCTGAAGCTATTAAAAAATTAATGGGTCTAGCACCAAAAACAGCTATGGTTGTTAGAGATGGTGTGGAAGTCGAAATTCAAGTAGAAGATGTGCAATTAGGTGATATTGTTGTTGTGAAACCAGGTGAAAAAATTCCAGTTGATGGGGTATTAGTTTCTGGTAATAGTGCAGTTGATGAATCCATGATTACAGGTGAGAGTATTCCTGTTGAAAAAGAAATTGGGGACACTGTTATTGGTGCAAGCATTAATAAAAATGGTTCCTTTAGATTTGAAGCGACTAAGGTTGGGAAAGATACGACTTTATCTCAAATTATTAAATTGGTAGAAGATGCTCAAGGTTCAAAAGCTCCGATTGCTCAGATGGCTGACAAAGTTTCTGGTGTTTTTGTTCCCGTTGTTATTGTTTTAGCAGTTCTTTCAGGAATTGTCTGGTTCTTTTTAGGTCAAGAATCATGGGTATTTGCCTTAACGATTACAATTTCAGTATTAGTTATTGCATGTCCGTGTGCTCTTGGTCTAGCTACTCCTACAGCTATTATGGTGGGAACTGGTAAGGGTGCGGAAAATGGCGTGTTGATTAAGGGTGGAGATGCTCTTGAAACAACTCATAAAATTCAAACCATTGTCTTCGATAAAACAGGAACAATTACTGAAGGAAAACCAGTTGTAACAGATGTCGTAACAACTAATTTCATTGATAAAACCAAACTACTTCAACTAGCAGCTTCTGCAGAAAGAGGATCAGAACATCCTCTAGGTGAGGCTATCACTCAAGAAGGAGATCGTTTAGGATTAGCTGTGCAAGAAGTAACTAACTTTGAAGCTATTCCAGGTCACGGGATTGAAGTGGTTATTGAAGGCGAGACGCTTATCCTTGGTAATAAGAAATTAATGGTCGAAAGAAAAATTGATTTATCTTCGATTGAAGCAGAATCAGATAGATTAGCTTCAGAAGGAAAAACACCTATGTATGTAGCTAATAAAGAGCATTTACTAGGAATTATCGCTGTAGCCGATACGATTAAGGAAAGCAGTATTGCTGCTATTGAAAAATTACACCGTATGGGCATTGAAGTAGCCATGATTACAGGTGATAATAAACGAACAGCAGAAGCAATTGCTAAACAAGTTGGTATTGACCGAGTGTTAAGTGAAGTTTTACCTGAAGATAAAGCAAATGAAGTGAAAAAATTACAACAAGAAGGTAAAAAAGTAGCGATGGTTGGAGATGGTATTAATGATGCACCAGCTCTTGCACAAGCTGATATTGGTATTGCGATAGGTTCGGGTACAGATGTTGCAATGGAATCAGCAGATATTGTTTTAATGCGTAGTGACTTGATGGATGTTCCTACTGCAATTGAATTATCTCATGCGACTATTAAGAATATTAAAGAAAATCTTTTCTGGGCTTTTGCTTATAATACATTAGGTATTCCAGTTGCTATGGGTGTTCTTTACGCTTTTGGAGGACCATTATTAAGTCCAATTATCGCGGGAGCTGCAATGAGTTTTAGTTCTGTCTCCGTTTTATTAAATGCTTTACGTTTGAAACGATTCAAACCTTCAAGATAAATAATGAGGAACTATGAAGTTTTACTTCATAGTTCTTTTTTAGTTCCAAAAAAGAGCTAAACCATTAAGGCTTAGCTCTTTGTCATAATCAAAATCAAGGTTAGTGGGGTTGAGAGTGAATTGGATAAAGCTTAATTATATTTGTTACTTGTTATTTAAATCTTTAATTTATTCGCTTTCATACTTCAGACGATGTTTCTTTGATTCAACTGCTTATCTTACTTTTGGAGTTTTTTTAAATATTTACTAATAGTCAAACGGTATAGCCTACTAATTAATAAAACAAAGATACCCACTAACCTTTAACGGTACAAGTAAGGAGAGTCAAATTCCCACATCCTTTACTAAATTGAGTGACATATAAACTTTGAAATGTGTTGAATGAATTTTAACTCTTACAACTCATGGAAATTTATATGCTCCTTACACATTATTTATACCATGCATCTAAAAATATTGCAAACGTTTACACTTGAGTTTAAAAAAAAAGACTGAATCTCTAGGAAACAGTCTTTTTCAAACTTTTATTTTATCTTAGTACCAACCATTACTCATCCAGAATGATTGAGCATTTTCCCATGAACCATAACGATCTGCTACATATTGATCAGCAACGCGTTCTTGATTTTCTGGTGAATGATCTCCATTTAAGTAGTTTGGATCTAATTGGTAACGACCTACATGGTATCCGTTTGAAGCTGAGTAACTACCACCAGATTCTTTTTGAGCAATCCATTCTTTGGCACTAGAAGAGTTTCCAGTGTAAGCTTCTTGAGTTTGTTCTTGTTGTACTGGAGCAGCTTCTTGAACTGGTTCAGCAACGTATTCAACTTCATTGTTAGTAGCTTCTACTTGTTGAGGTGCAGCGACTGAAGGTGTTCCGTCAGTTTTGATTGTTAATTCTTGTCCTACATGGATTAAGTTAATATCAGAAATTTTGTTGTCTTTTGCAATTTGGTCAACTAGGCTGTTGTTTCCTGCAAAGTTGTTAGAGATAGTAGATAAAGTATCTCCTGATTTTACTGTATATAAAGTGTCTGCAAGTGCGCTAGTTCCAAAGAATCCTAAACCTAATGCAATAGTTGTTCCGAATAATACTGTTTTTAGTGATTTCATAAAAATAAAAATCCCCTTCTCATTTTAATAATTTTTTTTCGTTGCCATGGCTAGTGCCAACGACAAGACATACTTTATCATCGAAAAATATTTCGTAGGTAAAGAAAATAGTTTAATTTCATTACAGGAAGCTTGATTTTGTAACAAAGGAACCGAATAAGAAATATTAAAAAATTCTAAAGTGAGAAAAAGTAAGTCTTTTTAATAAACGTCTACTTCAACGACTATTTTTATTTTTATGTATTTTAAACAAGTATCTTTTTAAATAAAGTAATTATTTTTCCTGAATGTTTACTGAAAACTAAAGAAAGCTTGTCAATTATTTGCTCCTCATAAAACTGAATATTAAATTCATTTATTACGTCTATTACCAAAAATTGGAAATGGAAATCTTTTTGTAGTCAAAAAAAAGATGGATTTTTTGTGAAATTAAGAAAAAAACAACTAAAAAAGCTTGATTTTCTTTCTAAATAGATAAAAAAATCTTACTTTGTTGATTTGTTTTTAGACATCTGAACCAAATGTCTATATAATAGTAGGAGAGTGAAAGGAAGTGAAACCTATGCTAGTAGATTCTAATTTACCTGTAGATCGTGATCGATTAAAAAATAGATTAATTCGATTAGTCAAAGAAGATGAAGAAATTATTGGTTGTTTTTTCAGTGGTTCCATTGGAAAGCGCACAGAAGATTTCTATTCAGACATTGATGCACGAATTATAGTGAAAGATAACGTTAATTTAATGAGAAAGCAGCAAGAAGTGATTCGTTCTATTGGTGAGTACTTATTTGTTGAGACTTTTACAGAAGAATGCTCAGTCATCCATTATGCAACGTTTATTAAATTGAACTTATTTATTTATCGACCTAATATGTTAGAGCCAAGTGTTTTATTCAAACAAGTTGAAATAGTGAAAGATGATGGCTTCATCCAAGAGTTAGTTGATATATCTAATCAAATGGAGTATCGAATTACGCAAGAGGAATTCGATCAATTAGTTAATAAGTACTATGCATACTATTTTGAGTTGTATCGTACTTGGAAGCGAGAAGAATATAACTATTTAGAAGACTTAACAATGGCTATCAAGCACAGTTTAGTTTCTATGTGGTATGTTTCAAAAGGTTATATGCCAAATAAGAATTTAGATTGGGCAAAATATGAAGGACGCAAAACAAAATTATCTCATTTAGAAACAAACTTTTTATTATCTTATACGCCATGCGAGGTAGATATGCTAGAAAGTTTTACGAAAAAAATGGAAATCTTAGTTCTTGAAGCAGCAGAAAAGATTGCGGCTTATAATAACCTTCAATTTTCAGTGGATACATATAAAAAAGTTCATCGACGAGTATCTTTTAAAGAGGAAAAAGAAGAAGAAATTGAAATAAAATCAGAGAAACTAATATAAAAATAGGGTTCTATAAATCTATTTAATAGAAGAATTTGAAAATTCAAAACGGAAGTATTAACAACTGTAAACACGAATAGAGAGATTAAATAAATAAAATAGATTCGCCTATACTCAAAAAAGACCTTCATTATCGAAGGTCTTTTTGTTACTAACATTCTGATTATATTTCGCTATTTTATAGCTTGAAAAAGTAATTTTTTCTCATATTCAATTAGGTTCTGTGATATACTTTGAAAGTTTATTTTTATGTAAAAAATTATCTCTTCTTCACTTTTAAGGTATTCTGGAATTGTTTTTGAGATACTTCTAATAGCACTCGTGGGCACTCCAAAATCTATTAGCATTCTCAACCGGTCATCAACTTGTTCATTTTCAAGTCTAGCAGAAAAATAAGAGTAATCTCCAAAAGGTAGCAAATGTTGACTATAAACATATTCTTGAATTGTTCTAAGAACATTAAGTAATTTAGGAATCTTATACCCAGCATCTTTTCTAGTAAAACGCAGTATTTCTCTAATTGCTTTTTCTTTAATTTTTTTCTTTATTACAGGGATATTATCTGAATTTACATCCTTTTTCTTCTTTTTCATTTTTTTAATCTCTTCATTGAATAAATAATTTTCATGTTCGCTAATTACTTTTTTTAATGATACAGAATTTATCATATTTAGAGATCTAGCCGCTAACATATTTGTATATTTTTCAGTTATATTTTCCGACTCTAAAAACCGATATATTAAATATAAAGATTCTGACAATTGTAGATAATCTGGAATACCGCTCCAAATTAGTGTGGGCATCAAAGATTGATAATTGTCTTCAATATATCTATATAGCTTTTTTTGGCCATCGATATTAATAACATTCTTTTTGAACAATGTCATTAAATCTTCAGGAATGTCTTTCTTTATATTATCTACTCGATCTATATGCTCTTCTTTTATGTCATCGTCTAGATTGATTAAAACTTCATCTGAAATTTCTTTTTGCTCTACAAAAGGGACATCTATTTTAAAATCTTCTTCAGTTGGAATTTCACCGAAAATAAATACATCACCAGTAAAAAATTTATTCATTCTTCCTGCTCGTCCTTTAATGTTAGAGTAATCAAAAAAGTCAATTTGTGTTTTTGCTTTCATTGTTTCAAAAATGAACATTGTTTTAGCAGAAGTATTGACGCCCTCTATCAGTGAAGTTGTCACAAATAGTACATCTAAAATTTTTTCTTCAAAATATTCTAATTGACTTGTGACTACATGCCTTGGAAGTTCGCCATTGTGAACTCCTATTCTAGAGTTGAGAAGCCTTTTTAAGTCCCAGTCTTCAGAAATATTATTATCAATCCATTCTGTGAGTGGAGGATCAATTTGTTTTCTTATAAGGTTATTTTTGCAAAGAAATTCTTTATATTCGTTTGCTAAAGAATATGCTTTATATGGTGAGGACATATAGACGAGTGATGGTTCTTTCCTTTCAGTAAGCATTTTGAAAAGTATATTTTTCTTTTCTTTATTATTTTTAAACCTTACCTCTTGAATATTTGTGTTAACCAGTGAATAGTCTGTTCTTAAAAAGTCAATGTCGTATTTATTAATAAAATCATTAGAAAGGGCATCAATTGAAGGGGTTAAGAACAAAGCTTGAGGTCCACTAGAAAGTATTTTATGTATGGCTATATTTAGAACATCAATTCGTTCATCCCCTCGCCTGTTACTTACTTTATAGAATTCATCAACTATGAAGAAGTCAACTACCGGCAGATTTTCATATTCAAGGACTCGTTCTGCAGTGAGGATAAATATATTTTGTTCTCTTGGTTCTTGTAATGTATTTACTACAAGGTTGTAATTACTATACTTACTCATCTTTCTTCTTGTCTCATCTATTAAAGCAAGTGTTGGTTGGATGATTAGTATGTTATTGAATGCATTCCGAGCTACTATTTCTTCAATTAACAGACTTTTTCCAAAGCTTGTGGGAGCACTAACAGCTACATTTTTTCCTTTATAAATTTTTTGCTCAATAATCTTTTGTTTAGTATGAAAGAATACTCCTTCTAGATGCTCAGATTTATACCATTGCTTCCGTATTTTTGCCTGTATGCCAAGTGATGTTTCATCTTTATCACTAAGGTATGGATAAAAACCAGCACGCTCAATTAAATCCATCCAAATTGATTTACTTTGAGCGTTCACATTATCCCATATTTCAAGTACATGAATAATGATTCTTCGAGCTTCATCATCATCTACTTTAGAAGATACATATTTTGCCAATTTAAAACTATCCTCGATAGATTCTAGCTTATTAATTTTTAAAATTTCTTGAACTTCAACTTTCATTTATATCTGTTGTCCTCCTAATAGTTTTAAATGCAAAGATTTTACAAATTCAGTTTTGTTCTTTACGGGCAATAAGAAAAGATAAACATTTAAATGATTTCTCCAAGGATGTTTTTCTTTTCCAGCATTTAAACTATCCATCATTTTTTGTCCTTCAATTTTTAATTTTTCTAAGAATAAATCTTCTGATGGATCAACTTGATTTATACAATCGCTAGAATAGCCAGCAAATAATGCAATCTTAATATTTGCAAGTTTATCTAAGCACTTTGTCTCGGGTGCTATTAATTCTTTTATGAAATCATCATCTTCTCCATCGTCATCTTGGACTCGATTAGAGATAATTGTAAATTCAGAATGAAAAAAATCTGTTTGAAAGTGACCTTTGAGGTCATTGATTAACTCATAGATTGCTTTGTAACCATCTTTATAGAGTTTAGATTCACCAAGCCATAGATTTCTTTTTTCGGAATCGACATGTACGGCATCAAACCCATGGGGAGCTAGGCTTAAGCTATCTTTAAAATAAATTTTTGATATCAAAGCATCTGCGTCAAAATATTCATGAAGTAGGTGATATAATATTAATTCGCCAAATTCTCCTCTTTTTATGTATTTATCCTCTACATCAAGATTACCTGTATAGTATTCTCTAGCTTCTTGAATTTCAGGTATACTATAGATTTTCTCCATAGCTTCTCTGACTATAGGAATTATACTATCTCCATCTTTTAGTCGTTTCTCTACTTGATGCTTTCCAAAAGCAAAATTAGGAATATTGTTAAAAAGTTCATTATAAAATTTATTTTCCATTTGCTTCATACTACCAGAATCATCGATATCATAGTCGATATGAAAAATATGAAGACTTTGTTCATGATTGGGAGTGTGAATTGTTGACTTGTTGCTCAATTTCATATCCTCCTTATATTATTTTGCAATTGTTTATATATATACATATTATCATAATTGTAGATTTATTTACGACTATCATCTTACAAATAGTAAATTACTCCAATGACTATCACTCATAAGACGTAGGATAAGTGAAAAATTGAACAATTAATTTAAGAACACGATGCCTAAAAAACTAATAAATCTAATCACTATAAGCTTTTTTAACGTTTTGTTTAGGCATTTTTTCGTTTAATCTTATCATAAATAATTAAGACTAAAATAATATACGAAGGTTTTTGCTACGAAAAATAGCAGAAAAAGAATTGAAAAACGGTACTGTTTTTGTAAGCAAAATATTATGGTAAATGAAATAAATCGAGTATACTCTAACTAATAAAAAGTAAGGAGTGTTTTTATGACGACAATGACATTAGGCAAAGTCTCATTAAGAGTAAATGATTTAGTGAAACAAAAGAATTTTTACCAAGAAGTAATTGGCTTACATATAATAGAAGAAACTTCACAAAAAGTTGAGTTAGGTATTAAGGAAACAGGCGAGGTATTAGTTTCTTTAGTAACTTCTTCGAAAGGCTATCAATCCGAAAAAACAACCGGTTTATATCACCTAGCTTTACTACTCCCATCAAGAATAGATTTAAGTGGTTTTTTACGCCATTTAATTGAAATCAAAGCACCACTAATTGGAGCAGCTGATCACGGATATAGCGAAGCAATTTATTTAGAAGATTTAGAAGGAAATGGAATCGAAATTTATGCGGACAAATCTTTAGATAAATGGGATATTCAGACTGATGGGAAAATTAAAGGCGTGACACTTGAGTTAGATGCAGAGGATCTTTTTAGTTTAACGGATCAATCAATTAAAAAAATGCCTATTGGAACAAAAATGGGACATGTTCATTTGAGTGTGGCAGATTTTAAAGCCAATGAACAGTTTTATGGTAAGACTTTAAATTTCCAATTAACAGATGACTTGGGAGGTCATGCGAGATTCTTTTCAGTTGATGGCTACCATCATCATATTGGGGTCAATAACTGGCAAGGAATCGGCATTAAAAAAAGAGAAGACCATTATCTTGGTTTAGATTACTATCAAATGATTTGGGAAAAGGAATCATTTGAACAATTAAAAGCTCATTTAAAGCAGCAAGAAGTAGATTTTTTTGAAGTAAATGATCAAGAATTTCATTTAGTAGATCCAAATGGTATTTTAATTCAAATGCATGTAAACTAAAAAGAGAGAGACGATTGTTTAAGTCTCAAAACTTAAATTATCGTCTCTCATTAATTTTATTTTTTCATTGCTTCTTGAGCAAGTAAGTTTAAGTAGTTCCAAGGACGATCAAAATGTGGTTGGAAGAAGAAATCACATAAAGCTAAATCTTCGACAGTCATATTATTTTGAATCGCAAGAGATAATGTATTAGCTGATTGAGTAATATCGTATTTAGACATTAATTGTCCACCGATAATACGTTTTGTGCCTTTTTCAAAAACTAATTGCATCATCACTTTTTCAGTTGTTGGCATGAATTCTGGACGGTAGTTATCTTCAAAGTAAACATAATCTGCATCGATATTATTTAATTTAGCATTTTCGATAGTCATACCTGTTGAACCAATTTTCCAACCAAATAAGTAAAGACCTGAAGTTCCTTGAGTTCCTCTGTAAGCAAGTGTATCGCCTTTAATGTTAGCACCAACTAATAATCCTTGACGAACAGCATTAGTTGCTAAAGGAATATAGCTGTGACTCTTAGTTGGATTGTAATGAACAACCGCACAGTCACCAGCTGCAAAAATATCAGGGTTACTTGTTTTCATGTATTCATCTACAACGATAGCTCCATTTGGTAACATCTCTACTTTATCTTTAAGTAATTCAGTAGATGGAGTGAAACCAACACACATGATAACCATATCAGCATCAAATGATTGGCTACTTGTATGAACTTTAGAAACTTTACCAGAAGCGTCAGCATCAAATGATTGAACATTTTCGCCAAGTGCAAAGTTAACGCCACGATTTTTTAATTCTTCTTCTAACTTATCAGTAAATGGTTTGTCTAAGTACTTGTTTAAAATACGGTCCAATCCATCGATTAAAGTCACTTCTTTACCTGATTCTACGAAAGCTTCCACTAATTCAATACCAATATAACCGCCACCAACAACCACTATTTTTTTAGCTGATTGAGATTTAGCAATGATTTCATTCGCTTGATTGAAGTTTTTACATAATAAAATATTTTCGTAACGGATACCAGGAATTGGTGGGATGATTGGCCAAGAACCAGTTGTCATTACTAATTTATCATAATTGACAGTTTCAACTTCCCCTGTATTTAGGTTTCCAGCAGTAATTGTTTTACTATCTGTATCGATACGAGTTACCGCATGCTCCATTTTTAATGTTGCTCCTAAAGAAGCAAGCTCTTGGGGATTAGAATAGAATAAGTCTTGAGCATTTTTTACAACGCCTCCAACATAAAGAGCAATCCCGCATGATAAGAAGGAAACATTATCGTTTCTTTCATAAACTAGCACCTCAGCATCTGGGTGAGTAGTAAGAATCTTTTTAACCGCTGACGTTCCAGCGTGAGTACAACCAACAACAACAACTTTCATTATTAGTCAGTCCTTTCAAAATAATTTTGTCACAATTCTATTAGTTATATTCTACCATTTTACCTATGACAAGAGTAAATATATCAGAGACAAGCACAAAGAACGATTTATTTGCTTGTGATGAATAGTGATAAAAAGATTATTTTTTGAACGGTTTTATCTCTGTTTGTGAAATTTAAAACCAATAGTAACAGGTTATGAGTGAGATAGTGATCAAACATCTAAAAATGATTTTTTTGTGAATTGAAAAAAATATCATAAAAAAATTTTTTTATGATACTAAAATCAAAACGGTTACAAAGCATATCAATTGAAAAAAATTTTTGCTATTATTTGGTCAGAGCTCAAAAACTAAGGGGAGTGGAAAATAAATGACAAAAAAAATTGTCGCAGTTACAGCCTGTGCAGCAGGAATTGCTCACACTTATATGGCGGCTGAGTCGCTAGAAAGAGCAGCAAAAGAGTTAGGTTACGATGTTAAAGTTGAAACAAATGGTGCTATTGGTGCTGAAAATGTGTTAACTAATGAAGATATTGAAAACGCTGACTTAGTGTTAATTGCTTCAGATATTAAAATTGATCCAATCAGATTCTCTGGCAAGCCATTATTCGTTACTAAATCAATACCGGCCATTGAAGATGCAGAAGGATTAATCAAAAAAGCATTTGACGAAGCTGAAGTATTTGGTAAAAAAGGTTCTAAAGTTGGAAAAATCCAAATTGGGAATGACAAAGAAAAAGTAAACTTCTTTACTCATATTATGAGTGGTATTTCTTACATGGTACCTATGGTTATTGCTGCCGGACTTATTTTAACAATTGCTAATTTGTATGCGTTTCAAAAGGATGACTTAGGTCGTATTGTTGAGTGGGGATTTAATACAGATACTCAAATGGGACTTTTAATGTCAAAACTGTTTTATGTAGGGCAAGTTGGATTTAAATTGATGATTCCATTATTTGCCGGTTTTGTCGCTAACTCAATTGCTGATAAACCAGCGATTGCTCCAGCTATGATTGGTGCCTACTTAGCTAATGACCCTGAATTTTTAGGTGCTGACGCTGGTGGTGGTTTTATTGGTGCGATTGCAGTTGCTTTCATCGTAGGTTACATGGTAAAAGGATTGAAAAAAATCAAATGGCCTAAATTGGTTAGACCAATTGTACCGATTATGATTATTCCATTCCTTGCTACTTTAGCAATTACATTAATTGTACTTTATGTTATTGGAACACCAATTTCATTAGCAATGGATGGTATGTATGAAGGATTGACTTCATTAAATGAAAACTATGCAGGTGCTCCAGTTATTATTGGTGCTATCTGCGGTGCGATGATTGGATTTGACTTAGGTGGACCAGTTAACAAAACAGCTTTAGTTTTCGGAACAGCTATTTTTACAGATACTTTGACAAAATACGGAATTGATGGTGCAAACTTTGTACCAGGTACAGCAACTCAAGCAGCTATTTCTGTAGCTCCTTTAGGAGTATGGTTAGCAACTATCATCTTTAAACATAAATTTAGTAAAGATGAAAAAGTAGCAGCTAGTGCAGCTTTTGGTATGGGGATTGTTGGTGTAACAGAAGGAGCTATTCCATTTGTTGCCTCTGACCCAGTTCGTATGATTATTGCTAATGTTACAGGTTCAGCCGTTGCTGGTGGTTTAGTTGCTGCAACTGGTTGTAAATTCTACGGTGGTATTGGTTCTCCATTAGGAACATTTATTGGTTACATTGAACAACCAATTCCATTTATTACTTGGATTTTATGTGTGTCAGCAGGTATTTTAACAACGGCATTATTAATCGGATTTATGAAAAAGACACCTGAAGAAATGGTCGTTGTAGAAGAAAATTAATTTTTTAAGGAGGAAGTTATGATGAACAAAGAGATTTTTAATGAAGAACACATTTTATTTGATACAACATCAACAACTCAAGATGAGGCTTTTAAAAGTATTGCTAGTTTTGCATTTGAAAAAGGATATGTGTCAGATAAAGAAGAATTTTACAATGGATTAAAACAAAGAGAAGAAGAAGCGACAACTGGTTTTAAAGATCATATCGCGATTCCTCACAGTAAAAATAAAGCAGTTTTAAAACCAGGTATGTTCTTAGTAAAATTTGCTAACGATATTCCATGGAATGCGTTAGATCAAAAAGATGTAAAAGTTGGATTTGCATTAACTATTCCAGAAGAAGGTGCAACTGAGCACTTGAAATTACTTAGTTTAATTGCAAGAAAATTAATTGACAACCAATTTAGAGAAGGTATTTTAAACGAAAATGAGCCGAATAAATTAGCTGAAATCATTGACGAAATATCATTTTAAAAAAGGGAGGCTGGGACGTTAGTCTCAACCTCCTTTTTACTATCGACGAGGGAGAAAAGATATATGAAGAAAAAAGTACACGTTGTTCACCATACTCATTGGGATTTTGAATGGTATTTTACTAACCATGAATCTTTCGTTCAACTATCTTATCATATGGACGAAGTAATGAGTGCTTTAGAGAATAACTTGATTGATTTTTATTTATTAGATGGACAACTAAGTATTGTAGATGAGTATCTGCAAAGTTTTCCAGAACAAAAGGAGCGACTGGTTCAACTAGTTAAAGCTGAAAAATTATTTATCGGACCGTGGTATACCCAAACAGATGAATTAATTATTGCTGGTGAATCAATTATTAGAAATCTTGATTTAGGTATTACTATTGCGAATGAATTAGGAGGCTATTTTAAAGCCGGTTATTTACCAGATTCTTTTGGACAAGGAAAAGATATGCCTAAAATTTATCAAGGATTTGGTTTAGATAAAACTGTTTTCTGGCGTGGTGTTCCAAATGACGTCACAGAAGATAGAGAATTTATGTGGCAAAGTGAAGATGGTTCAAAAGTTTTAGCTTCTAACATCAAAAATGGTTATTTTGTTGGTGTTGGTCTAATTTATAGTGATGACGCACAAGACTTAATGGAAGTTATCGAATCAGGTGCAACGTCAGATCAGCTTGTTTTACCAGTAGGTGGTGATCAACGCTATATTGATTTTGATTTAAGAGAGCGTATTGAACTTTACAATAATCAATTAGATGATTATGAATTAGTTGAAAGTAACTATGATTTATTTTTTGATTCAATTGATGAAGATAAACTTCAAACAGTTGAAGGCGAATTTATATCAAGCTCTGTTTCTAAAATCCATCGTTCTATCTATTCTTCCCGTTATGATCATAAATACATGAATGACAAAATTGAACGTCGAATGATTTATCAATTAGAACCATTAATGGTATTAGCAGAAACACAAGGAATTCCTTATAAACAAGGATTGTTAGACCGTATTTGGAAATTACTAAGTAAAAATCAAGCTCACGATAGTGCTGGCGGTTGTAACAGTGATAAAACTAATAAAATTATTATGGAAAGATTTATCGAAGCAGATCAACTTTCTTACTCTGCAGTTGACTACTTAACTCGAAAAATAGCAGAATCAAGAGAAGAAGTTAAAGAGAATGATTTAGTCTTTTTCAACACGTTACCTTTTAGTCGAAAAGAAATAATCAAGTGTTCTATTTCTTTGATGAGCGAAGACTTTGATTTAGTTTCAAACGGTGAAAAATTGACTTATCAATTAATCGAAACAAAAAAAGAAAATTCAGGTTCGATTCGAAAAAATCCAGAAGAGATGGACCCAGAAAAATTTTATTATATTCATGACTTGTTAGTTGAAGTGGATTTACCTGCTTTGAACTTTACAACGATTCAAGTAGTGGAAAAAAGTAAGAGTGAAGAAATCTCTAATCAAGCAATGACTCATGGGATTGAAAATGAGTTTTATCATGTATCTTATTCAGATGGTATGCTTCATTTAACAGATAAAGTAACACAAGAAAAATACTTCAACTTTTTAACGATTGAAGATAGTGGTGATGAAGGCGATACTTATGATTATTCACCTCCTTATGAAGATGATGTCTTATCTCTAAACTTTAATGAAGCAGCAGTTAAAGTTACAAATGGTCCATTAAGAAATGAGATGAAGTTATCAGGTGAATGGATTTTACCTAAAGATTTAGAAGAAAGAAGTAATAAGAAGCAAACACAATCCGTTTCTTACCAATTGATTATTTCTTTAGATAACCAAAAAAATCTATTAGATTGTCATTTGACGATTAATAATGAAGCACTAGATCACCGCATGCGTGTTTTAGTGGATACTAAGATTGCTAGTAAAAAATCATTAACCAATACACCATTTGGTACAGTGGAAAGAGAAGTTGTAGATGCTCATATTAATGACTGGAAAGATTTAGGTTGGAGAGAAGAGCCGACAACTATTTTCCCAATGTTAAACTACGTCAATCTACATAATGAAACAAGCAGTGTTACTTGTTTTTCAAAAGGGATTAAAGAATACCAAATTGTTGGAGACAACTATGACAAAATAGCTTTGACTCTCTTTAGGTCAGTTGGTTTCTTAGGTAGACCAGATTTAATTCGTCGCCCAGGTATTGCTTCAGGTAATGAGTTTAAATATATTCCAACACCTGATAGCCAACTCCAAGAAACACTAACCTTTAAATTTATGATTCAATTAGATGAAAGCTTTAATGAAGCGAAAGTGATGAAAGATTTCCAAAAACAAGTTGTCTCTGTTCCGTTTTATCAAATTCAAGAGATGAATCGTTTCACAACGACATTAAAATACTTTGTTTCAAATCCATTACCTACTAACACCCAAGCTAAAGAGTTTCTTGAGTGCGTTAGTGATTCCCTAGTATATAGTTCTTTAAGAAAATCTCGATCAGGAGATGGTATTGAAATTAGATTATTTAACCCAAGCCTAACAGACTCTTGTGAAGGTGGAATGATTGAACTTTCTAAAGGAATGAGTTATCAAATTGTAGATTTGAAGGGTGAGGCTTTAACTTCTTTAAAAAATAATGATAAAATAGATTTAGGTTCTTTTAAACCAGGTGAAATAAAAACAGTTAAACTATTTTAGGATGTGAAAATCATGCAAGAAGATATCTTTTTATTGATTGAGTCCCACCGTTTAGAATTTACAGATGTCGAGCAAGTAGTTGCTAATTACTTTTTAAGTAAAAAAGAGCCGTTGACCATCGATAAGCTATCTAAAACGTTAGCTGTATCAAAGGCATCTATCACCCGTTTTTGTAAAAAAATTGGCTTGAATAACTATAAGGAGTTAATTTTTCTTTATAATTTATCGATGCGAAAAGGTAAAGATGAAAAATTAGCCTCAACTGCGGTGACTAGTTTGTATCATGCATTAGCAACAAGAAGTTCTGCTATTTTTGACGAAGCAAGTGTCGATGAGTTTTGTCATTTGATTCATGAGTATAAAATCATTCATTTTTTAGGGATGGGATTTAACTCTTATGCAGGAGCAGATTTTCAGTTTAAGTTTTCGAGATTGGGTAAATATGTGCGAGTGATTTCTGATCAAAATTCGATTAAGCTGTCAGCTGAATTTGCAGAAAAAGATGAGTTGATTATTGCCTGTAGTTTAAGAGGAATTGATGATTCCATGTCACAGGCACTAGCTATGGCAAAGGAAAGAGGCGTTTCTGTCTTACTGATTACAGCAAATCAACATTCACCTTTAAAACCTTTTGCTCAAGCGACGCTAATGGCAGCGACATTAACGAAAGAAGAATCTCTTGGTAATATCTCGCCACAAATACCTATTTTAATCCAACTGGATATTGTTTATGAAAGATATATTCATTTGTATTCAGATTCAGTACAAAAATGGTTACAAGCAGAAGCTATATTAACTCAGTAATAATAAGAAGAAGGAGCTATTAACATGTTAAAATTTCCAGCTAATTTTTTATGGGGATCGGCAGCATCTGCCCCACAAACAGAAGGACACGCTTTATTAAATGGTAAAAGTGCAACAACTTGGGATAAGTGGATTGAGCTAAACCCTGAAAAATTTAATGAAGGACAAGGGCCTAAAGATACATCAAATGTTTACGAATTATACAAAGAAGACATTGAGCGTATGAAGGAAATTGGAATGAACTCATATCGTACATCTATTTCTTGGGCAAGACTTTTACCAGATGGCAAAACAGTTAATGAAGAAGCAGTTGCGTTTTACCGTGATTATTTTGAAGAATTAAATAAAGCTGGTATTAAGCCTATCATTAACTTATTCCACTTTGATATGCCTTGGTGGTTAATGGAAAAAGGTGGCTGGGAAACGAGAGAATCAGTAGATGCTTTTTCCTTTTATGCTAAAACAGCCTTTGAACTATTTGGTGATTTAGTTGAAGAGTGGACAACTTTTAATGAACCTTTAGTTCATATTGAATGTGGTTATTTATATGGTTTCCATTACCCAGCGATTGTTGACTTTAAAAAGGCAATTCAAGTAGGGTATCATACATTAATGGCACATATTTTTTCTGTTAAAGCTTTTAAAGAAGGAGACTTTAAGGGCAGAATTGGTATTATTTTAAATGTGACACCAACTTATGCGAAGAGTGAATCAAAAGAAGACCAAGAAGCTAAAAATGCAGCTGATTTACTTGTTATTAAGAGCTTCTTAGACCCTTGTGTATTAGGTGTTGTTCCTGAAGGTTTAATTGAATTAGTTAAAGAGCATGATTTAACACCTGTTACAGAAACAGGTGACAAAGAAGCTATTAAAAACTACCCAGTTGATTTTATTGGGATTAATTACTATCAACCAATGCGTGTTGAAGCTCCTGCTACTAAGCGTGTACCAGCGTTAACAACGACTGATCTTTTTGCACCATATGATTGGCCAGAAAAGAGAATTAACCCTTATAGAGGTTGGGAAATTTACCCAGAAGCGTTATATGATGTCTCTATTATGATGAAGGAAGATTACAATAATATTCCTTGGTACGTTTCAGAAAATGGAATGGGTGTCGCAGATGAAGAACGTTTCATGGATGACTCTGGAATGATCCAAGATGATTACCGAATCGAATTTATGGAAGAGCATTTAACGCAACTCCATAAAGGAATTGAAGCTGGTAGTAATTGTTTTGGGTATCATACATGGACATTTGTTGATTGCTGGTCATGGTTAAATGGCTACCGTAATCGTTATGGTTTCTACCGTGTTGACTTAGATGATGATAACTTTAAACGAACTATGAAAAAAAGTGGTTTATGGTATAAAGAGTTAAGTGAAAATAACGGATTTTAGTGAGAAAGAGGCAGACAGATGGGATTAGTTGTTTTTGATATTGGTGGAACAGCCGTAAAATATGGCTTTTGGTCAGATGAAACTTTAACAGAACAAGGTCAATTTAGCACACCAAAAAGTTTTGATGAGATGAAAGAAGAGATGTTGCGCGTTGTCAAAACACATCAAGGAAAACAAATTGATGGGGTGGCTATCAGCTCTCCTGGTGCGGTTAATGTGGATCAACGACGAATTGATGGACTCAGTGCAGTTCCTTATTTACATGAATACCCAGTATTTGATGAGTTAGAAGCCCTATTTAATTTACCTGTAACGATTGAAAATGACGCCAATTGTGCAGGAATTGCAGAAATTGAATTAGGTGCCGGTAAAAAGGCAACAAACGCTGTGTTCTTAGTTTTAGGAACAGGTGTCGGTGGCTCCATTTTTATTAATCGAAAACTTTACAAAGGCTCTCACTTATTTGGTGGTGAGTTTGGTTTACTCGTTAGTGAGTCTGATAGACCATTAAGTAACGTGGGTTCAATCGTTAAAGTTGCTAACAAATATGAAGCTCAAACAGGAAAACAAGTAGATGGCAAAGCTATTTTTGAACTACTTGAAGAAGAAGACTCATTAGCTATGGAATTAGTAGATGAAATGTATTGGGCTATTGCTCACGCACTCTACAATGTTCAAGTTTCGATTGACCCGGAGTTGATTATTATTGGAGGCGGTGTTTCTAAAAGAAAAGAAGTCTCTATTGAAATAGCTAACAGACTGAAAAGCTTGCTAGAAAAACGCTCAGTTCCAGATATTATGCCAGTTATTGAAACATGTCATTTTTCAAATGACGCTAATCTAATTGGAGCAGCTATGAATTTTGTTAGTTTGAATTTAAAGTAAATAGTTATGTAAAAAGTGTTCAAAAGGTGAAAATCTTTTGAACGCTTTTTTTATGGTCAATACTAATTAAAATCTAAATAAAAAAGAATATCTTTTTTATTTTCTTGAGGTGTTCCCTTATAAACGTTTGTATCTAGTCCACCGATCTTAAAGCTTGTTTTTAAATAGAATAAGCACGCTCCTAAGTTATTATCTTGAGCTTGTGTATAGATGCCTATATAATTTTTCTCTTGTGCGATTTTTTGAGCTTCTTTTATTAACTTTTCTCCTATTTGTTGACCACGATAAGCTTGATTAATTTTCAAATCATATAAATACATGTATTTAAAAAAAGCTTCTTTAAAGATTCCAAGACCAACACATTTGTCACCGTCAAATGCACCAAGAAAAACAGAAACTTGACTCATCTCATCAAAATGATAAGCTTCATCAGGGAAACACATCGTTTCAATAGTCTTAAATTTTTCCACCTCATAAGTCCATTCTTCCAAACAGGTCAAAGGGTTCATTTTTAAGATTAATAGCATCTTCATTGGCTTTGGTTATTAGCTTTACAGTTATCGACATTGATAAACAACTCCATTTCTAATTATTTAATAGAATTTTTGCAAAACGCCTTATTTTTTCTAGTATAGCATCCTTATTGTTTTAGGGAATAATAAAGTAATGTTTACTAATGAGTAATTGGTAGAAAGAAGATACTTGACCTTTAATAATTTGAATGAATTCTATTAACGAGCAAAGCTTACTGTCATTTTTATCTCCATCAAGCCGTTTACAAACGAAGTATGCAGCAATGTTTGCCATAATAGAAATAAGGAGCTCCAAGAAGTATTGCATGTATAATACCCCTTTCTTGCTAAAAATTTCAGCTAAAAGGTGGACGAGGTATTATTACATCATCAGCTTTTTAAAAAAAGGCATTTTATACTAATGGTTTATTTTTTTTTAATTATCATGAACTCATTTATAACAAGCTACAAATGCTGTTAAATCAAGGGAAGCAATTATTTGCTATCGACTTTTATGGTGAAGTGTAATACATTGGGTTGAGAGAATATAACTCAAATAGTAAATTGTAGGTGAAGATAAATGGAAATAGGAAAAATGTTAAAAGAAAAAAGAGCTGAACATGAATTAACTCAGGAAGAATTATCTGAAAAAATATTTGTTTCAAAAAAAACAATATCTAACTGGGAAACAGGAAAAACGACTCCTGATTTAGACAGCTTAATTCGATTAGCAAACTTATTTGATTTATCTTTAGATAATTTATTATTGGAGGGATCAAGTATCGTGGAAAATATTAAACATGATATGGAACTCAAGACATTAAGAGTAATTCAAATATGTAATATTCTTATTTCATTATGTACAATGCTAGTTGTCTTTGTGTCTGATTTACCATATCTGGTATTAATTGCATTTGTTGTAATAGGAGGATGTAATTTATTAACTTCGTTTTACATTGAAGATAGGGTAAAGAAAGTAAAAAAATGAGTAAATCATAAAAGCTCTTAGAATTATTCTAAGAGCTTTTGATATTTACAATTCTGACTAAATTATTTAATCTATTTTAGATGATCCATTCCCCAGTATTCAAATCAATAAATTTTTCGAGGTTTATTTTTGCTACAAAGTCTTTGCCGTATTTATTGTTTTTAGTGTCAGTATCTAATTTAAAAGCTTCATTTCGATATTTACCTGATTTTGTCTTTTTAATCATATCTTTTTTTAATAAGTATGTAATTATCTTTTTGTGAGTTTGAATATCATTAAGTCCTACATAGAAACAAATTACACCGGTTCCTCGATGTGTTAATGGTTCTATATTGGTATGTTTTGCTTGAGATACTATTTTTTCTTTGACTACCTCTGAGCAAACCGTTTCAGCATACTCAAAACCGTTCTTATCAAAAAAATACATCCATTTTCCAATATTTTCAGTGTCAAACTCATCAAGACTTCCTAGGTAATATTTCCAACTTATATTTTCTTTGATTTCCATAGTATTCATTCCTCCATCATATTTTAAATGATAGCTATAGTTTTATATATTCGCAGCTATAGCGAGTTGTTTTCAGATATGATAATTTCGGTCCATCCAAGTTTTAAACCAGCGCTGATAGCAACATTCATGGAACTAACATGAGAAAAAGAAGTGCTATAAACGGGAATAATTTCAGAGTTTTCTGATTGTATTTTTGCTATTAATAGTTTAACTAGAGTGGTTGCAATACCTTTTCCTCTGAAAGTGTTATCCAAAATTTCAATCCCAATTTCCCAAGTATATTTGCCATTTTTATTAGCCCCACAAATAGCAACCAATTCAGAATTATTATAATAACCTATACCTAATTGATCAGGATCTTCATTTGAATAGCAAAATGCTTCGGTAATGTTAGGATTAGATTTGAAATCTAATATGTCTAATTGATTAAAGAATTTAATAGGTAAGTCAAAATTATCAGCTATTATTAATTCATTCGGAATAAAAAAAGGTGCTAAACGTTCAATTTTTAAGTTATATTTTTCTAAGACAGAACTGAGTTTATTTACGTTCTTCATTTCTAAAAACCACTCAGAGTTTGTATTAGAGAATGTTGATTGTAACTCTTCAGTTAGTTTTTCGTTATTAGTTCTAACTAATAGTATATCTTTATAGCAGACAATATCAGCCTTGTTCCTAGCCCAATAACGAGAATTTTTTGAACTATTTGATGTGACAAATAAATTATTTTCGATTGGAATTTCATTAACATTAAAATCTATTTCAAATTGTTTTTCTAAAAGTGATTTGTACATAAGAAACCTCCTTTTATAAATATTATACAATAATTTAGCTACTATAACTGATAGTTTTATCCAATAGAAACCTATTAAAATGTGATTGCACGTTAAGATGTTAAACTTAGTTGCGAAAGTGCTTAGATATTTAAATATCTTTTTGATTTCATATGATTTAAACTGGTTTTAAAGACAGACGTTAGGGTGGTTAAAAATGACTATAGAATTTCCAAAAAAACTGATTGCTTTGAGAAAAGAAAAAGGTATATCACAAGAATTTATTGCAGATAAGTTGCTTGTATCAAGACAAACTATTTCTAAGTGGGAACTTGGAGAAACAACACCAGATTTAGAAAATTTAGTAAATTTGGCTAATTTTTTTGAAATAAGTTTAGATGAATTAGTGTTTAATAAAAAATATCTTGCACACATTGAAAAAGAAATTATTAATGATGAAAGAACTAAAACAGTATTAGATTTTTTATATGATTTTTGGTGGCTTACATTTATCGTTTTAGGAATGATATTTATAACTATAAAGAAGATGTTATGGTAATTTGAATTAATTATTTTTTGGTAGACGTAATAGTAGAAATATTAAGTTGGAAATAAGTGATATAATGTATTTAATAATTAAGCTAGAGGGAGAATATGTTATGATTTCAAAAAATAAAAAATTAATAACTGGTACTATTTCAGAAATTTTTACTAATATTCCTGAAACAAAACAACGTATAAATAATGCTAAAACAGCTGTTATTAAGTATGAAATAGATAATCAAGTATGCTATTCTCAAAATAGAATTAATGTATCAATAAATAGCCAAGTAGGAGATTCTATTGAAATTTATTATGAAATAGACAATGTAACTAAAGTGTATAAAAAAATTTTATAATTATTTATTTTACTAAATAGCAAGTATAATCAAGTATAATAATGTAGCCAAATTTCAAATTATGAATCTCAATTGAGCTAACTAAAAGAAAAAGGAATCCCGGATTAATGGGATTCCTTTTATTATGAGATAGTGAAAGGCACTGCTTCTTTTTTACCACGTACCTAAGTAATAAAAAACAGAACAGACAGCAAATAGAATAAGTGTTAGGATGGTCGGAATAAGAACTCTTTTTCTAGCTTCTTTTGGAGAAATCAAACCATACTTCACTTTTCGTAAAAAATAGACAAAGCTGAGAATTAAACAATCGAAAAAGAAACTATCCATATGAAACCCTTTATCCATCCCGATAAAAGTACCTTGAAACGTTCCTGGAGAAACAATGTGGGTTAAGTCTACGCGAAAGAAAACAGCTGCTAGTTGTATAAAGTGAAGACCAACGATGGTTAAAAAAGTATAGGCAAATGATTCATAGACTACTTGTTTTTGTAGCTCATCCAATTGATTTCCTTTTAAGTAAGAGACTGTCCCAGCAAATGAAATAATAGAGAAAAAGCTGTAAAAACTCATGACAGTCATAAATGAGATAAATAAAAAACCAACGTACATCATGTTAATCCACCTCCGAATTTAATATAAAAATGTCTTCCACGGATAAATCAAAGTAGTGAGCAATTTTTAAAGCAAGTTCTAAACTTGGGTTGTATTTCATTTTTTCAATGGCTGTCATGGTTTGTCTGGAGACGTTAAGAGCTTTGGCCATATCGTTTTGTTGAATTTTTCTAGATTCGCGAATTTCTTTAATTTTATTTTGAACAGTTATCGCCATTCTTTTAGCCTCCTTTTATAATTAAGTAAAGATATCTTTACTTAATTATAAAACAAAAAAATAAACATGTAAAGTTTTCTTTACATGTTTATTTGATATTTATGCTATATTCTGTTCTAAAGGTTTTTATGATACCTGGTTGTAACTTGATATTACCCCATTTAGGATGATTAGGTATATCAGGTAGTTCTTGTGTTTCAATTGCTATTCCCAACTCTGACGACATAGGTTGACCGTTTACTTTAAAGGTGTCATTAAATCCTGTGGTTGAGAAAACCACGACTGCTCCTCTATCTGAAGAGATAGAAAGCTGACGAGAGCTTTCAGGCTCATATAAAGTAATTTGAGGATTATTAGATTCTAAAGGATAAGCATCATCGATACCACCATTTATTTTGGAAAGGGCAGTATGTAATGGTTGGAGAGTTGAAAAGTCATACCCAGTTTTTTCAATTGAAAGCATTTTTCCTGTTGGAATATTGTCTTCATCCGTTTCAAGAATCTTTTTACTATTAATAAAAAGGTCATGATTTTTAATGGTTTCTTTTGCGTTCCCTGATAAGTTAAAATAAACATGATTTGTTGGATTAACAATCGTTAGGGATTCAGAAACAATGCTTGTTGTCATAAGAACTGAATTATTAGTTAATTCATAGGTATTAGTGACATGGATTGGTCCTGGATAACCTGATTTAGTATCGGTTAAAGAAAAAATAACTTTTATTGAGTGAGTTGTTTCTTCAATTGAATAATCCCAAAACTGACACCACCACCCTTGACTACCACCATGAATGTGATGTTCACCGTTGTTTTTTTCGAGACTAATATTGTTCCACTTAGCTTGTTTGATTCGGCCAGCAACAGGACCTACAAGAGCCCCGAATTGAGCTGGATCATTTAAAATACTTTCAGGTGTATCTAATGAAAGTAGGATGTTTTCTTTAATTCCTTTCTTATTTGGCGTAAGAAAGTTATGCCATCTTGCGCCAAAATTTAGAAAGGTAGCTGAAAGGTTATTATTCTCTAATGTAATAAAGTCGATTCCAGTCTTTTTATCTTGTTGAATCGTATAATTCATTTATTTTTCATTCCAAACAGTTGTTAGATAGCTTAAAGATAGATGACTTGTATCAGGAACAATAGCAATGTCATGTCCTAATTCATCTTTTTGACCAACACCAACAGGAAGAGCACCACTTGCTTTAATAGCTGTGATACCAGCTTTAGCATCTTCAACTCCAATGGCATCATTAATTGAAATACCAACGGCTTTAGCTGCTGCTAGGAAAATATCAGGTGCAGGTTTTCCAGCTTTTAAAGAAGCAGGGTCAACAATAGCATCAAAGAAGTGACTGATTTCCATTTTATCTAGTAAAAGAGGGCCATTTTTACTTGCTGAGGCTAAAGCGATTTTAATGTCATTTTCTTTTAATTCAGTTAATAATTCTAAGATACCTGGGTAGATATCTTTAGGTGAAATGGCTTGAATCATTTCGACATAGTTTTCATTTTTTTCTTTCGCTAATTCAGCAAATTTTTCTGCACTAATTTCTTCTAACTTATGTCCATGTTCTAAAATAAGAGTTAATGAATCTTCACGACTCACACCTTTTAATTTTTCGTTAAACTCACGATCAATTTCAATTCCTAAATCATCAGCTAATTTTTTCCATGCTAGAAAATGGTACTCTGCTGTATCAGTAATAACACCATCTAAATCAAATAAAACACCTTTAAACATGTAAAACATCCTTTCTTTTTCAAAAATGAGGTGTGACATCAACGTAAAAATTTGTTGTCACAACCTCGATTTATTATTAGTTTAATTCAAATTTTAAAATTTGTCTATACAAGTTACTTTTTTAATGCAACTACTGTTGTATCTGTTACGTGTTGTGTTTCACCGTAAACATCAACATCTAGTGCGTCACCGCTTAATAAAGTAATTGTGACATTTTCATCAATTAAAATGTGTAGTAAACGTCCACGGTAACTAATGTGGAACGCATATTTACTCCATTTTTCAGGTAAGAATGGGGCGAAGCTTAATGTTTCGTTATAAGTTTTCATTTGAGCGAACCCTTGAACGATTGCTAACCAGCTACCTGTCATTGATGTAATATGCAGACCATCTTCTGTATCATTGTTGTAGTTATCTAAGTCAAGACGAGCTGTTCTTTGATACATTTCAATTGCTTTTTCTTCCATTCCAAGCTCCGCTGCCAAAATAGAATGGATACAAGGAGATAGAGAAGATTCATGAACTGTCATTGGTTCGTAGAATTCAAAGTTTTTACGTTTTTCTTCCATTGTAAATTCATCATTAAAGAAGTAAATTCCTTGTAAAACATCAGCTTGTTTGATGAAACATGAACGTAAGATATGATCCCATGACCAGTTTTGGTTTAAAGGCACATCACTTGCTGCTAAATCAGAAACAGGCATTAAATCTTTATCTAAGAATGTATCATGTTGGACGAAAACATCTAATTCTTCATCATATGGGAAATACATGTTTTCGATAATATCTTCCCAATGACTGATTTCTTCAGCAGATAAATTCACTGTTGTTTCAGCTTGGAATTTTTTATAGTTATCTAGTGTGTATTTCAATACCCATACGGCGATATAGTTAGTGTACCAGTTATTATTAACGTTATTTTCATATTCGTTAGGACCAGTTACTCCGTGCATCATGTATTTTTGATTGCGTTTAGAGTAGTGAATACGATCAGCCCAGAAACGAGCGATTTCAGATAGAACTTCAAGTCCATCACCTTTGATGTAAGAAGTATCTCCTGTGTAGTTTGTATAGTTATAGATAGCGTAAGCAATAGCACCATTACGATGAATTTCTTCAAATGTAATTTCCCACTCGTTATGACACTCAACACCAGTAAAGGTTACCATTGGATAAAGAGCTCCTTTAAGTCCTTGTTGGCGAGCGTTATGTTGAGCTTGTGGTAATTGATTATGACGGTATTTAAGTAAGTTTTCAGTCACACTTGGATCAGCTAAAGCAAGATATAAAGGAACGGCATAAGCTTCTGTATCCCAATAAGTTGCACCACCGTATTTTTCACCGGTAAAGCCTTTAGGTCCAATATTTAAGCGGTCATCTTCTCCGTAATAAGTTGAGAATAATTGGAATAAATTAAAACGAATTCCTTGTTGTGCTTCGTCATCACCTTCAATTACGACATCAGCTAATTCCCAGCGTTTTTCCCAAGCAAGAGAGTGAGCTGCTTTTAATTCTTCTATAGAAGAGCTGTTGATTGTTGTCATAATTTTTTTAGCTTCATCTAATTGTTTGCTTTCTTCGATGTCGCGACTAGTTGTAATAACAACTTTTTTATCTAATGTAAGAGTGTCACCCTTAGAAACATTAAACATAATATTTTCAGTTGCTAAGAATGTATCTTTGTATGATTCACTTGTATAAGAGCCTGTTGCTGTGTTTTCCATTAAAGCAGTAATCGTAAATTGTTCAATTCCAAAGTTATTTGGAACAGTACGAGCTGTCACAAAGTTAGTTCCAACAGCACATTCTTCCCAGAACATTTCTTCATAGTTGCTATCTTCGTTTTGAACGTTGTTATCTAGTTTAGAAACAACTTTAATAGATCCTTCGCCTTCAAGAACATTAGCTTTTAAACTAATAACACCAAGTTCTTTTGTTGTAATACTTAAGAAGCGCTCAAAAGAGAAGGCTACTTTCATATTATCGGCTTCAACTGTGAAACGGCGTGATAAAATACCGTGTTCCATATCTAATTCTTGATAGAAGTCAGTTACTTTTTGAGTTGCTAGATCAATTTTAGTTTCATTGATATAAAGATCCATTGCGATAAAATTAATTGCATTAATTACTTTACCAAAGTATTCTGGATAACCGTTTTTCCACCAACCCACACGAGTTTTGTCTGGGTACCAAACGCCAGCAATGTAAGTTCCTTGATGATGGTCACCACTGAAACCTTCTTCAAAGTTTCCGCGCATTCCCATATAACCGTTCCCTGTACTTGTTAATGACTCTTGCAAGCGAATGTCATCTTGATGTAGTTCATGTGTAGCAATTTTCCATGGATTAATTTCGAATAACCGTTTTAAATGTTTCACTAAAAGTATCCCCCTCGATTAATTTTATAAATTCATCATAAACGCAAACGTTTGCGAAATCAATAGAAAAACTTCCACATTTTTAATTTGCTACCGGTAACATTTTTAAACTTTTAATCTTAATACATCTTTACAAAGATAAATAGACAAGATATAATTTAGTTACGAAACCGATTGCGTTAATCGACGCAAAGGAAACAGGAAAGGTGAATGAGATGAAAAAATTATTGAGTTTTGAGTTTTGGCAAAAATTTGGTAAAGCTCTAATGGTTGTTATTGCAGTTATGCCTGCTGCTGGTTTAATGATTAGTATAGGAAAAACAATTCCTTTAATTAATCCAAACATGGGTATGCTCGTAACAACAGGTGGTGTTGTAGAAAATATTGGTTGGGCAATTATTGGTAACTTGCATTTACTATTTGCATTAGCAATTGGTGGTAGCTGGGCTAAAGAGAAAGCTGGAGGCGCGTTTGCTGCTGGTATTTCCTTCGTTTTAATTAACCGTATCACAGGTGCTATTTTTGGTGTGACTGGTGACATGTTAAATGATCCAAAAGCATTCACTCACACTTTATTTGGCACAAAAATTATGGTTAAAGGATTCTTTACAAGTGTTTTAGAAGCTCCTGCTTTAAATATGGGAGTGTTTGTAGGGATTATTGCTGGTTTTGTTGGGGCTATGGCTTTTAACAAATACTATAACTATCGTAAATTACCAGATGCTTTATCATTCTTTAATGGTAAACGTTTTGTTCCTTTCGTTGTTATTCTTTGGTCAGTTATCGTTTCTTTAGTGTTAGCAGTTATTTGGCCAATTATTCAATCTGGTATTAACAACTTTGGTTTATGGATTGCAACAAGTCAAGATACAGCGCCAATCCTAGCACCGTTTCTATATGGAACACTAGAACGTCTATTGCTTCCATTTGGTTTACATCATATGTTAACTATTCCGATTAACTATACACAGTTAGGTGGAACTTATGAAATTCTTTCTGGCGCACAAGCAGGAACAATGGTTTACGGACAAGATCCATTATGGTTAGCTTGGGCAACTGATTTATTAAACTTAAAATCGGCAGGAGATATGACACAATACAAAGAAGTTTTAACCAACTTCACACCAGCTCGTTTTAAAGTAGGACAAATGATTGGTTCTTCTGGTATTTTAATGGGTATGGCTTATGCGATGTATAAAAATGTAGATAGCGATAAAAAACCTCAATATAAATCAATGTACTTCTCAGCTGCTTTAGCAGTCTTTTTAACAGGGGTTACTGAACCTCTAGAATTTATGTTTATGTTTGTTGCTATGCCTTTATACGGTGTTTATGCTGTGATTCAAGGGTTAGCATTTGCTATGGCTGATATTATTAACTTACGTATCCATTCATTTGGTAATATCGAATTATTAACAAGATTACCAATTTCAGTTAAAGCTGGATTAGGTATGGACGTTGTTAACTTTGTGATTTGTACGATTGTCTTTGGTATTGGTACTTATTTCTTAGCTAATTTCTTAATCAAGAAATTTAACTATGCTACTCCAGGTAGAAATGGTAACTATGAAGTAGACGGTGCTGAAGAAACAAGTGGTTCAACTGGAAAGACAGCTTCAGGAATTGATCAACAAGTTATTGATGTGATTAATTTACTAGGTGGTAAGGAAAACATTTCTGATGTGGATGCTTGTATGACTCGTTTAAGAGTTTCAGTTAAAAACAAAGATAAGGTTGGTTCTGAAGAAGCTTGGAAAAAAGCCGGTGCGATGGGCTTAATTATTAAAGACAACGGTGTCCAAGCTGTTTACGGTCCAAAAGCTGATATTTTAAAATCTGATATTCAGGATGTCCTTGATTCAGGTGTTGAAATTCCAAAGAGTGAAGTTGAAAAAGAAGAAGTAGCTCCAAAAGATTCTAAGAGCCAATTCTTAAATAAACAAGTTGAGTTCTTATCTGTAGCAGAAGGTGAAGTATTACCAATTGAACAAGTAAAAGATGAAGTCTTTTCTCAAAAAATGATGGGAGACGGGTTTGCTGTAGAGCCTGTAGCAAATGAAGTCGTTTCACCTGTTTCAGGTAAAGTTGTTTCAGTTTTCCCTTCTAAACACGCCATTGGTTTAATGAGTGAAGATGGTATTGAAGTGTTAGTTCATATGGGGCTTGATACTGTTCAAATGAAAGAACCTGCTTTTGATGTCGTTGTTAGTGAAGGCGATACAGTAGCAGCAGGCCAACTTTTAGCTAATGCAAATTGGGAAGCTGTTAAAGCAGAAGGTAAAGGAACAACGATTGTTGTTGTCTTTACAAATGTGGAAAAATATGAAGCACTTGAAATGATTTTATTAGGACAACAACAAAAAGCAACAAGTGTTGGCCGCTTAAAGATTTAAAATAAGTAAAAGAGGCTTAGACTGATTCAAGTCGGCCTCTTTTTTAGAATGGAGATTGACAACCAAAATGAAATACATATCATTAAATACCCATAGTTGGATGGAAGAAAAGCCTCTTCAAAAAATGAAAGAGACAGCTGAATTTATTATGGCAAATGATGTTGAGATGATTGCTCTTCAAGAAGTCAATCAGAAAATCGAAGCAAGCATTTCTGATAAGTCAGCTACTTTTTGTTCGCTAAACGAGCAAGTTCCTATTAAAGAAGATAATTATGCTAGACTGTTAGTTGCGTACCTAGAAGAGAAGGGATTTACTTATTACTGGGGATGGACTTGTAGCCATATTGGTTATGATATTTATGAGGAAGGTTCAGCTATTTTGTCTAAATACCCTTTTAAGGCTGAAAGTTTACTAGTCTCCCCAACAAATGATATGACTGATTATCATACCAGACAAATTTTATTAGCTCATTTTGAAGAGTTCGAAACACCCTTAACGATTGCAAGTTGTCATTTTTCTTGGTGGTCAGATAATCAAGAAGAAGGATTCTATTATGAGTGGCAACAACTACTCGAAAGAATTAAAGAAGAAAAAGGTCAAGTTATGTTATTTGGTGATTTTAACGCACCGTCACATTTAAAAAATGAAGGTTATGATTTAGTTAAAGAAACAATGACAGATATGTTTGAAATGGCTGATAAAAAGTATGGTTCTTATACAGTCGATCAAACAATTGACGGTTGGAGTGACAATACAGAAAAATTAAGAATTGATTTTGGATTTGTTTTGAAACCAGTAGATGTGTTATCATATCAAGTGATTTTTAATGATATCACTGGCCCGATTGTTAGTGATCATTTAGGCATTATGATTGAAACGGCATCATAAAAAGGGGGATTAAGATGAGTGTGACAATCAAGGATGTGGCAAAAGAAGTTGGTGTAGCTCCTTCGACTGTTTCTAGGACATTAAGGGATCATCCTAGTATTTCCAGAGAAACAAAGGAAAAAGTTCGAAAAGCAATGGATAAATTAGGTTATGTCCCTAATGTGTCTGCCCAAAATTTAGCCAATAAACATGTGAATACCATTGGTGCTATTTTACCAGTAATTGGTTCAAAAGAACGTAAAAGTAATCCGTTTTATTTAGAAATTATTACGGCAATGAATGAAGAAGCTAGTCAACAAAAAGTAACACTGTCAATTGCTTCAGGAAAAACACAACAAGAGTTATTAGAAAATGTCCAATTAATGTATCGTCAAAAACGAGTAGATGGTTTTATTATGCTTTACGTAGAAGAAGATGATATGGTTCTTGATTATTTAATCGAAAACAAAGTACCTTTTACAATGATAGGCCAGCCTTATAAGTTTCATAATGAAGCTAGTTGTGTGGATAACGATAATCAATTGTTAGGCTGGACAGCAACGCAACATTTAGTTGATAAAGGGCATGAAAGAATCGCTTTTGTCACTAATAACAATCATGAGAACTTTTTTAGAGAGCGCTTTTTTGGGTATCAAAAAGGAATGATGGATAATCAATTAACGGCTTATCCTGCGATGCCACTTATTACACCAGATGATTTTATTGCTCTAGATGACTTTTTAAAAGAAGAGCAACCAACAGCGTGTATTGCAATTGATGATATGTTTGCGCTTAGGTTGATTCAAATGCTTAATTTGTCAGGTTTCAAAGTACCAGATGATATTTCAGTGATTAGTTTTAATAACTCTATTTTTACAAGTTTACTTCATCCATATATTACTTCAATTGATGTTAATGCGACTCAGCTTGGAAAAACAGCTGTCCAAGAATTTTTACTTCAATTGAAAGAACCTGATGCAATTAAAAAAAGAGTGATTATACCTCATACATTGATTGAAAATGAAACAGTTTTAAATAGAAAAAACTAGAAAATACGAACAAAAGTAGTTTTGCTAATTTTAAAAGCGAAATTATTTTTGTTTTTTTAGTGTGTAAGAGGATGTTTGTAGTGTGTCATTTGATTATTTAAGTAAGAGACGTTAATGTAAAGGGTTTAAAAAGAAAATAATTGGCACGCTGATTGCTTATAGTAAAGTGTAAGAAAAAAATGAGTAGGAGGATTTGTAATGGATGGATTTGTTAGTTTTATGGAAGCAAAGTTTATACCTATTGCATCTAAAATTGGGGCTCAACGTCATTTAGTCGCCATTCGTGATGCCTTTATGGTAACGATGCCATTAATGATTTTAGGGGCTTTAGCAGTTATGATTAATAACTTGCCAATTCCTGTTTTTCAAGATTTCATGACAAGTATTTTTAAAGGAGAGTCATGGAAAGGATTTGGAGGTAGTGTTTGGAATGGAACGTTTGCTATTCTTTCAGTAGCGATTGCTTTTTTAGTTGCTTATAACTTAGCTAATCACTACGGAAAAGACGGCGTTTCAGCAGGAACAGTTTCATTAGCTTCATTCTTTGCTTTAGGTGGCGCAACTGGTATGTCATCTAATGGATTATTTATTGCACTTATTGTCAGTCTTGTTTCAACTGAACTATTTGTTCGTTTAATTGGAAATGAAAAATTAGTTATTAAAATGCCTGATGGTGTTCCACCGGCAGTAGCTAAATCTTTTGCAGCGTTACTTCCAGCTATGATTATTGTTAGTATTTTTGGTCTAATTGCTGCTATTTTTGCAGGTTTTGGAGTAGAAGATATTATTACATCATTTTATGATGCTGTTCAAGCACCGTTTATGGGCTTAGCAAGCACTTATCCAGCGGCGTTATTAATTGCCTTTATTACACCTTTCTTATGGTTCTTTGGTTTACATGGTGCTAATATGATAGATCCGTTTATGCAAACAATCAACGCACCAGCAATTGAAGCAAATGCTTTGGCTATGTCAGCAGGAAAAGCTGCTCCTTACATTGTTAATAAACCATTTATTGATGTGTTTGTTAACTTGGGAGGAACAGGAGCGACTTTAGGTTTAGTGATTGCTATTTTCTTAGTTGGTAAAAAACATGAGTCATTTAGCGTTGTGAATAAACTAAGTGCAGGGCCAGGTGTTTTCAATATTAATGAGCCAATGTTATTTGGTTTACCAATTGTACTAAATCCAATTATGTTTATTCCGTTTATCTTAACACCAATGGTTTTAGTTACAACAGCTTATTTTTCTACTAAACTAGGTTTGGTGCCGGCAGCTATTAGTATGCCACCTTGGGTAACACCACCTGTATTAGGAGGAATTCTGGCAACAAGTAGTTTTAGAGGTGGTATTTTAGCAGCAGTTAACTTATTAATTTCTATTATTATTTATATGCCATTTGTTAAGATTAGTGTTATTCAAGAATTAAAACGTGAGCAAAGAGCTTAAATTCTAAACGATTGGAATCTATCAAAAAGGATAGATTTCAATCGTTTTTTGTTATTTAAAAAGGATTGTGACAAACTTTATTAACTAATTGACTAAAAGTATTATATAATATAAGGCACAGAACAAATTTTAAGGAGATGGGCGCATGAATTATCAAGATATTTTAACTTTTTGGTTTAATGAGATTACTGCGGAACAACGCTTCAAAAAAGATGAGGCTTTTGATGAGCTACTTAGAGAACGTTTTGGTGAATTACACGAGTCTGTTTCAAAGGGAGAAGCTTCTAGTTGGCGTGAAACCATTCAAGGTAGATTAGCTGAAGTGATTGTTTTGGATCAGTTTTCAAGAAATCTTTTTAGAGGAAAACCAGAGTCCTTCAAGTTTGATGGCATGAGTCTTGTCCTAGCGCAAGAAGCGATTAGAACAGGAGAGATTAACCAGTTGACCTTAGATGAAAAAGCCTTTTTATTTATGCCTTTTATGCATTCGGAATCAAGTGCTATTCATGAGGTTGCTGTGACTTTATTTTCTGAGAAAGGAATGGAGACTTACTTAGATTTTGAGAACCGTCATTTTGATATCATTAAACGTTTTGGGAGATATCCACATCGAAACGAGATATTAAAAAGAGAATCAACTGCTGAAGAGGTTGCCTTCTTAAAAGAACCGAATTCTTCGTTTTAAAAGAGAGATAAGTTAGAAGTTAGGAGTTTGTTATGAGTTATTTTAAAAGAAATTTTATCAAAACGTGGCAATTTATAAAGGAGGCAAAATCATATTTTAGAGATGTTTTATTAATGCATGGTTTTCTATTGTTTTTCTTAACCCCCTTTTTAGCAAGTATGACACGTTTTATTTTAAGGCAAGGTAATTTGGCCTATATTTCTTATGATAATCTAGGGATGATTGCTTTTAATCACCCTTTCGTTTTTGTTAGTCTAATTGGTATGTTGATATTGTTAGTTATTTCTGTTTTTTTTGAGTTTACTTTTTTACTACTAAGTATTTATTTCATTCAGATTAGGCAGCCGATTTCATTAAGACAACTGTTAAAAGGGACACTTTTACAACTTAAAAAAATAAAATTTGGAACTTTGTTATTCTTCCTATTTTATTTTTTCTTAGTTTTACCTATAACAGGAATGAAGTTCAATTCAGAATTACTTTCTAAGTTTGAAATACCAATGTTCATTATGGATTTTATCTTTGAGAATCGTATCTTGTTTATTGCACTTTTCATTATCGGTTATTTAATTCTTATTTATTTAGCAGTCCGATTTATTTTTGCTTTACCTGAAATGATATTAAAAGAGCAAACCTTTAAAAAATCAATTAAGTTCAGTTGGAATGAAACAAAAGGTAACTTTTTTAGGATTTTCAGTCAAATATTGATTGTTTCATTAACGTTAGTTGGATTTACTGGGATTTCATATGGTTTAATTATTTTTGCTCAAACTTTTGTTGAAAAATATTTTGCTAACTACAGTTTAGGATCAGCTATTGCTTTAATGACAGTCCTTCAAATGGTTTGGCTATTAAGTGTTATCTTTTCTTCTGTTGGTATTTTCTTTATTATTATTGATTATATGGATAGTCATAATTTTTTACCTGAAAAACCAGTTTGGTTTGTTCCTGAAATTAAAAAAGAACAAAAACAGTGGATTAAGCAAGTTAAATCTAAAGGGATTTTAATTCTTATATTGGGTGGTATGGTTATCATTGGTACCAATAATTATGATTTTCTAGAGCATCCAACTACGGTAAGACCTGTTACTGTGTCTCATCGTGGGGTTGATAATGCTAATGGTGTACAAAATTCGATTGCAGCACTTAAGAAAACAAGTCAGGATACACATCCAGATTATATCGAAATGGATATCCAAGAAACAAAAGATCAACAGTTTGTTGTTTATCATGATTTTAATTTAAAGAGTTTAACAGGTTTGAGTAAGAAACCTAATGAATTGAATTTGAACGAATTAACTAAATTAACCGTTCATGAAAATGACCAAGAAGAGTTAATAACCTCATTTGATGATTATATTGAAACGGCAAATAAAATAAATCAAAAACTAATGATTGAAATTAAGCCGACAAAAGATGATAGTCCTGAGATGATTGATCATTTCCTAGAAAGATATGGTAAGAATATTTTAAAACATGGTCATATTATTCAATCTTTATCTTTTGATATTGTCGAGGAACTTAAGAAAAAAGAGCCTAAAATTGTTGTAGGATATATCATGCCCTTTAGTATTGTAGGGCCGCCAGACGGAGAGATGGACTTTATCACTATGGAGTATACAACTCTAAATGCATCATTTATTACAAGTGCTAATGCAAAAGGAAAAGATGTTTATGCTTGGACTCCTAATGATGAAGAAACGATGACTCGGATGATGTTTTACGGAGTAGACGGTATTATTACGGATCAAATGGATATGTTAAATCAAACTCTAGTAGATGAGACAAAAATTACTTATTCTGATAAGTTACTTTATTTTGTAATTGGTATGGGTTAATTATTTGAAGTGTGAATGCTATTTATATATAGTATTCACGCTTTTTTTTTATTGTTTAACTTGAAAGATAAAGTGGTATATGTTATCATATGAATATACAATCATATGAATAGATGGACGACAATTAAAATTTTTTAATTAGGAGGATGAGAACGATGAGAGAAAAACAAGAAGTTGAAAGAAAAAAAGAACACGGTAATGTATCAGTTGTTTTGTTTTTTATTGGTTTGTCAGTGTTTATTCTAGCAATTTTTATTCCTGAAGGTTTTATTAAAAATATTTTGTCAGTTTTTACCATTTTTACAGCAGGTTATCATATTATTATTGATGGTATTAAAAGTACAGTCACTGAGAGTATTGATAAAAAACGTTTCATGCCTAACGTCCATCTCCTAATGGCTCTAGCCACAGTAGGAGCATGTATTCTTGGTAACTACAGAGAAGGTGCGTTGCTGATAGTTATTTTCGCAGGTGCACATTATTTAGAAGAATATGTTGAAGGAAAAAGTAAAAGGGAAATTACTAATTTATTGAAAATGAATCCTACAGAAGCTAGATTAATTAAAGCTGATGGGACGACAGAAGTTGTTGACGTATCTGTCTTAAAAATAGGGGACAAGGTTAAAGTATTAAACGGTGATCAAATTCCAACTGATGGAATGATTCTTTCAGGTGCTACGTCTATTAACGAATCTTCAATAAATGGAGAGAGTATGCCCGCGGATAAAACGGTTGGTGACTATGTGTTTGGGAGTACGATAAATGGAAATGGAACAATTGAAATTGAAGTAACTAAAGCTAGTACAGATACTGTTTTTGCTAAAATTATGCAATTGGTTAGTCAATCGCAATCCAATTTATCTAAAAGAGCGACACGAATTAAACAATTCGAACCAACCTATGTCACTATTGCATTGTTATCAGTTACACTTTATATAATTTTAGCACCAATCATTTTTTCAGTAACTTATAACTATAGCTTTTATAAGGGAATGGTATTTTTAGTAGCTGTTTCACCATGTGCGTTGGCGGCTAGTGCAATACCTGCTACCTTATCTGGAATTTCTAATTTGGCAAAAAGAGGGGTGCTGTTTAAGGGTGGTTCTTTTCTAGCAAGCTTGGTCGATTTAAAGGCAATCGCTTTTGATAAAACAGGTACCTTAACAGAAGGAAAACCTAAAGTAACTAATGTCTATTTTGTAGATGATTCTAAAGCAGAATTTTATACTAACTTGATTGTAGCTATGGAAAAACAGGCTAATCATCCATTAGCTGATGCAATTGTTGATGCTTTAGAACCAACAGAAATCTTGGAGTTGGAAATTGAAAACCAAATTGGAAAAGGGCTAGTAGCTGTTTATAAAGAAAAAAATTATATAATTGGAAAACCAAGTATATTTGAGAATGTCTCTGAATTATTAAAAGACCTAACATTAACATATGCTAACGAAGGTAAGACAGTAGTCTATATTTCAGAAGATGATGAAATTATTGCTATGATTGCTATGATGGATTTACCTAATGAAAATGCCAAGAAAGTTATTGAGTACTTCCAGACTCAAGGTGTTGTGACAGCTATGATTACAGGTGACGCTCAAAAAACAGGAGAGGCAGTTGCTAAAAATTTAAAAATTGATCAAGTATTTGCCAATGTATTACCTGAGAATAAATCAAAAATTATTGAAAATTTAATGGTGAAAGAAGGTTCCACAGCTATGGTAGGAGATGGCGTAAATGATGCTCCTGCTCTAGTGAAAGCAGATGTTGGTATTGCCATGGGAGATGGAACAGATATTGCTATTGATGTTGCAGATGTGGTTCTAATGAAAAATGATTTAACTAAATTAAGTTATGCTCATAAAGTATCGAAAAAATTAGATAAACTAATTACTCAGAATATTATTTTTTCAATGCTGGTTGTCTTATTTTTAGTAGTAATGAATATATTTAATTCAATGAACTTACCATTAGGTATATTAATTCATGAAGGAAGTACTTTAATTGTTTTGATTAATAGTATCAGACTACTTAAACCTTTAAGTTAAGTTATATTAAATGATTTTTAACGGAAGATTGACTTTAAATTTAAGTCAGTCTTTTTGTTTTCTGAAAATTATTAAGCTTTCTGAAACTTCTTTACAAATGTTGATTTAATGGTTAGAATGAGTCTGTTGACGAGAAAATTGAATTAGAGGAGTAAAAAAAATGAAAACTTATTCACCAATGTTTGAGCAAATCGATGGATCAATTACTAAAAAAGTTGATTTAATTGATAATCATTTTGTTCGTTATGCAGTGAGAGCTATGTTAGCTTGTCTATTTTTAACTTTAGGAACTGCAGTGGCATTTTGGATTGCTATTCAAGGGGAAAATATTGTACATGGGTTAGGTAAGATGTTATATGCGTTTATGTTTAGTTGGTCACTAGTTATGATTCTTTATATGAATGCAGAGTTAGGAACATCCAACATGTTATATGTGACTGTTGGCGTTTATCGAAAAAAAATAAATGTAGCTAAAGCACTTAAAATACTTTTCACTTGTGTTTTGTTTAATCTAATTGGTGGAGTTATTTTTGCCTACTTTGTTTCTCTAACAGGACCATTTTTAAATATGGATGCTAATAATTACATGTTTGAAGCAATTGCAGCTAAATTAGATAAATCAACGATTCAAATTATTGTTGAAGGTGCTTTTGCTAATATCGTTGTTAATACAGCTGTTTTAGTTAGTTTAAGAATGAAAGATGACGGTGGGAAAGTGCCAGCGATTATCTTTATTATCTTTATCTTTGCCTTCTTAGGTTATGAGCATGTTATCGCAAATTTCCCAGCTTTTTCATTAGCTTTCTTTGCATCAGGTGGCACGATTGCGAATATGACAACTGGAGCAGTTATTCATAATTTAGTTTTTGCCTTTATTGGTAACTATATTGGTGGAGGACTAATTATTGGTTTAGTTTATGCGTGGCTAGATAAACCAAACACACATTATTTAGATTAAGAAAATAGACTGATGGTAACTTCTAGGAGGTTGCCATCAGTTTTTTTGTTATACTATTTTAAAAGGGAGGATTTACTATGACAAAAGTGATGGTTCTTTCAGATTCTTTCAAATCAAGTGCTTCTTCTTTAGAGGTCGGAAACTGGATTAAATCAAGTTTAAATGAGATGGATGAAGCATTTAGTGTTGATGTCTATCCATTTGCAGATGGTGGGGAAGGGACTCTAGAAGCACTTCTTTCAGCCATTTCAGGTGAAGAAAAAAAGATAGTAGTAAAAGATATATTTTTGAATGATAAAATAGCTAAATACGGTGTATCTAATGAAACCATTTTGATTGAAAGTGCTGAAGTGATTGGTATTGAATCAATTAAGAAAGAAGCGTTAAATCCGTTTGAAGCTTCTTCTTATGGTTTAGGAGTTCTCTTTAAAGAAGTGTTACATACGTATCATCCTAAAACCATTTACTTTGGTATTGGAGGAACTGCCACTAATGATGGTGGTTTAGGTTTTCTTCAAGCATTAGGTGGGAGATTTTTAGATAAAAAGAATCAAGAAGTTAGTGTTGGCATTAAAGGATTGAAGAAGGTTTCAACAATTGATTTATCTGGATTAGAACCACTTTTAAAAGAAACTAAAATAGTTGTATTAAGTGATGTGGAAAATACAATTTGTGGTGAAAAAGGAGCCACTTATGTGTTTGGTCCACAAAAAGGATTACCAAAAGAGTCTCTATTAGAAGTAGATCAATACATGCTAAAGTTTTGCCAATTGTTAAGTCAAGAAGTGGGGCGAGAATTAGCAACTATACCAGGAACAGGTGCAGCAGGTGGCCTAGGCTTAGCTTTACAGGTATTGCCTAATATTTCTTTTCAATCAGGGATAGAAACGATACTTCAATTAAATAAAATAGAAGAAAAGCTATCGACTTATGATTTAGTCATAACGGGAGAAGGTAGAATTGATAATCAAAGTCAACTTGGAAAAGTCCCTATCGGAATAGCTAGATTAACTAAAAAAGTTGGAATCCCTTTAATGGCAATTGTAGGGAGTCAGTCTTATGAGCAGGAAAATAGTTATCAACAGGGCATTGATTTAATTGTTGATATTATACACGAACCATTGTCGTTAAAAGAAGCAATAGAAGATGTTGAAAGTTTGGTAAAAAAAGCGACAAAAACAGTTTATCACGCGTATAAGATGATTGAAAAATATCAAGTTAGATAAGGAGAAATAAATGAAGACAGTTATTTTTGATGTAGATGATACATTGTACGATCAAATTGAACCTTTCAAAAGAGCAATGATTGAGGTTTTTCCTAATGAGTATGAAAAACTTAGTTCAAAAAAAGAAGTTTTGTATTTAAGGTTTAGGCATTATAGTGATAAGGTATTCCATTTAACTGAGGATGGTAGCCTTTCATTAGAAGATATGAGAGTTTATCGGATTACTGAAGCCTTAAGAGATTTTTCTTTTTCAGTTTCAGAGCATTCAGCTAAAAAGTTTCAAGAAGCTTATCATTACTACCAAGGAAAGATTGAATTGAGAGATGATGTTTTTGAGTTGTTGGAGGATTTGACTAGTAAACAGGTACCTGTTGGTATTTTAACAAATGGGCCAACTAATCATCAAAAAGAAAAGATTGTTCAATTAGGATTATCTTCATTTCTTGATGAAGGAAAAGTCTTTATTTCAGAGGAAATGGGAGTTGCTAAACCTGATGTACTTGCTTTTAGAAATATAGAAGAAACGTTTGAAACACAATCAGAAAATTGTATTTACATTGGAGACTCGTATGAGAATGATGTAGTAGGAGCAAAATCAGCAGGTTGGTATATGATTTGGCTAAACAAATATGGAAGAAAATTGAATGACACAGATGTAAAACCCGATGTTGAATTGTCTGATTATTCATTACTAAAAGAAGAAATACTATTAAAAAAAGAGGTTGACTAAATCGTCAACCTCTTTGTGTTTATTTTTTCCATTCAGCAACTTTATCTGGATTATCTTTAATCCAATCTTTCGCTGCTGTTTCTGGAGCTTCACCGTTATTTACTTTTAACATAATGCTTTCAATATCTTTTGTTTCCCAATGGAAGTTTTTGATAACATTATAGGCTTCAGGTTCATCATCTTTCAACCCTTTTCTAGCCATTGTATTGATTGTTTCTTCACTACCCATTGTTTGTTTAGGGTCTTCTAAATATTTTAAGTCATATTTAGAGAACATCCAATGTGGTGACCAACCCGTAATAACGATTGGTTCTTTATTTTTGATTGCTTGATCAAGAGCAACAACCATTGCACCAGAAGAAGCTGTTTCTAGTTTCCAATCTTTTAGATTAGGATAAGCTTTTAACGTCTCTTCAGCAGCAGATACAACACCAGCTCCAGGTTCGATACCTGTCACTACTTGATTTGCTTCATCCGTTAAATCTTCAATGCTGTTAACATCCATATAGCTAGGAACAACTAAACCAACTTTAGCTCCTTTTAAATTAGCATTTAAAGGATCTAATGAGTTTTTATATTGTTCAAACTGAGCTTCATGAGTTTTTGGTAGCCAAGCAGAAACCATCGCGTCAGATTCGCCTTTAGAGATAGATTCCCACATGATCGCATTATCAAGAGGTGTCATATTAACTTTGTATCCCATTTGTTTCAAAACTTCTCCTACAACATTAGTAGAAGCAACTTCTGAATCCCATTCAACATAAGCTAAATTAATAGTTCCTTTATCGTTTTTATCTGAGAATAATGAAAAAACAGATAACCCACCGAGAACTAAAAGAACTGCACCCACAATTGAAAAAGTTTGTTTCTTTTTACTTTTGTTTGTTTTAGGTTTTTCAGTTAATTGTTTTGGTTTATTTAAGTGTTGTGTAAAGCGGTCAATGATAATGGCTAAAATAACAAGTGCAACACCATTAACAAAACCATTACCAACTTGTGCTCTTTGTAATGCTGATAAAACACCACGACCAAGACCAGGTGCACCAATCATTGAAGCAATAACTACCATAGAAAGAGAAAGCATTGTTGTTTGGTTAATCCCAGCTAAAATTGTATTTTTAGCTAATGGTAACTCCAACTTGAATAGTTTTTGTTTTCCAGTTCCACCAAATGAATCAGAAGCTTCGACTAATTCTTTTGGTACTTGTCGAATACCAAGGTTAGTAAATCGAACCGTTGGCGGTAAAGCAAAAATAACAGAAGCGAACACACCAGGTACCATCCCAATTCCAAAGAAAGCAACAGCAGGAATTAGATAAACAAAACCTGGCATAGTTTGCATGAAGTCAAGAATAGGTGTGATAATTTTTTGTGCTGTCTCATTTTTAGCCATCAAAATACCAAGAGGAACACCAATGATAATTGAGATGACACTAGAGATTAAAACAAGAGTTAAAGTATTCATTAAATCCGTCCACAAGCCTTGGTTTAAAATGAAAAGTAAACCAAAGAAAGTGAAACTAGTTAAGCCCCATTTTTTATTTGAAATAAAATAGGCAACAACTGTTATTAATGCAATAAAAACGATTGGTGGAATAAATAGTAAACCATTAGTTAAACCATCCATAATCGTTTGACCAATTACTTGGAAGAAGGAGAAGAGACCTGAGAAGGTATCTGTCATCCAAGAAGTGAGTGTTTCCACCCAATCAGCAACAGGTAATTTGGCAAAAAGTAATAGATTATTCATTCATTAATTCCTCCTCTTGCGTTTCATCAGGAGTCCCAGCTAGAGCTTCAATGACACGTCCACGAATAATAACGCCTAGTAAGCGTCCTTCATCAACAACAGCTAGAGGCATTGGTGAGTCATAGACAATATTAAAAATATCACTGACTAGCATATCTTTAGAAACAGTTGTCACTTCTTCTACCATGACTTCCTCTAAAGTTAATCCTCTTTTACGAGCTCTATGGGCTTCATCTGCCGTAATGTAACCACGTAAGTTACGCTTTTTATCAACGGCAAGAAGCATACTAACATCATCAGCGCGCATGCGTTGAATAGCTACGTTAGGTCCATCAAGTTCAATATTGGTTGTAATAGCTGGAACCATAATATTGCTTGCTGTAAGAACTTTCGAACGGTCAACGTCTTCTACGAACTCACGAACGTAGTCGTTAGCAGGATTAGTTAAAATTTCTTCTCCTGTTCCGATTTGCATGATTTGACCATCTTTCATTAAAGCAATTCGATCTCCAATACGTAGAGCTTCATTTAAATCATGTGTAATAAAAATGATTGTTTTCTTAACGTTTGCTTGAAGGTCGATTAATTCATCTTGCATTTCACGACGGATTAAAGGATCAAGAGCAGAGAAAGCTTCGTCCATTAAAAGAATCTCAGGATCATTTGCAAGTGCACGAGCAAGGCCAACACGTTGCTGCATACCACCTGAGAGTTGTCCAGGATATTGATCTTTAAATGAAATTAAACCAGAGTTTTCTAATGCTTTTTCAGCACGCTTAGTTCTTTCTTCTTTAGAAATGCCTCTAACTTCTAATCCAAATTCTGTATTTTCTAAAATAGTACGATGAGGGAACAGACCAAAGTTTTGGAAAACCATACTCATTTTATGGCGTCTGACTTCTCTTAGTTCTTCCTTGTCCATTTTAGCGATGTCTTTTCCATCAATATATATATCCCCTGAAGTTGGTTCAATAAGTCGGTTAATCAAGCGAATTAATGTGGATTTACCACTACCTGATAGCCCCATGATAACGAAAATTTCCCCTTCGTTAACGTCAAAATTGGCGTCATATACACCAACAGTTGCTCCTGTTTTTTCAAGTATTTCTGTTTTGGGCCTTTGCTCTTGAATCATTTTAAGAGCGGCTTGGTTCTTTTTACCAAAAACTTTTGTTAAGTGTTTGACTTGAACTTTTACCATGTATATCTCCCCTTTTTTGTAAATTTCTTTTATTTTCTGAAAAATAAAGTGACCACATCATACTAACATCGGGTGGTCACTTTGTCAAAAAAACAAATTAAAAAAGAAATGAGATTGCTGTAAAAAGCTAATCTCACTTCTTTTAAAAGTTTTTTTATTTACTTGGGTAGAAAAAGTTAATTACTCTTTGAGTAGCATATTCGTCTCCGATAAAGTATAACGTGTCCCCTGGATTTAAAACGGCATAAGGTCCTGGTGATAGTACCAGTTCTTCATCATGTAATATACCGATAACAGTAGCACTGGTTTCATGCCAGAGGTTTAAATCTGAGATGGATGTATTTAAATGAGCCGCATCTTGGGTAATCTCTAATTCTGATGGAAGGAAAGGACTTACTTTATTAAGCTTAACGGTTTGAGAAACTAATTGATTAATAATTTGAGTAAAATCATCTAGTTCTTTTTTTTGTCGGCTTAAGCTATTAAATAAATCTGTTTTCACTTCTTCAATGGATTGTACGTCTTGGTATTGCTCCAAAAAAGAAACAGCTTTGATTTTAGAAGATACAAAAACACCACTGCCATGTTTGACTTCCATAATACCAAGGTCAACTAAAATATTGACAGCTTTTCTTGCTGTCTCAGGAGAAACGCCAAAGGTTGAAGCAAGGGTAGAGCGGGCATGTATTTTTTCTCCTACTTGGTAGCGATTATCTACGATTCTTTCAGCAATTTCAAGGGCAATTTGTTGATAACGAGGGAGTCTCGTTTCTTTTTTATTAACCAATAAAATCCCTCCTAACTCTTTTATTTCTATCCTACTAAATAATAAAAAAAAAAGCAAAACCACTTCTTCTTTTCAAGCTAAAATAATTGTTTGTTTGATCAATATATGTTAGTTTAATGAAACAAAGTATTATTTTTTTATTAAGAGTATAGTCCTTTTTATAACAAGTGATTGGAAACATTAGGATAAAATCTCTTAAAGTGCTATAATAACTAGGTGCGTAATTTTGTAAATTAAGGAGAGGCGGGGAGTAATGAAACAAAAATTATTAACCATCTTCATTGTAGCTACCTTCACTAGCGGGTTAATTGCTCCTGTGGCAACATTTGCAGCAGAAACAATTGAATTTGATGCCCCATCAGAACAAGTTGAAGATAATGAAATGGAAGAAACTGAGGATACAGAGGAAGATATAGAAGAGACGACGGAGAGTACGACGGAAGAATCAACTATTGAAGAAACAACTGAAACAAAAGCGGAATCCGAAGTCGATGAGAGTTCAGAAAAAGAAGAAGTTGAAACGACTGAAACAAGTACAACTGATTCAACGACTGACTCAACAACAGAAACGTCTAAACCAAAACCGATTAAACCAAAACCAACAAAACCAAAACCTTCAATTAAGGAGAAAAAAGAGTCTAAGAATGAAGTTTCAATAACAGAAACCTCTGGCTCACCTGTTGAAAGTGTAGCAGTTGGTGAAGAATCAGGTGTGATTGCAACAAATGAAGATAATTCTTCTTATGTTTCAACATCAGATATTAACTTTATCAAAAATAATACAACCGAAGAATTTGTTGAAAGTATTGGAGATAAAGCAAGAGAAATTGGTCAAGAATACGACTTGTATGCATCAGTTATGATTGCACAAGCCATTCTTGAAACAGGTTCAGGAAATAGTCAATTGAGTCAACCACCAAATCATAACTTGTTTGGGATTAAAGGAAGTTATAAAGGTGACTCAGTTTCATTTAGTACCAGTGAAGATAATGGAAAAGGAAACTTGTATTCAATCAACGCAAGCTTTAGAAAATACCCTGGATACAAAGAATCTTTTGAAGATTATGCGGAATTATTAACGGATACTAAAAAAGGAAATGGCAATTTCTATAAAGAAACTTGGAAGAAAAATACTAAAACTTATAAAGATGCAACTAAATCTTTAACAGGTAAGTATGCGACTGATACAAGTTATGATAAGAAATTAAATAAATTAATTGAAACATATGATTTAACTTTTTTTGATCAAAAATTAAACGGAGATGCTAGAATTCAAAATATCTACTATGATGTGAAAAAAGGAGATACGATTGAATCTATTCTTTCTGAACATCATATTGAAGAAAAAGATTTCCAAAAATGGAATAAAGCAATTTTAACTGATAAGAAAGAATTAACAGATCACAAACGTGTTATTATTGGTCAAAGAAAAATTTCAACTTATCAAATTAAAAATGTTAAGACTAAAGAAACAAGCGAATTTATCATTCCTTTAAAAGAAGGTTACACAGTAACTAGTCCATTTGGCGCAAGAGGCGGCGAACATCACAATGGTGTCGATATGGCAGTAGCAAGTAACACACTAATTTATGCTAGTTCAAAAGGTAAAGTGGTAGCTAAAGGATTTGATCCTTCAGCAGGAAATTATGTGATTTTACAACATGAAAATGGTTTGTTCACAAGTTATTTCCATATGACAAGATCAGCTGTATCAATTGATGAAAAAGTAGAAATGGGCGACATGATTGGTTATGTCGGTTCAACTGGTAACTCAACTGGCCCTCATTTACACTTTGCGATTAATACTGAATTATGGTCAGGTTATATTAACCCAACTAACTACTTAGATATTAAATAATAGGAAGAGGATATGGCAAAAGTATTTAAACCTTTTGTCACATCCTCTTTTTTTTGATAAGATAAGAAAGAATAAAAAAAGAAAGTAGAGAATATTATGCAAGTACATAAAGCAGAGATTGTTATCAGCGCGGTTTCCCCTGAACAATATCCAAAAACTAAATTACCAGAGATTGCTTTAGCAGGTCGTTCGAATGTAGGAAAATCTTCTTTTATTAACACATTGATTAATCGAAAAAGTTTAGCAAGAACGTCAGGTAAGCCAGGTAAGACTCAAACTTTGAATTTCTATTTAATCGAAGAAGCACTACATTTTGTTGATGTTCCAGGTTATGGTTATGCAAAAGTATCTAAAACAGAAAGAGCTAAATGGGGACAGATGATTGAAACTTATTTAACTCAAAGAGAGCAGTTAAAAGCAGTGGTATCCTTGGTTGACATGAGACACGACCCAACAGAAGATGATATTCAAATGTATGAATTTCTAAAATATTATCAAATTCCAGTAATAGTTGTTGCAACTAAGAGCGATAAAATTAAACGTGGTCAATGGAATAAACATGAATCAGCTATTAAGAAAAAACTAAATTTTGATCCAGCTGATGATTTTATTATCTTTTCTTCTGAAACTAAAGAAGGTAAAGAACCAGCTTGGAAAGCGATCGAAAAATATTTATAATAAAAAAGTGTTGCGGGAAAAACTAAATAGTTTACCCACAACACTTTTTTTGATTATTTTTTATTTTCGTCATTTTTTACGGTTACTGTTGCGTTTGTCATATCCACAGTGAATGTGTTATTTTTATTAATTGCTTTTTCGTTTTCTTTTTTATCAGGATCGATGGCAAATTCTTCAAATAACTTTTCTAAACTGTCTTTTTTCTTAAACGTCATTCCCATAAGAGCACATCCTTTTCTTTTTTATATCATAACATGTTTACTAGCTAATCGTCACTTTTTTTGGAACAAATATACTGATTAGGTAAATGACGATAGGATTCAAAGTTTGTTTCTTTCTCAAGTGTCCAATCAGCTAAAGTTTTACCAATAATTGCACCTGTTGTTAAACCAGATGAGCCAAGTCCACTAGCTACTAAAAACTGTGGTAAATCAGCTACTTCACCAAAAAAGGGTGAAAAATCGGAGGTGTAAGCACGTGTTCCAACTCTTGTGTTAGTAATTGATGCTTCTTCGATGGAAGAAAGTAAGTTAGTTGCGTCTTGTTTTAAGCCTTGAAGTAATGAATTATCTGGCGTAAGGTCGAATCCTTGCTCATTTTCATGTGTGGCGCCGATTAAAATCTTACCCTGATCAAAGGGAATAATATCAGTTTCTCCTACAGGCATGACAACAGGTAATTCGTTTGTTGAAAAGGGGACTTCTATTTCTATTAGTTGCCCTTTTTGAGGTCTGATATCAACATCTAAGTCAAGAGGACGTAACAAATCACCAACCCAAGCACCACCAGCTAAAATTAAATGATCAAAAATATGAGTATTTTCTGCTTCTTTTAAATGCCATTGTTCATTTTGATATGAAATTTCAGTTATTTTCGTTTTAATGATTGTACCACTAGCTTTTTTTGTTTCATTGAGAAGCATTTGGACTAATTTAGCCCCATCTATTTTAGCACCACCCGTGATAAAGAGAGCTGAATCTTCTAATGTTATTTCAGGGAATAATTTTATGATATCACTTTTAGATAATACTGTTATATCCCCAATTTCTGGCGCTTCTACTTTTCTATCTTCTGCTAATTTATTTAATTTAGCAAGAAGAGTTTCATTTTTTTTATAGAGTAAAGTACCTGTTTTTTGATAAACGTCTTTTGTTTCATTTGTTTGGCTTAAATCATCTATTAATTGAGAGTAAAATTTAGCTCCTTCTTTTGCTAAAAAATACCATTCTTTATTTCGTCTTTGAGATAACCAAGGTGAAATAATTCCTGCTGAAGCAGAGGTAGCCTGTCCAACACCATCATCAAAAACTGTTACATTTTTATTATTTTTGGTTAGATAGTAAGCAGCAGTTGAACCGACAATGCCTCCACCAATAATACCAATTGTTTTAGTCATATTTTCCTCCATTTAAAAAAAATAGTTACTATTTTTATAAGAAATTATTTTTTATTGTAAAAGTTTATTTTCTAAGTTAATTTCTTCTAAAATAATGGATGTTTCAACCTTCGAAAAAGAAGTAAGCTCGTTTAAAATACTTTCAACTTGTTGAATATCTTCTGCTACTCCTTTTAAAATGTAGTTTTCTTTACCAGTAACTGAGTAACACTCAATAAATTCTTTTGTTAATTTAATTTTCTTTAGAAAAACAGCATTCGGAATAGCGAGTTCGGATACTTTTGTAAAAAAGATAATTTTATACCCTATGTTTGAGAGGGCGACTCTAGTAGTAAATCCTTTAATAATTCCTAAATCAATCATTCTATCAATTCTTTTTTTTACACTAGGTTCGGATAAAGCAACTTGTTTTGAAATATCTTTAATAGGCATTCGGCTATTTTTAGAAAGTAGATTTAATATAGCTAAACTTGTTTGATCAATCATATTGTTCATAATGAGGCCTCCATTGTTCCAAAGTTTATTTTTCACAAATAAAATAAAAAAATAGGTTATTTTTAATAAAAGAAATTGCTCTATTAGTCATTTATTTCATATACGGACGGGTTGTAATAGGTTACAATGTTTGTGAAGGTAAGCGCTACCTAGTTAACAAAAATATTTTTTATTGTATAAAGCATTACACAATTTATCTTGCACGAAACGCTCATTTTTAATTTAACAAGAAAAGAAAGAAGTTTCAACTCCTTTTAAATATTTGTTAAAAGGAAGATAATTGTACAAAATTAGGAATAATAACTAATGAAGGGAATGTTATGACATATGATTATCGGAGTACCTAAAGAAATTAAAAATAATGAATCAAGAATAGCTTTAACACCAAGAGGCGTTATGACCTTAATAAAAAATGGCCATCAAGTTTGGATAGAAACAGATGCCGGATTGGGATCTGGTTTTCTAGATGAAGAATTTACAAAGTATGGAGCAGAGATTAAACGAACAGCTAAAGAAGTTTGGGAAGCTGATATGGTGCTTAAAGTAAAAGAGCCACTTGAATCAGAATTTCACTATTTTAGACCTAATTTAATTTTATTTACATTCTTGCATTTAGCCCCTAATGAGGCATTAACAGAAGCTTTGATAGAAAATAAGGTTCATGCGATTGCATATGAATCAGTTCAAACAGCTGATGGAAAACTCCCTTTGTTAGCACCAATGTCACAAGTTGCAGGTAGAATGTCAGCTCAAGTAGGCGCATATCATCTACAAAAAATTACGAATGGTATTGGTGTATTACTAGCTGGCGTACCAGGTGTTGAAAAAGCAAAGGTAACGATTATCGGGGTGGAGTTGCTGGGGTAAATGCAGCTAAAATTGCTATAGGTTTAGGTGCTGAAGTAACAATTCTTGATGTCAATCCAAATCGTTTGGATGAATTAGAAAATATATTTGGTAATTCAATTACTACATTAATGTCAAACACCTATAACATTACTCAATCTGTTATTCAAGCAGACTTAGTGATTGGAGCAGTTCTCCTACCAGGGCATAGAGCTCCAAAATTAGTTTCTGAAGAGATGGTAAAACAAATGAAAACTGGTTCTGTTATTGTGGATATAGCAATTGATCAAGGTGGAATATTTGAGACGACAACAAGAACAACTACCTTAGATGATCCGACTTACGTTAAACACGGTGTGGTTCATTACGCTGTTCCAAATATTCCAGGCTCTGTTCCAAGAACCTCTACAATTGCTCTGGAAAATGTAACGTTACCGTATTCAAGCAAACTAGCAAACTTAGGTTTAATTGAAGCTATCAAAAATGATCCCTCACTATTAAAAGGAATTGATATATATGGAGGCGTATTGACCAATAAAGAAATAGCAGAGGATCAACATAGAGATTATACTGCTATTGCGGCATTAATTTAGTGAATAGAAATTGAAGGGGATAACGATTTTCAACTAAATAAAAATTGGGAAGTCTTTTAGTTGAGCATTTCTTTATATGTTACTTAATATAGAATATAAGGATAAATATAATTATTAGAAAATATAAAACCACATATTAAATCGTATTGAAAGATGTTTTTATCAATACGATTTTTTTAGTTTGATAGTTTTCTAAATAGATGATGTGATCTTCAATTAAACAAAAAAAGAAAAAATCACTTGGATTAATTCTTTTTCTCTAGACATTCATCGCATTCATACGGTTCTACATGAACATCAATATCAAATATATTAAATTTCCTTTTTAAATCAGCTTCCATATTATCTACAATTTCATGACTTTCTTTAACAGTTAAATTAGGGTCCATTCGAACTGTCACATCTAAAAAGACATTGGCACCTAAATTTCTTGCTCTCAATACAGGTACTTCTTTGATTCCTTTAATTTTTAAAATTTCAAGTTTATAGACGATAAGTGTATCTCTATCAAAACCATCTGATAAATAGAAGGCACTCTCTTTAAATATGTCAATGGCTGTTTTTAAAATGACAAAAGCGATAATTACAGCTGTTAGTGTATCTAGCCATGATAAATGAAAACTTGCAGTAAAAACAGCGATTGCTGTCCCAAGACTTGTTAGCATATCACTAAAATTATCTTTAGCAACAGCAGTTAGAGAGCTACTATTATATTTTTCTCCCAATTTTTTATTATATAAATAGACAAGGTACATAATGATAGCAGAGATAATCCCAACAATAGCAGCAATGGGTTCTGGTTGTTGAATATCTTTATCGATAACAGATTTAACCGCTGAAATTAAGACTTCACAACCGACAGCAAACATAATTAAAGAAGTTAGAAGACTTGCAACATTTTCTGCTTTCCAATGTCCGTATCGATGTTCGTTATCTGCTGGTTTTCTTGAAAGTCTTAAACCAACTAAAATAGCAACAGAAGCAATAGTATCTGTAAAATTGTTTAATCCGTCAGCAGATAGTGCTTTTGAGCCAGCATAGCTCCCAACGCCTAATTTAAAGACTGCTAGAATAATGTAGGCAAAGATACTAATAATAGCCCCTTTTTCTGCTTGTTTTAATTCGGCACTTCTTTCTGACATGAATAATCGACTCCCTTTTTTAATAACTGAATGAAAGTATAACAGAGGGGAGGTGGTTTAGAAAAGATGGAAAAAAATAATTAAGTCGTCCTAAAAAAATTGAAAGGAAAACAAAAAAGAGAAAACTATCTAGTTTTCTCTAATTGAACGGGTTGATTAATACACCATTAATATTGTTAACCGTTGATAAATCAATTCGTTCGTTATATGTTTCTTCAGTACCAATTGTAGAAAAGTTTAAGTAAAGATCTTCTCCGCTATATTCAAATTCAAAAAAGTCAATGTTGTCGTAAACTGTTCTTTTCGTGTTATTGTAAATAACAACTAGAATTCCTTTTTCAACATAAAGCGGTGATGCTAATACTTCATTTGTAATAGTTATAATAGATAATTTATTTCTAGCCATGATGATCACTCCCTACGAATATTGTAGCATAGTGATTTAAATTATAACAATATTAATAGCTACTTTTCAAAAAAAGTTAGTTTTAAAAAGTTAATTTTTCGATTTTATCAAAGGCTTCTTTTAAGGTATCTAAGTCACGAGTAGCAGCAAATCTAATATAGTTATCTCCACTATCACCAAATGCTTTTCCTGGAACCACAAGTACTTTTTGCTCCTCTAATAGTTTCATAGAAAAATCAACGGATGATAGACCTGTTCCTGAAATATTTATAAAAGCATATATGCTTCCTTTGATAGGTTTTAATGACATAAATGGGATATTCTCAACACGTTTTTCGATATATCTTAGTCTTTCTTCAAATAGACTAGTTACATCAGGCATAATCTCGTTAATATGTTGTAGAGCGTAGACACCAGCTCGTTGAGATATTGATGGTGCAGAAAAGCAAATTCCTTCATCTAGATGGTAACACGCTTCGTTTATGAAGGTTGGGGCAATCATGTACCCAACTCGCCAGCCTGTCATAGCAAATGTTTTTGAAAAACTATTAAAAATAACTGTATTTTCAGGAGCAAACTTAGCGATAGAAACATATTCTTTTTCAAAGCAAAAAGAATCATAAACTTCATCAGAAAAAATATAAAAATTATGTTCAATAGCCAACTCTGCAATTTTTTTCAACGTTTCAGTTGAAAAAACAGAACCAGTTGGATTGTTTGGTGTATTGAGAATCAAAACTTTAGTTCTAGGAGTGATGGCTTTTTTTAGAATATCTATATCGATTTGAAAGTCATCTTTTTCATATGTTGGAATAATGACAGCTTTTCCGCCAGCATCTCTTATCTGAGTTTTATAAGGAGTGAAATAGGGTTCATGAATAATAACTTCATCACCTTCATCTAATAAAACTGTTAAAGCAAGAAAGATACCATGAAGAGCACCAACTGTTGCGCGTATTTGATTAAGCTCAACTGATAAACCATATCGACTATTATAGTAATGCTGTGCTTCTTTAAGAAATTCTTTGTCTCCACTAGGAGCAGTATAGTGAGTGTGCCCATTTTTAGCGTCATTAAATGCAGCTTCTATTATGCGGGCATCAGTTGTAATATCAGGATCACCATATGATAAATCAAGCAAGTCATCCATCTTACTTGCCATTGCACCAAATTCTAATAGAATATTTGCCTCAGGTTCTTGATAGATTTTTGATAAAAAAGTTGAATCCATATAAATCTCCTCCTTAATTATGAAAATAGACACCAACCTATTTTATGTCTTTTTAATGGGTTGGTATCTTCATTTTACAACACTTTACTTAAAAAGTCTTGAGTTCTTGGGTTTTTTGGATGATTGAATAGCTCATCAGGAGTTCCTTCTTCTGCGATAAAACCATCAGCCATGAAAATGACACGGTCTGCCACTTCTTTGGCAAATCCCATTTCATGAGTAACGACGACCATCGTCATCCCTTCTTTAGCTAAATCTTTCATAACTGCTAACACTTCTCCAACCATCTCAGGATCAAGTGCTGAGGTTGGTTCATCAAACAACATCACATCAGGATTCATAGCTAAAGCTCTAGCTATTGCGACACGTTGCTGTTGTCCACCTGATAATTGTGAAGGGAAGCTATTTGCCTTGTCCTTAAGACCAACTCGGTCTAATAATTTTAAAGCTTTCTTATTAGCAGATTCAGGTGATTCCCCTTTAACTTTGATAGGGCTAATGGTTAAGTTATCTAACACTGTTTTATGAGGAAATAGGTTGAAACTTTGAAAGACCATTCCCATTTTTTGACGAAGTTGATTGATGTCAGTTTTCTTATCAACTAAATTAACACCTTCAAATTCAATGTCACCACTTGTAGGTTCTTCTAAAAGGTTTAAACATCTTAAAAAGGTACTTTTACCACTACCAGAAGGGCCAATAACGACAACTACCTCTCCTTGGTTGATGGTTAAATCAATTCCTTTTAAGACTTCATTTTTATCGAATGTTTTAGTTAATCCTTTAATATTAATCATTTGATCCCATTCTCCTTTCAGCAACACCTAGAACTCTAGATAATGTAAATGTTAAAACAAAATAAATCAATGAAACAATCACGATTGGTAAGAATGGTTTAAAACTAGCACCTTGGACCACGCCACCTTGGAACATTAACTCAGAAACACCAATAACAGAAACAACAGATGATTCTTTAATAACTGTAACAAACTCATTTCCAAGTGCCGGTAAAATATTCTTAATGGCTTGTGGTAAAACAATGTGACGCATTGCTTGTGCTTGGTTCATTCCAAGTGAACGAGCTGCTTCTGTTTGTCCTACATTAACTGCTTTAATCCCAGCACGTACAACTTCCGCTACATATGCTCCACTGTTTAATGCTAACGCCAAACAACTAGCAACAAGAGCGCTTAGTTCAAGACCAAGAACATTTGAACCAAAGAATACTAAGAAAATTTGAACGAGTAAGGGCGTTCCACGGACATACTCAATATAAATATAAGCAATTCCTTTTAGTAATTTATTTTTAGAAAGTTTCATTAAAGCTAAGATGGCTCCTAAAATAGAACCGAAAAACACACCAATAAAGGCTAAGAAAATCGTATAAAGAGTCCCTTTAACATAGAATGAACTATATTTTTTAAAGAAGGATTCATCTTCAAACATTAATTTTGCCGCATTTTCTTTATAACCCTTCATTAAGTTGTCATCTTTGATTTCTTTAATTGAATGGTTAATAGCTTCTGCAAATTCTGTTGAATCTTTAGGAATAGCAACCGCTGTTTCTTTTGCGGCATCTTTAAACGTCACATTTTTTGGAATGACTAAAGCATCATTTTGTAAAACATAGGCATCAGCAACTGGACCTTCCATAATAGCTGCTTCTACTTTTTTATTTTGAAGTTGTAGAATAATATCTGGAAGGCGTTGAAGAGAGACTGTGTTAGCTTCTACTTCTTTATTAGCCAATTCTTCCTGAATAGATTGTTTTTGAGCGCCAACTTTTTTTCCTTTTAAATCATCAATAGTTTGATATTTTTCTTTATCTTCTTTTCTGATAATAACTTTTTGATCCACTGTCATATAAGGATCTGAGAAATCGACTTCTTTTAAACGTTCTGGAGTGGGTGACATACCAGAAATAACCATGTCGATTTTACCCGTTTTTAAAGCACCAATCAAAGCGTCAAAACCGTATTCTTCAATTTTTAGTTTGACACCCATATCATCAGCTATTTTTTGCGCGATATCGATATCTGTTCCGACAATTTTATCTTTTCCATCAACTGTTGCATGGAACTCATAAGGAGCGTAGTCGGCAGAAAGACCAACTGTTAGTACACCTTTATCTTCCACTTTTTTTAAAGTGGGATCACTACTTTCCCCGTAAACCGATGTAAAACCAATAAAACTAATTAATAAGACCATTAACATGGCAAATTTTTGCTGCCATTTTTTTATCATACAAAGCACTCCTTTTTTATCAATGATTGAATTATACATAAAAAAAAGGATATATGCAATTAAAAATTGTATATTTGAATAAAAATATTAATAATACGAGTTATTTATGCATAAATAATAGTATATTGAATGAATTATGCATAAAAAATCCTAATGAATACTATGTTTTTTTGTTTTTGATTAGCTTTAAATTAAAAAAAGATTAAAAATAAGTTGCTTTTTTCTAATCTTTCATTTAAGATAACATTTATAATTAAAAAAGGGGGAAAAGTTTCATGAAATATAAAAAAATAGTAGGTTCAATGCTCATAGTGAGTTCTGTACTTCTTTTGGTAGGGTGTTCAAGCGGTACTGCAAAAAAAACTGATGATAGCAAAAAGAAAGATGGCAAAATAGAACAAGTAGCTAAGTTTGGTATTCCTCAAGAAATTGCTTCAATTGATCCAGCAAAAGCAACGGATAAAGTTAGTTTTGGTGTAATGAATCAAATTTATGAAGGTTTTTACCGAATGGATGAAAAAAATATCCCGCAACCAGCAGGAGCAAAAGAATTGGCTGAAGTAAGTGAAGATGGTTTAACTTACACACTTAAGTTACGAGAAGAATCAAAATGGTCAAATGGTGATCCAGTTGTTGCAAAGGATTATGTCTATGCGTGGCAACGTGTCGTAAAACCAGAAACAGCCTCTGAGTATGCTTACTTACTTGAAAATGTTAAAAACGGTAAAGCGATTATGGCTGGCGAAAAAGAACCAACAGAATTAGGGATTGAAGCAGTAAATGAGCACGAGGTAAAAATTACATTAGATCATGCTATTCCTTATTTTGATTCACTATTGGCTTTTCCTAGTTTCTTTCCTTTAAATGAAAAATCTGTAGAAGAATTTGGAAAAGATGCTTTTAATACAAGTGAGAAAGTTATTTATAATGGACCATTTACATTAGCTGAATTTGATGGCCCAGGTTCTGATATTGAATGGAAATATTTAAAGAATAAAGATTATTGGGACGAAAAAGAAGTTAAGATAGGCGAAGTACAAGCGACTGTAATTAAAGAAGCGTCAACAGCTCTTAACTTATATGAAGATGGCCAGTTAGATGATGTGATTGTAACAGGTGAATTAGCGAAACAATATAAAGATGATCCAAATTTTGTAGGTGAAAAAGATGGACGTGTGGTTTATATTGATACGAATAAAAAGAGTAAAAAAGTTCCATTTGATAACCTGAATTTAAGAAAAGCTCTGTATTATTCAATTGATAATAAAGCTATTGTTGATACAGTTTTAGGGGATGGTTCAGAAGCTGTTAATGGTATCGTACCAAAAGAATTGGCTCTAAATCCAGAAACTAAAAAAGACTTTGTTGATGAGTCTGGAAAATATAAAACATACGATGAGAAAAAAGCAAAAGATTATTTAGAAAAAGCTAAAAAAGAATTAAATACAAAAGAAATTACGTTTGACATTTTAACAGATGATAATGATTCAACTAAAAAATTAGCAGAATATTTGCAAGGCTCATTTAAAGATAAGTTAGGCATTAAAACAACAGTAACACCGGTAACAAAACCAATTCGTTTGGAGAGAACTGATAAAGGTGATTTTGATATGGTAGTTACTGCTTGGGGAGCAGATTATACTGATGTTAGTTCATTCTTAGATTTATTTGTAACAGGAAATAGCTACAATAGAGGGGAATACTCAAGTAAGAGCTATGACAAATTAATCGATGAAGCAAGAACTAAAAATGCAACTGATGCAAAAGCTCGTTGGAAAAATTACTTAGATGCAGAAAAAATTCTTTTAGAAGATGATGCAGCAGTTATTCCAGTCTATCAAGTAGTTGAAGGGCACTTGAGAAACCCTGATTTAAAAGGTTATATTGCTCACAGTGCAGGAGCTTCTTATGAGTATAAATATTTAGAAATGAAAAAATAATTAAAAAAATGAGTTGACGATGTGAAAATCGTCTGGTATTATCACTAATAACAAATAAATAAATGGTCTGAGTTTTAAATGTATGGAAAAGGAAAGTACTTATTTTGGAAACTTTTAGAGAGTCTCGGTTGGTGAAAAGAGATAGTGAAAGAAATAAGGAAAATGGCCTTTGAACAGATAGGTTGACTAATTAAACCTATACGGGGGTGCCTGTTATCGCACAATGGTATGTTAGTACCGGATAAGCAGGCGCTTTTGATAAAAAGGTGGTCGCAAAGTAAGAATCTTTGCCCTTTAAAAGGGCGAGGATTCTTTTTTTGTTTTCTTTTTTTACATTTTTAATAAAGACTATAAAGGAGAAATAACAATGAAAAAGAAAATATTATTTAGCAGTATTGTGACATTAGGAGTTATCTTAAGCGCCTGTGGTGGAAACCAGGAGACAGAAAAAAGTAGTTCTTCAACTAGTCAAAAGACTGGTGTTGAGCAAAAAATAGCTATTAGTACACCGGCTCCTATCTCAACTCTTGATACAACGCAAACAACAGATAAAAATACATTCACAATGGTTCAACACTTGTTTGAAGGATTAACGCGGTTTGATGAGAAAACAAATCCAGTTCCAGGGATAGCAGAGAAAATTGATGTCAGTGAAGATGGTAAAACGTATAATTTTAAGTTGAGAGATGATGCTAAATGGAGTAATGGTGATAAAATCACAGCACAAGATTTTGAGTTCTCTTGGAAAAGATTGTTAAATCCTAAAACTCAAGGACCTAATGCTTACTTACTTGATAATGTGGTAAACGGGTTAGCTATTAGAAATGCTGAAAAAGGAATTGATGAGGTTGGATTTAAAGCTGTTTCTGATACTGAATTTAAAGTGGAATTAGAAAATCCTCAACCGTCCTTTTTATCTGTATTAGCAATCGGCTGGTTAGCTCCGCAACAAGAAAAATTTGTTAAGGAAGCTGGAGATAAGTATGGAACAACGAGTGAATCAATTTTATATAATGGTCCATTTGTTTTAACGAAATGGGATGGAACAAGTGATACATGGACTTTAGAAAAAAATGAAGCTTATTATGATGAAAAGTCAGTAAAACTAAAAGAGGTAGACGTTCAGACTTTGAAAGAAGAAAATACAGGAATCAATTTATTTGAAAGCGAAGAGTTAGATTTGGTTCGCATAAGTGGCCAAAATGTAGCTCAATATAAAGACTTACCCGGTTATGTTACTTTTTCAGATGTCTCAAATAGCTTTTTAGATTTTAACCAAAAGGAAGGCTCTCCATTAGCAAATGTGAATGTTAGAAAAGCAATTTCACTTGCCATTGATAAAAAGGCTTTAACAGAAAATGTTCTAGCAGATGGTTCAAAACCACTGAATGGATTAGTACCTGCTAATCTTTATGAAAACCCAGATACAAAAGAAGATTACCGTAAATATGCTGAAGAATTTGCAACTTATAACTTAAAAGAAGCTAATAAAAGTTGGGACAAAGCTAAAAAAGAAGTAGGAAAAACAGTTGAAATTAAGCTGCTTGCAGCAGATACAGATCAAGGTAAGAAAGTATCAGAATATATTCAAAGTGAATTAGAGAAAAATTTAAAAGGACTAAAAATTTCAGTGAATTTACAACCGGCTAATAACTTAAATCAATCAAGAAGAGAAAAAGACTATGAGTTATCTTTATCTGGTTGGATTGCTGGAAGCAGCGAATTAGATTCTTATTTCAATCTTTACGCAAAAGATTCTTCATACAATTATGGTAACTTTAATAATGAAGAGTATACTAAATTAGTGACTGATGCTAAAACGATTAATGCTAATCATCCAGATAAACAGTTTGCAGACTATAAAAAAGCAGAAGACATTTTGTTAAATCAAGAATCAGCACAAGTACCAATTTATCAAAGTGCTTCAAACTATTTAGTTAATCCTAAAATTAGTCATGTTGAATACCCACTTTATGGTGGTTACTTCTTCTTAAGAAATGCAGAAGTTACAGAAAAATAGGAGAGAATAATGAAAGAAAAATTACTCGAACGATTTATAACCTATGTCAAACTTAATACAAGGTCAGATGCAAACAGTTCAACGATACCAACAACAAAAGGACAAGAAGAATTTGCTTTTATCTTAAAAGAAGAGCTAGAACAAATGAAACTTTTAAACATTTATTATAATCAGTCTAATGGTTTTTTAACGGCTTACCTTCCCAAGAATTCAGAAAAATACCCAGCCATTGGATTAATTGCTCATTTAGATACAGCGGATTTTAGTGCTGAAAACATCACACCAAAAATTCATTCAAATTATGATGGACAAGATGTTTTACTAAATGAAGAGGAACAAATCATAATGAAAGTTTCTGAGTTTCCTAATTTAAAAGATTATGTTGGACAAACACTTATAACAACTGATGGGACAACCCTTTTAGGAGCTGATGACAAGGCTGGAATTGTTGAAATATTAAGTACGCTGGATTACTTTTTAACGCATCCAAATGAATCTCACGGTGATATTTGGGTAGCATTTGGTCCAGATGAAGAAATTGGCCAAGGAGCCGATCTTTTTGATGTCGCTTCTTTTCCAGCTGAATATGCTTATACGGTTGATAGTGGTCGTGTGGGTCATTTTGAATATGAAACTTTTAACGCGGCTCAAGCGACTATTGAAATTGATGGTACAAGTGTTCATCCAGGAACTGCTTATGGCATGATGGTTAATGCCATCAAAGTAGGCCAAACACTAGATAGTTATTTACCACAAAATGAAGTTCCTGAAAAAACCAAAGATAGAGAAGGCTTTTACTTACTTCATGATTTTAGTGGGACTATAGATCAGGCAAAAATGGTTTATATTATTAGAGATCATGACAAAGTTAAGTTTGAAGAAAGAAAACAGCACTTAGTGGAAAGTGTGGCAAAATTAAATCAAGAATTAGATCGTTCTAGGATAACGATTCAATTGAAGGATCAATACTACAATATGGGAGAGGTTATTGAAAAAGATAAGCGATCAGTTGATGTTGCCATTCGAGCCATGAAAAATTTATCAATTGAACCAATTATCACTCCCTTTAGAGGTGGAACAGATGGCTCAAAAATCTCTTTAATGGGACTTCCAACACCTAATATTTTTACTGGTGGAGAGAATTTTCATGGTCAATATGAGTTTATTACACTAGAAGCTATGGAGACAGCGACACAAACATTAATTGAAATTGTGAAAGAAAGTAAAAATGAATAATTAGAGTTATTAAAAAGGAAGCGTTGACAACTTTTAATTAATATAGTAAAATGCATTTAAATTAAATACGGGAATCACAAAAATGGATAGTGATTGTTTAAGTACAAGCTAGACCTGTGTGAATACAAAGACATATTAAGTTGAAACAGACTTAAGTCTCTTTGTGTTCCCAGGTCTATTTTTTTATTAAAAGGAGAGTCAAAGATGAGAATCAAAAAGATTTTAAATAATAATGTAGTCATGATTGATGACCAGTTTGGCGAAGAGGCAATTGTTTGGGGAAAAGGATTGGCATTTAACAAAAAAGTTGGAGATTTAGTTGATGTAGCAGTGATTGAGAAAGTTTTTCCTGTGTCAGATTCTGAAATCTTCTTTAAACTTCAAGATGTTATGAAAGATATTCCAATTGATTATTTTGAAATAACTAGCCAGATTTTAGAGATGGTTGAAAAAGAAATTAGTGAGAAATGGAATGAAACGCTGTTAATCTCTTTATCTGACCATATTTTTTCAAGTGTTAGAAGGTATGAAGAAGGGATAACTATTTCGAACCCTTTAACTTGGGATATCAAGCGAATTTATCCTAAGGAATTTAAAATAGGAATGTCCGCATTAGAGATAATCAATGAACGTTTCCGTGTTACTTTGAATGAAGATGAAGCAGCATTTATTGCTACTCATATTGTTAATGCTGTTATCGATGAAAACCAACATGATGTAATTGAATCGGAAGGGTATAAAACAACCATCTTGATTCAGGAGATTTTAAATATTATTCGCTATTTCTTTAAAATTGAAATTTCAGAAGATTCGACGCATTATTTTCGATTTGTTTCTCACTTAAAATTCTTCTCTAAACGATTATTAGCAGGAACAAGTCATTCAGAATCTCCAGATCCAGAACTATTTAAAATGGTTTCTGAAAAATATGGAAATGCATCAAAATGTGTGGATAAGATTAGTGAGTTTATTTTAGAGAAGTATCATTATGAATTAACAATTGAAGAACGGTTATATTTGACTGTTCACATACAAAGAATTGTTTACAGTAATTCTTTGTAATCAGTTGATTAAGATAAATTATTAAAAAAAGAGGTGTTTTGTTTTTTTCGTGGATGGTGACATTAAGTTGGCCAAACCTTCACTCATAAAAATTGATGGAGGTAATTAAAATGAGTAAATATGAACAGTTAGCAAAAGAAATTGTTGAGCATGTAGGTGGGGAAAAAAATATTAATAGTCTCACTCATTGTGTGACACGGTTAAGATTTAAATTAAAAGATGAAAAAAGCGCTGATGAATCCTTTTTAAAACAACTTGATGGTGTGATTACTGTCATGAAATCAGGAGGGCAATTTCAAGTTGTCATTGGGAATCATGTACCAGATGTCTATGCTGAAGTTGTTAAAGTAGCCAATATTTCAACTGAATCGACAGAAAAAGTAGAGTCTGGTGATTCAAAAAAAATAATGGATAAGTTTATCGATATTATTTCTGGTGTATTCCAACCTGTATTAGGGATTATGTCAGCTGCAGGTATGTTAAAAGGGTTCAATATTTTATTTAGTGTCATGGGGCTCTATTCTGACACAAGTGGAGCGTATCAACTATTTAACGCTATGTCAGATGTCCTATTCATGTTTTTACCTGTTTTTCTAGGTTATACGTCAGCTAAAAAATTTGGATTAAAACCTATGATTGGTATGTTACTTGGATTATCGTTATGTTATCCAGCTATTCAATTAAGTGCTTTATCAGAAGCGGGTAAGCCGTTATATACCTTATTTGCTAATTCAGGTGTATTTAGCACACCAATTTATATGGAATTTTTTAATATTCCTATTATAACAATGGATTATACATCTACTGTTTTACCAGTAATTTTTATTGTTTATGTAGCAGCTAAGTGCCAATCATTCTTGGAGAAAAGAATTCCAGATGTTTTAAAATTATTCATGGTCCCTATGTTAACAATTGTTATATCTATGACTCTAGGTTTCTTAGTAATTGGTCCATTAGCTACTTATGCGTCTAATTTAATTGCTGAAGGTGTGATGCTTATTAGAAGCTTCAGTCCGATGTTAGCAGGTGCTTTTATTGGGTTCTTCTGGCAAATATTAGTTATTTTTGGACTGCATTGGGGTATTATTCCACTCTACGTTAATAATATTGCTACACTAGGTTATGACAATGTGATGATGCCATTTTTTGCGACAACTTTTGCTCAAACTGCAGTTGTTTTTGCCATGATGTTAAAAACAAAAGACAAACAATTAAAAGCTCTAACAGCATCATCAGTTATTTCAGGTATTTTTGGTATTACAGAACCGGCTATTTACGGGATTACTTTACCAAGAAAGAAACCATTTATTATTAGTTGTATTGCTTCAGGGATTGCTGGTGCTTACTATGGTTATGCTAATTTAAGAGAGTATATATTTGGTGGTATGGGTATTTTTGAATTTCCTGCCATGATTAACCCAGAAACAAAAGGGATGGGAGATATTTGGGTTGCATTAATTGGTTTGGCTATTGCTATCCCAATTGCTTTTATTTTAACGATGATTTTTTATAAAGATGAAGAAACAGTGGCACCTAAAGTAGAAAAAACAGTAACAAAAGAAACAACTAAATTCGAGTCTTCACCTCAGGCTATTTATAGCCCAATGGAAGGACAAGTTATTCCATTATCGGATATAAAAGATGAAGCATTCTCACAAGGTTTGTTAGGAAAAGGTGTGGGTCTCATTCCAACAAAAGGCAAACTCTATGCGCCATTTACTGGAACAGTTGTTTCGATTTTTCCAACTAAACATGCGATTGGTCTTGTTTCTGAAAGTGGTATTGAAGTCTTGATTCATGTTGGTCTTGATACGGTTCAAATGGAAGGTGAAGGATTTACCACATTTGTAGAGCAAGGAGCGAAAGTAGAAAAAGGACAACATATCTTATCCTTTGATATTGAAAAAATTAAGGCAGCTGGTTTTTCAGTAGAAACACCAATTGTTATTACGAATTCAGATGACTTTATGGATATCATTACTCTTGATCCAAAATCTATTGAAAAAGAAGAATTAATTATTACAACAATTGTTTAGGAGGAATTTAGATGAGTTTACCAACTAATTTTTTATGGGGCGGAGCAACCGCTGCTAATCAAACTGAAGGAGCATTTGATAAAGCATCCAGAGGTAGATCAAATATGGATTTTGTTCCAAGTGGACCTTTAAGAGATGAAATCATTGTTAATGGTGTTGCTGATTTCACTGATCAATCTGGTTTGTATTATCCAAGTAGAAAAGCGATTGATATGTATCATCATTATGAGGAAGATATTGCTTTATTTGCAGAGATGGGTTTTTCTGTGTACCGCCTATCTATCTCTTGGTCGCGAATTTTTCCAAATGGAGACGAAAAAGAACCTAATGAAGAAGGTCTTAAATTTTATCAACAAGTTTTTGAAACATGTCAAAATTACAATATCGAACCTCTTGTAACGATTAGTCATTTTGAGTGTCCAGCACATTTGATTGAACATTATGGTTCATGGGCTAATAAAAAAATGATTGATTTCTATTTGAATTACTGTAATACCTTATTTACTAGGTTCAAAGGATTAGTTAAATATTGGATTACTTTCAATGAAATCAATATGATTTTACATGCACCTTACATGGCAACAGGTATACGAATAGCTGATGAAGAAAACAAGAATCAAGCCATTTATCAAGCCGCTCATCATCAGTTGATTGCAAGTGCTAAAGCAACAAAATTAGCGAAAGAAATTGATTCCAATAATCAAATAGGTTGTATGTTAGCTGCAGGAGATACTTATGGTTATACATGTGCTCCTGAAGATGTATGGGCTGCAAAATTAGCTGATCGCGAAAATTATTTTTTTACAGATGTTCAAGTGAGAGGCTATTACCCAAGTTATTTCAAAAAAAGATTGGAACGTGAAAAAATTGAATTAGATTTTTCAGAAAATGTTCTTGATTTATTATCTAATCATACAGTTGATTTTATTGGTTTTTCTTATTATTCTTCTAGTTTAATCAGTGCTGATCCAGCTATTCAGGAAACAACAGAAGGCAATTTGTTCCCAACCTTAAATAATCCTTATTTGAAATCAAGCGAATGGGGTTGGTTAATCGATCCACTAGGTTTGAGAATCACAATGAATAGCTTATATGATCGTTATCAAAAGCCGTTATTTATTGTTGAAAATGGGTTAGGTGCCAATGATGTTGTAGAACCTGATGGAATGATTAATGATGATTACCGAATCGACTATCTTAGAGAACATATAAAAATGATGATTGCTGCTGTTGATGAAGATGGTGTTGATTTAATGGGATATACCTCTTGGGGGCCAATTGATTTAGTCAGTGCTAGTAGTGGTGAATTGAGTAAAAGATACGGTTTTATTTATGTTGATCAAAACAACGAAGGAACAGGCAGTAATGAACGTAAAAAGAAAAAATCTTTTGAGTGGTATAAACAAGTCATTAAGACAAATGGAGCTGTATTATAAAAGTTATTTGGCCGAGTAGATTAGATAAATACAGTTTGAGAGACTGACTAAATAGGTCAGTCTCTCTTTTTATTAAAAACAAGTGGTTGCTAACTTATTTAATCTTTAGGATAATAGAGTAACTAATGATTAAATAAGAGGAATGAAAAATGAAGAAGAATATTACAATTTCTGATGTTGCCTTAGAGGCAGGTGTTTCAAAAACAACTGTATCTAGATATTTAAATGGTCAATTTGGAAAAATGTCTCAAGAGACAAAAGAAAAGATTGAAGCAGTTATAAAAGAATTAAATTATCGTCCTAACAAGCAAGCTCAATCTCTAAAATCTAAAAGAAGCTATTTAATTGGTGTTGTTGTATCTGATATTTCTAATATGTATTCATCTTTATTATTAAAGGGAATAGGTGAAGTGTTAGGTAAAGCAGGCTATCAAATGATTATTATGGATGCTGCTAATTCAATCGAACAAGAAAAAGAATTGCTTAATAAATTAATTGATCAAAGTGTTGAAGGGATTATTTTACAAGCTTCATCAAGAGATGCTAATCATTATAGTTTCTTAAAAGAAGCAAATATTCCTATTTTACTTGTTGATCGGGAAGTAGAGCCTTTAATTTTCCCGTTGGTTACAACAGATAATGAGGATGCTACAAAAAAAATAGTGCAGGTCATTCTTGATAAGAAGTATGATGAAATTGTTGTGATTAGTGAACCTTTAAAAGATATTATTACGCGAGAAGTAAGATATAATTCTGTTAAAGAGAAAGTTTTAGAAAATAAAAAAGAAGTAAAACTAATAGAAGTTGATAAAAAATTAGATTTAGAACAAGTTTTATTTGAGTTAGTTAACTCTACGAAAAAAATAGCTATTTTTGCTTCCAATGGTCGCATGCTAATGGATATACTAACAATCTTGGTGACAAAAAAGATAGAAATTCCATCAGATATAGGAATTGTTGGTTTTGATGATTGGAATTTATCAGCATTAGTAGGTCCAGGAATTACTAGTGTCGAACAAAAAACGAAATTAATTGGAGAAGAAAGTGGGAAAAAAATACTATCGTATCTAGATGATGAACCGATTGTCATCGAAACTTTTATTGTTCCAGCTGATATTCAATTAAGAAATTCATTATAATTTTTGTTATTTAATAATAAAAAAATAGAAGAAACAAGCTTTTAGGGAAACGGTTTCCTAGAGGCTTTTTTTTTTATTGATTTTTCAGAGTGTTTTTTAAAAAGAAACGGCTTGACAGTTTTAGGAAACCGGTTTACTATCTAATTAAGGAAACCGGTTAACCAAATGATGGAAGGTGTTGTAATGATGAGTAATATAGTATTAAACCTACTAGTGTTTGATGAACAAGTAAAAAAAGGAAACTTACAAAGTAACTTAATCAGAGAGGGAATCAAGTTAGGTTTTAATCAATTTGAAGTAAGAAGAGAGTATTTTTCTAACATAGAAAAAGAGTCAATTGATATCAAAAAACTAGCTAACAATTTTGATTTAGAGTTATTTTATAGTGTTCCAGATGAAGTTTTTAAACAGGGAGAAATAAATACTAATTTACAAACTTATTTAGAAGAAGCCAAAGCTTTTGGTGCAAAACATATTAAGTGGAATATTGGAGACTTTGAAAATTTCAAAGGAGAGTTAACTGAACTGACAGTTTTAACTAATCAAGGCATCAAAGTTAATATTGAAAATGATCAAACTGAGTTATCAGGAAAAATTAAAGCTATTGAAGCATTTATGAAAGCGGTAACTAAAGTGGGGGTTAACATTGGTTATGTTTATGATTTAGGTAATTGGCCGTTTGTAGAAGAAGACGAAACGGAAGCTGCTAAAAAATTAGCTCAATATGTTAAGTATATCCATGTTAAAGATGTTAAAAAACAACAAGATAAACCATTAGTAAAACCCCTTGATCATGGAGATATCGATTGGAGAGCTTGTTTAGCAATTCTGCCAAGTGATGTACCAATCGCTATTGAATACCCAACTCGTTCATCAAAAGAAATACTTACAGCAAAAGAATTATTAGAAGAGGTGTAATCGATTATGGAAAAACAAACTAAAATTGATCCTGAAATATTTGCTTATCATTTTATGAATAGTCTGTCTCACGAACACGTCAGTACTGAAAATATGGAAGCAAAAGCAAAAGAATCTCTTGCGGCTTATCTAACTGCCTATTATATAGCACAAAGATTTAACAATTTAGAAAATACTTTTTTTGAAGAAACATCACATGTAAAAGGATCTACTTATCAAAAAATTTTAAGTGAACTTAATCAATATTAGTTAGGAGAGTTAAAGATGACAAGTGCTATAACAGGAATTTTATTGGTTTTAACTTTTGTTATTTTTATTATTTATGCCATGAAAGGTGGCAATTTAACAGTTGGATTCTTTGTCATGGCTGTTTTGTGGACAGTCATTGGACAAGTTCCTTTCAATCAAGCCATCAAAGAAATATTTACCGAACCAGTTCTTAATTATGGTAAAACAGCGGCTTACATTATTTTTGGTTCGTGGTTTGGACGAGTTTTAGTTGATACGGGAATTGCTGGAAGTATTAGTAGAAAAACGGAAATAGTTGGTAAAAAAAGTCCAGTTTTAGCTACTGTTCTGATTGCACTAGTTATTGCACTTATTTTTACGAGTTCTTATGGTGTTGGTTCTGCAATTGCTGTAGGAGTTATTCTTTTACCAATTATGTTTTCAATAGGAGTTCCTAAAAATATCGCTGTTACTATTTTTACTTTATCAATAGGAGCAGCTATGTATGTTAACAATGTTTTATTTGTCCAATTTCAAGTTTTCTTTCCTAAGGTAGAATGGGGAATTCATTACCAAAGATTTGGTTTTGTTGCTATGGCAATTCAAATGGTCATTGTGGTTTTATTTATTCTATTTAATGCTAAAAAAATAAGAAATGGTAAACCTGTGATTGTTAAGAGTGAACAAAGTGATACCGTTCAAGAAGTTTCTAAGTGGACTTACATCTTACCAGTTTTACCAGTACTGCTAAGTATTTTTGCTAAATGGGATGCCGTTCCTGCGTTACTCTTATCTATTGTCATTGCTTTTTTTGCAACTGGACATATGAAAACGTATACCAAATTTGTAACGAGTATGAATGAAACCGCTAAACATGCGATTAGTGATATTGCGGGCTTATTGATTATGTTATTTGTTTTAACGATGTTTCAAGCAGCCGCTATTCATGCTATGTCAGGATTTACAGACTTCTTCCAAGCTGTTTTACCAAGCAGCAAGTTAGTCCTCATTATCATTGTAGCTATCATTGCACCACTTTCTTATTTTAGAGGTCCGTTAATGCTTTACGGAGCAGGGGCAGCAACAGCGGCTATTTTAGTTGGAACAGGCATGTTTGATCAATACTTTTTATATGGTTTGTTAGTTGTTCCATCTATGATGGGAATCTCAGCTTGTATTACTCAGTCATGGAATTTATGGTCGGTACAATATGCAGAATTAGATACAAAAACTTTCTTATTAACAGGTTTACCTTGGGCTTGGATAGCCACAGTTCTTAATCTGTTTGCAGCATACTTTTTACTATAAAAATAAATGGAGGAAAAAACAATGAGTGAATTTTTAACAATAGGAGAACCAATTGCTTTATTTGGTTCAGAAGAAGTAGATAAAAGTTTAAAAGAAGCAAAACATTTTCAAAAATTTTTAGCAGGTGCAGAAGTTAATGTGGCTGTAGGTGTTTCAAGATATGGACATAGTACACAATATATTACAGCATTAGGAAAAGATCCTTTTGGAGATTTTATCATTGATGAATTAAAAAAGAATCAAATTGGAACAGATTATATTTCAGAAACGACTGATTATTGGACAGCTTTTCAATTAAAAGACCGTGTTAGCCAAGGAGATCCAAGTATCCATTATTTTAGAAAAGGATCAGCAGCAGCTCATTTTGAAAAAAGTGTCTTAGATAAAATTGATTTTTCTGAAACTAAATTTGCTCATCTTTCAGGTATTTTTCCTGCTATTTCAGAAGAAGCCTTAGAAAGTTTTCGTTATTTTGTTGAACTATTAGAGGAACATAAGATAATGACGACTTTTGATCCGAACTTAAGACCTCAACTATGGAAAAGTAAAGAAGTGATGATTGAAACGATTAATGAACTTGCAAGCCATGCCAATGTTATTTTACCAGGTATTAATGAAGGTGAAATTTTAATGGGAAGTCGTGATCCTGAGGAAATAGCTGATTTTTACTTAGCTAATGGGAAGGCAACTCAAGTGGTTATTGTTAAATTAGGAGAAGAGGGAGCATTTGTTAAACATAGAGATGGCGAAAGTTATACTGTTCCAGGCTTTAGCGTTGAACAAGTTGTAGATACAGTTGGCGCAGGAGATGGATTTGCAGCAGGTTTAATCAGTGCTTTAATGGATGGGGAAAGCATGAAAGAGGCTGTTATTAGAGCGAATGCTACAGGTGCTTTAGCGGTCCAAAGTCCTGGAGATAATGATGGTTACCCTACTATAGAAGAGTTGCAAAAATTTTTAGAATCTAGTAAAGAGGTTGTTCGATGAAATTACAAGTTGCAATTGATAGAGTCAGTCTAGAAGAGGCAGTTAATCTTTCTAAAAGATTGGATGGGCAAGTTGATTTGATTGAAATGGGCACATCTCTGGTTAAAGATTATGGTATAGAAGGGATCAAGCAAATAAGAAATGCTTTAAGTGAAAGTGATTTATTAATTGATTTGAAAACTATTGATGAAGGTGCTTATGAATTTAAACAAGGTTTTACGTTTGGTGGGGATGTTTTAACCGTTATGGGAGCATCCTCCATTGAAACCATTAGAGCTTGTTATAAAGTTAGTCGCGAATACCAAAAGACAATGATGATTGATTTACTAGAAGTTAATGAAGAAAAAATAAAAGAGTTAGAAGAGTTTGAGGAAGCTGTTTTTTGTTTACATCATTCAATTGATAAAGTGAATGATTGGCATGTATTGGAGACAATATCAACTTTTCAAAAGTCTTTTCCAAAATTAAAAAGGCTTGCTATTGCAGGTGGAATTGATTTAACTCAAGCAAAAGAATTAAATCAACAAGGGTTAATTGAAATCATTGTTGTTGGTTCTCATATTACGAAATCTAAAAATGCTGTAGAAGAAGCAAGTAAATTTATGGAGGAATTAAAGAATGAACGTAGTAACTAATATAATGAGTGAAATAAATGAAGTGATGAGTTTAATTGATGAAAAAGAATTAGACAATGCTTTACCTTATTTTGATAAAAATAAAAGAATTTTTGTTACTGGAGCTGGAAGAAGTGGCTTTCAAGGAAAAGGATTTGCTATGCGCTTGATGCATATTGGTTACACCGATTATGTCATGGGAGAAACTATTACGCCTTCCATTCAATCTGGTGACACTTGGGTTGCCATTTCAGGTTCAGGAACAACAAAAGGCATTATTGCAGACACTAAAATAGCCAAAGAAAAAGGTTTAAGTATCGTTGTTCTAACAAGTAATCGTCATTCTGAGTTAGCTCAATTAGCTGATAGTGTGATTGTGGTTCCAGGAGCAACTAAAACAGGAGCAGGTATTAAATCTATCCAGTTGTTGTCTTCTTTATTTGATCAAACAGTCCATATCACTCTGGATGCCTTAGCGTTAAAAATTGCGAATCGAGATCATACATCTAACGAAGATGCTTTTAAAGGACATGTTAACGTAGAATAGAGGAATAAAAATGGAACGTGTTAATCGATTGTTAAAAATAAGAAATGCTCAAATTGTTGCTGTTATAAGAGGTAGTAAAAAAAGTGAAGCTCTAGATGTTAGTCGTAAATTGTTGGAGAGTGGAATTAAGGGGATTGAAGTAACTTTAACGACACCCAATGCTTTAGAAATAGTTACTTGTTTAAAACAAGAGTACCAAAATCAAGAATCTATTATTGGTGCAGGAACTGTTTTGGATAAAGAGTCAGCTCTCTTATCCATTCAAGCTGGTGCTGAATTTATTGTGAGTCCTGTATTTGATGAAGAGGTTTGTTCTTTATGCCACTTATATCAGATTCCCTATATACCGGGTTGTATGACTGTAAATGAAATGAAAAATGCTCTAGTAGCTGGAGTGGATATCGTTAAGTTATTTCCAAGTAATCAATTTGAACCAACTATTATTTCTTCTATTCATGCACCACTACCGCAGGTGACTATTATGCCAAGTGGTGGAGTTAATAGTGAGAATTTATTAGATTGGTTTCAAGCAGGTGCAGAAGTAGTTAGTGTAGGTGGAGAACTGACGGATACTAAAAATGATACTACTTTGATGGCTCAACGATATATTGAAAAATTAAAAGAATTAAGTAAATAAGAAAAAAATCTTTAAACTTTGTGAATTTAAATACGTAAAAAGGTTGATTTCACAAAAAAACTGTTGTAAACTTTTATTGTTCAAATAATCACAATAAAGGAGAATAACAATGAAAAACAAAGTGTTAAAAACTGTGACAACTAGTTTAGCAGTCATGTTTCTTTTGGCAGGTTGTGCCGGTGGAAAAGAGACAGCTAAAAAAGATGAAACGAAAAAAACAGAAAGCTCAAGCTCAGAGGTAACAACAGGCGCATCTGAAAAGGGCTACACTGATCCTAAAGAATTAAAGGATGAATATGACATTGTTATTGTTGGTGCTGGTGGAGCAGGAATGGCAGCCGCTATTGAAGCTAAGGATGAAGGAAAAAATCCCGTTATTTTAGAAAAAATGCCAGTTGCAGGTGGTAATACCTTAAAATCATCAAGTGGAATGAATGCTTCAGAAACAAAATTCCAAAAAGATCAAGGAATTAAAGATAGTAATGATAAATTCTATGAAGAAACTTTAAAAGGTGGTCATGGAACAAACGATAAAGAGCTATTACGTTATTATGTGGATAATTCGGCAGATGCGATTGATTGGTTAGATGGTATGGGAATTAAACTAAATAACTTAACGATCACTGGTGGTATGAGCGAAAAAAGAACTCACCGTCCTGAAGATGGTTCAGCAGTAGGTGGTTATTTAGTAGATGGCTTACTAAGAAATGTTCATGAAAAGAAAATTCCTATTTTTGTAAATGCTGATGTAACTGAAATTACTGAAAAAGATAATACTGTAGACGGTGTTAAAGTTAAAATTGACAAAAAAGAAAAAGAAATTAAAAGTAAAGCTGTCGTAGTCACAACAGGTGGTTATGGTGCTAACCCTGAAATGTTAGAAAAAGAAAAACCTGAATTAAAAGGTTATGTGACAACTAACTCAGAAGGCAGTACTGGTGATGGTATCAAGATGATTGAAAAACTTGGTGGACAAACAGTGGATATGGATCAAATTCAAATCCATCCAACTGTTCAACAAGATAAAGGAATCTTAATTGGTGAAGCTGTTCGTGGTGAAGGCGGAATCTTAGTTTCTCAAGAAGGAAAACGTTTTGTAAATGAAATGGATACACGTGATAATGTTTCTGCTGCTGAAAATAAATTAAAAGAAAAATCTTCTTATTTAATTTTTGATGCAGGCGTTAAAGAACGTGTTAAAGCAATTGATTTTTATGAAAAACAAGGTTTTGTTAAAAAATCAGATACGGTTGAAGGTTTAGCGAAAGAAATTGATATGGATGCTAAAACATTAAAAGAAACAGTTGATACTTGGAATAAAGCAGTAGCAGATAAAAAAGATTCAGAATTTAACCGTGAAACTGGTATGGATAACGGATTAGAAAAAGCTGACTTTTATGCGATAAAAATAGCACCAGGTATTCATTACACAATGGGTGGCGTGAAAATCAATGATAAAACAGAAGTGTTAGACAAAGATGGAAAAGCAATCAAAGGTTTATATGCTTCTGGTGAATTAACAGGTGGCTTACATGGTGAAAACCGAATCGGTGGTAACTCAGTGGGAGATATTATTGTGTTTGGTCGTCAATCAGGTAAACAAGCATCAGAATTTATTAAATAATTAAAAAAAGTGAGGTTGACGTTTTGTCAGCCTCATTTTAGTATTTAAAGGAAAAATAGTTGAGAAAGAGGGAGTTAGATGAAAAGAAGTGAGCATCTACTAGTTTGTTTAATGGAAGAATGTGCGGAAGTTCAACAAGCAGTTGCTAAAAGTTTACGTTTTGGACTAGAAGATCACCATCCAGAGCGTCCTGATTTAACAAATGAAGCTGAAATCTTAACTGAATTTTATCAGTTAGTCGCAGTAATGGATTTATTACAAGAAGAAGAAATGATATCCTCTTTATCTGAAGTCGAAGTTGAAAGAATCAAGAAAAGAAAGCTAGAAAAATTAGGTGAGTACATGGATTATTCACGAAATACTTGCCATTTAGTAGAGGATTAATAACCATAAATAAAAATAGTATGTATTTTTCTGAAATTTTGATACACTATGAATACAGTAGTTTTAGTGTATTTATAGGAGGATACCAATGAAACGAATTGATAGGGTGTACCAATACATAAAAGAAGAGACGAAACATTTAGATGTAGATAAATTGGATAACGGCTCAGGAATTACGACAAATCAAGTGGCGGAACATTTTAATATTCAAAGAAGTAATGCTAGCAAGGATTTGAACAGTTTAGTTCGAGAAGGTTTAATTGATAAATTGGATGGAAGACCTGTTCGCTATGTTTGTAAATCAGTTTTTAGGCACAAACCACTATCTAAATATGTGGAGAGTTACCGAGAAACAGAAGCGCCATTACCTAAAAAAACAAAAGAAGAATTTTTCAATTCTGATGATATTTTTAAAAGAGTCGTAGGAGCTTATGGAAGTATGAAAAATGCCACTGAACAAGCAAAAGCGGCTATTTTATATCCTCCAAAAGGATTGAATTCTTTGATTATTGGGCCAACTGGCTCGGGGAAAACTTTTTTTGCTCATACCATGTTTCAGTTTGCTAAAAAAAACCAAGTAATAGCTAAAAATAAAGAAATGATTGTCTTTAACTGTGCGGATTATGCTAGTAATCCAGAGCTTTTGATGAGTCATTTATTTGGTCATGTCAAAGGAGCGTTTACAGGAGCTGATCAAGAAAAAGAAGGATTAATTAGTTTAGCAAATGACAGTTTCCTGTTTTTAGATGAGATACACCGTTTACCACCAGAAGGGCAAGAAATGGTCTTTTATTTTATGGACAATGGAACCTTTGCTAAATTAGGTGAAACACAAAAGAGTCATCACTCAAGTGTTCGAATTATTTGTGCTACAACAGAAGATCCATCTTCTTCATTGTTGAATACTTTTGTCAGACGAATTCCTATAACGATTCAGTTACCTAATTTTAAAGATCGAACAGCAAAAGAAAAAATTGATTTAGTTAAGATCATGATGACGATGGAAGCTAAACGGATTCAACGAAAAATTATTTTAAGTGAAGACGTGGTAAAAGCGTTGATTGGAAGTGTTTCTTATGGAAATGTGGGACAATTAAAATCTAATGTCCAATTGGTCACGGCTCAATCTTTTTTAAACCATATGGAACAAGATGAAATCCAAATTACTCTTGAAGAATTAAATGAGAGTATTAAAGAAGGGTTGATTACCCTTTCTCATGATCGAAAGAGCCTATCTGAGTTAACTCCTTTATTAACACCTCAGTTGGTTATTTCACCTAATGAACCTTTAGATATGTTTGAAGAAGACTCCTATGAACTACCGTATAATTTATACGAAATTATTGGGGATAAAGCGGCTGTTTTAAAAGAAGATGGTTTGTCACAAGACGCGATTAATCATTTTATTTCAACAGATATAAATGTCCATTTAAAATCATTTTACCGAAATCACGGGTTTACATTTGATACAGAAAATAAATTAACAGAAATCATCGATGAACGAATCATTAATACAACCAGAAAAATTTATGAATATGCGAGAGAAGCTTTAGATTACGATTTCCAAACCAATTTTTTATATGCTATGGGACTTCACATTAGTTCGTTTTTAAACCGACTTCAAAATAAATCAGAGCTTTTAACACAAGATAATGAGAATATTAAAAACATGGTTGCCCATTATCCTCAAGAAATGGAAGTTGCTAAAATTTTTAAGCAAATTATCGAAGAAGATTATCAAGTCGAAGTTCCTCTATCAGAGGTTCATTATTTAACAGTTCTATTAGTTTCTTTAAGAGAGAATAAAGAGGATGGACGGATTGGCGTTGTTGTAGCAGCTCATGGTAATACAACAGCTTCCAGTATGGTTCAAGTAGTGACGCAATTATTAAAAGTAGATAATTTAAGAAGTGTTGATATGCCATTAGAGATGAAGCCAAAAGAGGCCTTTGAAAAGATTGTTGAGGAAGTTGTATCGGTAAATGAAGGTAGTGGCGTCATGCTTTTAGTTGATATGGGATCTCTTGTCACCTTTGCAGATGATATAAAATTAGAAACAGGCATTGAAGTTAAAGTCGTAGATATGGTAACGACTTCTATTGTTTTAGAGGCAGCTAGAAAGTCTAGTTTATTAGATACGACATTAGAAGATTTGTATGAATCATTGGCACATTTTCACGGTTATACAATGACTAGTCAAGAGGAAGTACAGGTATCAACAGGTCTTTCGTATAAAGAAGAAGCGATTGTAGCTATTTGTGCCTCTGGTAAAGGAACAGCACAACGAATGAAAGAGTTGATTGATCATTACCTCCTATCGAAACTCAAAACAGATATCGCTGTTTTTCCCATTTCAATTGTTGAATTGAATCAAGAAATTAAAAAAATTCAAGAAAATTATGAAATTATTGCATCCACAGGCATTAAAGATCCTAAACTAAATGTTCCTTTTATTTCAATGGATACACTATTTTCTGAAAAAGGTCCAGATGTGTTGGAAGAAGTGTTAATGAAACGATTTGAAGAGGACGATCAACCGATGGAGTTGACCATGGAAAAGGCGAAAAGTATTTGTTATGACTATGTTAAAGAGAGTTTTACTTTTATTAATCCAGACAAATTGTTACCTTCTATTTGGTTGTTCTCACAAAAAATAGCAGAAGTTGAATTAATTCAGGCTGAACCAGGCTTTTATATCAACTTATGTATGCATACAGCTGGAGCTATTGAAAGAGAGCTTAGACAGGATACATTAACGGTTTCTAAAGATGATTTGGAAGAGATGAAAGATACACTAGTGTATCAACGGATAGTTCCTATATTTGAGGAATTGAATCAAATGTTACAGTTATCTTTTTCTGATAATGAAATCTATTTTATTTATCAAATCATTGAAAACGAAAAATCAAAAAGATAAATATTGTTATATAATACAGTAAAAATACACTTAAGCTAAAAAAACAGTGTATTTTTACTGTATTTTTTTATTAGTGTATCTATAAGTAAAATAGTTTAAAAGCTTACATAACAACTTTCTTAAGGTAAATTTAATAATTATAAAAAGTTGGCACAGTAGTTGCATATATAAAGACGTATGAGAGGAATACTCTGTTTGATACAGTTTGTATCATTTTTTAAAGTTGATGATATAAGGAGGGGTTTTATGGCCATAGATATTCGATTAGCTCGAATTGATGATCGTTTAATTCATGGTCAGGTTGCAACAGCTTGGTCTAAACAAATGGAAATTGATCGTATTTTAGTTATCAGTGATGAAGCTGCTGAAAATCAAATACGAAAACTTTTGCTGAAACAAGCAGCACCTAGTGGTATTCGAGTGAATGTTATTAGTGTTGCCAGAATGCATGAAGTGTATCAAAGTAACATTTTACAATTTGAAAAAGTCGCGTTACTGTTTACTTCACCTCAAGATGTAGAGGTATTGGTTAGACAAGGAATGGAACTTTCTTCTATTAATATTGGAGGAATGAGTTTTTCAAGTGATAAAAAAATGTTAACTAATTTTATTTCTGTTGATGAAAAAGATATTGCTTCTTTCATCTATTTGTCAGAACAAGGGATCGAACTTGAAATTAGAAAAGTTCCTGCAGACCACAAACAGAACTTAGTCGAACTTTTAAAAAAACAGAACTTCTTATAAGAAAATAAAGTGTATGAAGAGTCGTTCATTTACTTTATAGATAAAAAATAAAAAGTAGGAGGTAGAGGAATGGTAGGGATTATCCTAGCAAGTCATGGCGAATTTGCATCAGGTATTTTACAATCAGCATCAATGATTTTTGGCGAACAAGAAAATGTTGCGGCTGTAACGTTAATGCCTTCAGAAGGACCTGAAGATATTAAGAAAAAAATGCAAGACGCAGTTCAAGGCTTTGACAATCAAGATGAAGTGCTGTTCTTAGTAGATTTATGGGGCGGTACACCTTTCAATCAAGCGAATAGTTTGTTTGAAGAACACAAAGAAAATTGGGCAATTGTGGCAGGTATGAATTTACCAATGGTCATTGAAGCTTATGCTTCTCGATTCTCAATGGAAAGTGCGCAAGAAATTGCTACTCACATCTTAGGAACAGCTAAAGAAGGCGTTAAAGTTAAGCCAGAAGAGCTTGAACCTGAAGAAGAAAAAGGAGCAGTTGTTGAGCAATCAGCAAGTGCTGGAAAACCTGGTAAATTATCTTATGTGTTAGCTCGTATTGACACTCGTTTATTACACGGTCAAGTAGCAACTGCTTGGACAAAAACGACTGGTCCAACTCGTATTATTGTTGTTTCTGATGCTGTTGCAAAAGATGAATTACGTAAGAAATTAATTCAACAAGCAGCACCACCAGGAGTGAAAGCTCATGTGGTACCGATTGAACAAATGATTAAAATCTCTAAAGATGATCAACATTTTGGTGGACAAAAAGCGTTATTATTATTTGAAACACCTCAAGACGTTTTAAGAGCAGTTGAAGGTGGCGTACCATTAGAGACAGTTAACGTGGGATCAATGGCTCACTCACCAGGAAAAGTTCAACCAAATAAAGTGTTAGCTTTTGGTCAAGATGATATTGATACATTCAATAAATTAAAAGAAGCTGGCGTTAAATTTGATGTCCGTAAAGTTCCTAGCGATTCAAAAGGAAATATGGAAGAAATTATTAAAAAAGCACAAGAAGAAATTAACAAAAAGTAATTATTAAAAAGAAAAATGGAGGATAAATTATCATGGAATTAAATGCTATTCAAATGATATTAGTCATTATCGTTGCATTTTTAGCAGGTATGGAAGGAATTTTAGATGAGTTTCATTTCCATCAACCAGTTATTGCATGTACGTTAATCGGATTAGTTACAGGACAACTAGTTCCTTGTCTTATTTTAGGTGGTACCTTACAGTTATTGGCACTTGGTTGGGCAAACATTGGGGCTGCTGTGGCACCCGACGCTGCTCTAGCTTCAGTAGCATCAGCAATTATTTTAGTTTTAGGTGGACAAGGTAAAGCAGGAGTAGATTCAGCTATCGCATTAGCTATTCCTTTAGCAGTAGCAGGTCTTTTATTAACAATTTTATGTCGTACAATTGCAACAGCATTCGTTCATTTTATGGACGCTGCGGCTAAAGAAGGAGATTTCAAAAAAATCGAATTCTGGCACATTATGGCTATTGGTTTACAAGGTATTCGTATCGCAATTCCAGCAGGTCTTATTTTAGCAATTGGTGAAGGTCCAGTGAAATCTTTACTCTTATCTATGCCAGAGTGGTTAACAAAAGGTTTAGCAATTGGTGGTGGAATGGTAGTAGCTGTTGGTTTTGCAATGGTTATTAACATGATGGCAACAAAAGAAGTATGGCCATTCTTTGCTTTAGGTTTTGTTATTGCAACAGTTTCAGAAATTACTCTTATCGGACTTGGTGTAATTGGTATGTCACTAGCTCTTATCTACTTAGCCCTTTCTAAACAAGGTGGCGGCTCAGGTGGTAATGGGGGATCTAATACTGGTGACCCTGTCGGCGATATTATAGATAACTATTAAAAGGAGGGGACAAAAAAATGACAGAACAACATAGAATTGAATTAACTAAAAAGGATCGTAAGTCTGTTTTCTGGCGTTCAACATTTTTACAAGGTTCTTGGAACTATGAACGTATGCAAAATGGTGGTTGGGCCTTCTCAATGATCCCAGCGATTAAGAAATTATATACAACAAAAGAAGATCGCGCAGCAGCATTAGAACGTCACTTGGAATTCTTTAATACTCACCCATATGTAGCTTCACCAATTTTAGGTGTAACCTTAGCTCTTGAAGAAGAACGTGCTAATGGCGCTCCTGTAGATGATGCAGCTATTCAAGGGGTTAAAGTTGGTATGATGGGACCTTTAGCAGGTATTGGGGATCCAGTATTCTGGTTCACAGTTAAACCTATTTTAGGTGCATTAGCAGCAACTTTAGCGATTAGTGGTAATATCTTAGGACCAATTATTTATTTTGTTGCATGGAACTTAATTCGTATGGCATTCATGTGGTATACACAAGAATTTGGTTATAAAGCAGGATCAAAAATTACAGAAGATTTATCTGGTGGTATTCTTCAAGATATTACTAAAGGTGCCTCTATCCTCGGGATGTTTATCTTAGGTTCCTTGGTTAATAGATGGGTATCTATTAATTTCACACCAGTTGTCTCTAAAGTAAAATTAGATGATGGTGCTTTTATTGATTGGAAGAACTTACCAAATGGAATTGAAGGAGTTAAAACTGCGTTAGAACAACAAGCAGCAGGCCTTTCACTTAGTGAGTTCAAAGTAACAACATTACAAGATAACTTAGATAGTTTAATTACTGGGTTAGTTGGGCTTCTATTAACATTATTATGTATGTGGTTACTTAAGAAAAAAGTATCTCCTATTGTTATTATTTTAGGATTATTTGTTTCAGGTGTATTATTACACGTTATTGGTTTAATGTAATTAATCGTTTAAATAAAGTAAAAGTGAGACAAATTCAACAAGTGATTTTGTCTCACTTTTATATTTTTCTTTTAAGACTCTTTTTTATGAATTGTATTAACTATGTTATAATTTTTTTAGAAAGCATTTAGGAACGGAGTTGAATAGTCATTGGTACAATCAATTAATACAAAAGTAGATGTAGTAGAAAAGGCAACTTCTTTTTTAGGTATGGCAGACTACGGTAAAATTATGGTTGGCGATAAAGGGTTCGAGTTCTACAATGAGCGAGATGCTAAGAACTTTATCCAAATTCCATGGGAAGAAGTAGATATCGTTATTACTTCTGTTATGTTCAAAGGGAAATGGATTCCACGATTTGCTATTAAAACAAAGCAAAATGGTACATTCACTTTTTCTACGAAGGATCCTAAAAAAGTGTTGCGAGCTATTCGGGTTTATATCACTCCAGACCGAATAGTTAAGTCCCTCAGTTTTTTTCAAGTTCTACAAAGAAGTGTTAAAAATATTTTTACGAAAAAAAATAAAAATGAGTAATTCTTTCAGGAATATGAGAGGATTGCTCTTTTTTATTAGGTGAAAATGAGAGAATAAATGAACAGAATATTCTTTTATTAACCGGTTTCATTCAAAAAATAAGGATATTTCTGCTTTAAATTTGAATAAATGAATTATTTTTGTTGCATTAAGATTAAAATTAATATATGATTGTTAGCATATTCTAATTTAATTTTAATATTAATGATATCTGAATTTAAGGGGGAACTTATTATGAAAACGAAAAAAATGTTATACGTTGGTTTGCTTTCAACAGTTGTTTTATCATTAGCAGCGTGTGGAGGCGGTAATGGAAAAGAATCATCAACTAAAGAGAGTGGAAAATCAGATGGTAAAGAAGTATTGGCTGAAAAGCAAGAATTTTCTGTCAATGTTCAACAAGAGATGCCTTCAGCAGATTTATCACTTAACACAGATGTAATTGGTTCAGTTGCTTTGAATAATGTGTATGAAGGAATTTATCGTTTAGATAAAGATCAGAAACCACAACCTGCAGGAGCAACAGAAAAAGCTGAAGTCAGTGAAGATGGGTTAGTATATAAAATTAAATTACGTGAAGATGCTAAATGGTCAGATGGAAAACCTGTAACGGCAAAAGATTATGTTTACGGATGGCAAAGAACGGTTGACCCTAAAACAGCTTCTGAGTATGCCTCATTACATGAATCAGTTAAAAATGCAGCAGACATTACAGCAGGGAAAAAAGACAAGAGTGAGCTTGGTATTAAAGCAGTGAGTGATTATGAATTAGAGGTTACTTTAGAAAAAGCAACACCTTATTTTGATTACTTATTAGCCTTTACAACTTACATGCCACAACGTGAAGACATTGTAGAAAAATATGGTAAAGAATATACAACTACAAGTGAAAAAGCTGTTTATAATGGGCCATTTAAATTAGCGGATTTTGATGGACCTGGAACAGATACTGAGTGGGCTTATGTTAAAAATGATGAGTATTGGGATAAGGATACAGTTAAATTAGATCGTATTAATGTAAGTGTTGTAAAAGAAGCTTCAACTAGTTTGAATCTTTTTGAAAGTGGCAAAGCAGAAGATATTATTTTAGCTGGTGAGTTAGCTCAACAAAAAGCTGATGATCCTCAATTTGTTAGTGAAATGAAAGCTTCATCTCGTTACATTGAATTAAACCAAAGAGATGATAAATCTGAATTTAGAAATGAAGATTTAAGAAAAGCTATCTCTTACGCGATTGATCGAGATGCGTTAGCTAATCAAATTTTATCTGATGGTTCTGTTGCTTCAACTGGATTAGTTCCTAAAAATGTAGCTGAAAGTCCAAAAGACAAAAAGGATTTTTCTAAAGAAGCTGGAAGCCAATTAGAGTATGATAGCAAGAAAGCGAAAGATCACTGGAAGAAAGCTAAAAAAGATTTAGGAAAAGATAAAATTGAAGTGGATTTATTAGCTTCAGATAACGACTCAACTAAAAAAGTTATCGAGTTCTTAAAAGGTTCTCTGGAAGAAGAATTACCAGGATTGAAAGTTAACTTAAGCCCTGTACCATTTAGTGTACGTTTGGATCGTTCTAATAAGGGTGATTTCAGTATGGTTTATAGCGGTTGGATTGCAGATTATCCAGACCCAAGTAGTTTCTTAGATTTATTTGGAACAGAAAACCCATATAACAGAGGTAAATTCTCTAATAAAGAATACGATAAATTATTAGAAGATGCTGCAACAACTCATGTGAATGACCCTGAAAAACGTTGGGATGACATGATTAAAGCAGAACAATTAGTAACAAAAGAAGTTGGTGTAGTTCCTGTGATTCAAGAGGCAGAAGCTCACTTACGTTCTGATAAAGTTAAAGGTGTGGTATCACATCCGGCAGGCGCAATGTTCGATTACAAATGGACTTATAAAGTAGATTAATCTACTAACAGCTATTTTTAATCATAGAGTTTAGTTAAGCAACAATAAAAGGATAATAGTTATCTTCAAAAGAAAACAAAAAATCCTATAACTCAAGTTATAGGATTTTTTTTAATATTAGGCAATTAGGGCAAGGATTAAACTGGTTACTAACAAACTAACTCCAATGATAAACCAAAAAACAGGTTTTTTCTTAAAAATTTGAGAAAAGGGAACGTATTCCTTAGGTTCATTATTTTTTCTTAATTGGATAAGATGTTTCATATTTTTTTGAAATAAGTCAAAAAAACCAGAAGATAGAACTAGAATAAATCCTCCTACTATTAAAAAGAAAAGAGCGAACATAAAAAAGTTATCAGATAGATACTTTAAAGTTATTTCTTTTTTCGTTAACCAAGTTATTGCTGGAATAATAGAAAATAGGCCTATTAGGCAAATTGCTGTTTTTTTCTTATTGGTCATAATTACAATCCTTATCTGTTTGATTAATAAACTAACTCTAATTCATTTATTAATCGATGTCAAAATATTTTAAAGGGGGAAAAATAAATGAAAAATTTTGCGAAATATTTTCTTAAACGCGTTATGTTTATGTTAATTACCTTATGGTTGATTTCCACTATTACTTTTTTCTTAATGAAATTATTACCTGGTTCACCTTATGCCAATCAGGAAAAATTATCACCAGAACAAATTGAAATGTTAAATGAACAGGCTGGATTAGATAAACCAGTCATTCAACAGTATGGAATCTATATGGGCAACTTAGTAAAAGGTGATTTTGGAACGTCATTCCAATTTAAAAACCAACCTGTTTCTAAATTATTGAAGGAAAGAATAGGACCTTCAGTTCAGCTAGGTGCTCAGGCAATTATATTCGGAACCATAATTGGCATTATTTTAGGAGCTATTGCTGCTATGAAACAAAATACATGGGTGGATACAGTCGCCACGTTAGTCGCCATTTTAGGAAGGTCGATACCAAACTTTGTATTTGCTGTCCTATTGCAGTATTTCTTTGCGATAAAATTAGGCATCTTACCAATTGCTAAATGGGATCAAGGATTTGCTTCAACTATTTTACCAACCCTAGCACTTGCTATGTCACCGTTAGCTGACTCAGCACGTTTTATTAGAACAGAGATGGTTGAAGTTTTAAGTAGTGACTACATTGAGTTAGCAAGAGCTAAAGGTTTAAGCAGAATGCAAGTTGTTTTCAGACATGGATTAAGAAATAGTTTGATTCCACTGATTACATTACTTGGGCCTCTTGCAGTTGCTTTAATGACTGGTTCACTAGTAGTAGAAAATATTTTTGCAATACCAGGAATTGGTGAGCAATTTGTTAAGTCAATTATGACAAACGATTACCCAACGATAATGGCTGTAACAATTATGTTCTCTGCTATGTTAGTTGTAGTTATATTAATCGTTGATTTACTATATGGTATTGTAGATCCTCGTATTCGAGTATCAGGAGGTGGCAAAGAATAATGGAAAAAATTGATATTCAACATATTTCAGAAGATAAATTTAAACCAATCTCTATTCAAGATAATTTAGATAGAGAAAAAATTAGTGCCCCTTCTTTAAACTTTATTCAAGATTCTTGGAGACGATTGAAAAAAAATAAAGGTGCAGTTGTTTCACTTATTTTACTAGGAATTATTTCGATTTTAGCGTTTGGCTCAATTTTTGTTTCACCGCATGATCCAACTAAACAAAATCCTAAGTATATCAACTTGCCTCCAAAAATACCCGGTGTTAATATTGACGGATTTAATGGAACAGCAGTAGTTGGTGGGAAACGAGTGGATAAATATGAGCAAGCAAAAGTACCGGAGAATACTCATTTTTATTTAGGGACAGATGGCTTGGGAAGAGATGAGTTATCTAGATTGTTGATGGGAACAAGAATGTCACTTATTATTGCTTTTGTCGCAGCCTTTCTTGATTTAACCTTTGGAGTTATCTACGGGATGATCTCAGGAATGAAGGGCGGTAAAACAGATAATGTGATGCAGCGGATATTAGAGATTTTATCAGGTGTACCAAATTTAGTTGTTATGATTTTAATGTTAACAGTGTTTAAACCAGGTATGATGTCAATTATTTTAGCAATGATTGTAACAGGATGGATTACAATGGCTCGGATTGTCCGTGCACAAACGTTAAAAATAAAAGACCAAGAGTATGTTTTAGCCGCAACAACTTTAGGTGAGTCTAAAGCAAAAATTGCTATGAAACATGTGTTACCAAATATTTCAGGGGTTATTATTGTTCAGATGATGTTTAGTATTCCTTCTGCTATTTTCTTTGAAGCCTTTTTAAGTTTTATCGGTTTAGGGTTAACGCCACCAACAGCTTCTTTAGGAACATTGTTAAATGAAGGATATAAAACATTTAGATTTTTACCTCATTTGATGTGGGCACCTGCAATTACTTTATCAGTGATTATGATTTGTTTTAACTTATTAGCTGATGGATTACGGGATGCTTTTGATCCAAAAATGAATGATTAGGATGGTGATGAAAAATGGAGAAAGTATTAGAAGTTAAAGATTTAAATATTTCATTTGATACTTTTGCTGGTAAAGTTCATGCCATTCGTGGGGTAAACTTTGATTTACATAAAGGTGAAACACTAGCAATAGTAGGAGAATCTGGCTCAGGTAAGTCAGTAACGACTAGAACGATTATGCGATTATTAGCCAATAATGCAAACATAGATGAAGGCGAAATCCTTTTTAAAGGAGAAGATTTAGTTCATAAATCAGAGAAACAAATGCAGTCAATTCGTGGAAAAGACATCGCGATGATTTTTCAGGACCCAATGACATCTCTTGATCCGACAATGAACATTGGAAATCAAGTAGCAGAGTCATTAAGAAAACATAGAAAAATTTCGAAAAAAGAAGCATTAGAAAGAGCTCTTGATTTATTAAAACTAGTCGGGATTCCAAATGCGGAAAAACGATTAAAAAATTATCCACATCAATTTTCTGGTGGACAAAGACAAAGAATAGTTATTGCGATTGCACTAATTTGTTACCCGGAAGTATTAATTGCTGATGAGCCGACAACGGCATTAGACGTAACAATTCAAGCGCAGATTATTGATTTGATGAAGGATATTCAAAAGAAAATCCAAACATCGATTATTTTTATTACCCATGACTTAGGGGTTGTCGCCAATGTAGCAGATAGAGTGGCTGTTATGTATGGTGGTCGAATTATTGAAATCGGAACATCTGATGAGATTTTTTATAACCCACAACATCCGTATACGTGGGGGCTTCTTAGTTCGATGCCAACTCTAGAGACAAGTGAAGAAAAATTGTATGCTATTCCTGGATCACCACCAGATTTATTAGATCCACCAAAAGGAGATGCTTTTTATCCTCGAAATGAGTTTGCTATGCAAATTGATACAGAAGAAGCACCACCATTCTTTGATGTTTCACCAACTCATAAAGCAGCAACTTGGTTACTAGCACCAAATGCACCTAAAGTAACACCGCCTGCTGAAATAGTTCGTCGTCGTGAAAAATATAAAGAACGTTTTGGAGCATAGGAAAGGGGTGATTGGATGCAAGAGCTAAAAGATAAAAAAGTTTTATTAGATGTAAAAAATCTTAAACAACATTTTAATGTTGGAAGAGAAGATGAGGTAAAAGCTGTTGATGGGATTAGTTTTTCAATTTATGAAGGGGAAACATTTGGACTAGTTGGTGAGTCAGGCTGTGGTAAATCTACAACAGGTCGAAGTATTATTCGCTTGTATCATCCAACTAGTGGGGAAATTCAATTTGATGGTGAGGATATTGCTAAAATCAAAGGTCGTAAAAATTTGAATCAGTTTAGACGTGATGTTCAAATGATTTATCAAGATCCTTATGCTTCTTTGAATCCACGAATGAAAGTAAAGGATATTATCGCTGAGGGAATTGATGTTCATGGTTTAGCCAAAAATGATGAAGATCGAACTAATCGAGTTAATGAATTATTGAAAACGGTAGGTCTTGATCCAAGTCATGGAACTCGTTATCCACATGAGTTTTCTGGAGGACAAAGACAAAGAATTGGTATTGCACGTGCACTAGCTGTAGAGCCTAAGTTTATTATTTGTGATGAACCTATCTCAGCTTTAGATGTGTCCATCCAAGCTCAAGTTGTGAATTTACTGCAAGAATTACAAGAGCAACAAAAATTAACTTATTTATTTATTGCTCATGATTTATCTATGGTTAAATATATTAGTGATCGTATTGGAGTTATGTATTTTGGGAGATTAGTAGAGGTCGGAACAGCAGAAGAAATTTATAATTATGGTTTGCATCCTTATACTGAAAGTTTGTTATCTGCTATTCCATTACCAGACCCAGACTATGAAAGAAATCGCCAACGAATCACATACAAGCCAAATCAACAAGATACAAAGGAACGTAGTTTGCGTGAAGTTGGTCCCGAGCATTTTGTTTATTGTAGTGAAGATGAAGTTGAGATGTACAGGGATAAACTATTGAAGAAGAAAGATCAGTAGATATTTCCCCCGGCTACTGTTTCTTATAGATAAAAAAGACTGAAACCTGATAACTAGGTTCCAGTCTTTTTTCTATTCTATGGGAGCTTTGATTCTTTTTTCATAAGCATCTAACCATTCTTTTGTGATAGGGGTGATACTAGTTGTTTGATTTTCTCCTCTATTTGCCATGAAAATGGTTGGTTTTGTGGTGTCGTTTGCAACTGAAAAAGTAAATTCAACATTGGTTGCGACACCCCATTCTCCTTTTTTATTCATGGCAATTAAAGAAAAAGCACCTGCTTTACCGTAGCGTTTGGTTAGTAGGTCATGGAATGGATAAACGGTTTGATCACACGCCTCTTGTGGAGAAAGACCTTCTGACATTTTTCGAACAATTTCGTAGGAAAGGATTCCTTTCATCAAATCTTCTCCTAGTCCTGTTGCAGCAGCGCCACCAATTGTACTATCCACATAAAATCCTGAACCGGATAAAGGTGAGTCACCAACTCGTCCAGTTTTTTTCATGAAGAGTCCTGAGCTGGAAGTTCCAACTGACATAGATCCCATTTGATCCAGAGTTACAACTCCAACAGTATCATGGCCGTCATACGGATTTAACTGTTTACTTTTCATATCTTCTATCCGTTTTTCCCATATTTTTTTGGCTCGTTCTGTCAGCATCTCTTTTACTTCAAAACCTTCATCTTTTGCGTATTGAGTTGCTCCTTCACCAACTAAAAAGCTGTTAAATTTTTCCTCACTGAGTTTTTTAGCAACTGATATAGGGTTTTTTATATCCACAATACCTGCTACAGCACCAATTTGGAAGGTATCTCCATTCATAAAAGCGGCATCCATTTCTAGAATACCTTTTGCATTAGGAAGCCCACCGTATCCTACTGATTTATAAAAAGGATAATCTTCTACCTGTTTAATAGCAACTTCAAGTGCATCAGAGGCGTTTGTTCCAGATTCTAAAAGCTTAGTTGCTTCAACAACACTGTCATGAGCCATTCTCCAAGTTGCGATAGTACCAAAAGTCATCATCATCACTCCGTTCATTTATTTAATTAGTTCTGCTAAAAGATAGGTATATATTTCTAAATTTTTAAGTAAATCTTTTTGAGTCATGTACTCATTTTTGTTATGAGCAATTCCTTTTTGACCAGGAAAAGAAGGTCCAAAAGCAACAATATTAGGCATAGTGCGAGCGTATGTTGCTCCAGTTGTTGTGACAGGGGTACCATCTAAACCAGTTAATTCTTCGTAAACCTGTGTCATTGATTTAATCATTGGGTGATTTTTATCAAAAAAAGTTGCTGGAAGTTCCCTTTTGACATGAAGAGTAGAGGATTTGGGTAAAGATTTTTGTAACTTACTTAATAAATCCTCTTTTTTCATGGTAACTGGGTATCTAATAGATAGACCAAGCTTAATTTTATTTTCTTCAAATGTTAATTCAAAGGGGGTGAGTGACAAATCACCTGATTCTTGATCGTGATAATTTATCTTTAAACCAGAACCGTCATGTTGATTATGTAAACTATTATTTAGCCAAATTAAAAAAGAATTGAAGTCGCCTGAAACGAGATTTGTACTCACCATTTTATTAGCAAAAAGAGTAATCACATTTTCTCCTAAATCAGGAGCATTACTAGGTGCACGTTTTCCTTCAATTAAATATTTTTTTTGATTTATAGTTACTTCTAATCTATCAGGAATAGCACTTCTATCAAAATTCCCTTTAAAATAGGTAAGTGTGTCTAGAGAATTATCAGTAATAGGTGTTTCGATTTCTAAACGAATCATCCCCCGTTCCCCGTACACTGCAGGATACTTACAATCAGGTGTATAACCATATAATGGAGGATTTTCCTTTTCTAAATAAAGAGGAATATCAGCTGAACCACTTTCTTCGTCAGTTCCAAAAATAATTCGAACGGTTTTTGTTATAGGATAGTTTATTTCTTTTAAAACATATAATGCATATAGGTTAGCAATGATAGGTCCTTTATTATCTAAAACACCTCGACCATAAAAAATGCCGTTGTCTAGTGTTAAATCAAACGGTGGATAATCCCAACCATCTCCTTCAGCAACAACATCTAAATGTCCGACTATGCCAATGTAATTGTTATCGTCATCACCAAGCTGAGCGTAACCAACTGCATTGTTAATTATTTTTGTTTTAAATCCAAGTTCTTTTGAAAGAAGAATAGCTTCATCCAAGACAAGTTTTGGACCTAAACCAAAAGGAGCATTTTTTTCTGGAGTAGATTTTACGCTATTAATTTTCATGATACGTTTTAAACCTTTGTAAAAATCCGTTTCAATTTCAGCTAGTTTCTCTTTAAATAATGAAATATCCATATGTATCACTTCCTTAGATTTAAGTATATACTAGGTGGAAACACATTTGAACTATTTAGTTAAATAACTAAATAATAAGAGTAATAATCACAAATATTCATAAAAAGCTCTTTTTTTGCCAGAAATTTCCTAACCTTAAGAAAAGTTTGATAAGGCAGGTTTTTTAAAAAAGAGATATAGTATGAACATAATTGAGTAGTATAATAAATTTATAATACAGAGTTTACATATAGGGGGAAAAAATATGAAGAAAATAGGGTATGTGTACGCGTCTAGTGAGGAAAGTTATGTAAAAGAGCAGATTGAAGGGTTAAAAGCATTTGAAATTGAAACTGTTTCAATAGAAAAAGAAGATATGTCAGGTGTCGCTCAAAATGATGCTGTTTTAAAAGAAGTGGTAGAGAGTCTAGATTCTGGGGATGAATTAGTTGTCTATGAACTACGTTGTTTAGGGAAGTCTATTATTCAGCTAGCTGAATTTTTAAGCGATTTAAAAGAAAGAAACATTCAATTAATTGTAGTAAAAAAAGGTGCTGCATATAGTGATATTAAAGATGCTCCTTATGTTGAGATGATTTTGAAAATTGCTGAAATGGAAAAAATGATTATTCGTGAAAGAACAACAAAAGGATTGCAAGAAGCTCGCCGTAAAGGTCGTGTTGGTGGAAGACCAAAAATTTCGGAAGAAACAATCGAGCAAATTAGATATTTGTATAATAATAATCGATATACACTACGCCAAATTGCTGAAGAATGTAACATTTCATTAGGAACTGCGTATAAATACGTTCAAGAAAGATAATAAAAAAGTGAACTCAATGAGATTTATCCATCTCTTGAGTTCACTTTTTTTAGTTTAGTTGATCAAAATCATTGAAATATTTTCCATAACTTAAGTAAGTAGCAATCATCGTAGCAAAACCAGTTGTTGAGATGAGCATAAACATAACTACTATTTGATAACGAATAGCCGTTGTTGGATCAATACCAGCAAACATCAATCCACTCATCATACCAGGAAGGCTAACTAGACCAACTGTTTTGGTGCTATCAATACTTGGTGACATAGCGGTTTTAATACTTTCTCTAATAATTGGAAGCGTTGCTTGTTTTTTAGTTGCACCTAATGCCAATTTTTCTTGAACTTGTTGTTTTTGATCTGTAAATTTTGATTGCATGGTTCTATATCCAACACCAATAGCAGTCATTGCATTACTAGCAATCATACCGGTGATTGGAACAATTTGAGAAGGTGTCCATTTTAGAGTGCCAGATAAATAGAGAACGGTAAGTGAGACAAATGTTCCAACACCAATAGCAATAAGTGAAATTTGAAAACTGTTTTTTAAATGATTTGCTCTTTTTCCTGCATTATAAGCTGCGTTAAAAATAATAAAAAGAACCATGACAGTAGTTGTAATAACATTATCCAATTTGAAAATGGCACTTAGAACATAGCCGATAATAAATAATTGTATGACAGCTCGAATTGCTGCAATAAAAATGTCTTTACCTAATCCGAGCTTCTCTTTGTAATCAATAATAAGGGCGATTAAAACAAGTGAACTAGCAAAAAATAGAGAGGTATTTGAAATATCTAAATTATTCATTAATATCCTCCTTTATCGTTCCATTATCAATAATTAATTGTTGATTGGATGAAAGAAACTCTTCCTCATTATGGGTGACCCAAAGAATAGTTATCTGCTTATTTTGATTTAAGCTGTGGATAATATTATAAATAATTTGTCTGTTTTCATGATCAAGAGCACTAGTAACTTCATCTAATAAAAGAACTTTAGGTTGAAATAGTAGATTTCTAACAAAAGCTATCCGTTGTTTTTCTCCACCTGATAAAGAATCGATTGATTTATTAAGATAATCAGATGTTAATTTGACTGATTCGAGTAAGGAGATTGCTTTTGTTTCATCAAATGAAAGATTTCTTATTTCATATGGAAAAGTTAGATTATCGCGGACAGTTTCACCAAATAAAACTGGATTCTGGAAAAAATAGGAAACTTCTTTTCGGTAATCTGTGGAGAGATATAGATCTATTTTTTTGTCATTAAAGTAAATATCGCCACTTGTTGGTCTAATCATATTGGCAATTAATTTTAAAAGAGTACTTTTGCCACTACCTGATGGTCCGCTGATAGTTATTAAGTCTCCTTCTTTAACTTGAAATGAAATATTTTTTAATATATTTTTATCGTTAGCGCTATAGCTTAATTGATCTGTTTTTATAATAGTATTTGTCATTGTTAACCTCCTATAACCAGGACTCATTGTAGCATGCAGTCTTTTTTATTCTAAGTAAAATTACTTAAATGATAGTGATAGTCATCTTCATATGAGTAGTTGTTTATCGTTTTTTATAGTATATTTGAATAAGAAAATAAAAAGGAGGACAGGTAATGATTTATGATCAAGCAACAACAGTAGATATTCCTCAAATAAAAGCTTTATATCAAGAGTTGACGCAAAGAATTCATGAATTAGAACCTGATTTTTTTAAAGATGCTCAGCAAAGAAACTCTTTCTTTGAAGAGATGATCCTTTCCAAAAATTCAGATATACTAATAGTAAAAGATGGTGCCAATCTTGTAGGGTTAGCGATTATTCAATTACAAGAGACACCTGATTATCCCATTTTTGAAAAACACACATTTTGTTATTGTTTAGATCTTGTTGTCACAAAAGATTATCGAGCTCAAGGAATTGCTAGTAAACTATTATCACAAATTGAAGAGTGGGCTTATCAAAAAAAGGCAGAATATATTGAGTTAAGTGTTTTGAATAAAAATAAAAATGCTTTTAATTTATATCAATCAACTGGTTTTTTAGAAAAAATGACAACACTTTATAAAAAAGTAGATAAAAAATAAGAAATTCATTACGAAAATCTTGAAAGTAAGTGCTTGATAGAGTAGGATATCAAAGAAGGATTAAATAGAATTAAGTGAGGGATACCCATGCAAACAAAAAATGAGCGCCCCGTTGTAATAGGAGTCACAGGTGGTTCAGGAAGTGGTAAAACAAGTGTTAGTCGTGCAATTTTAAATGCTCTACCAAACCATTCAATCTTACTTTTTGAGCAAGACTCTTATTATAAAGATCAAAGTCACTTGTCATTTGAAGAAAGATTAAATACAAATTATGATCATCCCTTGGCGTTTGATACAGATTTGTTGATAGAACATTTAAAACAATTGATGTCTTATCAATCGATTGACAAACCAGTTTATGATTATGAGGCTCACACAAGAAGTGCAGAAGTTGTACATCAAGACCCTAAAGAAGTCATTATTTTAGAAGGTATCTTAATTTTAGAAGATGAGAGATTAAGAGATTTAATGGATATCAAAGTATACGTTGATACTGAAGATGATATTAGAATTATTCGTCGAATTAAACGTGATATGGAAGACAGAGGTCGTTCATTGGATTCTGTCATAGAGCAGTATCTAAATGTTGTGAAACCGATGCATCATCAATTTATAGAACCAACCAAAAAATACGCTGATATAATTGTGCCAGAAGGTGGCGAAAATCAAGTAGCCATTGATTTATTAACAACAAAAGTAAGAAGTATTTTAGAAAATTAATTTTATTTTCTACTATAATAGATAGAAATAAGGAGGAATTAACATGAGTCAATTTCCACAATTAAATTTAGAAGAAAATAAGGTGACAGCTGTCATTAAAACAAACAGAGGGGATATCAAAGTAGCTTTATTCCCAGAGCAAGCACCTAAAACTGTAAAGAACTTTATTGAGTTAAGTAAAAAAGGTTACTATGATGGAGTTATCTTCCATAGAATTATTCCTGATTTTATGATCCAAGGTGGCGATCCAACTGGAACAGGTATGGGTGGAGAAAGTATTTACGGAGCAAAATTTGAAGATGAGTTTTCTAAAGATTTATTTAATTTAAGAGGAGCTCTATCAATGGCTAACGCTGGTCCTAATACTAATGGTAGTCAATTCTTCATCGTTCAAAATCAAAATGTACCAGCTAACATGTTAGGTCAACTTGAAGGAGCAGGTTTCCCTGAAGAAGTGATTGAAGCTTATAAGAATGGTGGAACACCATGGCTAGATTTCAGACATACTGTTTTTGGTCATGTAATTGAAGGAATGGATGTTGTTGACGAAATGTCATCTGTCCAAAGAGATCCACAAGATCGACCTTTATATGATATTACAATTGATGGTGTTGAAATAAATGAATAATCAAAAAGATTGAGAGTATAAATGCTCTCAATCTTTTTTTATGATAAACTATTGATGAATTATATTTAAGGAGATGGCATTTATGGAATATAAAATTGGCATGATTATTTCTGGGAAAATAACAGGTATCCAACCTTATGGAGCATTTGTCTCTTTAGACGGAAATCATCAGGGGCTAATTCATGTCTCTGAAGTTAAGCATGGATTCATAAAAAATATTTCTGAAGAACTAGAAATAGGTCAAGAAGTTACTGTAAAAGTAATTGATATAGATGAGTACACTAAAAAAATTAGTCTATCATTAAGAGTGTTACAAGAAACACCACCTGCTGTGTATAGAAAGAAAAAATATTTTACTAATAAAAATAAAAAAATAGGATTTGCTAGTATTGAAGAGCGTTTAGATAAGTGGACGCAAGATGCTCTAAAAGAAACCTTGGAAAATAACTGATTTCTTTCTGAAAATATGTTATACTTCTTTTTGTTGATCAAATTAAGCATTAAACCAATCAAACTTAAGAGGTGGAATATGTTGACACAAGCAAAAGTAGCTGGAACAGTTATTCTTAATCAAGAGAATGGACATAAAAAGTTTCTAGTTAAAAAGGAACACGATCATGTTGAGTTTGTTATGACAGAAGTTGATGCAAATTATACAAGTTTAGCTTGTATTTTAAATGAAATCAGAGATGAAGTTCATTTGAATACCACTGATATGGATTTAGTCGAATTGACTAATATTAATGTTGGCAATGTTAAGATGCCGCTTTTTGTTTTTAGTTTAGATGAGGAAAAAAATAATTTGAGTTTCGAACAAGAACAATTCACTTGGGAAGAACCTTCTACATTAAGAGAAGTTCTTCAAAATTTTCAAATAAGTGGTGTTCCATATTTAAGTTAAAAATATTTTATTTTATTGTTGACTTATTTTTAAAAAATTGTTATTATATAAAAGTTGATTGAAACAGCTTTGTAACAAACGTTATGAAAAAATAAAAACAAAAAATATTGTTGACATATTTTTAATAACATGTTATTATATAAAAGTTGTTACGACAACGTAATTAAAAAGAGATAGATCTTTGAAAACTGAACAAAGTAAGACAAACCAAATGTGTAGGGCGTTTTTACTTCTAGTAAAAACAAACCATATTTAGTGAATAACATTCGCTAGCAAGTTTTAAAATTAATGAGCTAAACATCGCAAGATGTTAATCAACTTTTATTGAGAGTTTGATCCTGGCTCAGGACGAACGCTGGCGGCGTGCCTAATACATGCAAGTCGAACGCTTTGATTTTCACCGGAGCTTGCTCCACCGAAAATCAAAGAGTGGCGGACGGGTGAGTAACACGTGGGCAACCTGCCCAACAGAGGGGGATAACACTTGGAAACAGGTGCTAATACCGCATAATTTGTTTTTCCGCATGGAAGAATAATAAAAGATGCTTCGGTGTCACTGTTGGATGGGCCCGCGCTGCATTAGTTAGTTGGTGGGGTAACGGCCTACCAAGACCATGATGCATAGCCGACCTGAGAGGGTGATCGGCCACACTGGGACTGAGACACGGCCCAGACTCCTACGGGAGGCAGCAGTAGGGAATCTTCGGCAATGGACGAAAGTCTGACCGAGCAACGCCGCGTGAGTGAAGAAGGTTTTCGGATCGTAAAACTCTGTTGTTAGAGAAGAACAAGTGAGAGAGTTACTGTTCTCACCTTGACGGTATCTAACCAGAAAGCCACGGCTAACTACGTGCCAGCAGCCGCGGTAATACGTAGGTGGCAAGCGTTGTCCGGATTTATTGGGCGTAAAGCGAGCGCAGGCGGTTTCTTAAGTCTGATGTGAAAGCCCTCGGCTCAACCGAGGAAGGTCATTGGAAACTGGGGAACTTGAGTGCAGAAGAGGAGAGTGGAATTCCATGTGTAGCGGTGAAATGCGTAGATATATGGAGGAACACCAGTGGCGAAGGCGACTCTCTGGTCTGTAACTGACGCTGAGGCTCGAAAGCGTGGGGAGCAAACAGGATTAGATACCCTGGTAGTCCACGCCGTAAACGATGAGTGCTAAGTGTTGGAGGGTTTCCGCCCTTCAGTGCTGCAGTTAACGCATTAAGCACTCCGCCTGGGGAGTACGGCCGCAAGGCTGAAACTCAAAGGAATTGACGGGGGCCCGCACAAGCGGTGGAGCATGTGGTTTAATTCGAAGCAACGCGAAGAACCTTACCAGGTCTTGACATCCTTTGACCACTCTAGAGATAGAGCTTTCCCTTCGGGGACAAAGTGACAGGTGGTGCATGGTTGTCGTCAGCTCGTGTCGTGAGATGTTGGGTTAAGTCCCGCAACGAGCGCAACCCTTATTGTTAGTTGCCATCATTCAGTTGGGCACTCTAGCGAGACTGCCGGTGACAAACCGGAGGAAGGTGGGGATGACGTCAAATCATCATGCCCCTTATGACCTGGGCTACACACGTGCTACAATGGACGGTACAATGAGTCGCAAGACCGCGAGGTTTAGCTAATCTCTTAAAGCCGTTCTCAGTTCGGATTGTAGGCTGCAACTCGCCTACATGAAGCCGGAATCGCTAGTAATCGTGGATCAGCACGCCACGGTGAATACGTTCCCGGGCCTTGTACACACCGCCCGTCACACCACGAGAGTTTGTAACACCCAAAGTCGGTGAGGTAACCTTTTGGAGCCAGCCGCCTAAGGTGGGATAGATGATTGGGGTGAAGTCGTAACAAGGTAGCCGTATCGGAAGGTGCGGCTGGATCACCTCCTTTCTAAGGAATATTACGGAAAACACATTGGTACTTACTTTGTTCAGTTTTGAGAGATTTATTCTCTTGTTTTTATATCTCTAAATAGGGGCCTTAGCTCAGCTGGGAGAGCGCCTGCCTTGCACGCAGGAGGTCAGCGGTTCGATCCCGCTAGGCTCCATTGGTGTCTTTGACACCATTTGTATTGTTCATTGAAAACTGGATAGTTGAAGTTAGACATCAACATTAATTTTTAACACACCGAGTTGATCAGTTTTATTAGTAAAATTGTGACACATAAATAGTTTTACTTGAATATCGCTATTTAAGTAAAATCAGAAACATCTAACTCATATATAGTTAGAAAAGGTTAAGTGAATAAGGGCGCACGGTGGATGCCTTGGCACTAGAAGCCGATGAAGGACGGGACTAACTCCGATATGCTTTGGGGAGCTGTAAGTAAGCTATGATCCAGAGATTTCCGAATGGGGGAACCCAGCATCTTTTATAGGATGTTACTTTCAAGTGAATACATAGCTTGTTAGAGGTAGACGCAGAGAACTGAAACATCTAAGTACCTGCAGGAAGAGAAAGAAAATTCGATTTCCTTAGTAGCGGCGAGCGAAACGGAAACAGCCCAAACCAAGAAGCTTGCTTCTTGGGGTTGTAGGACTCAGCTGTGGTAGCTGTTGTGGATAGTTGAATCGATCTGGAAAGATCAGCCGGAGCGGGTAAAAGCCCCGTAGACGAAATCGACAACACACCTATGAGTATCCTGAGTACGGCGGAACACGAGAAATTCCGTCGGAATCCGGGAGGACCATCTCCCAAGGCTAAATACTCTCTAGTGACCGATAGTGAACCAGTACCGTGAGGGAAAGGTGAAAAGCACCCCGGAAGGGGAGTGAAATAGAACCTGAAACCGTGTGCCTACAACAAGTCAGAGCCCGTTAATGGGTGATGGCGTGCCTTTTGCAGAATGAACCGGCGAGTTACGATTGCATGCGAGGTTAAGCTGAAGAAGCGGAGCCGTAGCGAAAGCGAGTCTGAATAGGGCGAGTGAGTATGTAGTCGTAGACCCGAAACCATGTGACCTACCCATGTCCAGGTTGAAGGTGCGGTAAAACGCACTGGAGGACCGAACCCACGTACGTTGAAAAGTGCGGGGATGAGGTGTGGGTAGCGGAGAAATTCCAAACGAACTTGGAGATAGCTGGTTCTCTCCGAAATAGCTTTAGGGCTAGCCTCGGAATTAAGAATGATGGAGGTAGAGCACTGTTTGGACTAGGGGCCCGTCTTGGGTTACCGAATTCAGATAAACTCCGAATGCCATTCATTTATGTCCGGGAGTCAGACAGTGAGTGATAAGATCCATTGTCGAAAGGGAAACAGCCCAGACCACCAGCTAAGGTCCCCAAATATATGTTAAGTGGAAAAGGATGTGAGGGTGCACAAACAACTAGGATGTTGGCTCAGAAGCAGCCATCATTTAAAGAGTGCGTAATAGCTCACTAGTCGAGTGCCCTTGCGCCGAAAATGTACCGGGGCTAAACATATTACCGAAGCTGTGGATAGAACCTTTTGGTTCTATGGTAGGAGAGCGTTCTAAGGGCGTCGAAGCTAGATCGTAAGGACTGGTGGAGCGCTTAGAAGTGAGAATGCCGGTATGAGTAGCGAAAGACAGGTGAGAATCCTGTCCACCGAATGACTAAGGTTTCCTGGGGAAGGCTCGTCCTCCCAGGGTTAGTCGGGACCTAAGCCGAGGCCGATAGGCGTAGGCGATGGATAACAGGTTGAGATTCCTGTACCCGTTTGTTTTGTTTGAACAATGGAGGGACGCAGTAGGTTACAAGTTCGCACTGTTGGATATGTGCGTTCAAGCAATAAGTCTTGATAAGAGTCAAATGCTTTTATCTCTAAGGACAAGTTGTGATGAGGAGGGAAATTTAGTACCAAAGTCTTAATATCACACTGCCAAGAAAAGCTTCTAGTTAGAAACAAACGGCCCGTACCGCAAACCGACACAGGTAGTCGAGGAGAGAATCCTAAGGTGAGCGAGAGAACTCTCGTTAAGGAACTCGGCAAAATGACCCCGTAACTTAGGGAGAAGGGGTGCTGAACGCAAGTTCAGCCGCAGTGAATAGGCCCAAGCGACTGTTTATCAAAAACACAGGTCTCTGCAAAATCGAAAGATGACGTATAGGGGCTGACGCCTGCCCGGTGCTGGAAGGTTAAGAGGATGGGTTAGCAATAGCGAAGCTCAGAATTGAAGCCCCAGTAAACGGCGGCCGTAACTATAACGGTCCTAAGGTAGCGAAATTCCTTGTCGGGTAAGTTCCGACCCGCACGAAAGGCGTAACGATTTGGGCACTGTCTCAACGAGAGACTCGGTGAAATTTTAGTACCTGTGAAGATGCAGGTTACCCGCGACAGGACGGAAAGACCCCATGGAGCTTTACTGTAGTTTGATATTGAATGTTTGTGACACATGTACAGGATAGGTAGGAGCCGTAGAGCTCGGGACGCTAGTCTCGAGGGAGGCATTGGTGGGATACTACCCTTGTGTTATGACCATTCTAACCCGCGCCACTTATCGTGGCGGGAGACAGTGTCAGATGGACAGTTTGACTGGGGCGGTCGCCTCCTAAAATGTAACGGAGGCGCCCAAAGGTTCCCTCAGAATGGTTGGAAATCATTCGTAGAGTGCAAAGGCAGAAGGGAGCTTGACTGCGAGAGCTACAACTCGAGCAGGGACGAAAGTCGGGCTTAGTGATCCGGTGGTTCCGCATGGAAGGGCCATCGCTCAACGGATAAAAGCTACCCTGGGGATAACAGGCTTATCTCCCCCAAGAGTTCACATCGACGGGGAGGTTTGGCACCTCGATGTCGGCTCGTCGCATCCTGGGGCTGTAGTCGGTCCCAAGGGTTGGGCTGTTCGCCCATTAAAGCGGCACGCGAGCTGGGTTCAGAACGTCGTGAGACAGTTCGGTCCCTATCCGTCGCGGGCGTTGGAAATTTGAGAGGAGCTGTCCTTAGTACGAGAGGACCGGGATGGACATACCTCTGGTGTACCAGTTGTTCTGCCAAGGGCATTGCTGGGTAGCTATGTATGGACGGGATAAACGCTGAAAGCATCTAAGCGTGAAGCCCCCCTCAAGATGAGATTTCCCATTTCTTTAAGAAAGTAAGACCCCTGAAAGATGATCAGGTAGATAGGCTAGGAGTGGAAGTGCAGCGATGTACGGAGCGGACTAGTACTAATCGGTCGAGGACTTAACCAAAATATCGGTGACAATGTTGAATATAACTAAAACATCCAGTTTTGAGTGAATAATCACTCAAAAAAATAAGTGTGGCGATGATGGCAAGAAGGATACACCTGTTCCCATGCCGAACACAGAAGTTAAGCTTCTTAGCGCCGAGGGTAGTGAAGGGTTTCCCTTTGTGAGAGTAGGACGTTGCCATGCTTATTATAATTATCCGGCATAGCTCAGTTGGTAGTAGCGCATGACTGTTAATCATGATGTCGTAGGTTCGAGTCCTACTGCCGGAGTTTAAAAGAGTAAATCAGTGATTTACTCTTTTTTTGTTGAATTTTTAAATAATAACATAAAAAAAAGCTATGAATCAATAATTCATAGCTTTTTTTATTACTATTTTTCACGAATTACTTCAATTTTATAGCCGTCAGGATCAACTATAAAATAATATGAAGGAGGAACACCAGGTAAATTTTTTAAATCAGTTAGGTTAAAACCAGCTTCTTTATGTTTTTGGTGTAGGCCTTCTAAATCATCTGTTGCAATAGCAATGTGACCATAACCATTTCCTAAATCATACCCTTCAGAATCATAGTTATATGTTAATTCTAATTCATAAGAATCATTTGGTAATGTTAAATAGACTAGAGTGAATTTGTTTTCTGGAAAATCCCTTCTTCGACTTTCTTTAAAATCAAATGCTTTTGTATAAAAATCAACAGAAGCTTCTAAATCTTTAACTCGAACACAAGTATGTGCCATTTTCATTTTGCAAAACATCCTTTCAATTCATTGATTAAATCATATCATTTTTAGTAAAATCATTCTAGTTATTTACTCAAAATTACTTGATTAGTCGTAGTAATAATGATAAGATACTACTACGATTGGTAGAGTAAAAGAGTAGGTGAATAAAAATGATTAGTAGTGATATCATTCGAGGATATAATGATTCAATTATTTTATCAATATTAATTGATGGGGATTCTTATGGTTATGAGATATCTAAAAAAATAAGAACAATTACAGATGAAAAATACATTATCAAGGAAACAACTTTATATTCAGCTTTCACACGATTAAAAAAAAAGGGATTTATAACATCTTATCCAGGTGAAGAAACATTTGGTAAAAAGAGAACATACTACAAAATAACATCTGCTGGGCTTGCTTTTTATTTAGAGAAAGAAAAAGAATGGCAAATTACTAAAGAAGTAGTCGATAAATTTTTAGGAGGAAAATAAAATGATAGCAATTGAAAATTATGTTGAAACGATGTTTATGAATTTACCTGAAACAGAAGAAATTCAACATTTAAAAAATGATATCTTACTAAATATGATTGAAAAATATGAAGAGTTAGTTAGTCAGGGAATGACTGAAAATGAAGCTATTGGTTCAGTTATTTCAGAATTTGGTAATGTAGATGAATTATTAAATGAATTAGAAATAAAAAAAGAAACAAAGAATAACAATATTTTTAAAAATGATTTTCCTACTTTAGATCTAGATGAGATTGATGAGTACATAGCAATTAAGAGAGAAACAGCTGTTGGTATTGGACTAGGTGTTATTGGTTGTGGTATGGGAGTAGCTGCGATTTTAATGGGATTACAATTTAATCTTATTATAATAGGAATCATAACGTGTATTGCAATTGTAGCAATCTCTGTGGGATTATTTGTTATGAATGGATTAAAATTGAGTAAATTCAATCATTTAGAAAAAGGATTTTTCCTTAATCATAGAAATAGAGAGTATATTGTAGCGGAAGATAAAAATTATACTAAATCATTCACTATGGCTTTGGTTATAGGAATTGTTATCTGTATTTTATCCTCTATACCTGTTTTAATTGGAAGCCAGAGAGCAGACTATATTCTACTCTATACTGCTGTGACAGTTGTTATATCGACTATTGGATGCTTCTTCTTAATTTATGCTGGATGTGTTAAATCTAGCTATTCTTTTTTATTGGAAAATGCGATAGATGAGTCTATTTCTCAAAAAGAATTAGATCGAAAAATTTTCTGGAAGAAATTTAATGATAGTTTTTGGTTAATCATTGTAGCTGTTTATTTATTAATTAGTTTTGTATTTAATAATTGGTCGATTTCATGGATAATCTTCCCAGTTGCAGGCGTTTTATTTGGCTTATGGGTGAAGGAGAATTAAAATGAATAAAATTATTAATAGAGAAAGTATGAGCTACTTAATATTTGGTGTGCTGACGACAGTTGTTTATTTTGTAACACGTTTCACGGTTATTGCAATAACAGATAATTCAATGTTAGGAGTTGTTTTAGCACAAGTTACAGCCATCCTATTTGCTTATATTACGAACAAGATATTTGTTTTTAAGAATAAGGAATGGGGATTTAAGCAGGTTTTAAAACAACTGTTTGGTTTTATAGTAGGACGACTATTTGTTTTTGGATTAGACGTTGGGATTACCTTTTTAACAGTTGAAAAATTTCCTGATTTTTTTATTCATCTATTATTTTTAGATAAAATTAATTATGAATTTGTCCTGTTTAGTAGTTCATTGACTAAACACTTTATCGGTAGCTCAAAATTATTAAATGAGTTTATCTTCGCTCTTTTTGTACAAGTCTTAGCAATTGTTATTAATTATATTATCTCTAAAAAAGCAGTATTTAAAAAAACCGTGTAAGTTATTAGCTTACACGGTTTTTTAATTGTTATAAAATGCAAGTGAAATTGTTAAATCATAGTTGATGAAATCTTTTATGATTTTAATTTCTCCAGATCTATTTCGGTAAACACGTTTATAAGTTCCACCTAAAATAGTCGGGAAAACTTGTATATTGGCGTATTTTTTAAGTAATAAATCTGCTTTGTAGCTGTCTTCTAATGCGATAAAACCAAGCATCATTTCATCTTGATTATCTCCTGTTGTTCCTAAAAAAATACCGATTCTATTACTATCGGATTTAGGATCATAAAGAACCTTAGCATAAGTATTTGGAATTAAATTATCATATAACTCAAAAATGTTTCTTTCCTCATACTCTTCAAAATTATTAACTAAATCATCATTAGTTACACCGGCATAATAACTTGAAAAGAAGTTATTAGCTTTTAACTGTTGAATGGTTTCAAATAAAAGCTGTTGTTTTTCGCCATTATACAGTAGATTAATTTTTGTGTGAAGATATTCTTTATTACGAATAGAGGACATACGATGAATTTCATCGGAAGAGCCATGATTTTCATTTGTTTTTTTACGTTCTCTTGCTGTTGTCTCTAAATAATTACTTGGACGCCTTTTTTTACGTTTTTTTCGACGTTTTTTATTATCAAGAACATCGTAATATTCTTCATCTTCATCATAACTAATTTTTTGTGCAGACTTACTTTTTAATTTCGTTACATCTTTTTCTGCACGATAATAAAGATTTTTAATTTCAGTTTGGTACAACAAAATAGCTGCTAAAATTAAGGCAACACTGGAAATAAGCAAGTAGGCCCACCACATCCATGAATTGTTGAAGGTTAAAATTAAGGCGATTATCCAAAAAGCGAATACAAATCCCCCTACAATTTTCAAATTTCTCATAATTTTTATAGCCCACCTAATCAAACTTTTTCTATACATCTATTTAACCACAGTTTATTCATTAAAACAATCTATCTCCCAAAAATATGACTAGTAAAATAAATATCGATTTTAGTGAAATAATACTGGTTTGTCTGTATAATAGAAAGGAGTCTTATTAAGAGGAGGGGGTATTTTTGATGGATGAAAACATCTATGCAGTTGTTGATATTGAGACAACTGGAACAAATCCCGAACGTGATAAAATTATTCAATTTGCTTGCGTTTTGGTTCAAAAGGGAAAAATCATTAACTATTTCTCTACGGACGTTAATCCCCTACTAGCAATTCCTAAAAACATCGAATCTTTAACAGGTATTAGTAATCAACAGGTTGCTAATGCTCCTTATTTTGAAGACATAGCACCAATCATTAGCCAGCTAATTTCAGATTGTGTATTTGTTGCTCATAATGTTTATTTTGATTTTTCTTTTTTGAATAGTGAATTGTCAAGAGCTGGAGAAATAGAATTAAAAACAAAATGTATTGATACGGTTGAACTCTCTCAAATTCTTTATCCTACATCGACAGGATTTAGAGTTTCTGATTTAGCTGAAACATTGAATTTAACACATGATAATCCCCATCAAGCTTTAAGTGATGCTTATGTGACAGCTGAGCTTTTTATTTGCTTGTGTGAGAAGTTAAAAACAATTCCTTATGTCACTTTGAAAAAAATGACTGAATTGTCTTATTTACTTGGGGTAGATAACTCTATGCTTTTTGAAGAAGTTCTTTTAAGTAAAGAAAGCCAGTTGAATCAAACTGAATTTGATAGGGTTAAAACGATTGAGAGTATTTCTCTTAGAGAAAAAGATTATACTTTTAAAGAAAAAAAAGTAAGAGAGAAGAAAGATTTTCCAAAAACAAATAAGGAAAAAGAACTACTTTTTTCATCTTCGTTTGTCAACAGAGAGCCACAATTGAAAATGATGAATACTATATCTGATTTTGTTGAAAAAGAACAGGGAAAAAACCTTATTATCGAAGCTAGTACAGGAGTTGGAAAAAGTTTAGGATACTTAATGCCTCTGAGCTACAACAATAATAATTATCCTATTATTGTTTCAACAAGTACCATCATGCTACAAGAGCAATTAATTGATAGTACCTTAGAGCAATTAAAAGAAGTGACTGATAATGACTTATTTGGTATGGTTTTAAAAAGTTATCAGCATTATATTGATCTTGAAAAATTTAATAAGACGTTGAAAGAATGCCCTATTGAACAAAAACAATATGCAATTAACCAAATGGCTGTGTTAACTTGGCTAATTGAGACTGAGACTGGAGATTTAGATGAAATTAATTTAAATAAACAACATGTTTTCTTTGATCATATCAAGCATAGAGGTGTACATACATTAAACAGTCAGTCAAATTTTTATCAAGAAGATTTTGTTAAGTATTTAGAAGAGAAGAAAGAAGTAGCTGATGTTATTGTTGTTAATCATGCTTTTTTATGTGAAGAAAACAAACGAGATATCTCATTAATTCCAAAATCTTCTATTTTAGTAATTGATGAATCTCATAAATTAATTAGTCAATTTGAGAATCAAGAAATGATCTCTTTATCATTTAATCATGTCTTTTCTTTATTGAAAAAACTAAAAGAGTCAGAAGAGGCTAATTTAGCGTTGGCGAAATTAAATCATTCTAAATTAAATCGTACAGTCGAATTGTTAGGAACTTTCTCTATAGACGTTAGAGAAGACTTACATTGGTTAGAACGCTTTTTAATAGAAGTAGGTGGTTTTTTAGAAGGGAAAGAAGAGGTGCTGATGGAGAATTTACCAGAAGTACTTGAATGGCCGGTCCCAATGAGAAAAAATTTAAAAGAACTTATAACCATTTTAAATGAAATTAATCAACTTACTGAAGATTTTAAGCAAGAAATTATTAAAAATATGTCTAACATCAAAACAAAAGATTACTTTAATTTACTTGATTATCTTCATGTTTTAGAACAACTTTCTGAATGGAATAAACATTTTTCAACATTCTTTAAAACATTAGAAAAAACTAACGTCAGATGGATAACTTTAAAGAAAGATCATTTTACTCTAAAAATGCTCGATTTTTCAAAACTATCTATTCAAACAACTCGTTGGTATCAGTCATTTGAAAAAATTATTTATACAAGCGGGACACTTCAATTGGATGTAGATTCTAGTTACTTTGAGAAACAATTGAATATACCTGATGCCAAGAAAGTTAAAATTGAAGATACTTTTGATTATCAAAAAAATGCAAAATTTCTTGTTGTTTCTAAAAAAGAGAAAATATCAAATCAGGCAACGTTCATAGCTAAGACCATTATTGAAAGTCGAAATATTGGAAAAGAATCAATGCTGGTTCTATTTACTTCTCATCATCTATTGAAACAAGTTTATCAACAGCTTTCTCAGCATTATAACCAGCAAGATGTTGAACTTTATGCTCAAGATATAACTGGAACAAAAGAAAAAATAGCGAAGCAATTTGCTAAACGAGCAGGTGGTATAATTTTAGGGGCAAATAGTTTTTGGGAAGGAGTAGATTTAAATCTTCCTAATTTAGATTTAATTATCATGACTAAGCTTCCATTTGATCCTCCAAAACGACCATTGATAGAAGCTAAGTATCGCTTTATAGAAGAACAAGGAATGAATCCTTTCTATACTGAAGCAATTCCTCAAGCAGGGATGCGATTAAGGCAAGGATTAGGACGGTTATTAAGATCTGATGCAGATAGAGGCGTTATTCTACTATTAGATGATCGACTAACAAAATCAAGTTATTCGCAGCAACTATTAGGCTATTTACCACAGGGGCTACAAGTAGAAGAATGTAGTTTGGAAACTAGTTTAGCTCAAATGAGTTTGTTTTTTACAGAAATTAACTGAAAAAAAATTGAAAAGTTGCTATAATAGGAAAAAAGAATGAGGAGGCAAGCTTGTCGTGAATAGAAAAAGAAATCAACAACTCAAAATATTTGGCTCCATTTTAATTTTAACCATTGTACTAGTTGGAGTTGTTTTGTTTCAATCAGCTTCCCCAATGAGAAAAGCCAAAAGTCAGGCTGTTAAAATCTCAAAAAATGTTGCAGGTATTTCAGATGTGCAAGATTTTTATTGGTTTACACGAGATAAAACATACTTTACAGTTGTAGGAACTGATAATAAAAATGTTGAAAAAATCGTCTTTTTACCTCAAGATGGTTCTGAGGCAGTTATTATGAATCAAAAAGATGGAATTACAAATGATGAAGCTATAAAAAAAGTTTTAGACATGAAAAAAACAAAGAGAATCAATAAGGTTTCACTTGGTATTTATAAAGAAAAGCCAGTATGGGAAGTAGTGGCAGACAGTATAGAAAGTGGTTTAGACTATTATCTTATTGATTTTAAAAGTGGGGAACTTGTTAATGAAATAAATCAGGTTTAATAGGGGAGGATAGCTATGAAAGTATCTAATAGAGTATTGAAGTTAAAACCATCAACAACATTAGAAACAGCAGCAAAAGCAAAAAAATTAGCCGAAAAAGGAATTAACGTATTAAATTTAGCGCTAGGAGAGCCTGATTTTAATACACCTGAAAATATTCAGGATGCTGCTGTTAAAGCAATTAAGAGTGGAGAAGCTAGCTTTTATACAGCAGTTTCTGGACAAAAGAAATTGATTGAAGCAGTCATTAGCCGGACAAAAGAAGATTATGGTATTGAGTATGAACCTAATCAAGTCGTGGTTGGAACAGGTGCTAAATTTATTTTATTTATTCTGTTTCAGGCATTATTGAATGAAGGTGATGAAGTTATCATTCCATCACCTTACTGGGTAAGTTACGGAGAACAGGTTGAAATTTGTGATGGAATACCAGTTTTTGTGGAAGGTATTGAGTCTAATCATTTTAAAGTGACAGTTGAAGATTTAGAGAAAGTAACTACAAATAAAACGAAGGCTTTTATTTTAAATTCACCTTGTAATCCAACTGGTGCTATTTATACGCCGGAAGAATTGGAAAAAATTGGTAAATGGGCAGTTAAACATAATATTTTAATAGTAGCCGATGATATTTATGGCAAACTAGTTTATAATGGGAATGTCTTTACGCCAATTGCAACATTGTCTGAAGAGATAAAAAAACAGACAATCGTTATCAATGGAGTATCTAAAAGTTATGCAATGACTGGTTGGCGAATTGGTTACGCCTTAGGAGATGAGAAACTTATTTCTCAAATGGTAAAAATCGCCTCTCAGGCAACAAGTAATCCATCTGCTGTAAGTCAGTATGCTGCAATTGAAGCTTTAACAGGAAATCAAGAACAAGTTGAGAAGATGCGTTTAGTATTTGAAGAACGTTTAAATCTCACTTATAAACGACTTAATGAAATACCAGGAGTTAAGATCGATAAGCCTCAAGGTGCTTTTTATTTATATCCTGATATATCTGAATGTTTAGAATTATGTGGGTATGACAATGTGACTGATTGGGTAAATGATTTACTAGAAGAAGCTCACGTAGCTGTTGTGACAGGAGAAGGATTTGGAACCAGTAAACATATACGTCTAAGTTATGCAACAGATTTAGAAACTCTAGATTTGGCAATGGATCAGATTATTGCTTTTGTTAATAAAAAGCAAATCAAATAAATTAATATGGATGGAGAGTTGGAATGAAAACAATACAGATTATTGATTCAAAGAATCATGTAGGAGAAACAGTAAAAATCGGTGCTTGGATTGCAAATAAACGTTCAAGTGGTAAAATTGCTTTCTTAAACTTAAGAGATGGCTCAGCCTTCTTCCAAGGGGTTGTTGTAAAAGCAGAAGTAGGTGATGAGTTATTTGATTTAGCAAAAGGCTTAAATCAAGAAACATCAGTTATTGTTACAGGTGAAATTAGAGAAGATACGCGTTCTAAATTTGGTTATGAATTGGGTGTTACTGGTCTTGAAGTTGTTGGTGAAAGTCACGACTACCCAATTACACCAAAAGAACATGGAACTGACTTTTTAATGGATCATCGTCATTTATGGTTACGTTCTTCTAAACAACATGCTGTTATGCAAGTTCGTAATGAGTTAATTCGTGCAACTTACGAGTTCTTTAACGAGCGTAACTTTATTAAAATTGATCCACCTATTTTAACAAGTAGCGCACCAGAAGGAACAACAGAATTATTTGAAACAGATTATTTTGGCGATCCTGCTTATCTGTCTCAAACAGGACAATTGTACTTAGAAGCAGCAGCAATGGCTTTTGGAAAAGTCTTTTCATTTGGACCAACTTTTAGAGCTGAAAAATCTAAAACACGTCGTCATTTAACTGAGTTTTGGATGATGGAACCTGAGATGGCGTTTGTCACTCAAGAAGAAAGTTTAGAAATTCAAGAGCAATATGTAGCATTTATGATTGAAAAAGTTTTAGAAAACTGTGACTATGCTTTAGACGTTTTAGGACGTGATAAAGAATTACTTAAAAAATATACAGTTTTACCATTCCCAAGAATTTCTTATGATGAAGCTGTTGAATTATTACAAAAAAATGGCTTTGAAGATATTACATGGGGAGATGATTTTGGTTCTCCACATGAAACATTCATTGCTAATCATTATGAAAAACCAGTATTCATTTTGAATTATCCTAAATCAATGAGTCCATTTTACATGAAGCCACATCCAACAAGAGATGATGTTGTTATTCGTGCTGATATGATTGCTCCAGAAGGATACGGTGAAATCATTGGTGGTAGTGAACGTGCTATCGGATTTGAGTATTTATTAGAACAAATTGAAAAAGACGGTTTAGATCGTAAAGATTATGAATGGTACTTAGACTTACAAAAATATGGTCCAGTTCCTCACTCAGGCTTTGGTTTAGGTCTTGAAAGAACTGTTACTTGGGTATGTGGTATTGAACACGTACGTGAAGCAAGTCCATTCCCACGTTTATTACACCGTATTTATCCATAGAGAGTTCAATTAGAGGTAGAGATGAAAATCTTGCCTCTTTTTTATTTGACTTTCAAATGGAAGAAGAGTAGTATTGATTTATAAGTTACAAACGTAAACAATAAAAGAAAGGTGATAGATATGAAACAAACAATAAAGATTAATGGCATGAGTTGTGAGCATTGTGTAGGAAAAGTGGAGAAAGCAGTATCTGAGTTAGATGGTGTGGATAAAATAAAAGTGAAGTTAAAAAATGCAGAAGCTAAAATCAAGTTTGATGAAACTAAAATTCCGTTAGAAAAGATTTTAGAAACAGTTACAGAATTAGGCTATGAAGCAAGCAGCATCTAATATAATAATATTTGATAAAAGCTGATTTTAAAAAATCGGCTTTTTTTATTTGACAAGTTAAAAAGATTAGGATAGTATCATACATACAAATGTATGTATAGGAGTGATTGTTATGGCTCGTAATAAATACCCAGAAAGAACTAGAAAAGCAATTTTAGAATCAGCTGCTAAACTTTTTACGTTTCGTGGTTGGGAAAATGTGACGATTCAAGAAGTGATTGATGATGTGGGAGGTATTACTCGAGGTGCTTTCTATCATCATTTTAAATCGAAAGCTGATTTAATTGATGCAGTTACGGAAGAATATTTTTCCGAAAATAAGAGTGTGTTAAATCAGATTACTGATACAAAAACGAAAGCAGTCGATCGTTTAAGACAAGGCATTATTTTAAGTTTAAAAAAACAAACTGAAAAAGGTGCGATGACTAATATTCCTAGTGTTGTTAATTCACCAGAATTTATTTTTAGAATCGTTCACGATAGTATTGAAGTAACTGCCACTGAGGTATCACGTTTAATTGAAGAAGGTAACAAGGATGGTTCTTGTCAGGTTGAGAACATCAAGGAAGTTTCTGAAATGATGATGTTATTGTTTAATATTTGGAGTAATCCTAATATTATTCATGTTAGTCAAACTGATTATCAATCAAAAATTAGGTTTATTGATCAATTGTTAAAAACATCAGGTTTGCCACTAATTGATGAATCAGTTATAGACGCTTTTATGGGATATTACGAAGAAACAAAAAAATAAACAAATACGTTTATTTTTTTAAAGTTATACATACATTTGAATGTATCTTAAAGGAGAAGAGAAAATGAGATTTTTTGAAATATTATTTATTGGCTTTACTTTACTAACTTTAGGTAGTATCATACTAAAATTTGATGTAGCAAAACGTTATCGAAAACCGATAGCAATGACAGAAATAGGACTGATGATTTTAAGTTTACTCATTGATAGTTATCGTTGGCAGATAATTCCCACTTATGGTTTAGCTATTTTGGTAATTGTTTTACTTTTTACTTTAAAAAGTAAAGAAGAAATTCGTTTCCCAAAAAGCTTAGTTGTCGGAAAAATAGTAGGAGCTTTGTTAGCTATTTTGGTAACGATTAGTCCACTGTATGCTTTTCCAATCACTCAATTTAAAGCTCTTTCTGGTAACTATGAAGTGGGAACTAGAAGTGTGATGCTAACTAATAATAAAAATAAGAAGAATGAAAAAGATATGATGATTCAACTGTATTATCCATCAGTTGATAACAAAGGAAAATTTACTGATTATTCAGTAGATATAGATGGTTTGAGACATGAACTAGCTAGAACACAAGGGATGCCAGATATGATTACAGGTCATATGAATCAAATAAAAACTCATTCTTATTTAGATGGAAAAGTTGCTAGTGATGAGACATTTCCTTTACTTATTTTTTCACATGGGATGACTTTATATAATCGTCAAAACACTTTCCAACTAGAAGAGTTAGCAAGTCATGGTTATGTTATTGCGGCAGTTAACTATACAAAAGATTCTGCTCTTACACTGTTTGAAAATCAAGCGTATGTTCCTTATGAAGACAAAGATTTAACTTTAGACTATCTAGATAAACATAATTTAGAGTGGCAAGCTGATGCTCGTTTTGTTTTAGATTCATTATTAGATAAAAAGAATAAAAAATACGATGATGTAATGAAACAAGTAGATACAGATAAAATTGGTGCTCTTGGTCACTCTTATGGTGGAGCAACATCAACGTACTCACTTATTAATGACGATCGTATTAAAGCAGCCATTAATATGGATGGAGGATTTTATGGTCCAGCAATAAAAGAGGGCGATATAACAAAACCATTCTTACTTATGAATGCTAGTGATACTATTAAGAATATGAAAGAAGGAAAAGACCCATTATTTGTAGAGTGTGGCATTCGAAATGATCAAGTCAATCAACCAGGTGTTTACAAATTAATCTTGCCAAATACAGATCATGGAAGCTTTACAGATTTAGCTGGTTTTTCACCTTTAATTGCAGTAAAAAATGCTGATTACAAAAAAACATTTGAGACAATTAATCAAGTGTCACTTGGATTCTTTGATCAACATCTAAAAGGTAAAAATAAAAAAGCTGTTGATAGCTTTTTAAATGAACATAAAGATATAAAAGTCGAAAAATATTAAAAAAGGTCAGTAAAAGTTGTTAAGCTTTTACTGATCTTTTTTATTAAACTAAATGAAATAAATGAGCAATCAATGTGGTTAACATAGTAATTCCAATGCCAATCGCTGTTGGAACGATAAATGAAACGAAGGTCCATTTTTTGCTTTTAGTTTCTTTGTAAATAGTGATTAGAGTAGTTGAACATGGCCAGTGATACAAAGTAAATAATAAGACATTCGTTGCTGTTAACCATGTCCAACCATTGTTAACTAGTAATTGATGAAATTCGTTAAGTGAATTAAAGTCTGTAATCGTACTAGTTGCCATATATCCCATTATCATGATAGGAATAACAATTTCATTAGCAGGTAATCCTAGAATAAAGGCCATTAAAATGGTTCCATCAAGTCCCATTAAATGAGCAAAAGGATCAATAAAAGCAGTAATACTTTGTAAAATAGATTGATCACCAATATGAATATTTGCTAAGACCCAAATAACTAAACCTGCTGGAGCGGCTACGATAATGGCACGCCATAAAACGAATAAGGTTCTATCAAAAATAGAACGAACAATTACTTGTCCTATTTGAGGTTTTCTGTAGGGCGGTAATTCTAATGTAAAGGAAGAAGGTAATCCTTTTAAAATTGTTTTGGATAGTAAAGTAGAGACCCAAATCGTTGTTGCCACACCAAGCAGAATAACTCCTGTTAAAAAGGCAGCTGATTTAACAGAACCTAGTAACCCAGTACTTGTACCTGCAAAAAACATTGTAATGACAGCAATTAAGATTGGAAAACGACCGTTACAAGGAACAAAGTTGTTAGTAACGATAGCAATTAGTCTTTCTCTAGGTGAATCGATAATTCTTGCACCTACGACACCTGCTGCGTTACAGCCAAAGCCCATACACATTGTTAGTGCTTGTTTACCACAGGCTCCGGCCTTTTGGAAATATTTATCCAGGTTAAAAGCCACTCTCGGTAGATAACCAAAATCTTCAAGTAAAGTAAAGATTGGGAAGAAGATGGCCATTGGTGGTAACATAACAGCAACTACGGTTGAGAGAACTTTATAGATTCCATCAATTAAAACGCTTTGAAGCATGTTAGGTACATTCATTTGATTAGCCATTTTAGTTAACCAATTGCCAAATTGATTAAAAGTATCTGCTAAGAAATCAGAAGGCCCATCCGCTCCAACAATTGTAAACCAAAAAACAAGCATTAATAATAGAATCATAATAGGGATACCGGTACTTTTTTGAGTTAAAATTTTATCAAGTACACGGTCTTTTTTATCAAAATCTTTTTTTCCATAACTAATGACATCATTTGCAATAACTGAAGCTCGGTCTAATAAAGCTAGGATTTCAGTTTCAGAATCATCATGGAGTTGATTTAAAGCATCTCGCATATAAGGATTAGCTTGTATGTCCCCAGTAATGACTTGTTCAGTTTTCTCCATTAATTCATCTAAACCTTGTTTTTTCACAGCAGAAGTTCCAACAACTGGAACACCAAGTAATTCTTGAAGTTTTAATAAATCGATACTAATTTTTTTCTTTTTGGCTTCATCTAGCAAATTAACACAAACGACAACTTTAGGTGTGATTTGCATGATCTGTAAAACTAAGTTTAAATTTCGCTCTAAGCTCGTTGCATCACAAACAACTATAGTAGCTTCTGAATCTTTAGATTGGATGAAATCACGAGCCACTTCCTCTTCTTGAGAATGGGCCATTAAAGAGTATGTTCCTGGTAAATCTACAAGGACATAACCTTGGTTTTTATGTTGAGCATAACCTTGTGCTAAATCAACAGTTTTACCTGGCCAATTACCAGTATGTTGTCTCATTCCTGTGAGTTCGTTAAAAATTGAACTTTTACCTACGTTAGGATTTCCAGCTAAGGCAATTGTTCTGTCAGATTCGTTTTTCTTTTGAATAACGAAAGTATCGGTTGTTTCTTCCATCATTTCGTCATCACCTCAATATATTTAGCGTCACTATTTCTAAGTGCTATGGTTGTTCCTCTTACCCGGTAAGCAATCGGGTCACCTTTTGGGCTAACTAAAACTTTTTTGATAGGAGTTCCTTTGTAGAACCCTAAATCTAGTAATCGTCTTTTCATTTCTGCGTCAGGATGAGTGATATTCTCAACAAAGACTTCTTCATGATCATTAATAGTTAGTAAATTCATGACTCGTTCTCCTTTTTAGGTTAACCTAATCTTTTTTTAGTATAATCCTAATTCAGGTATATATCAACCGATTTCAGGAAAGATTTGTATATTAAAGATGGTAATCTCCATGTAATTCGTTATAATAGAAATAGTTGTAAAAAAGGAGGTATACGATGTCAATTGAAACGTTTATTAAAACATATTATGTAGAGCGAAAAGGAACAGGTTCTGTCAAATGGGACGGATTAAAAGAGAAATTTTCAGATGAAAATCTATTACCATTATGGGTGGCTGATATGGATTTTAAGGTACCAGTTGCTGTTCAAGAAGCATTAGCTAAGAGAGTAGAACATGGGGTTTTTGGATACTCTTTAGTAGAAGAATCTTACTATAAAGCTTTTAGTCAATGGCAAAAAAACCGCCATGGCATCAACATTGAAAAAGATTGGATTCGTTTTACAACAGGAGTTGTTAATTCATTTAACTACCTGATACAAACTTTTACAGAGGTAAATGATAGTGTTATTATTTTAACTCCAGTTTATTATCCGTTCTTTGATGCTGTAAAAAATAATGAGCGTCAATTAGTAACGTCATCATTAAAGCAAGAAAATGAAACGTATTATATAGACTTTAAAGATTTTGAAGAAAAAATTATTAAAAATAAAGTAAAACTTTTTTTACATTGTTCTCCTCAAAACCCAGTGGGAAGAGTTTGGACACGTGAAGAGTTGACACAACTTTTTGATATCTGTCAAAGACATCAAGTTAAGATTATTTCAGATGAAATACATCAAGATTTTATTCAACCTGGAAAAAAATTTACGAGTGCTTTGTCAGTAGACGATTCTTATTTAACAGAATTATTTGTTTTAACGTCAGCATCAAAAACATTTAATTTAGCTAGCTTGCTTCATTCTCATATACTGATACCTAATGAAGAACATCGAGTAGCGTATGATAAATACACAGAAAAAATTATCAATAATCCTGTTAGTTTATTTGGTGTGTTAGCGACTCAAGCAGCCTATGAAGAAGGTGAAGAGTGGTTAGATGAGTTAATTCAAGTGGTAGAACACAATTATCATTTATTAAAAGACGAAATTAGCCAATCACTTCCTAAAGCATCACTTGCTAAAAAAGAAGGAACCTATTTAGCTTGGTTAGACTTATCTGAGTACCTTTCTAAAGAAGAGATGTCAACTATTTTGGAAAAACAAGTTAAAATTGCGATAGATTATGGTGAATGGTTTGAAGAAAAGAGTGCTGGTTTTATAAGAATTAATTTAGCGACAAAACCTGAAAATATTAAGATAGCAGCTAAACAGCTAGCAAAAGTCTTAAATAATAAATAGGTCTTGTTATTAAAAAAAATTAAGTTTATTTAAATGTCTGGTATTTACAATAGTTTTTATAAAAAGTATATGCTAGACTTGTTTTAAATTGTTATTTATAGGAGATGAATTATGGAAACTCGTAAGAAAAGAAAGAAAAAAATGAGTCCGTTAAAGAAAACAGTTTTAATTCTTTTAGGTGTTCTCGTAGCCTTACTTGTCGGAGCAACAGCGATTGCAGGGAAGACATATTTTGATGTGAAAAATACGGCAAATAAAGTAAGTAAACCAGTAAAAGGTCGTCCAGAAGGAACTAATATCAAAGACGGAAAACCATTCTCTGTTTTAATGCTTGGAATTGACACAGGAGAATTTGGACGTTCAGATGTCGGTCGTTCTGATACATTACTTGTTGCAACAGTTAATCCTAATGAAAAGAAAACAACTTTATTAAGTGTTCCTCGTGATACTCGTACTGAGATTGTAGGGCATGGAACAGTTGAAAAAGTAGCACATGCTTATGCTTATGGACAAGAAAAAATGGCACTAGATACTGTTGAAAAATTATTAGGTATTCCTCTTGATCACTATGTGTGGATTAATATGGAAGGATTTGAAGATTTAGTTAACGCTGTTGGTGGCGTTGAAGTAAATAATAAATTTGAATTCAAACAAGATGGACATACATTCCCTAAAGGAAAAAATAAATTAAATGGTGACCAAGCTTTAGCTTATACAAGAATGAGATATGAGGATCCAAATGGAGATTACGGTCGTCAAGTGAGACAACAAGAAGTAATCGCAGCTATTGCAGATCAAGCATTAACTTTCAACGGTGTAACAAAATATAAACAAATTTTAAAAGCAATTGAAGATAACATGAAAACAGATTTAGAACCTGAAGAAATGTTTAAAATTGCCATGGATTACCGAGAAAGTTTTAAAACGATTGATGAAGAAACACTTCATGGTAATGGTGAAATGATTGATGGTTTATCTTACCAAGTTATTCCTGATGAAGAGTTAGTCAGAGTACAAACATTATTAAAACAACAATTAGCTAAATAATAAAAAAGCAGTTAAGACACTTCAATTTGATAGGTCTTAACTGCTTTTATTTTTTTATCTATGCTAAAGCTCCCATTGGGTCCCAAGGGGCAAGAACTGTAACATCATCTTTTTCGACAATATCTTTTAACTCAGCTGGTAAGAATTTTTTGTTGATAACTATTTGATAAGTGTATTCATTTAACCAGTCATCACTCATAACAAAATAGCCTTTTGTTCCCACTTTATCTCCCCAACTGTTTTCAATTTTCCATTTTGTTGGTTTATCATCAACTAAATCCACACCAGTAATAACCATGGCATGTGTCATTAGACTTTCACCGTAATCAAGACGTTCTGCTTTTGTCATTTGATAATCAATATCTAATGTTTCAGAAACACTGTAAACATCTGTAGCCATAACGCCTGAATCTTTTGTTGAGGATTGACCGACATCACAACCATACCAAACAGCCTCTCCTGCTTTTAGTTGATCGATAGCTAATTTTTTAAATGTTTCAATATCAACATTTAAGTGACGAACTTCTTTTCCACCAACAACATTACCTAAAAGTTCAACTGAATACATATGATTATATGGTTTATCAGCAGTTGGTGCGTTAATGACACTAACATAATCTGCTAAATCTCGACCAATAAATTCATCATAAAAAGATTGAGGTGTTAGGTTTTGTTTCAACTGGTAATTTCCATCAGTATCGACATAAGAAAAATCAAATGAGTCTGGTGGAGTACCAAGACTTGTTGCTAATAAATTGTAAATTTCTTGCAACATTCTTTCTTTTACTTGAGCAATTTCTTCGCTTGTTTTGCTGTCTGATACCATTTTTCTTAAAGTGACAGCATCTTTTCTTAATTTTTTATTGAGAAAATCATTTATTTCACGACTTTGAGAACTGCTGAAAGTTTCTGGCATAATTTGTTTTGGAACGATACCATATTTTTGAATGATTGCTACTAACATATCCCATTGTCCACCGTCTTGTTGGGGTGTTTGTAAAAGGAAAGCAACCTTTCGACTTGTTAAAGATTCGTTACTAGTAGCTAAAATATTTTCATAAAAATAGTTAGCTTTTTCAAACTTATCCCAGAAGAAAGTATAATTTTGAGATAACTCAAAATCTTTAATATGGAAGGTTTGACTTATTTGGTGACGGAAAGTGTTTAAGGCTGCAAACATCCAGCACCGTCCACTTTGTTTTTGATTTGAGACATCCCCTGTATCTAAATCAATAGAAAACACAGGATTATTTTTGACGATAGAAGCTTGATTTTCAGATGAAGCTAAAATCCCATTTTTCATAACTGCTCGCTGACTGATTAAATGACTAGGAACAGAATGATATTTATTATTAAATTGTTTGATTTGTTCGATAGAAATTTCTTTTGACATAAATTTAATCATCCTCTCATAATTTGACTACACCTTTATTGTACTCTTTTAATTTAAAAAGAAAAGCCATATGAATGACCGATTTTTTTAGGCGTTTCAATTGGCGAAAATATGTTCGCTATGGTAAAATAAAAAGGTCAATATACAACCAAAGGAGAATGAAATTATGATAGAAAGAAGTACTGATCATACCTTTGATTTGGTTTCGAAATATGAGCCATCTGGTGATCAACCAGAGGCAATAAAAACCCTTGTAGATAATATAAATAAAAAAGAAAAAGCTCAGATTTTACTAGGTGTGACAGGATCGGGTAAAACTTTTACGATGTCAAATGTGATTAAAGAAGTCAACAAACCTACCTTGATTATTGCTCATAATAAAACGTTAGCAGGTCAATTATATAGTGAGTTTAAAGAGTTTTTTCCAAATAATGCTGTTGAATATTTTGTTAGTTATTACGATTATTATCAACCAGAAGCGTATGTTCCTTCAAGTGATACTTATATCGAAAAAGATTCAAGTGTGAATGATGAAATTGATAAATTACGTCACTCAGCTACTAGTTCATTGCTAGAGAGAAACGATGTGATTGTGGTTGCTTCTGTTTCTTGTATTTACGGATTAGGAGATCCAAAAGAATACCAAGAGCAAGTTCTGTCTTTACGTGTTGGGATGGAGATGGAAAGAGATCAACTATTAAGAGAATTGGTAGATATTCAGTTTGACAGAAATGATATTGATTTCCAACGGGGACGCTTTAGAGTTCGAGGAGACGTAGTAGAAATATTCTTAGCTTCTCGAGATGAACAAGCTCTTCGTGTGGAATTTTTTGGTGATGAGATTGATAGAATCAGAGAAGTAAATGCATTAACTGGTGAAATTATGTCAGATACAGAACATGTGGCTATTTTCCCGGCTACTCATTTTGTGACAAATGAAGAACAAATGGAAAAAGCTATTACAAGAATTCAAGATGAATTAGATGTTCGACTAAAAGATTTAAGAGAAGATGAAAAATTGATAGAAGCACAACGCCTTGAACAACGAACGAACTATGATATTGAGATGATGCGTGAGATGGGCTATTGCTCAGGTATTGAAAATTACTCTCGTCATATGGAAGGACGAGACGAAGGAGAACCACCTTATACATTAATTGATTTCTTTCCAGAAGATTCTTTAATTATGGTGGATGAGTCTCACGTAACAATGCCTCAAGTTCGAGGAATGTATAATGGGGATAGAGCGAGAAAACAAATGTTAGTAGATTATGGTTTTAGATTACCTAGTGCTCTAGATAATCGTCCATTAAAATTAGAAGAATTTGAAGAACATGTTAATCAAATTGTTTATGTTTCTGCTACTCCAGGCCCATATGAAAAAGAAGAAACAGACCTTATCGCAGAACAAATTATTCGTCCAACAGGATTGCTTGATCCAAATATTGAAGTAAGACCTATCATGGGACAAATCGATGATTTAGTTGGTGAAATCAATGACAGAGTTGAGAAAAATGAACGTGTCTTTATTACGACTTTGACGAAAAAAATGTCTGAAGATTTAACTGATTACTTTAAAGAACTTGGGATTAAAGTTAAATATCTTCATAGTGATGTTAAAACCTTAGAAAGAACAGAAATTATTCGTGATTTAAGATTAGGTGAGTTCGATGTTTTAATTGGAATTAACTTACTTCGAGAGGGAATTGACGTTCCAGAAGTATCATTAGTTGCTATTTTGGATGCTGATAAAGAAGGCTTCTTACGAAGTGAGCGCTCATTAATTCAAACAATAGGTCGTGCAGCAAGAAATGAAAATGGAAAAGTTATCATGTACGCAGACAAGATGACAGATTCAATGAATCATGCGATTGAAGAAACGAAACGAAGAAGAGCTATTCAGGAAGCTTATAACGAAGAACATGGCATTACACCTAAGACAATTATTAAAGAAATCCGTGATTTGATCAGTATTTCTAAGGTAAGTGAAGAAGAGGAAGAAGTTAGCTTAACAGAACAATATGAAAATCTTAATAAAGAAGAAAAATCTGAATTGTTACTTGAACTTGAAAATCAAATGAAAGAAGCAGCTAAAGAGCTGGACTTTGAAAAAGCCGCTACTTTAAGAGATACCCTTCTTGAATTAAAATCTGGAAAATAAAGGAGGATCACCATGGCAAATGACAAAATAGTGATTCGAGGGGCAAGAGCCCATAATTTAAAAAATATAGATGTGACGATTCCAAGGGATAAATTAGTGGTTATTACAGGCTTATCTGGTTCAGGAAAAAGCTCTTTAGCATTTGATACGCTTTATGCTGAAGGGCAAAGGCGTTATGTTGAAAGTCTTTCAGCTTATGCAAGACAATTCTTAGGACAAATGGATAAACCAGATGTGGATAGCATTGATGGGTTAAGCCCAGCTATCTCAATCGACCAAAAAACAACGAGTAAGAATCCGCGTTCAACAGTAGGAACAGTGACAGAAATTAATGACTATTTGAGATTACTTTATGCTCGAGTAGGACATCCAATTTGTCCAAATGATGGAACAGAGATTAGTAGTCAATCACCAGAACAAATGACTGATCGTATTTTAGAGTTAGAAGAAAGAACTAAAGTTCAAATTTTGGCACCAATTGTTCGAAGTAAAAAGGGACAACATAAAAAAGTATTTGAAAAAATAAAAAAAGAGGGATTTGTTCGAGTAAGAATTGATGGTGAATCTTATGATATTGAAGAAATTCCGGAACTTGAAAAGAATAAGAAACACTCCATTGAAATTGTTGTTGACCGAATTGTCGTAAAAGAAGGCGTTCGTTCTCGTTTATTTGATTCCTTTGAAATGGCATTAAGATTATCTGAAGGTTATGCCTTAGTAGATGTTAATTCTGAAGAAGAAATTTTATTTAGTGAGCATTATGCTTGTCCGTATTGTGGCTTCACAGTAGGTGAAATTGAACCAAGATTATTCTCATTCAATACGCCATTTGGTGCTTGTCCAGAGTGTGATGGTTTAAGTGTTAAACTAGAAGTTGATGCTGATTTGGTTGTACCAGATAAATCAAAAACATTAAGAGAAGGAGCAATTGCTCCGTGGAACCCTATCAGTTCAAACTATTATCCTCAAATGTTAGAACAAGCTTGTGATCATTTTGGAATTGATTTTGACACACCTTATGAGAAATTAGAAGACGAACAACAAGAAATTCTTTTAAAAGGATCAAAAGGAGAAGAGTTTCATTTTCATTATGAAAATGAGTTTGGTGGTGTTCGTGATGTTGATATTCCTTTTGAGGGGATATTAATTAATATTAAAAGAAGATATCATGAAACAAATAGTGATTATACGCGTGAGCAGATGAGGCTTTATATGACAGAGCTAACGTGTGAAACGTGTCATGGCTATCGTTTAAATGAAGAAGCATTATCAGTTAAAGTAGATGGTCATCATATTGGTGAGTTGAGTAATTTAGCAGTGGGAGATTCATTAGATTATTTTGAAGGATTGTCATTTGGTGAACAGGAACAAATGATTGCTAGTCCTATCTTAAAAGAAATAAAAGATCGATTGAGTTTCTTAAAAAATGTCGGATTAACTTATTTAACTTTGAGTCGTTCAGCTGGTACATTATCAGGTGGAGAAGCTCAACGTATTCGCTTGGCTACTCAAATAGGATCTAATCTTTCAGGTGTCCTATATATTTTAGATGAGCCTTCTATTGGTTTACATCAAAGAGATAACAACCGATTGATTGATTCGTTGAAAAAAATGCGTGACTTAGGAAATACTTTAATCGTAGTAGAACATGATGAAGACACTATGCGTGCCGCTGATTATTTGATTGATATAGGACCTGGGGCAGGAGAACTTGGTGGAGAGATTATTGCTGCAGGAACTCCTTCAGAAGTTGAAAAAAATAAAAAATCTTTAACAGGTCAATATCTATCAGGAAAAAAACAGATTCCAGTTCCCACTTCTAGAAGAAAAGGAAATGGTAAGGAAATTGTGGTCAAAGGGGCAAGTGAGAATAATTTAAAAAACCTTAATGTTACTTTCCCTTTAGGCAAATTTGTCGCAGTTACAGGTGTTTCAGGATCAGGTAAGAGTACATTAGTGAATGAGATATTAAAGAAAGCACTAGCCCAAAAAATTAATCGTAATTCAGAAAAACCAGGAAAATACAAATCAATTACTGGTTATGAAGAAATAGAGAAAATTATTGATATTGATCAAAGTCCTATTGGTAGAACACCAAGAAGTAATCCCGCAACTTACACAAGTGTGTTTGATGATATTCGTGATTTGTTTTCAAAAACAAATGAAGCGAAAATCCGTGGTTACAAAAAGGGTCGTTTCAGCTTTAATGTCAAAGGTGGTAGATGTGAAGCTTGTCGCGGTGATGGTATCATAAAAATTGAGATGCATTTCTTACCAGATGTGTACGTACCTTGTGAGGTTTGTCATGGTCATCGTTACAATTCAGAAACATTAGAAGTCAAATATAAAGGAAAGAATATTGCTGAGATATTAGAAATGACTGTCGAAGAAGCAGTGGATTTCTTTAAGGCAATTCCTAAAATTCATCGTAAGATGCAGACCATTGTTGATGTTGGTTTAGGATATGTAAAACTTGGACAATCAGCAACAACCCTTTCAGGAGGGGAAGCTCAACGGATGAAGTTAGCCAGTGAACTTCATAAACGTTCTTCTGGTAAAAACTTCTATATTCTAGATGAACCTACGACAGGACTACATGCAGATGATATTAGTCGTTTGATTGGGGTTTTAACGCGCCTAGTTGATGCAGGTAATACTGTACTTGTTATTGAGCATAATTTAGACGTCATTAAAACAGCTGATTATATTATTGATTTAGGCCCAGAAGGTGGAGATGGTGGTGGAACTATCGTCACTACTGGAACGCCAGAAGAAGTCATCACTGTTGAAGAAAGTTTCACAGGTTATTATCTAAAAGAAGTCATGGAACGATTTGACTAAATAAAAAGAATCCAAACCCTATAAATTATAGAGTTTGGATTCTTTTTTTAAGCATTGATTCGTTTGATTTCTCTTTTATAATTCATTAAATAAGTAATGATAGAAAGAACGATGAAGATGACAAAAAGGGATAGAACGAGTGAAAATGGTTTGTTGCCATCAGGATAAATGCCTAGTGATTTTAAGATAAAAGAAAAGATACTTGTTTTAAAATCAGGACTAATTATTTTTACCAATAAACTAACTAAGATAGGAATCATAATGAGAGTTGCGATAACAAATAATTTTTTATATCCAGTTACTCGGTCGTTAAAAACGCCCATTATAGAGCCTATAGAACTAGCGAACAGTAAAAAAATAAAGAGCAGTAAAAAACTAGTCATTAAATTTTCTTTCGTATAAATATCGACAAAAAATAGAGTTAAACTTAATTTTTGTGTGAGCAGCCCATTTCCAAATTGTTTTATTCCTAGGAGAATACAGGAAATGATTAGAGATAGTGTAAAATTTGAGATAAGGGAAGATAAGAAAATATTATTTCGGGACATCCCATTTTGAATGAATAATTTAAAATCTGAGCTAACACCAATAAAAGCTAAAATAATCATAAAAAGCATTGAAGCAAAAAGCATATCAGAACTAACAGTACTATCAGTCCCTGATACAAAAATTCCAATTAAAGGAAACGCAATGGCGAAAAGTAAAAAATAACCAAAGAAAAAAAGAGCAGCTTTCATTTGATATTTAAAACGATACTTAATAGCTGTTGATAATTTCATGATAAAACAACCTACTTTCTTTTTGTTAATTGAACAAAGTAATTTTGTAAACTTAGCGGAGCTAAACGAACTCCAGTTGGTAGTGTTTCAGGAGAAATACCAGAAACATGAACACTAACGAAATCTCCTAGTTCCTCTTTTCCAATAATATTTAAATCTTTTGTAAAGTCAGAAATAATGTCTCTTGGACCTGAAAGGGTATAGTTTTCCTGTAAAATCGTTTCAACATCTTTTTGAAGGGTTACTTCTCCTTGATCTAAAATAATAACACTTTCTAATAAATTAGTGATTTCCTCGATTAAGTGAGTTGAAATGATAAAAGTTCTAGGTCTATTTTCAAATGTTTCGATTAAAGACTCATAAAATAACTCTCTATGACCTGCATCTAATCCTAAAACAGGTTCATCTAGGAAAATGTAGTCACATGGTACACATAAAGCAGTGATTAACTTTGCGATACTTCGATAACCTGTTGATAATTTCTTAAAAGTTGTTTTTTGATTTAATTCGAATAAGTCGGTTAATCGATTAGCTAGATCCCAGTCAAATGAACCATAAAATTCTTCTGAGATTTTGAACATTTCTTTGACTTTCATGCTAGAGGGAAATAAGTTATCTTCACTCATTAAGTAAACATGATTTAGAAGCTCTTCATTATCAGTTATTCGAGTATTATCGAGCAAAATATCTCCAGAACTAGGGAAACTACGATTGTTAATAATATTTAAAAGTGTACTTTTGCCAGCTCCATTTCTACCAAGCAAACCATAAATTGTTTGTTCTTTGAAAATAATAGAGATATTTGATAGGGCTTTTTTATCTTTGTATGTTTTACTGACAGCTTGAACTTCTAATTTCATGATTGATACCCTCTTTCTAAAATACTTTTTAGTTCTTCTAAACTAATATTTAATTTCTTCGCTTCTTCAATTAATTGATTGACATCATGAGTCAAAAACTCTTCTTTTCTAATCATTTCAACTTTCTCCTTTGCACCAACTAGAACAAACATACCAATACCACGTTTTTTTTCGATTAATTTGGCATCAACTAATAAATTCATTCCTTTTAAAACTGTAGCCGGATTAATTTGATAACCTTTAGATATCTCTGTTGTTGAAGGAATTTGAGCACCTTCTTGATAAGCACCGTTTAAAATCCCTAAAGAAATTTGATCGGCAACTTGTTGAAATAAAGGTTTACCTCCGGAATAATTAAATTCCATTTTTTCACCTCATCACTTATTCGGTTAGTTACTTGTGTAACTAACTATAAAACCACAAGAGTTATTTGTCAACTTCTTTTTTAACTATCTTATGATACGCCGGGTATGTTATAATTGAGTTATTGAAAATAGGGAGTGAAGAAAATGGAAGAAAATCAAGTAGAAAGTCTTCAATTAGTTGTTATAACAGGGATGAGTGGAGCTGGAAAAACAGTTGCTATTCAAAGCTTTGAAGACATGGGATTTTTCTGTATCGATAATTTACCTCCAAGTTTAATCCCAAAATTTTGGGAATTAATTAAAGAATCTGGGAAAATTACAAAAATAGCATTAGTGATTGATTTAAGATCTCGTGCTTTCTTTGAAGAAATTCAAAGTATGTTAATCGAAATTGAAAATACAAAATTAGTAGATACAACTATTATGTTTTTAGATGCATCAGATAAAGAGTTAGTGTCTCGTTATAAAGAAACAAGAAGAACTCATCCACTTGCAATGGATGGTTTAGTGACTGAAGGAATCATGAAAGAGCGCGGGTTATTAAGTGAATTAAAAGCAGAAGCGCAATTAGTTATTGATACAACTAAATTAGCTCCAAGAGAATTACGAGAAAAAATTATGTCTAATTTCAAATCTCACGACACTTCAACTTTTAGAGTTGAGATGGTTTCTTTTGGTTTTAAATATGGTTTACCAATTGATGCTGATATTGTGATGGATGTTCGATTTTTACCAAATCCTCATTATGTATCTGAACTTCGACCAATGACAGGAAAAGATCAACCAGTCTATGATTATGTGATGGCATCAGAAATGACAGAGGATTTCTATCAAAAATATGAAGAGTTAATTTTAAGTATTTTACCTGGTTACAAAAAAGAAGGGAAAATGAGTTTAACTATTGCGATTGGCTGTACAGGTGGACAACACCGTTCTGTTGCTTTAACAGAACGCTTAGGACACCGAATTGAAAAAGATTACAAAACAAACATTACGCATCGTGACATTGGCAAACGGAAAGAAACGGTAAACCGCTCATGAAAACGTATCGAATAAGAAGACCTAAAATCGTCGTCATTGGCGGCGGTACTGGGTTGCCGGTCATATTAAAAGGCTTACGTTATCAAAGTGCAGAAATAACTGCAGTGGTAACTGTGGCTGATGATGGTGGTAGTAGCGGTATGTTACGCCAAAGTGTGAATATGAGTCCTCCAGGGGATTTGCGAAATGTTTTAGTAGCTTTATCAGATATGCCGCAAATGTACGAAAAAATCTTTCAATACCGCTTTAAGCAAGAAGATGACTTTCTAGCTAATCATACAATTGGTAATTTAATTATTGCCGCTCTTTCAGAGATGAAAGAAAGTACATATGATGCTATCCAGCTTCTAACTAAATTTATGCATGTGGATGGTCATATCTATCCAGCATCAGAAAAATCATTAACATTACATGCTAAATTCGAAGATGGAACAGAAGCGACTGGAGAATCTAAAATTGCTGAAGACAGAAAGGCAATTGATTACGTTTATGTGACTAATACAATGGATGATGAAAAACCAAAAGCATCAAGAAAAGTTGTAACAGCCATTAAAGAAGCTGACATGATTGTTTTAGGACCGGGAAGTCTTTATACAAGCATTTTACCGAATCTGATGATTGATGATTTAGGAAAAGCTATTGCAGAAGCTGAGGGTGAAGTTGTTTATATTTGTAATATTATGACTCAAAAAGGTGAAACAGAACATTTCTCAGATGCAGATCATATTAGAGTTTTACATAAACATTTAGGCACTAAATTTGTCGATACTGTATTAGTAAATACAGAGCCGATACCAGAAGGTTACATGGATTTTGATATTTATGATGAATATTTAGTCCAAGTAAGACATAATTTCCAAGGATTACGAGATGAAAATTGTCGAGTGATTTCTGCTGACTTCTTAGAATTGAAGGATGGCGGTGTCTTTCATGATGGAAATAAAGTTGTGGAAGAATTATTTAGGCTAGTCTTTGGTACGAAATATTAAATGTAAGGGAGTGAGTCAGGATGTCTTTTGCAGCAGATGTAAAAAAAGAACTGACCACATTGGAAGTTCATAAGGAACACGCTAAAGCTGAGTTAGCTGCTCTCATTCGAATGAATGGGGCAGTTACTTTAGTTAACAGACAATTCGTCTTGAATGTGCAAACAGAAAATGCAGCCATTGCTAGGCGGATTTACACCTTATTAAAAGATCATTATCAAGTAAATAGTGAGCTATTAGTAAGAAGAAAAATGAAATTAAAGAAAAATAATGTCTATATTGTTCGGTTGAAACAAGGGACGCAAACGATATTAAATGATTTAGAGATTATGGATGGTAATATGTTCAATATTCAAGTTTCTCCTTCAATTATGGGCAATGAACAAAAAATGCGCTCTTATTTAAGAGGCGCTTTTTTAGCGGGAGGATCTGTTAATAATCCTGAAACGAGTCGATATCATTTAGAAATTTATTCAATGTATGAAGAACAATGTAATGATTTATGTACTATGTTGAAGTTTTATGGTTTAAATGGACGTGTTTTAGAAAGACGTAATGGGTTTATCACGTATTTAAAAGGTGCTGAGGAAATTGCGGATTTTCTAGTTTTAGTAGGTGCAACTAATGCCATGTTAAAATTTGAAGATGTGAGAATTGTTCGCGACCTTAGAAACTCAGTGAATCGTTTAATGAACTGTGAGAATGCGAATATGAATAAAACAGCTGACGCTGCTAAACGTCAAATTGAAAATATTAGACTAATCGAAGAACGAGTTGGTCTTGATAGTTTACCTGAAAGATTAAAAGAAGTTGCTGAAATCAGATTGGAAAATCCAGAAATCAGTTTGAAGGAATTAGGAGAGATTTTGCCTTCTGGGCCGATTACAAAATCAGGTATTAATCATCGAATTCGAAAGATCAATGAGTTTGCTGAAAAACTAGAAGCTTAAAAAAATAATAGTACTTAACAATGAATGAATCTGTGATATCAGTTTTTAGACTTTTGTCACAGACTCTTTTTTTTATTCTAGATACTATTTTGTTTTTTCTATAAAAGAATGTGAAAAAGTGCTATACTGTAGCTAGAAAATTGAAAAAGGGCGTGTGAAGCTATTGAGTACAAAAGAATTATGGCACACATATGTTCAATCAAGTCAAATTAATCAAGAATTATTACCAAATCATATTGTTGAGTCTTGGGAGTATTGCATGAATCATGATGTTAATCCTTTCTCAAGACAAGGTGTTGAAAAGGTTTCAGGAAGTGCTTTACGAACGCAAAAGAAAACGTGGGCTTATTTAATTAATATTGTTAAAGATGAAATTCGCCGATTAAATGAGTTTTTCTATATTAAGAAACCACTTTTTATTTTGACGGATAAAAATGGGGTTGTTTTGTGGCGAGATGGCCATGAGGAAACACGCCATTTGGCAAATGAAATCCGCTTTTCAGAAGGTAGTATTTGGACTGAAAAAGCGGTAGGAACTAACGCAATTGGGATTTCTTTAAGAACACTTCAAAGTGTAACGGTGGAAAGATTTGAGCATTTTGCAGAAGCTTCTCACCCTTTTACCTGTAGTTCAACGCCTATTTTAGATGGTAACAATCAAGTGGTTGCTTGTTTAAATGTTTCTACAATGGAAGAATTAGTAGAATCAGGTTATACCTTATTTGCGTTAAAAATGATTGCTAAAAATGTTCAACAAAGGATGGCAGAAGTACAGCTAGCTGAGCAAAAAGAAGCTTTTTTAGAAGCTCTAAATTTACCTTTTGAGCAATCCATTCTTGTTGGATTAGATGGAAAAGTTCTTAGTGTATCTGATGATGTGAAAGAACTACTAGTAGGTAGCGAAGGAAAAACAATAACTGAATTAGCGACATTCAATAAAAATCGTTATACAAAACATAACTTATACCAACAGGAAGAATTAATAGGGTTTTGTTATCAATTAGAAACTAAAAAATTAGAACCTTCTTTTATTAGTTTTGGAATAACCTCTCAAAATGAAAGGTATCAAGTCTTTTTAAATCAACTATCTCAAGCAGCTAAATCAGATTTACCGATTCATATTTATGGTGAAACTGGAAGTGGGAAAGAGGTCTCTGCTAAGACGATTCACTTTAATAGTTGTCGCCAATCAGGTAAGTTAGTAGCTGTTAACTGTGGTGCACTTAGTGAGAACTTATTAGAGAGTGAGTTATTCGGCTATGCTCCAGGGGCATTTACAGGAGCTAAGTTAAGTGGTTACAAAGGGAAAATTGAGCAAGCTGATAACGGAACTTTATTCTTAGATGAAATTGATAGTATGTCAAAACGAATGCAAGTCGCACTTTTAAGAACATTGGAAGATAAAAAAATTACGCCAATTGGAAGCGACCAAGAAATTAGTGTAAATTTTAGGCTTGTAACAGCAAGTAATAAAAATTTAAAAGAACTCGTTAATCAGGGAAAATTCAGAGAAGATTTATTTTACCGATTATACGTTGTTCCGTTAAAATTGCCACCTCTTAGAAAAAGACAAGAGGATTTTGAAGTATTAGTTGAAACATTTTGTGATAAGAAAAATTGGCATCCTATTTGGAAAAATAAAATTAGCGATTTGTCTAAAGAGTTCGAATGGGAAGGCAATATTAGAGAATTTCATAATTTTTTAGAGAGACTCTATTTATATTTTCCAACAAAAGAGCCTACAAGAGATGAGTTAATTGAATTGATTGCAATCGGCTCGATCAAGATTAATCGAATGGAAGAAACTTATTTAGATGAACGTGTTGAGATTATTAATGCGTTAGAATCTACTAATTATCATTTGTCTCAAACAGCAGAAAAACTTAATATGGCACGAAGTACTTTGTACCGAAAAATTGATAAGTATCAAATTGAGATTATAAGGCGTTAGTAGAATAATTAAATTTAATAATGGATGAAGAGTATGACCACTTAATAGGGTTGTACTCTTCTTTTTTTGTTGCAACAGTTATGGGACAAAAATGTCTCATTTTATAAAAAGAAGAACAATAAAGTTTTAAATAAAGCGTTTTCTAAGTTGGCATGATAGTTGCTTATAAAGAAATGAACCAAATCATAAGGAAGGTGATGTCATGAAAAAGTACAATCTGATTGTAATTGGTGCGGGTCCTGGTGGCTATGTAGCAGCAGTCGAAGCAGCTAAACTTGGTCAAAAGGTCGCAGTCATTGAAAAAGAAAAAATCGGAGGTACTTGTCTAAACGTTGGGTGTATTCCATCAAAAGCTTATTTGAAACATGCAGCTTGGGTAGAAGAGATGGAAGAAGCTAACCGTTTTGGAGTAGTGAATGAGTTAAAGGAAATTGATTTTCCAAAATTAGTCGAGAGAAAAAATGGTGTTGTTAATCAATTGCAACAAGGAATTCATTATTTATTTAAACAACAATCAATTGACTATTTTGAAGGAGAAGCTTCTCTTATTAATAAAAAAGAAGTCATGGTTAATGAAGATTTACTAGAAACAGATTATGTCTTACTTGCTACAGGCAGTCATCCATTTGTTCCACCAATTAATGGTATTGAAAATGTTAATTATTTAACAACAGACACTTTTTTCGAGTTGAAAGAACAACCAAAAGAATTAGTTATTATTGGTGGTGGTGTCATTGGAATTGAGCTTGCTTTTGCTATGGCGCCTTTAGGAACCAAAGTGACTGTAATTGAAGTTGCCCCAAGTATTTTAATGACTGAAGATAAAGAAGCTACTGCTATTATCAGAAATCAATTGAAGAAAATGGGTGTCACTTTATTTGAAGGAGTCACAATTGAAGAAGTGCAATCTCAAAAAGTTAAATTAACTAACGAGTCAATCTCGTTTGATCAATTACTTGTCGTAACAGGTAGAAAAGGAAATTTAGAAATTTCAGAGTCGTTAAATTTAAAGAAAACACCAAATAATAAATTTTTAGAAGTGAATCGCTTTTATCAAACATCAATAGATTCGGTATATGCCGTGGGAGATATTGTTGAAGGCTATATGTTGGCTCATGCAGCTAGTAAAGAAGGTATCAAAGCTGTGAGACATATGTTTGCTCAAAAAGAAGCTCCTTTAAAAAATGATCAAGTTCCTCGTTGTGTTTACACGCATCCTGAAATTGCCAGTTTTGGTTTGAGTGAAGAAGAAGCTAAAGAAAAAGGGTTGGATGTTCTTGTTTCTAAAACAGCCTATTCTGCTAATGGAAGAGCTATTGCAGGGAATGAAACAACAGGATTTATTAAAATAATTGCTGATAAAAAATACCATGAGATTTTAGGTGGTGTTATCGTTGGCACGAATGCGACTGAAATGATTCATACCATTTTAGCGGTAAAAGAATCAGAAGGTCGTTTAGAAGAAATTGAAAAAATGACATTTGCTCACCCGACATTATCAGAAATGATTGGTGAATTGGGTAGCCAAATGATTAACTAAGGAGGATTTACTAATGGAAAAAATGACAAAACAACAAGCAGAGTGGATCTATAAAACAATGAATGATATCAGAAATTTTGAAGATGAGGTTCATCGTATTTTTACCACAGGAGAAATTCCTGGATTTGTCCATTTATATGCTGGTGAAGAAGCTGTTGCAACAGGTGTTTGTGCTCATTTAACTGACAAAGATTATATCACAAGTACTCACCGTGGACATGGACATTGTATTGCTAAAGGCTGTGATTTAAATGGAATGATGGCAGAAATCTTTGGTAAAGAAACAGGCCTTTGTAAAGGGAAAGGCGGCTCAATGCACATTGCCGATATTGATAGAGGGATGCTAGGTGCTAACGGAATGGTTGGTGGTGGTTTTCCAATCGCTGTTGGTGCAGGGCTTAGAAATAAATATTTGAAAACTGATGATGTAGCGATTTGTTTCTTTGGAGATGGAGCTTCTAATGAAGGAACATTCCATGAAAGTATTAATATGGCGGCTATTTGGGATTTACCAGTTGTCTTTGTTTGTGAGAATAACTCTTTTGGTGAAGCATCAGCTGTTGAATATGCATCAGGGTCAAAAACAATTGCTGAAAGAAGCGTTGCATATGGTATTCCTGGAGTTCGTGTGGACGGGAAAGATTTAGTAGCTGTTTATGAAGCTGCTGGAGAAGCAATCGATAGAGCTCGTAACGGAGAAGGTCCTACTATTTTAGAGTGTGTTACTTACCGTAATTACGGCCACTTTGAAGGGGACGAACAAAAATATAAATCAAAAGAAGGTAAAGAAAAAGAGTTTGCTGATATTGATAATATTCCTGTTTTTAGAGAAGTTGCTCTTAAAAATAAATGGTTATCAGCTAAGATAGCAGATGAAATTGAAAGTCAATCTGTAAAAGATGTTGAGGCTGCCGTTTTATTTGCACAAGAAAGTGATGTACCAAAACCAGAATGCTTATACGAAGATGTATCTATTTAAGTAAAAACAAGATGAGGAGTGACGAAAATGAGTAGAAGAATAACATTTATGCAAGCAGTTAATGAAGGTTTAGATATGGCTATGGATAAGGATGATCGTGTCATCTTATTAGGAGAAGACCTTGCAGGGGGAACAGGCATTGAACATCTAAATGGAGAAGGTGCTTTTGGTGGTGTGTTTGGTGTTACTAAAGGTTTAGTTGAAAAACATGGTTACGAACGTGTTATTGATACACCTATTTCAGAAATGGGTTACATGGGAGCTGCAGTAGGTGCTGCTGCAACAGGATTGAGACCAGTTCCAGAGTTAATGTTTAATGATTTTTTAGGCTTTTGTTTTGATACGTTACTAGCACAAGGTTCAAAAATGCGTTATATGTTTGGAGGAAAAGCAACTATTCCAATGACAGTAAGAACTTGTCACGGTGCAGGCGCTTCAGCAGCTGCGCAACATTCAGGTTCATATTACGGCATGTTTGGTTCAATTCCTGGGTTGAAGGTTGTTGTTCCATCTAACCCATATGATGCTAAAGGCCTACTACTTTCAGCAATTGAAGATGATAATATTGTTATTTATTCTGAAGATAAAACGTTGTATGGCTTAAAAGATGAGGTGCCAGAAGAGTACTACAAAGTAGAAATTGGAAAAGCAAAAGTTAAACGAGAAGGTTCAGATTTAACTATTGTAACAATTGGAAAAATGCTATATGTTGCATTAGACGTAGCAGAAGAATTAGAAAAATCAGGTGTTTCTGTTGAAGTTATCGATTTAATTACAGTAGCACCTTGGGATCAAGAAACAGTTATCAACTCAGTTAAGAAAACAGGTCGTTTGATAGTAATTGATGAAGCTAATCCACATAATAATACAGCAACAGACATCGCTTCAGTAGTTGGAGATAAAGCCTTCGATTATTTAGATGGTCCAATTAAATGTATTTGTGCACCAAATACACCTGTTCCATTTGCAAGTAATTTAGAAGCTCTTTATTTACCAAATAAAGACAAAGTTTTAGAAGAAGCTAAAGAATTAATCGAAGACTTAAAATAAAGGGTAGGTGAAAAAAATGGCTGAAGCATTACTTATGCCAACATTAGGCTTAACAATGACAGAAGGTACAGTAGACAAGTGGTATAAAGCAGTTGGAGATCCGATTGCTAAAGGAGAAGCAGTTGTCTCAATTAGTTCAGAAAAATTAACTCATGACGTAGAAGCACCTGCAGATGGTATTTTACTTGCTATTATCGTTGATGAAGGTGGAGAAAAGGCTTGTCAAGGTGTTATTGGTTATATTGGACAAGAAGGAGAAAGTGTTCCGACTGAAACGATAGAAGTAAAAGAAGAGGTTAAGGAAGACACACCTCTTGAGGAAGAAAAGATTAAAAAAGAAAACAAACAACCTGTAAAACGTATTACAGATGGTCGTATATTTGCAACACCATTAGCAAGAAAAATGGCAGATGAACAAGGCTATGCATTAGCTGATATTATTGGTTCAGGTGGTAATGGTCGAATTACACGCCGCGATGTGGAACGTTTTGTCCCATTAACAACTACCAGTGCAGCACCACAAACTGTTGGTGAAGGCTTAGAAGGAATGAGAAAAGTTATTGCGCAAAGAATGCATAATAGTTTAGCTCAAACAGCCCAATTAACGCTTCATCGCAAAGCTGATATTACAAATTTACTTGCTTTTAGAAAAGAGATGAAACAAAAAGCAGGAGATAATATGAGTCGCAGTACATTAAGTATCAATACTTTACTTATAAAAGCAGTTAGTCGAGCGCTAAAAGATTGTCCAGAAATGAATGCGTCGTATAATGGAGAAGAACATATTTTACATGAGTCAGTTCATATGGGAATTGCTGTAGCTGTTGATGATGGTTTAGTTGTCCCAGTTATAAATGATGTTGATAGCAAACCACTATCACAAATTGGAGCGGACTTTGTTAGTGTGACATCTCAAGCTCTTGATGGCACATTACCAAGCAACCTATACAGCGGCTCAACATTTACTATTACTAACTTAGGCAGTGCTGGAATTGAGTACTTCACTCCTATTTTGAATACGCCAGAAATTGGTATTCTAGGTGTTGGAAGTACCTCTTCTAAACTTATTTTTAATGACTTGAAAGTAATTGAAGAGATTCAAGAATTACCATTAAGTTTAACATTTGATCATCAAATAGTAGATGGCTCACCTGCAGCAGACTTCTTAGGACGAATTGTTTACTATTTAGAAAATCCTTATTTATTAGTAGTTTAGTACCAAAAAATAAAAATTAATAACAATACATTTACTCACAAAAAAAGTAGCATACCTTATATAAAAGGTGTGCTACTTTTTGAATTATTCATTAATTAAAGCAAGTAATTCATCACTACTTATTTTTTGGTCAACTACATGTTCTCCGATGATAACAGTTGGTACAAAGAAGACATTAGCATCAATTGTTTCTTGTACAATGCTTTTAGCAGTCTCTTTGTAGTCTTGAAGAGTTAATTGTAATTTTTCAGTAGCATAAAGAGCTACCTCTTCATGACTATCTAAATTACCCCAGTCATCTTGCGTTTCATAGATAGCTTGAATAGCTACAATCGCATTTTCATCAGTTGGAATATGGTGATGCATAATATTGCCAAGAGCTAGAGAAGGTTTTTCCTTATCGAATAATTTAATAATTCGTTGAATTTTTCCTTCCGCTACTAATTGTTGCAATAAATCATTTTTTTCATCAGACCATTGTCTACAAAATGGGCATCTGACATTAATATATTCAACGACTTTAACTGGAGCTTCGTCAGAACCAATTTTTATTCCAGTATCATAATTAATTTTTGATGTTTCAACGTCTGTCATTCCCATTTTTACACTTCCTTATTTTAATTTAGAGCTATTAACCATTACTTCATCAATTAAACCATATTCTTTAGCTTCCTCAGCAGACATAAAGTTATCACGATCTGTATCTTTTTCGATAATTTTAATATCTTGGCCTGTGTTGTCAGCTAAAATTTGATTCAAGCGATCTCTTGTATTTAAGATATGGCGAGCCGCAATTTCAATTTCAGTTGCTTGTCCTTGGGCACCACCTAAAGGTTGATGAATCATGATTTCAGCATTTGGTAAAGCAAAACGTTTACCTTTAGTTCCTGCTGATAATAAGAAACTTCCCATTGAAGCAGCCATACCTAACACGATTGTTTGAACATCTGCTTTAATGAAGTTCATTGTGTCATAAATAGCTAACCCAGCTGAAACACTACCACCTGGTGAGTTGATATAGATATAAATATCTTTTTCAGGGTCTTGAGCATCTAAAAATAATAATTGTGCAATAACAGAGTTAGCAACATTATCATCAATAGGCCCACTTAACATAATAATGCGGTCTTTTAAAAGTCTTGAATAAATATCATAAGCTCTCTCTCCGCGAGAAGATTGCTCGATAACTGTTGGTATTAAATTCATAAAAATTTCCTCCTAAACTAAAACAATCAGTAGCTACATTTTAACATAATTTAAATCATCTACCTAGAATAAAGTGTAACGAATTGGTCAATAAAGGTCAAAAGATAAGCTTAATTTAAAAACTAGAATAAATCTAAGAAATCCTCTTCTCTATTTTCTTTTTCTAAGGATAATGCTTTGGCTGTATAGTTAGTAAAATAAGTATCAACATCTAAAGAAATAGCATACTTAATTTCATCCGTTGTGTTCAAAGTCCAAGTGTTGAAGTTTTTCTTTTTCTGATGAACTAAATTAACATTTTTTTGATTTAGTAATTTTTTGTCTACTGAAATAATGTCTACTTCATTATAATTTAGACCAGATTCAAGTTGTTTTTGATTCTTGACAAGAAGTAGTTTTTCCATCGAAGGGAAACTATTTTCTAATGCTACTAATACTTTTGGGTCAGAGGCCTGGACAATGACATAATCTTCAAGTTTATTCTTTTTGATAATATTTTCGAATAGCTGAATTTGTTTTGTGTTTTCTTTTAGTTCTATTACGTAGGTTGTAGTGTTTTTGTATTTATCAAAAACATCTTGTAATTTTAAAATTTTTTGATTGTCTTTAGTTTTTAGTTGTTCGATTTCGTGATCTGTCATTTTAGAAAAAAGTTTATTGATTCCGGTTATTCTTTTAGCTGATAAATCATGAGAAACAAAAAGTGTGTCTTCTTCTGATGTAACTAAATCTTGTTCAATAAACTTAGAACCATAAAGAAGAGCTAAATCGTATGCTTTAAAGCTATGTTCGACTTCTTCACCAGAAGCGCCTCGGTGAGAAAAGACATGTTGCTTTTGTTGTTGACTCATTTCTTTGTTTATTAAAAGGTAACAGTTCATTATTAAAAAAGATAAAAACAAAATAATAGTAAATAGTTTGTAGTAATTTCTTTTTCTGCGGTGCATACTAATTTCCTCCGTATATTTAAAGTAAAAAAGGTTGATCACTAAAAGATCAACCCTAATACTTGTTTTAATTTTAAAATTCGTTGTAAATAAAGCCGCCACCATCTGATTTTAGATAACCATAAAAATAGATTAATCCTAAAAGAATTAAGACGTAAAGCACTGTTTTTAAAATAAATATCATTATTTTTTTTTGTTTATTATTCATTCTATATTTCCTTTACTATCAAAAAGAGGAACTAAATTCAAGTTTAGCGTGTCTTTTTTTGACTCTTAAAATGTGATACAATCAGTAATGAAAACGCGTCCTAAGGGAATCGAACCCCTGTCTCAAGAACCGGAATCTTACGTGATATCCACTACACTAAGGACGCAATTACTCCTATCATTTTATCAAAAATTAAATAAATAGCAAGACTAATTAAAGAGGAAGAGATGAGTTGAAATGAGATTTGAACAGCATTTAAATCAAAAGCAAAGCCAAACCCAAAAATTAGCCATGACTCAAGAATTGCAACAATCTATTCAAATGCTTCAGTATAATACAGAGGATTTACTCTCTTTTTTAGAAGCCAAAACTCTTGAAAATCCATTAATGGAAGTGAAGATAGAAACAGATGATTATGATTCACCCATAAAGAACACTAAAAATTACCAACAAAGTGACAATGATAGAGAGTGGATAAATGAATTACCAGACGAATCAATTTCTCTTTTTGATTACTTGATTCAACAAATCCATTTAAATTACCGGGATACTTATTTGCGTAAACTAGTTTTATTTTTAGTAGAATACATTGATGTGAACGGTTATTTATCAATTACATTAGAGGAGGCTTGTCAGAAAACAGGGGCAACGTCTATTGAGATGCTTGATGCGTTAACTCTTCTTCAAATGTTAGAGCCAACTGGTGTTGGAGCAAGAGATTTAAGAGAGTGTTTAATGCTTCAAATTGAAAAAGATGAAGAAGCACCAGAACTTGCTTATATAATAGTAGAAGAGTATTTTGAAGAGCTTGCTAGTAGAAAGTGGCAAGTCATTGAAAAAGCCTATCAAGTTGAACTATATGAAGTGCAAACGATTTTTGATTATATCCAAAAATTAAGCCCAAATCCAGGAGCGAGATTTAGTCAGGAAAAAGAAAGCTATATTATACCTGATATCTTAGTTCATGTTAGAGATAATAATATAGAAGTTTTAAGTACTAAAAGTAGTACACCGAAATTAATTTTCCAACAAGCTTACTTTGATAAGATGACTCAAGCCAAAGATAAAGAAGTAGAAGAGTATTTGAAGAATCGAAAAAGCGAATTTGAATGGATTAAAAAAGGTTTACTACAAAGAGGGAATACGATTTTAAAAGTAGCAGAAGAAATTGTAAAAAGACAATCTGCCTTCTTTTTAGAAAAAGACCACCCATTAGTTCCCATGCAGTTAAAAGAGATAGCTAAAGCAATTGACGTTCATGAATCTACTATTAGTCGAAGTGTAAATGGTAAGTATCTAGAGACTGACTTTGGTATTTTTGAATTGCGCTCATTTTTTACAGTTGGGTTGCAACAAGGTGAATCAGATGAGGAACTATCAACGAGTTCAATCAAAAAAAGAATTCAAGAACTTGTGAATCAAGAAGATAAAGCAAAGCCTTTATCAGATCAAAAACTAGTTGATTTACTTTTAAAAGAGGATATAAAGATATCAAGAAGGACAGTGGCTAAGTATAGAGACGAGTTAAATATTCAGTCATCTTCTAAAAGAAAACGGTACGAAAAACAGAAATAACAAATTAATGACAAATATTGAGCTATCTGACTTGTATTATCATTAGATAACTGTTAGAATGTTTTTGTAAGGTTGAAGCAAAACAAAATGTCTTTTGATTTTGATTCAACCCATTTTTTTAAACATGATGGGTCGCAGTAAGTCTACATTGGACGTTTGCTGACCAACGAAAGGAGTATGCTCAATGATTCGCGATTTAGAGATGATTGAGAGAATTGCTCCTGATATGATGCAAACTGTTGAAAGAAGATTTCGTATCTTGCGTAATATTTACTGGATGCAGCCTGTAGGACGAAGAATCCTAGCGCAAAAGGTAAATGAAACAGAGCGTAGTTTACGAACTGAGACTGATTTTTTGAAACAATTAAACTTTATCAACGCTTCTAAGAGTGGTATGACTTTAACAGAAGAAGGATTACAAGTTTACAAAGGTCTAGAAGTTTTCATGGCTGAGTATTCGGGTACACGTGTTAGAGAAAGAGAGTTATCTCAAAAGTTAGGTATCGCTCGTTGTATCATAGTTGCAGGAGATAGTGATGAAGAAGAAAAAGTTTTAGAAAGTTTTGGTGCCATCGTTTCTGATGTTTTGGACAATGAATTGCCTGATGGAGATAATACCATTGCTGTAATGGGTGGAACTACCATGAAGACAGTTGCTCAAAATATGGAACACTTAGAAACACCTAACCGACATAACCTGTTTGTTCCGGCAAGAGGTGGTGTAGGGGAAACAATTAACATCCAAGCTAACTCGATAAGCGGTATGATGGCTGAAAAGTCAGGTGGAGATTTTAAAGTATTATATGTGCCAGAGCAAGTGAGCCCTGAAACTTATGAAAACTTACTTCATGAACCAACCGTTCAAAGAGTCCTTGAGCTGATTTCTGAAGCTAATTGTGTGATTCATAGTATTGGTAGTGCCTTACACATGGCAAGAAGAAGAGGCATGAGTTTAAGTGAGCTAGATATGTTAACTAATAATCGAGCAGTGGCTGAATCATTTGGTTACTTTTTCGATGAAGACGGGGAAGTCATTTATAAGATACCTCGCATCGGTCTTCAATTAAAAGACCTTAAAGGAATTCCGTATGTGATTGCTGTAGCTGGTGGAAAAAGCAAAGCAAAAGCAATTGAAGCATACATCAAAAATGCACCTAAACAGACATGGTTAATAACCGATGAAGGTGCAGCTAATCAGATTTTAAAAGAGGCGACTCTTTAAAATAAAAAAATTTTTTTCGATTTTCTAAAGGAGGAAATCTCGCATGACAGTAAAAGTAGGTATTAATGGTTTTGGACGTATCGGACGTTTGGCATTCCGTCGTATCCAAGAAGTTGCAGGATTAGAAGTAGTAGCAATCAATGACTTAACAGATTCAAAAATGTTAGCTCATTTATTAAAATATGATACTACACAAGGACGTTTCAATGGTGATGTTGAAGTTCATGATGGCTTCTTCAAAGTTAACGGAAAAGAAGTTAAAGTTTTAGCTAACCGTAATCCTGAAGAATTACCATGGGGAGAATTAGGAGTAGACATCGTTTTAGAATGTACTGGCTTCTTTACTTCTAAAGAAAAAGCTGAATTACACTTAAAAGGTGGTGCTAAACGTGTTGTTATTTCTGCTCCTGGTGGAAATGACGTACCAACAATCGTTTACAACACTAACCATGACATCTTAACTGGTAAAGAAACAGTTATTTCAGGTGCTTCATGTACAACTAACTGTTTAGCTCCTATGGCTGACGCTTTACACAAAAACTTTGGTATTGTTGAAGGATTAATGACAACAATCCATGCATACACAGGAGACCAAATGACATTAGACGGTCCTCACCCTGGTGGAGACTTCCGTCGTGCACGTGCTGCTGCAGAAAACATTGTACCTAACACTACTGGTGCTGCTAAAGCTATTGGTTTAGTAATTCCAGAATTAAACGGTAAATTAGATGGAGCTGCTCAACGTGTTCCTGTTGCAACTGGTTCATTAACAGAATTAGTAACTGTTTTAGACAAAAAAGTTACTGTTGAAGAAGTTAACGCTGCAATGGAAAAAGTAGCTAACGAATCTTACGGATACACTACTGATCCATTAGTATCATCAGATATCGTAGGTATGACTTACGGTTCATTATTTGATGCAACTCAAACTAAAGTTATGACAGTTGGAGATCAACAATTAGTTAAAACTGTATCTTGGTATGATAACGAAATGTCATACACAGCTCAATTAGTTCGTACTTTAGAATACTTCGCAAACTTAGCTTAATTTTAAGTTTCAGGTGTTACATTCGAAGCGGGGAAGCCGACACGCTTCCTCGCTTTTTTAATTACCATTTATTAGGAGGACTCACTCATTATGGCGAAAAAAACAGTCGAAGATTTAGAATTAAAAGATAAAAAAGTATTAGTTCGTGTGGACTTTAATGTGCCTTTAAAAGACGGCGAAATTACAAATGATAACCGTATTGTTGCGGCATTACCTACTATTAAATACATTACTGAAAAAGGCGGAAAAGCAATTCTTTTCTCTCATTTAGGTCGTGTGAAAACTGAAGAAGATAAAGAAGGCAAATCATTAAAACCTGTTGCAAAACGTTTATCTGAATTATTAGATACACCTGTGACTTTCATTCCTGAAACTAGAGGAGAAGCATTAGAAAAAGCTATTTCTAATATGTCTGCTGGTGATATCTTAGTAGTTGAAAATACTCGTTTTGAAGATATTGATGGTAAAAAAGAAAGCAAAAATGATCCTGAATTAGGAAAATATTGGGCATCTTTAGGTGACGTATTTATCAATGATGCATTTGGTACAGCTCACCGTGCTCATGCTTCTAACGTAGGTATTGCTTCAAACTTACCTTCAGCAGCTGGTTACTTAATGGAAAAAGAAATCAAATTTATCGGTGGTGCAGTGGATGAGCCAAAACGTCCATTCGTAGCTATTTTAGGTGGCGCGAAAGTATCAGATAAAATTGGTGTTATTGAAAACTTAATCGAAAAAGCTGATAAAATTTTAATCGGTGGCGGTATGACTTATACATTTAACGTTGCTCAAGGCCGTGAAATTGGTAAATCAATCGTTGAATTAGATAAAGTTGATTTAGCTAAAAGTTTATTAGAAAAAGCTGGTGACAAAATTATTTTACCAGTAGATACAGTGTGTGCAGCTGAATTTGATAATGATGCAGCAACTGAAATCCATACAGAAAATATTCCTGCTAATCTAGAAGGATTAGATATTGGACCTAAAACAATTGAATTATTCACTAAAGAATTACAAGGTGCTAAAACAGTTGTATGGAACGGACCAATGGGTGTGTTTGAATTACCAACATTCGCTAAAGGAACAATCGGTGTTTGTGAAGCAATCGCTAACCTTGAAGATGCAACAACAATCATCGGTGGTGGAGATTCTGCAGCAGCAGCAATCCAATTAGGCTATGCTGAAAAATTCACTCACATTTCAACTGGTGGTGGCGCTTCTCTAGAATATTTAGAAGGCAAAAAATTACCAGGTGTAGAATCAATTTCTGACAAATAATTTCAATTCTTAAGGAGACGAAAATATGCGTAAACCAATTATTGCAGGTAACTGGAAAATGAATAAAACTGTAGCAGAAGCTAATGCTTTTGCAGAAGCAGTTAAAACAAAAATTCCTTCAAATGATAAAGTAGATTCAGTTATTGGATCTCCAGCACTATTCTTAACAGATTTAGTGAATATCGCAAAAGGAACAGATTTAAAAATTTCAGCTCAAAACTGTTACTTTGAAAACAGTGGAGCTTTCACTGGTGAAACTTCACCAGCAGCTTTAGCTAACTTAGGTGTTGACTATGTTATTATTGGTCACTCTGAACGTCGTGAGTATTTCCACGAAACAGATGAAGATATCAATAAAAAAGCAAAAGCAATTATTGCTAATGGTATGACTCCAATTCTTTGTTGTGGTGAAACATTAGAAACTTATGAAGCAGGTAAAACTGCTGAATGGATTGAATCACAAATTAAAGGTGGATTAGCTGATTTAACAGAAGAACAAGTTTCTAACTTAGTTATTGCTTATGAACCAATCTGGGCAATCGGTACTGGTAAATCTGCTGACGCTAACATTGCAGATGAAATCTGTGGTGTGGTTCGTGGTACAGTTGCAAAACTTTACAACGATACAGTAGCAAGCAAAGTTCGTATTCAATACGGTGGTTCAGTAAAACCTGAAAACATCAAAGAATATATGGCTAAAGAAAACGTTGATGGTGCGTTAGTAGGTGGAGCTTCTCTTGAAGCTGATTCATTCCTAGCACTATTGGAGGCTGTAAAATAGTATGAGTAAAGCCCCAATCGCTATGATTATCCTTGATGGATATGGCAAACGTGACGAAGTAACAGGTAATGCTGTTCTTCAAGCAAACACACCAAATTTTGACCGTTATTGGAATGAATTTCCACATAACCAATTAAAAGCTTCAGGTCTTGATGTAGGTCTTCCTGAAGGGCAAATGGGTAACTCTGAAGTGGGTCACACTAACATTGGTGCAGGACGCATTGTGTATCAAAGTTTAACGCGTATTGATAAAGCTATTCAAGATGGAGAATTTCAAACAAATGCTCCATTAAACAATGCGATTCAACATGCATTAGACAATGATTCAGATTTACATTTATTTGGATTATTATCTGATGGTGGCGTGCATAGTCATCAAAACCATCTATATGCTTTGTTAGAAATGGCAAAAGCTAAGGGTGTTAAAAATACTTACGTTCATACCTTTTTAGACGGACGTGACGTAGCACCAACATCTGGTAAAGGTTACATGGAAGAATTAGTAGCTTTTATGGATAAATTAGGTTACGGAGAAGTTGCAACTGTCTCAGGACGTTTTTATGCAATGGACCGTGACAAACGTTGGGAACGTGTTGAAAAAGCCTACGCTGCTTTAACAGAAGGCAAAGGAAATACATCATCTAATCCAGTAGAAGCCATTGAAGCTTCTTATGCAGAAGGTGTTAACGATGAGTTCGTTGTTCCTGTTGTAATTGAAAAAGATGGCAAACCAGTAGGAACCGTTAAAGATAATGACGCTGTTATCTTCTTTAACTTCCGTCCTGACCGTGCGATTCAATTATCAAATGCATTCACTGATGTTGAGTGGGAAAACTTTGAACGTAAAGTTCATCCAGAAAACGTTAAGTTTGTAACGATGACTTTATACAATCCAAGTATTGTAGCAGAAGTTGCTTACCCACCAATTGAAATGAAAAATGTAATTGGTGAAGTTCTTTCAAATAAAGGGTTGAAACAATTACGTATTGCTGAAACTGAAAAATACCCACACGTTACTTTCTTTATGAATGGTGGACGTAATGAGGAATTTGAAGGTGAAAGCAGAATCTTAATCAACTCACCAAAAGTTGAAACATATGATTTACAACCTGAGATGAGTGCTTACGAAGTGACTGAAGCTTTAGTAGCAGACATCGAAGCAGACAAACACGATGCAATTCTTTTAAACTTTGCTAACCCAGACATGGTAGGTCATTCTGGTATTTTAGAAGCAGCAATTAAAGCAATTGAAGCCGTAGATGAATGTTTAGGTAAAGTAGTAGATGCTATTCATGCTAAAGGTGGACATGCAATCATTTTTGCCGATCACGGTAACTCTGAAACAATGACAACACCTGAAGGTAACCCACATACAGCTCATACAACTGTTCCAGTTCCAGTTATTGTAACTAAAGCAGGAGCTGAGTTAAGAGATGGTGGACGTTTAGCAGATATTGCACCAACGATGTTAGATTTATTAAATGTAGAAAAACCAGCTGAAATGACTGGTGAATCTTTAATTAAATAGTCGTTTTTCCATTGCAAGTCATTGGAAAAATAGTTAAAATGATAGTATGGGATAAAATATCCCTTAGCTAATAAACAATAATCCTAAAGGAGAGAAAAAAACAATGTCAATTATTACTGATGTTTACGCTCGCGAAGTCTTAGACTCACGTGGAAACCCAACAATCGAGGTAGAAGTTTATACTGAAAGTGGTGCTTTTGGTCGCGGGATGGTTCCTTCAGGAGCTTCAACTGGTGAATACGAAGCAGTTGAATTACGTGATGGCGACAAAGCTCGTTATTTAGGTAAAGGTGTTTTAACAGCTGTTGATAACGTAAATAACATTATTGCTGAAGAAATCATCGGATTTGATGTTCGTGATCAAATGGCAATCGACAAAAAAATGATCGAATTAGACGGTACTCCAAACAAAGGTAAATTAGGAGCTAACGCTATTTTAGGTGTTTCTATCGCTGCTGCTCGTGCTGCTGCTGATTATTTAGAAGTTCCTTTATACCATTACTTAGGTGGATTTAACACTAAAGTATTACCAACTCCAATGATGAACATCATCAATGGTGGATCTCATGCTGATAACAGCGTTGACTTCCAAGAATTTATGATTATGCCTGTAGGAGCTCCTACATTTAAAGAAGCTATCCGTATGGGTGCTGAAGTATTCCATAACTTAGCTAAAGTATTAAAAGCTAAAGGCTTAAATACTGCTGTTGGTGACGAAGGTGGATTCGCTCCTGACTTAGGATCTAACGAAGAAGCTTTAGAAGTTATCATCGAAGCTATCGAAGCTGCTGGATACGTTCCAGGAAAAGACATCCGTTTAGCTATGGACGTTGCTTCATCAGAATTCTACAACAAAGAAACTGGTATGTACGACTTAACTTCAGAAGGACGTTCTTTAACTTCTCAAGAAATGGTTGCTTTATACGAAGAATTATGTGCTAAATACCCAATCATCTCAATCGAAGATGGATTAGATGAAAACGACTGGGAAGGATTCAAACACTTAACAGAAAAATTAGGTAAAAAAGTACAATTAGTTGGTGACGATTTATTCGTAACTAACACTGAAAAATTAGCTCGTGGTATCGAAGAAGGTATCGCTAACTCAATCTTAATCAAAGTTAACCAAATCGGTACTTTAACTGAAACTTTCGAAGCTATTGAAATGGCTAAAGAAGCTGGCTACACTGCAGTTGTTTCTCACCGTTCTGGTGAAACTGAAGATGCAACAATCGCTGATATCGCTGTTGCAACTAACGCTGGTCAAATCAAAACTGGTTCTGCTAGCCGTACTGACCGTATTGCTAAATACAACCAATTATTACGTATTGAAGACCAATTAGGTGAAGTTGCTGAATACAAAGGTGTTCAAGCATTCTACAACTTAAAAAACAAATAATTAAAGTTTAAATAAAGCTTATTCTAATAGGAATTAAAACTGTTCGGACGTAAAGACTCTTCTTTTGAAGGGTCTTTTTTATTTTTTTGAGCTTGAGTTGTAGCTATACCAATTTTTTAGTACTATGATTTTTTACGTATAACTAGTAGAAACAGCACGAAGTTAGCAATACTAGACACTACATTTCTTTTATTAATTTTAATAGAAAGGTGGTGTTTTTTGTGTTACTTGAAAAAATTTGTCGAAGAAAACCATAAGCTCATATGATTATCAAATATCAATATTCATAAACTATATGGAATTAGAATTTAATGAAACTAATATTACAAAAATAAAAAAGGTTCAAATTAAGACATATGCATTAGACTTACAAGAAACAAAGAAGTCGACTTACATTAATCAATTGCTTAAGACAGTGAAGCTATTTTACAAGTATATGGTAGTAGAAGAATATATTGATAAAAATATTGTTGAAGGAATTTCATATCTGAAAACAGAAAAAACGTTGTTGAATACATTTAATGACCAAGAAGTTTTTAGAATGATTAATTACTATTTTTGAAGACTGATATACTAAGTCTTTTTTTTTTTATTATTTTTGAGTACACCTAAACTATAGAATGAGTGGTTATTGATATATTATGATTTCAAGGTGTTCAATATACGTGTTCGTTATATATAAATTACAATAGGAGGATTACCATGACAAGAATTGGTTATGCGAGAGTCTCATCTAAAGTTCAAAATTTAGAAAGACAATTTGAGTTATTAGAGAGAGAAAAAGTTAAAAAGATTTTTTCAGATAAATTAAGTGGTAAAGATAATAATCGTCCACAATTAAAAGAGATGCTTAACTATATTAGAGAAGATGATATAATAGTTGTATCGGAATTAGACAGATAGGACGAAATAATAAAGAAATTACTAGTATCATGAATTAGATACAAGACAAAGGAGCTACACTTGAAATTTTTAATTTGCCATCCCAGAGTGGTTTACAAGACGATAACTTGAGAAGGTTATTAAACAATCTAATTATTGAATTGTTTAAGTATACGGCTGAAAATGAGCGTAAACATATACGTGAAAGGCGAAGACAGGGGATTGAGTTAGCAAAAGAAAAAGAAAGGCCGTCCTTTGGCTTATAGTGCTGATTCAACGGATAAACAGAAACGTGTAACGTATGAAAAGATTGTTGAGATGTTGGAGAAAGATGTTCCTATAACTCAAATTTCAAAAGAGCTAGATGTAGCTAGGAATACTATTTATAGGATTAGAAATAAAGATTAAATAAAAAGGAGATGGAGAGCTTGACGTATTGTGTATATAAAATTAATGTCCAACCTGATGTTCTTCAATTTTATAAAGAGGATGGAAGTTTAGATTATTTAAAATTTGAAGTAATACCTAATTCGTTTGAGGCTATTTTACAAGTAACAAACATCAAAGGATTTTATCAATTAATATTTGAAAAAAATAATAAGCAAGTAGATTTTTATAAAGAGTTTAATGAATTAGAAAAAAGCACAGATAAATTAATCAAAATGTACAATGAAATCGTAAAAATTTATGAAGAGAGAGAAGAAATATTTTATTCAAAAAAATTTTTAACTTTAAATGAAAAATGTGGAGCAAAAAGACGATATTTAGAAACTATATTTCCTGGTATAAAAAAAGCATATGAGTTGATAGATGACGAGCAAGTTGAGAAAAAATTCATGTTAGTTACTAATAATCAAGTAGGAACAAGTATTACTCATATTCGTAAATTTTATAAACTAAAAATGTTTATGGAGTATGAAGAAGCTTCAAATGCTTTAGAGCCACTAGGGTTAGAGTCTTACTATAATCCTAAAACTGAGCACTTACTTATAAAAACAGAAAGAGAGGACTTGGCTAGTAATTATGTAATTGCTCTAAATAGAGTACTAAATGAAAGTAATGAATTTACTGATAGAGTGGGAAAAATAAATATAAATCCAGTATATGATTCTATCCGATTTGAAGGAGATTTTACAGAAATAAGTTATACTATTGTTTATCCAAATGGAAATCCACCACAAGATAGAGATAATATATTACGTGATTCTCAAGCTAAAGAACAAGAAGTAGTGCTGATTGGAACTGATGGACAACCATTAAAAAAGGAACCAATAAAGAAAATTCTAGAAAAAGAAGCTAAGAAAGGCTATTTAAAGTCATTTAGTACAAAAGGAAGTAAAATATTTTCTGTTCTAAAAAAAATAAAATATTTAGATTTAGATTCGTCTAAGTAAAAATAGGAGGTTAAGAAATGGACAAAAATTTTTATTCTAATCCTATAAAACTAATTTGGATGGCACGTTCTAATCTACTACCTCCATATTTAATTGTTATATGGTTTCTAATAGTAATTTCACTTTTAACTGGAAATATATTCTTTGATGTGGTTAGTTTTGAAAAGTTTGATATTTCTAACTATTTTAGTGCTTCTACAACTGGTTTGACATTTACGTTAGCCATTTTTACAGCTGAGAGAAATGTATTTAAGATAGATGAATTAAAAATTTTAGCTGAGCATCAAGGGGAAAATGACAAGTATCAAGGTAAAGCGTTATTAGAATTACTTGGTCCTTTTGTTTTTACATCTTTAATCTTTTTAATCTGTGGAGTTATTGCTCTTATTGCTCCTTACATAGATATTAAAATATCGAAGTTTTTAACAAACATATTATGTCAAGCATATTTAGATTTATTGATATTAGGATTATTTAGCCTGTTTAATTTAGTTGTAACGATGCTCAATGATGTTTATCATGCTGTTAAAAGAGAAAAGAAAAAGTAACTAATTATAGAAGAATATAATAATTAATTCTTTACAATGTAATAGTTATTTTCAAAAGGAGAGTCTAAAAATGAAAAATAATAATGGAACCCAGAGTACAATGTTGGTCATTGGTGGCATATTTATTTGTTATTCTATTGTTGGATATTTTTTTAAAGGAACTCCTGTTGCAGATAGATTAAAAGTAGCCTCATCTGCTTTTTCAATACTATTTAGTTTTTCTAAGATTCTTAGAGTGTCAAGTCTTGCTTCTGATAAGAGAAAAAGAGCAGTGAAAAAGTTTTCTAAATTACTATTCTATACTGCACTTGTAGTAGGTTCTTTGATTATGTTTGATATACAATTTATAAATGATTTTATTCACCCATTATATAGTTATTTAAATAGTGGTTACGCAATGTTTCTAAGTTTTGGTATAACAATTATTAGTATGACTTTTCAAGAAATAAATGAAAGTTTTGAACAACAAATAAAGGAGTTAAGAAAATGATACCTAAAATATTTGAAAATTATAAATTAGAAATTAAAATGAAGCAAGATGAAGGAAATATTGCACTATCCTCATGGGAAGTAACAGACTACATGGATATTTTAACTAAGTCTTATTATAAAAATGAATTAATAAATACATTAAAACTTTACGATTTTCCAAAGAATTTTGACATTATTATTTTTGATGATTCGTTTAGTTTGAAAAACAAATATACTGATTTAAATACAATAGATATCAACTCATATGAAGGAGCTAAGAGATTTTTTCATTTAGGAGCATTTACATCGTTAACACCTAACATTCGTACATTTAGAATTAACATGCTTTTTGAAATGTTTTTAAAAGTTAATGAAATATTAGTTAAAGAAAATTTTAAACGAATGGACAAAAATAAATTGTCTAAATTAATTGCAAACTGTTTAAGTGATGGTGTTACCAATAATGATATTTCGGAGTTAGTTTATTCTGAGTTAACGAGAACATTAAAATTAAGTAAACTATCTGATAAGGCTGATGCAAGTATGAAGCAAAAAGACTCTGAATCCAGAAAGAAAGTTATCACAAATACAAAAAATAATTTAGGTATTATATTATTAAAGTATCAGAATTTTGAGAAAAATGAATCGAATTTTGAAAATGTACTTAAATTAATGAAGGAGAATAGTATATTTAGACAAAATGATATTTCTAACTCTGTAAGAAGTTATTATAAAAGGTTTAATGAGCTATTTAATAGATTACAAAGGCCAATTATTGGTGTTTTAGATTATGATAAAAATGAAATTGATATAATTTGTTCTGATTTTATCGATAAGGATAAGTATACTCTGGAAAACCCTAATTTCTTTGATATTAAGGAAATAACAAGGAATAGCCCTTTATCATTAACTTTCTTCCTAGGTTTAGGAGCATGTACTATTTTTTGGCAAATTTTAAACATTAAAAATGATACTAAATTATTAGAGGAGTATTCTGATAATGTAAATAAAAAATCTGAAGAAAAGATAACATACATAAAAAATGAATTTGATTCTCTTTCAAATCAAACTGGTAAAGCTCTAGTTGAGCAAACAAAAAGATATGATTTTCTGAATGAAAAATCAGATATAACAATAATAAAAATAGAGAATAAAGCTCAATAAAATTCTGATTTTATCAATTGATATGGTAAGTTTTGCTAGGTATATTTTTAATAAAGAAGAGGTATCCAATGACAAATAAATTTAATTTTTATTATGATGAATCTGAACACAGTCGTAAAATTAATAATCAAACAATTCAACAAGAGAATTACTATGATAATTTTATTACTTCAATAGTGGGATGGAAAAATGAGAAGAACAAAGAACTTGAGGAAAAATATATTGATTTTGAAAATAAATATGATGAAAGAAAATCTAAAGGAGAGTTAAAGAGTACAACTATAAAACCAAAACAACTAAAGTATGGTTTCTCTTCTTTAAGTAAAGATAATGTAGAATTTATTAATGATTTTTTTGATTTGTTTAATGAAGAAGTTTATGTTTATTTTTCAGTTACTAGTAAAATAGAATACATAATTTTACAGTTGTTTAGAAATTACGAAAATAGTATGTTTATCAATACTGATTCAATGAAATATTCTATTGTTAAAGCAATAGTACTATATAGACCTAAAGAGATAATTAATGGTATGTACGAAAGTACATCTGAATTAGTTGAACTTTTAAAAATCTTCTTTGAAGAAAGAATTGAAGAGAATAAACAGAATCATAAGTTAAAAAAAATGGAGACACAAGCTTTTAAGGAATATCTTCTTCTTCTAGAAAGTATTTCAGAGGATTTTAAAATTGATTGGGAGTACAGAATTGCTTTTGATGGCTTTTCTCATTACTTAAAAGAATTAAAAATTGAAGAGTACAGTCTATTATTGGATATGGAAGGTGTTGGAACTACATCTGTTGCAGCTCACCAAGTAGGTTTAACTAATGTTTTAGAGATAGACTCTAAGGAATCAGTAGGAGTCAGATGGGCTGATATGCTTGCTGGTTTAATTTCAAAGTTTTTAAAATCATTCCATCAAGACTTGAGATATAGTTCAATTTCGGATGGAATAAATAAAAAAATACTTAGTATAAATTGGTTTAAAATGACTGAACAACAATTATTATTATATAAAAAATTTCATTACATAATATCTTGCTTAAATAATAATTGGTATAAATCGTTTTCTGGATTATATGCGGATGATTTGTTGACATTTGTTAGCTTTCTAGAATTTGTGTCAGAATATGAATCAATTGAAGAAATCCAAAAAGATATTGAAATGATACCTGAATATTTTAATACTAAAGTATGCAAGCGGTTGGAAGAATATTTTAATTCAATGCAATCAAGTTCTCATTTTAAATTACCAATAACTTTAGTGTCAAAAAGTGATTCAAGAAAAGAATACATTGTCGGTAAACATGGACAAAAAATTTACTATGATGAATCTAAACAACCGTTATTAAATATTTCAAAAAAACCTCGAAAATATTGTGTACTCTCAGCTGGAGTTACGAAAAAGTCAACACCTATTGTCACAATTAAAGAACATAATGAAGTTTTTTGTTATAAATTACCAAGTGAGTATAGTGAATGGGTACTGGACTTAATTAGTCTTTCAGGAGCTGGGATAAATGTTTTTCCAACAATGGTAGAGTTTGGTTTAGAAAAAGAAAATTATTATGCAGAAATAGACTAAATTGACTTTCATTTTTGGTAATCTAAAGTAAGATATTGCTAACTACAAAATGCATCCAAGTTAGTAGTACATAACAATCTATTTTTAAGAATGTTGATATACAAAGCTTTATGTGGTATGATTTTCTTCAAATAAAAGAAAAGTTCGTCTGACCGTATTGCTAAATACAACCAATTATTATATATTGAAGACTAATTAGGTGAAATAGCTGAATACAAAGGTTTAGCTTCAATCTACAACTTAAACGACAAATAATTTTAGTTTAAATAAAAATTATTCTAATAGGAATTAAAGGAATTAAAACGGTTCGGACGTAACACCCTCTAGCTTGTGCTAGGGGTGTTTTTTATTAATTAATTATTTAATCAATATAATGATTAATTGTGTCGATATTCTAAAAAAATATTGGTAGAAATATTACTTGTGCATAGATATGATCTAATTTTTTTTATAATCAGATACAACTCTCTCTCTTGTAAAGGAGCGACATCTATTGGTAAAATTAAGCATGAAAAATATTACTATAAATAGATATCGTCAATTAGATTTAAAATAATCATTTTTAGTTTACTGAAAGGAGAATTAGATGAAAACTGTTATAATTGGTGCTTCTTTTGCGGGAGTCCATTGTGCTTTACGAGCAAAACAGCTTCGACCATATGAGGAAGTTGTAATAATAGAAAAAGAAGAAACGTTAGGATATATACCAAGTGGCTTAATATTATTGTTAAATCAACATATTAAAAGGTTGGATGAAGCGACATTTATATCGAAAGATGCCTTAGAAAAAAAAGGAATTCATTTGATATTAGGTACAAGTGCGACTAAATTTAATTTTTCAGAGCAATACATTGAAACGACTAAGGATAGAGTTTATTACGATAAGTTAGTTTTAGCTATGGGCTCTTCTCAGATATCTCAAAAGTTAGTAAGTAATCATCCCGGATTTTTAACTTATAAAAAGAAAAAGGATTCGGAACTAGCCTTAGAAAAGATAGAATTAAGTAAAGAAATAGCTGTAATTGGTGCAGGACAAACAGGAATGGAGCTGGCTAGTGCTCTTGTGAATAAAGGTAAAGAAGTGACTTTAATTGAAAGTATGAGCTATCCTTTATACAAATCATTTGATGAAGATGTAATTGGTCCATTAATAAGTGAAATGAGTCAAGAAAGTAAACTTACTACTTATTTTTCGCAAACAGTCAAAGAAATAAAAGGAGATAATTTAGAGAGTGAATTAACAATTGTGACCCAACAAAATACTATTTCTTGTGAAGCAGCTTTTTTATCTACGAATGTGAGACCAGACTTGTCACTATTTGAGGAACAATTAGACTACCATACGGACCAAACTTTAAAAATAGATGCTTATTTTGAAACATCTCAACCCAATGTTTTTGCGATAGGAGATTTAGTGCAAGTTCCTTCCATGTTATTAAATCAATCTATGTACTCGCCATTAATTAATAATGCTATTAGGTCAGGTCAAATATGTGCTGAAAATCTAGAGGAAAAAAAAGTAGCTTATCAAGGATCAATTCGTGTTATAGGAACCTATGTTTTTGGTCAGTATTTAGCAAGTTGTGGTTTAACCGAAGCAGATTTTTTCCTCTACGAAGAGCCTATCGAGACATTAATACTCGATATACCATTATCTACCATTGAACAGGATAAAAAAATAAAAATTAAGTTCACGTATAATAAAAACACAAAGATTTTATTAGGTGTTCAAATGATTTCAAGAGAAAATATACTAGAGAAAATTAATCGTTATACATTAGCGATTGAGTCTAAAATGACTATAGATGAATTAGCTAAAAAAGATCATTTTTATCATCCGTTGTATGCTAACCCTGTTTCAGATATTATTTAATTAAGTCAAAGAGGTTGAACTAAGATGAATTATGAAAGTTTACTAGACAAGAAAGAAGCAACGCAACTTAAATTATTAAAAGAGTTAATCCTTTCTAGTAGAGAAGGAAATATTTCTTTACTGGCTAAAAAGCTCAAAGTTTCTAAGTCATCTCTAGAAAGCTATATTGAAGATTTGCATGAGGTTCTTGAAACTTATCAGGGGAAAATATTATTAGTCGAAGAAGGATCTAATTTACAATTGAATATGGCAAATACTTTCTCATTGGTTCAAATGGAAACAGATTTTTATCTTAATAGTACAAAATACCAAATACTTAGTTATTTATTTCAACATCGAGAGTTTTCTACAGTATTTTTATCACAGGAGTTATCAATCAGTGAATCAACTTTATTTAGGAAAATTAAAGAACTAAATACAGCTTTGAAAGAATTTAATATCAGTATTTGGCAAGGAAAACTGGTAGGTGAGGAAGCTCAAATTAGGTATTTTTATTTTCAATTCTATTGGTATCTGACTGAATCTAAAAAAGAAACGCTAAATTCAAGTGAGCAAATGTATTTAAAGATGATTGAAAAAGCATTAGATCTTGAGTTATCTTTTAAAAGTAAAAAGAAAGTTAGTTTATGGCTTAATATTACTAAAAAGAGAGTAGCTATCAGCAATCAAGATTATCATCAATTAGCTGAAAAGTGCCGTCCTTATGAAAAAGACGAATTGTATTTGAAAGTTAGAGAGCTTACATTAAGAATGATTGGTAACTACGCAATTGAAATTGAAGAAGAAGAAGCTATGTTGCAATTTGTCTTTCTAATATCGATGGGAATTCTATCTGAATCAGATTTTGATGAGTATTCATTAGTTAGATCTCGTTTTACGCCAACAGCGCTATTAGATACGGTTATTTTAGAAACGTTATTGATGTATTATAGACCGTTAGTTATGCCAAGAACATTGGAAAAACATCTGTATTTTCTGTTAGCACAGATTCATCCAAGGTTATATTTTTTTAAAGGTGACATTGAAGTACACAATGAGGAGCAAATATGGTCGATTGAAGCGAGTTTATCTGGGCACTCTATTAGAGTTATTACAAGTCATTTATTGGATATTGCACAAAAGCAGTTAGGTTTAGCGGAAGACGAAAACAACAGTTTATTATATATAACCGAAATAAAATATTTAAGTGTAGTGGTCATCTTAGATAATGTTATGAATCGAGATGTAACTGTTGGTATTTCACTTGAAATGGATGGTTTGTTTAAAGAAGCAGTAACGAACATGTTTATGATTCAATTAAATAGTATTAATGGGGTTATTTGTGAGCCGTATCAAACAAAGAAAACCTATGATTTAATTATAACGAACAATCAAGAGGCTAAATGGCAAACAGATTATTATGTCATATCAGAAGTAGGTACTGAATATGATTTGAAAAAAATTAAAGAGACCATTAGAAACACTTACACGCAAAAAAATAGTTCAAAATTAAATGATAGCTTATTATAATTTTTCTAACTTCCATCAGATTATCTAATGGAAGTTTTTTATTTTAAAAAATTTGGAAAAGTCATTTAAATAAAGGATTCTGCTACCTTTTTTAGGGAAACAGTCATTTTTTATTTATTACGAGTAAAAAGATGACCGTTTGAACAATCATAAAAACGCTATCATACGTTTATAGAAAAGAAAGCGTTATCTTTTTACTGATGAAGGAGGAACAAACATGACAGAACAACAATATATTATGGCTATTGATCAAGGAACAACTAGTTCTCGAGCAATTATTTTTGATAAGGAAGGAAATAATATAGGAAGTTCACAAAAAGAATTTACTCAGATTTTTCCAGAATCTGGTTGGGTTGAGCACAATGCAAATGAAATTTGGAACTCTGTACAATCTGTTATCGCTGGTGCATTAATTGAATCAGGTGTTAGACCAGATAAAATTAAAGGAATTGGTATTACGAATCAACGTGAAACAACAGTTATCTGGGATCGTAAAACTGGAAAACCTATTTATAATGCGGTTGTTTGGCAGTCAAGACAATCTTCACCTATTGCGGATAGGTTAAAAGAAGAGGGCCATGCTGATATGATTCATAAAAAAACTGGGTTAGTAGTGGATGCTTACTTCTCAGCAACAAAAGTTCGCTGGATTTTAGATCATGTAGAGGGAGCTCAAGAAAGAGCTGAAAGAGGAGAACTTGCTTTTGGGACAATTGACACATGGTTATTATGGAAATTAACAGATGGTAATGTCCATGTAACAGATTATTCAAATGCAGCAAGAACAATGATGTATAACATTATGGATTTAAAATGGGATGATGACATTTTAGAATTATTAAATATTCCTAAATCATTATTACCAGAAGTAAAAAGTAACTCAGAAGTCTATGGCTATACTCAAAGCTATCATTTCTACGGCAGTGAAGTGCCAATTTCTGGTATGGCAGGAGATCAACAAGCGGCATTGTTTGGTCAGTTAGCTTTTGAGCCAGGTATGATTAAAAATACTTACGGTACAGGTGCATTTATTGTAATGAATACTGGTGAAAAGCCTCAAATTTCTAAAAATAACTTATTAACAACGATTGGCTATGGAATTAATGGAAAAGTGTATTATGCACTAGAAGGTAGTGTGTTTGTTGCAGGATCTGCGATTCAATGGTTGCGAGATGGTTTACGTATGATTGAAACAGCGCCTGAATCTGAAGAGATAGCTAATGCGTCAACAGGAGATAACAGTGTTTATGTAGTACCAGCTTTCACTGGACTTGGAGCACCGTACTGGGATTCAGACGCGCGTGGTGCAATCTTTGGGTTAACACGTGCCACAACAAAAGAAGATTTTGTAAAAGCAACCTTACAAGCAGTTGCATACCAATCAAAAGATGTGATTGATGCGATGAAGGAAGATTCAGGTATTGACATTCCAGTCCTTAAAGTCGATGGAGGAGCAGCTAAAAATGATACATTAATGCAGTTCCAAGCTGACATTTTAGATATTGATGTGACACGTGCCCCTAACTTAGAAACAACGGCCTTAGGAGCAGCTTACTTAGCTGGATTAGCAGTTGGTTTCTGGGAAAATTTAGATGAGTTAAAAGAATTCCAAGGAGAAGGAATTACCTTTAAACCAAATATGGCATCAGAAGAAAGAGCTGATTTATATGAAGGTTGGAAAGAAGCTGTAGCCGCAACGCAAACATTCAAACGTATTGGGAAAAATAATTAATAGAGAAAAGAAAGGTGATTAAGATGAGTTTTTCCATTAAAGATCGTCAAAAATCAATTGAAGAAGTAAAAAAACAAGAAATGGATGTTTTGATAATTGGTGGTGGTATTACGGGGGCTGGAGTTGCTGTTCAAACAGCAGCTTCTGGTATGACGACCGCTTTAATTGAAATGCAGGATTTTTCAGAAGGTACCTCTTCTCGTTCGACTAAGCTTGTACATGGTGGAATCAGATATTTGAAGAATTTTGATGTAGAAGTTGTTTCAGATACAGTTAAAGAACGGGCAACTGTTCAAAAAATTGCTCCCCATATCCCTAAACCAGATCCTATGCTCTTACCTATTTATGATGAACCAGGTTCAACTTTTTCAATGTTTTCTGTGAAAGTGGCGATGGATTTATATGATCAACTAGCAGGTGTAACTAATACTTCTTTTGCTAATAAAGTATTAAGTAAAGAAGAAGTCATTGAACGAGTGCCTAAAATTAACACAGATAAACTTTTAGGCGGTGGCTTATATTTAGATTTTAGAAATAACGATGCTCGATTAGTGATTGAAAATGTTAAACAAGCGGCTGCAGACGGTGCTAATGCTTTAAGTAAAACAAAAGTAATTGGATTTACTTACCATGATAATGGTCAACTATCAGGTGTTAAAGTAGAAGACCAATTAACAAAAGAAATTTACGATATACATGCCAAGGTTGTTATTAATACAACAGGACCTTGGGTAGATACGATTAGAGAACTAGGTAAAGAAGAAGGATTTAAACCTATGATGCGTCCTACAAAAGGCGTTCATTTAATTGTTGATCAGTCAGTATTGAGTGTTTCTCAGCCTACTTATTTTGATACAGGTAGACATGACGGTCGTATGGTATTTGTTATCCCAAGAGAAAATAAAACTTATTTTGGAACAACAGATACAGATTACACTGGAGACCTAACACATCCAAGAGTAACTAATGAAGATGTAGATTACTTGTTAGAAATAATTAATCACCAATTTCCAAATGCTAATGTTAGTATTGACGATATTGAAGGAAGTTGGGCTGGTTTAAGACCGCTGATTTCTGAGAATGGTGGATCTGATTATAATGGAGGAAATAGCGGTGTCATGTCTGAAGCTAGCTTTAATCAAATTATTGACACTGTCTCTGGTTATTTGAATCAAGAAAAAACAAAAGAAGATGTTGAAAAATCTCTTAAATTGGCAGAATCAAGTTTAAGTGAAAAAGGTAATTCTGCTATATCAAGAGGAAGTAGCTTAGAAGTTGATAATAAAGGATTAGTGACATTAGCAGGTGGAAAAATAACCGATTACCGATTAATGGCTGAAGGCGCAGTAGCATTAATTTCTAAGATATTGAAAGAAAAATATGACAAGCATTTTGATTTAGTAGATTCAAGTAATTACCCTGTTTCAGGTGGACACTTTGATCACACAAAAGTGGATGAAAAAATATCAGAGTTAACAGAACTAGGCCAAGAAAAAGGATTATCTAAAGAAGAAGCAGAATTCTTAGCTAATTTATATGGATCAAATACTGAATCAGTTTTAACGTATCTAAATGAAGACATACCTGGCTTATCACAATCAGAAGCTGCTAGCTTAATGTATGCTTTAAATAACGAAATGACTTTAACACCAGTAGATTATTTACTGCGAAGAACTAATTATTTATTATTTATTAGTGACCAATTAGATAGAATAAAAGAACCAATTATTAAAAAAATGGCTGAATACTATGGTTGGAACAATGAACAAACAACTAGTTATCGTTTAGAGTTAGAAAATGCGATCAATGAATCACAACTAATGAATTTGAAAAAGGAGAACTAATATGATGAGTGGAGATAATTTACAAATATTTAGTGAATTTTTAGGTACGTTGATTTTAGTTTTGCTAGGTAATGGTGTAGTAGCTGCAGTTTCTTTGGAAAAAAGTAAAGCTCAAGGAGCAGGCTGGATAGTTATTACTTTAGGTTGGGGAGCGGCCGTAACCATTGCTGTATATGCATCAAGTTTTATGGGACCGGCTCATTTAAATCCAGCAGTTACACTAGGTATGGCTGTTGCGGGAAATATAGGCTGGAATCTAGTAACACCGTTTATTATTGCTCAGATAGTCGGAGGTATTGTTGGAGCAGCGCTAGTTTGGGTCACTTACATGCCACATTGGGAAGCTACAAAGGATGAGGCTGCTATTTTGGGATCTTTTGCAACTGGACCAGCTATTAGAAAACCATTTTCAAATATGATTACTGAGCTGATAGGTACGTTTGTTTTAGTCTTTGCTTTATTAGCATTCGGTCGTACAACTTTTGCAGATGGAATGAATCCATTGATTGTTGGTGTATTAATTCTTTCTCTAGGATTATCATTAGGAGGACCAACAGGTTATGCGATTAACCCAGCTCGTGATTTGGGACCTCGTATTGCACACCAAATATTACCAATTGCTAACAAAGGTGATTCAGATTGGGGTTATGCTTGGGTACCAATCGTTGGACCAATGTTAGGTGGTTTATTAGCAGCACTTGCTTGGGGAATGATCCCTTAAGAGTTTTGAAGTAGTAAAGCAGATAGAAAACTATCTGCTTTTTTTGTGTGTAATTGTAAAAGTTTCAATTATTATACGAAACAGTGAAATAAAAATTATATGACAAAATTGTCATTAAACTATTAATAAAGCAACATAAATAAATATTTATTTATTTTTTTAATGTGATATGCTTAACAAGAGAGGGATAAATCTAAAAAAAGGTAGATGAAATGAATGAGTGTTTCTTTGGTTATTACATTGATTTTAGTTATTGGCGTTATCTTTGTTAATGGATGGACGGATGCTCCTAATGCGATTGCAACAGCTATTTCAACGAGAGTTTTACGCCCTAATGTGGCAATTGGGATGGCGGTTATTTGTAACTTTCTAGGCGCGTTAATTATGACAATGTTTAATGCTCAAGTAGCAGAAACGATTAGTAAGATGGTTCGTTTTGAAGGTAGTGGAAACGCAGCACAAGTAGCTCTTGCAGCATCTCTTTTTTCAATTGTTGTTTGGGCAGTTGCTGCTTGGTGGTTTGGTATTCCAACGAGTGAGAGTCATGCTTTAATCGCAGGCCTAACTGGATCAGCTATGGCTTTGGGTGGCTTAGGTGCGGTTAATATGAATGAGTGGATGAAGGTTATAATTGGACTCTTTGTTTCGACTTTCTTTGGTTTTTTTGGTGGTTATTTTGTAACGAAGATAGTTGAAACCGTATTCTTTCATATGGAAAGACGAAAAACCAATAAAATATTTACCATCGGTCAAGCAGGTGGTGCTGCTGCGATGTCCTTTTTACATGGTGTTCAAGATGGACAAAAATTTATGGGCGTTTTTATGTTAGGTCTTTTCTACAATGGGTTGGCTGAAAAAACACCTTCTGGAGGTTTTATTATCCCTATTTGGGTTATGGTTATTTGTTCAGTTGTGATGGGTGTAGGAACTTCAGTTGGTGGTATGCGAATTATTAAATCTGTGGGCATGGATATGGTTAAATTAGAAAAATATCAAGGTTTTTCAGCAGATTTAAGTGCAGCTATTTGTTTGTTTGGAGCTTCTATCTTCGGGATTCCAGTTTCAACAACACATACGAAAACAACTGCCATCATGGGTGTTGGAGCAGCTAAACGGATATCTAGTGTGGACTGGCAGTTAGTTAAAGAGATGGTAATGGCTTGGGTATTAACATTTCCAGGATGTGGGTTGATTGCTTATATCATGGCGAAATTTTTTGTTGCAATATTTTAGGAGGAATGAAGAATGGCTAGAAAAAAAGGATTCGATTATTTTGATGCAATGTATCAACTATCTATGAAAACAAAAGAGGCTTCTCTTGTATTAGATGATATTATTACACATTATTCCAGTGACTACTTGATAGAAAAAGCTGAAAGTATTCATCAATTAGAAAGAGAAGGTGATGAAATCGTTTCAAGTATTATGTATGAACTCAATCATTCATTTGTGACACCAATTGATAGAGAAGATATCATAGCAATCACTAAATTTATTGACAATGTATTAGATAATATAAATGCACTACCTTATTCTTTTGATAATTTAGGCATTCAAAAAATGCGTGAAAAAGCAATTGAAATGTCTGCACTGATTGTTGAGATTGTCGAAGCTATGACTGTTGTAACAAAAGAATTTTCAAAATTTAAGAGTACTAAAACAATCGGTCAAATGATTCAAAAAGTGACGGAACTAGAAGGAAAAGCAGATATTATTCATAGTGCTCAAATTAAGGAACTTTTTACCTCGGAAGAGAATGTTTTAGAAGTTGTAAGATGGAAAGAAGTGTTTGATCGTTTAGAAAAAATAGTGAATGGAACAGAACAAGCAGTATTAATTATGGAAGCAATGGTGATTAAAAATACATAGATTATTTTAATAAAAATAGATAAAACAAGAGCTTGTTCTTAAGAAGTTCTTGTTTTTTTGAGAAGGGAATAAAAAATAGTGAGTAGGTATGAGTTAACTGAATTATTGTCAGCCAAAAAATCATTAGAATCAACATTAAGAAAAATAGAACAAGCTGTTTTATCTTTAGAAGAAAAACAAAAAGGTGGAAAAAATCTTAAATCTCAGATAACTCTGTCCAAAGATAGAATCAAAGCATTAACATTAGCAATCGAATTAATTAATGTAGAAATTAAAAAAGTGAGTTGAAATGTTTGTAGATAAACTAAAAGAATTGACAAAGAAAGAAGCTGAAAGTATCGAATGATGGTGCAGCCACTTATGAATTAAAGTACTCCCTTGATTAAGGAGTGCTTTTTTTAGTTATGTTTAATAGATATCCCAATAATCACTTTATTACATACAAAATCAGTGAGACATTTGAGGTTAAAATAACTTGATGTTACTTTTATATGTTAAAATATATAGTTAGTTAGGGCTTTAATTTTTAAGGAGGAGATTTTATGAAGTTTTGTTGGAATTGTGGTCACGAAAATGAATCTGATTCGTTGTTTTGTGAAGAATGTGGCTCAGATTTACAGGAAGGAATCAGTCCAGGAGAAGAGTTAAAAAAGGATAGTAAAGAAGCTTCCACTGAACCACAAGAAATAAAAGAGTCAAATCAACCAATAGTTAACTCAACTAGTACTCAATCACCTGTACCAAAAGAACCTATGACGAAAAAGAAAAAAATAGGTTTAATAACAGGTGGAGTAGGCATTGTATTACTTGTCGGTCTTTATTCTTACGGCAATTATTATTTTAGTTATGAGCAACAAGTTAATCGAATGACTGAAACAATTAAAACAAAAGATCCAGATAAGTGGGCAGAGTTAATGGTATCCAGTGACCCAAGTTATAAATTAACTTCTGATAATTTGAAGAAGATGACTGATTATTATAAGGATGACCAACAAAAAGAAAAATTCTCCAATCTCGTCGGTAGTATTGGAAAAAGCAGTCAAGAGCCATCAGATTTTAATATTAAACCCAACGGTAAGTCTTTTGTATTTTTCAATAAGTATGCATTAGAGTTAGAGCCTGTTTATTTAACAATTGAGGCGCAACAACCTGGCGTATCAGTTGAAATTGATGGTAAAAAACAAGGTGATGTTAAAGAAAAAGAGTTAAAAGTTGGCCCATTAACACCTGGGAAATATGACATCAAAGGAACATTAAAAAACGTATCGACTGATTCAAAAACTGACTTGGTTCGTTTTCAAAATGATGATTTTGAAACCAATAGTCATATGAAATTGGATTTACATAAAGTTTCTTTTATAGTGAAGTCAAATGTTGAAGACGCTGAAGTTTTAGTGGATAACAAAAAGATAGCTACTATTAAGGATGGTTCAGCTGAAGTTAAAGATGTTGTTTGGCATCAAGGATTAGCCGTTCAAGTGAAGAAAAAATTTGATAAACAAGTCGTTGAATCAGAGATTAGAAAAATTGAATCAGAAGAATTTCTAGCAAGTCAATTTGAAAAAGAGTCTTATGGTTCAGAGGTGATGCTTGAAATTAAGGGGATCAAATCAAAAGACGATGTTCAATCATTTTTATATGGTCTTTATGGTGATGTGTCTTCTTATACAAGTGAATACAGTGATTTAGATGGAATGGCAAAATCTGATTTAGCTAAGTATTTTCAAAATGGAGAAGACAATGCTGACTACCAAGATTTCTTGAAATTCATTACAGATGTTCGCTCAAGTTCTGAAAAATCAAGTGTTCAAGGTGAACCTAAAGTTGAAAAAATGACAATGATTGGTAAAGATAGATATCAGGTACAGTATTTAATTAAATATCGAACTGTTTATAAATCATATAAGATGGATGACGTTGTTCAAGTCTTTAGATATACCAAAGCCACTATGGTTTACAATCAAGAAGAAGAACGTTTTGAAATTGTTGATTTAGGTGGTAAAGAAAACTTTGAAGTAGTAGATAATGGAGGTGTTTCTTAGATAAATGTCCTTTAAAACAAAAAGTTTTATTATAGGAATTCTTTTAATTAGCTTGTTAGGAGGTACCCTTTATGCCTTAAGTAATCAAAAAGAAAAACCGGCTGATTCTAAGAGTTCACAAACTTCATCTGAAACGCGTGTTAAGACAAAAGAGACAACAATACAGACTGAAAGCTCTGAAAGGAGAGTATTAAGTGTGGAAGAACAACTTAAACAGATGATAAAAGAAATGTCTATTGATGAAAAAGTAGGTCAACTTTTTCTTGTTCGTGTTCCTGAATCCAATGCTTTAGAAGACATTAAGAATTTTCAATTAGGTGGTTATCTTCTTTTTGGAAGAGATATGGAGAATCAAACAAAAGAAACATTAACCAAAAAAATAGCTGAGTTTCAAGAAATGAGTCAAACCCCTTTTATGGTAGCTTCAGATGAAGAAGGGGGTACTGTAACAAGGATAAGTAGTAATAAAAAAATTGTTCCAGATAAATTTGAATCCCCTCAATCTCTTTATAAAAAGGGCGGCATGTCTCTTGTCTTAAAGGAGACGAAACGTAAATCAGATATCTTTAAAGAATTGGGTATTCACACGGGATTATACCCGGTTGCAGATGTTTCAACTGATCCAGAGTCTTTTATTTATGACCGGACGATTGGCTTAGACGTTGAAGGAACAAGTAATTATGTAGTTGATGTTGTTAAGGAATTAAAACAGAATGAAATAGGTTCTACTTTGAAACATTTTCCTGGCTATGGAGATAATCGAGATTCTCATACTGAAATTGTGAGAGATACTCGCTCAATAGAGGAAATCGAAAAAACATCATTACCCCCCTTTAAAAAAGGAATTGAAGCTGGTGCTGATAGTATTTTAGTGTCACACAATATTGTAGATGCGATTGATTCAGAAGTTCCAGCATCTATTTCACCTAAAATACATGAGGTGTTGCGTCAAGAGTTGGGATTTGATGGTGTGATTATGACTGATGACATGGATATGGCAGGATTAGCAGATTTTATTAGCCAAGAGCAAGCTGCTCTAGCTGCTTTAAAATCAGGAAATGATTTAATTTTGTCATCTACATACAGTACTCAGATACCAGTCGTTAAAGAAGCAGTCGAAAGTGGCGATTATTCTGAAGAACAATTAGAAGCATCTGTTTTAAGAGTTTTAAAATGGAAGTATGAATTAGGAATTATCAAATTGGAGGAGTAAATAAAATGAAATTTTGTATTAATTGTGGAAAAGAAATTAAAGACAAGGTTAAATTTTGCCCATTCTGTGGAGCAGAACAAAAGGAAGTAACAACTGTAACAGAACAGGTAGTGGAACAAGTTGTTAACGAAGAAGTTAATGATGAGAAAGAACAGCCTGTTGTGGAAACAAAAGTGCCTTCAGAAGAAGTAGCGAAACCAGAACAACCAGTTGAACAACCGTCTCAACCAACTATTAATCAAGAAAATCAGCAGAGCTCTCAACAACAACAACCAAGTAATGAGCAACAGGCGCCGTTGATTAGTATTAATCATGGAGGTGTTAATCAGCTAACGGACAATAGTAAAAATTATTTTTCATTTCTGAATAAAAACATTGCTAAGCCTAATATTGGTGGGCAAAATACAAATGGTTACTTCGGCTTAGTGAGTTATGTCTTGATTTCTTTATTTAGTAGTTTAGCGATTAGCCATTCAATAGGAAAAGCAGTTCGCTTTGGAACGATGGGGTATGCGGATTCTAGTTTTCCTCTATTAATTCAATTGTTCTTACTAATTTTAGTGACTCAGTTGATTAGTGTAACGACTGTGTATGTCTTGTCAGCAAAAATATTCCGTGAAGAGATTAGTTTTTTAGATAGTTTTGATAGAGTGTACGCTCCAATTAGCTTAGCTGTGTATACAAGTTTATTTGCTTTTGTTTTATCTTTTGTCTCAACGATTGGTTTGAGTTTTCTATTCGTTGTCGTATTATTATTCACTTATTTTTTAACAAATGCTTCATTTGTAGCTAATCTTTGGGTGAGTCAAAATCAGACACAACGAAATAAATTCTATTGGACGATTGGTGTTATTATCGTAAGTTTTATTGTTCAAATAATTGTTGGTATTATGCTTGGAGATATTATCGGTACAAGCATTGCTGAAATTATCTCGAATGTAACTGATTCTTTTACACCTAGAATGTTTCTATAATTGAGTAGGTGATTATTTGAAAAAGCAAACTCTTACTTGGCTATTAGTGAGTAGTCTTTTTTTACTAAGTGGTTGTCAGGAAAATCAGAAGTCAACAGTAACGACTACTAATACCTCGACAACTAGTCAAGTGATCGAAACGACAACTCAAACAACAGAAATTAGCCAAGAAAAGAAAATGTCTAAAATAGAAGAATACTTAGATAAATTAAAGAATGAACCAGTTGGTATCTATATTGAAAGTTTGGACTCGAAAGAGCAGTATGGCGTAAATCAAGAAAAAAACTTTTATGGTGCGAGTATTGCGAAACTGCCTATTATTTTTTACACCCAAGAAAAATTAAAAAAAGAAGAGATTTCCCTTGAAATGACTTTTCCTTATATTGATCAGGTTAATGAAGTACCAGGAGCCATGGTTCGAGGTGGGACAGGTGTCATGCAACAAATGGAACTTGAAAATCAAACGTTTTCTGTTGCCCAATTATTAGAGTGGAGTATTCGTCACTCTGATAATTTAGCAAGTAACATGTTGGGATATTATGTCGCTAAACAAAATGGTAATGAGTTTTTAGAGATTATTGCTCCTTTTTATGCCACTAAACAAACGGAGTTTTCAAAAGAGATGACTGCTAAAACAGCCGGAGAGATGATGCTTGCTATTTACCGAAATGAGCTAGGTAAAGAATACTTTTTAGAAACAGATTGGCAAAAAGAAAAAATTGGTAGTTTGGATAAAGATGTTTATCATAAAATTGGAACTAATGACACTTTTAATCATGATGTGGGTGTTGTTGATGATAAGAAACCATATGTTTTATCCATCTTAAGTGATGGTTATTCAAATGAGAAAATTGAAAAAATAGTTAAAAATATTGATGAGTTGATAAACGAGGAGTGAATAGTTTGAAACAGTGTCAAAATTGTGGACAAGAAAATGCCTCTCATGCTGCATTTTGTGAATCATGTGGACATGCTTTTGAAGTAAAAAAAGTAAATCCATGTACTTCTTGTGGTGTTGATAATGAAGAAGAAGCCTCTTTTTGTGAGAATTGTGGAACAAAATTAGTTGCTGAAACACCTCTTATTAATAAAGAAGTGAAGCGATGCCCTAATTGTCAGCATGAATTAGAAGAAGGTGCTGCCTTTTGTGACAATTGTGGGATAAAGGTATTAGAAGAAAAAATAGAGGTAGAACCTCAGAATGTTGAACCAAATGAAGTACCATTTCCGAATGTTGAAGAAGAAGTGATGCAAAGACCAAAACAACCTGTCTCAAAGAAAAATAAAATGATTGGTTTGGTTGTTGCCATTTGTTTGGTATTTGGTGGTGGTTTATACGCCTTCTTTAGTCAGCAAAACAGCCAAGAAAAACAAATTGAGTCATTAGTTGTTGCTATAAAGAATAAAGATACGTCTTATTTAGTAGACCGAATGGTAACAGAAGACCCAAGTCTTACCATTAATGAAGAAAGTCTACGACCTATGTTAAAGTATTTTGAAGAAAATAAAGAAGATATCAATACATTAAAAAAAGCATTGGAAACACAACAATTTTTTAATGGTTTTTCTTTAAAAGCAGAAGGAAAAGTAGCACTTCTTTTTACTAAGTATAATATTCAAGTTACACCAGCTTATTCAACCATTGAATCGAATGTAAAGAATAGTGTTATTTTGATGGATGGTAAGGAAGTAGCAACAACAGACAGTAATAAATACTCTAAAAAAATAGGCCCTTTGATTCCTGGTGTTTATTCTTTTGAAGCAACTATCAAAAATAAAAAAGATAAAAAGGAATCAACTTATACATTACTACCTAAAGGTGAAGAATCTGTTGATATGCGATTTGTGATGGTTAAAATACCAATTCGTTCAAACATGAAAGAAGCGACTGTTTTAATTAATGACAAAGAAGCTGGTAAATTAACTGATGGTGAAACAGAGATTGGACCATTGCTATGGAATAATAAAATGAAAGTTCAATTGGTGAAAAAAACAGATACAGATAAATTAAAGACAGACGTTAAAGAATTAAAGCAAGTTGATGTGGATGAAGATAGTGGAACCTACCCAGAAATCGTTCTTAATTTTAATTCTGCAGATGATTATGATATCGAATCAGGAATAAAATTATTCTATGATGATTTCTCACATGTTGTAGATTCTAATAGTCATTTTGAACCAAGCGAATTTGCTAGCAAGTATTATGTTGATGGTGATAAAAATGCAAGTTTTTCTGGCATTAAAGACTACATCAATTGGTGTCGTGAAAGGTCAAGTAAACGTGAGTATGAAGGGGTAACATTTAATGTAAATGTTAAATCAGTAGAGCCTTTATCTAACAATACTTATAAGATCAAGTACAACGTTGTTTACCGCACGACTTATCCTTATTCGACTAAGAAAACACCTAGAATAGAAGGCTTTGATTACAGTGATGTCAAAGTTCAATTTGAGCAAGATGAAGACTCAAGTGACGTTAAAAACTTTAAATTTATTGATATGGGTGATGGTGGTAAAAAAGTTGAGGATAATCGAGCGAATGAATAGCTTAAAAAGGAGTTAGTAAATGACAAAATTTTGTACAAATTGTGGAACAGAGCTACCCGAGGAAAGTAAATTTTGTTCGAAATGTGGAACAAAGCTTAATTCAAATGTAGTTGTTAGTTCGACAGAGCAGACTAGTTTTTCTGAAACTAAAAGTGTTCAAGCTAAATATCTGACAAAAAATAAATGGCCTTTTATTGTAGGGATAGCTTTTATTTTAATAATGGGAGTTTGGTTATTTAACAAAAATCCTATGACTGGCGATTGGATTTCTGAGTCAGAAGGTGTTGAAGTTGGAATTAAAGGTAATTCAGCAGAGCTGATGTTTCCTGATTTTCTAAATGACATGAGTATTTCTTTTGAAGGGCCAATAAAAAAAGTAAGCAAAAAAGAGTACGTGTTTCCCATCAATACATCGACAGTAAAAGTTACGTTTCGTGATGCAGTAAGTAATCAAGAAGATATAGAAGAAATGCTTGAAAGTTTAAAAGAGGAAGTTATGGCGTCTGATTTGCCTCCAAAAGAACAAAAAAAGATACAAAAAACATTTGATTCACTCCAAAAATCAGGGAATGATTTAATTCTTAGTATGAGTATGAAAGATTATGAAAAAATGAATTCTGTTGATTCCGTAGATTTTCTTGAATTAGATGAATTTATTAATTTTGAATTTTCAATAAGACCTAAAGGAAGTACCCAAATCGTTTTTGGAGATAGAGAGCATAAAGAAGAGTCATTTTTAATGGATAAAAAAGTAGAAAAATAGTTAGGAGGTTGACAATTGGTCAGCCTCTTTTTTTAATTGTAAACTAAATTTTTTGTGTTAAAGTAAAGGAAAAGGCTTGGAACAATAGGTTTTCTATTGTTAGGATAAAAGTAAGAAGGTGTTAAAAATGAAGTTAACTATTAGAGAAATAGCCGAATTATCTGGCGTTTCAATAACAACAGTTTCGCAAATTTTAAATAAAAAAAGTGATCGTTTCAGTGAGGAAACAGTCAAACGTGTCTTGAAGGTAGTGGAAGAAAATCAATACACACCAAATTATTTTGCTTCTAATATTATTAAAAAAGAATCTAAATTAATTGGTGTTATCGTTCCGTTTATCACGGAACAATTTTCAGCCACTTTAATTAACTTAATTCGAAAAAGCTTAAGTGAAGAAGGGTATTATTTAATGGTGAGTGAATCTTCTGGAGAGATGAAGGAAGAAATCGAGTTATTTAATCGATATCATCAAATAGCTGTGGAAGCTATTCTCTGTTTTACATCTAATCGTTTTTCAGAAGATGTGGTTGTTTCAAGTGCTTATCGAAATATTCCGATTGTGTTTGTAGATGCTGGCATAAATAATAGCCATTTCGGAAATGTTTATTATAATGAGTATGAAACAGTAACCCAAGCTATTGAATGGTTGATTCAGAATAATCATGAAAAAATTGGATTAATCACTGATGATGGAAGTGGTTACTCCTTTATTGAGCGATCAAATGCTTATTTTGATACGATGAAGAATAATAAAAAAGAGATTTACCCTCACTTAGTTGTTAAAACTGATTTTTCAGTAGAGAACGGCTATCAGGCGACTAAAACAATTTTGAAGGATGAAGAAGTTACTGCTATTTTTTGTTGTGATGATAATTTAGCATTAGGGTGTTACCAAGCCGTTTATGATAGTGGGAAAAAAGTGAATGACGAGATTGTAGTCATTGGATTTGATGGCATTGAGTTATTAAAAAGTATTCGACCACAAATTCAAACACTTGAAATTCCTTTTCACGAGTATGCTGAAATTTTATCAAAAAAATTAGTTAAAGCAATGGAATTCCCACATCAAAAACAAGAAGATGACTATCTAAAAATGAAATTTATAGAAAAGAAGGAAAGAACAATATGATTACTTTGAAATCACCAAGAGAAATAGAATTAATGGCAGAATCAGGTGCTTTGTTAGCCTCTGTTCATAAAGAGTTAAGAACATTTATTAAACCAGGGATTACAACTTGGGAGATTGAAGTGTTCGTCCGAAATTACATTGAAGAACACGGAGGAGTAGCGGCACAAATTGGTTTTGAAGGATATAAATACGCTACCTGTATTAGTGTGAACGATGAAATTTGCCATGGCTTTCCTAAGAAACAAGTTTTAAAAACCAATGATTTAGTGAAAGTAGATATGTGTATTGATTTAAATGGAGCAATTTCAGATTCTTGTTGGGCCTATGTTGTAGGTGAAGCAACAGATGAAGTAAAAAAGTTAATGGAAGTAACAAAAAAAGCTCTTTATTTGGGTATCGAGCAAGCACAAATTGGTAACCGAACTGGTGATATTGGAGATGCGATTCAAACATATGTTGAAGGAGAAGGTTACAGTGTTGTGAGAGATTTTATTGCTCATGGCATTGGCCCATCCATTCATGAAGAACCATTTTTTGCTCATTACGGTGAAAAAGGAAAAGGTGCTCGTTTGAAAGAAGGCATGACGATTACAATTGAACCCATGGTAAATATTGGTTCATGGGAAATGATGATGTTACCAAATGGTTGGGAGTCAAAAACGAAAGATGGCAGCTTAAGTTGTCAATATGAACATAGTATTGCTATTACAAAAGAAGGACCGGTCATTTTAACTTCTCAAGGTGAAGAAGGCAGTTATTAAAAGGATCTCAAAATAGAAAAGTCACGGAAATTATTTTTTATTTCCGTGACTTTATTATTATTAAGTTATAAAAAGCTTTTTATTTAACCCAAGCAGGTTTATCTCCATCTGTATTAGGTTTGTTAACTCCAAGTGATTCACCTATGTGTTGATCAGGATTAAGAATAATTTGGCTAACTAAGTGAGCAATACTTTTACGTGATACCTCAGTTCCTTTAAAAGCTTCATTTCTTTGTGTTAACTCGTAATCAATTTCGTCTTTATTATCTAACCAAGCTGGTCGAATAATGGTGTAATCTAACTCTGAAGCTTCAATGATTTTGGCAGCTTCAGCATAAGTTTCTAAATAGCCACCATCTAATTGTTGATGATTCCATTTACCATAGTTGCCAGGTACTTCATCATAAATTCCTAAGGTAGAAATCCAAATTAAACGTTTAACGCCTGTTTTTTTCATAGCAGAAACAACCAGTTTCGCTTCTTCAATAATTTCACCAGCTAAATTAGCGTAGACAATATCAACACCTTTCATTGCTACTTCTAAATCCGCTTGATTTAAAGCATCACCTTCGATTATTTCTTGTTTTTTAGGATTTTTCGTAGTTAAACGAGATGAACGTCGTAAAAATAGCCGTTGATCGATATCTTCTGAGAGTAAATCGTGACTAACAATTTTTGCGATTTGACCGTTTGCACCTAAAATTAATACTTTTTTCATCTTGTTTTCCTTCTTTCAACTATTTGTTACAGCTACAAGTATAGTCCTATTAATTTTTTTAGGCAAAGAAACGTTCTCGGTAGTGAAAAAATAGTGCTTGAAATAAATAAAAACTAGTTATTAACCAATCAAAAAACGATTGTTCATAGCTAGCTTATTGTCATTTTTATTTAATGAAATCTTTTAAAGCTTGATGATATTTTTGAGGCTCTTCAAGCATAGGGTTGTGTCCACTTTTATCAAATTTTATAACAGGAACATGATAAGTATTGCTAATATCATCCCAAAGATTAGTTGGTGCAACTAGGTAATCATAATCACTTAGCAATAAGATAACAGGTTTTTGCCATTTTTTAAAGAAATGTTCCGTGTCATAAACGGCAAAAGCTTCACCCCATAAAAAATCAAGAGCGGGCATGTTATTAGGTAAATCATCCCACAGGTACGCACCATCATAAGTGTAGTCATAAAAGCCATGAGCTTGCATACGAATATTCATTGAAGAAAATCTCTTTTCAGGAGCTTTTTTAATATCATCTTCTAATTTAGCTATTTCTTGATAGAAATAGTCTTTTCTTTCTTTAGAAGCTGTGTCTTCAAAATAGGTGATACTAAGGTCTTGTCTTTCTTTTTTGTTAGTTGGCGCTAGATTTGAAAGTATAACACCATTAACTCTTTCAGGATAAGCTTCAGCATAAGCCATTGCCATAAAGCCATGCCCAGAGTGACCTAACAAATACATAGATTCTAGATTAGCTTTTTGTCTAATTTGTTCTATATCGTTAACGACATCTTGAAGGGTATGCTTACTTTTTTCGGGAGCTATTTCAGTAAAACCAATATGAGAAATAAAAATTAAGTTTAAATCTTTGTAAATCTCATTATTAAATAATTTAGGGTAATAAATAGGACTCCCAATAACCATAATCGGTGGTTCGTTAGTGTCTCCTTTTTGAAGATAAGTTAATGTATAATTTTCTTTTTTTATTGTTTTCATTTTTTTCACCTCTTGTTTTAATCAACTCAATCAAAGAGATCGAGCTGTCTATGACCATTGATTTAGTTAATTACAACAAGAGACGTCACCGGATAAATGAACCTGATAACCCCATAGCGATCATCCTTTCTTTGAGGATATGTTAGCATAATTAATTTGAGTTGTAAAAAATTTAACAAATAAGATATCTATCTTGTTATTTTTAGGTATAATTAAGATATGAAAAACAAAAAAGAGGGTCTGAGATGAAAGAAGTTAACATTTATGAAAAACTTAGAAATAATCCAATTATTGCAGCTATCAAAGATGAAGCGGATTTGGATGAGCTTTTAGAATCGGATGTAGAAGTTATTTTTGTTTTACAGTCTTCATTGTTAACCGTTGAAGAATTATCAAAAAAAATTGATGAAAGTGGTAAAGTTGGATTTGTCCATTTAGGACTTATTAAGGGATTGTCTGATGATGAGATTGGGTTGCGTTTTTTAAAAGAGCATACTCATTTTTCAGGAATTATCTCAACGAAATGGCCACAGTTAGTTAGAGCACAAGCTTTAGGTTTTATGACTGTTTATCGTAATTTTTTAGTGGATTCTTTAGCTTTTAATTCTCTCAAAAAGAGCCAAAATCCTAAGTTTCCTGACTTTATTGAGATACTACCTAATCCTAATGGAAAGACAATTAAAGCTGTCACAGAACAAATCAAACGACCGTTAATTGTTAGTGGCTTGATCACAGATAAGGAAGATGTAATAACAGCTTTAAAAAATGGGGCGATTGCTATTTCCTCTACTAATAAAAAAATATGGAAACTTTAAGAAATCGCTTGCAAAAGTTTGTGAATCGTCCTATACTAAACTTAATTAAATAAACAGCCAGAGAAAAGAGCACACTGAACTGTCTTCACTAACGTGAGGATGGTTCAGTGTGCTCTTTTTACTCATATTGGAGGGGAAAAAATGTACGATATTACGATTATTGGAGCTGGTGTTAGTGGTTCCTCATTAGCGTATGAACTAAGTAAATATGATGTCAGTGTTTGTGTATTAGAAGCAGAAAATGATGTGGCAGTTAAAACAACCAAAGCAAATAGCGCTATTTTACATGCAGGATACGATCCATTACCAGGGTCATTGAATGCGAAGCTAAATGTAGAAGGTTCTGTTTTAGCCAAAGAAATTTGTAGTAAATTAGATGTCCCAAGAAATCAGATTGGTTCTCTTGTTGTTGCTTTTTCAGAAGAAGACTTGGAAATGGTACAGACACTTTATGAACGTGGGGTAAAAAATAAAGTGCCCGATATCCAGATTTTAACGAAAGAAGAAACATTAGCTAAAGAACCTAATTTGAATCCAGATATTTATGGTGCTCTTTACGCACCAAGTGCAGCAGTGGTAAATCCTTGGGAATACACAATTGCTATGGCAGAAGTTGCCATTCAAAATGGAGTGACTTTTTCTTTTAATCAAAAAGTTAAAGACATCCAAAAAGTAGGAGATCATTTTGAGATAAAAACAGATAAAGAAACAATTGAAAGTGAATATATTATTAATGCTGCAGGTGTTAATGCTGGGGAGATTCATGAACTTGTTTCAGAGCCAACTTTTAAAACAATCCCATGTCGTGGGGAATATTATTTACTTGATTTAGAAGAAACAGATACTGTCAAACATATCGTTTTTCAATGCCCAACAAAAGTAGGTAAAGGTATTTTAGTAGCACCTACAACTCACGGGAATATTATTGTGGGACCAAATGCCGAAAATATTCCTGATGAGTGGGTTAATACGGGAAAAGATGTAGCTAATACAGCTACTGGTTTAAAAGGTGTAGCAGAAGGAGCTAAAAAAAGTGTTCCAACAATTAATTTAGCTAACTCTATCCGAAATTTTTCTGGTGTTCGAGCAAATACAGATCGAGAAGATTTTATTATTGAGCAGGTTATGCCACAGTTTTACGATGTAGCAGGTATTAAGTCACCTGGTTTAACGGCTGCTCCAGCCAATTCTCTTTATCTAATTGAATTGATGAAACAAGATGGATTAGTGTTAGATAAAAAGAATGACTATGTGGATGAAAGAAAAAGAATTCATTTTAATCAGGCTAGTATTGAAGAAAAGCAACAATTAATTAGTGAAAATCCTGATTATGGTCGAATTATTTGCCGATGTGAAAATATTACAGAAGCAGATATTAGAGAAAGTTTGCATCAAACATTACCAGCTAAATCAGTCGAAGGTGTTAAGAGAAGAACTATTGCAGGCATGGGTAGATGCCAAGGAGGATTTTGTGGTCCTCGTGTTGTTGAAATTATCGCGGATGAGTTAAATATTTCTCCTTTAGAGGTTGATTTAGATCGATGGAATAGTCACATTTTAGTTAGTCAATCTAAGGAGGTTTTATAAATGTACGATTTGATTGTAATCGGTGGTGGACCTGCAGGACTTGCGGCGGCTCTAAGTGCCTATGAAAATGGTTTAGAAAAAATACTAATTGTCGAAAGAGACGTGGAACTTGGCGGTATTTTGAATCAGTGTATTCACAATGGTTTTGGACTTCATTATTTTAAAGAAGAGTTAACAGGACCTGAATACGCAGGACGTTTCATTGAAAAAGTGCAAGAGACAACCATTGAGGTTATGCTAGACACTATTTGTTTAGAGGTATCTGATGATAAAAAAGTTCATATTATGAATAAAACACAAGGTTATCAAGTTTTATCAAGTCAATCGATTATTCTTGCGATGGGATGTCGTGAACGAACAAGAGGGGCTATTCAATTACCTGGTGGCAGACCAGCAGGCATTTTAACAGCTGGAGCAGCTCAACGATATGTCAACATGGAAGGTTATATGGTAGGTAAGAAAGTAGTTATTCTAGGGTCAGGTGATATCGGTTTAATCATGGCAAGACGGATGACGTTAGAAGGAGCTGAAGTTTTAGCTTGTATTGAGGTGATGCCTTATTCAGGAGGGTTGAATCGAAATATTGTTCAATGTTTACATGACTTTGATATACCTCTTTATCTTTCTCATAGTATCATTGATATTAAAGGAAATGAACGACTAGAATCAATCACTATGGCAGAAATTGATGAAAATCGTCAAGTGATTCCTGGAACAGAACAAGAAATTGAATGTGACACACTTCTTTTATCTGTTGGATTGATACCAGAAAATGAAATTTCAAGAAAAGTTGGTATTGAAATGGATAAACGAACTAAAGGAGCACTCGTTTTTGAAAATCGTGAAACATCTATTCCGGGTATCTTTGCTTGTGGTAATGTTCTTCATGTCCATGATTTAGTGGATCATGTGAGTGCAGAAAGTATGGTAGCAGGCCAATCAGCTGCTGAATATGTCAAAAATTTATCTGAAACAGTTGAAGAAGACAAGTTGACACTTCAAAATGGGGAAGGTATTTCTTATGTATTACCTCAAAGAGTGAGAAAAAATCAGGTTGATAAACGAGTGGAAGTTTATTTTAGAGTCAATCGCGTCATCGAAGCCTGTGAAGTAGTTGTTTCTCATGGAGATGAAATTATTACAACTTTTAAAAAGAAAGACTTAGCACCAGGTGAAATGGAAACTTTGAAATTACGAAAAAAATATTTTGATGATGAGTCCATTAAAGATTTAGAAATTTCAATTAAGGAGATGTGAGAAAATGGCTGATTTGATTTGTATTGTTTGTCCTAAGGGATGTCACTTACATGTGGACGAGGACAACGATTTTAAAGTAACTGGTAATCAGTGTGGACGAGGAAAAGTATACGGAAAACAAGAAATGATTAATCCTGTTAGAACCATCACATCTACTTGTCGAATTAGAGAAGCTAATTTACCAAGAGTTCCAGTTAAAACAAGTGAAACCATTCCAAAAGGTAAAATGCAAGCCATTATGTATGAAATTAATCAAGTTGAATTACAAGCGCCTGTTCACGTAGGAGATGTGATTATTCCGAATATCTTAGATACAGGAGTCGATGTTGTGGCTTGTAAAAATATGGAAAAAGTAAACTAATAAAAATTATTGGAGGAAAAGAAAATGACACTAGTAAAAATCGCTTATACAACTAATACAGGAAACACAGAAGGAATTTCAGAATATTTAGAAGATGCTTTTGAAGACTTAGAAATGGAAGTTGTAAGAGAAGAAGCAGACGATATCGATTCAGACTTTTTTGAAGATGCTGATATTGCAATTGTTGCAACATTTACAGATGGTGATGGAGAAATTCCATTTGGCTTTGAAGATTTCTATGAAGAAATAACAGATCAAGAACTGGAAGGAAAAATTTATGGTGTTGTTGGAACGGGAGACAGTGAATTATACCCAGACTTTTTCTGTGAAGCAGCTCATTTATTTGATAAAGCATTGGCCCAAACTGGAGCAACTAAAGGAGCAGAAGTTCTGACAATTGAAAATGAAGCAGAAGGTGAAGATGTCGAACGAATTAATGCTTTTGCTAAAGAAGTAGCTTCAAAATAACATAGAAAAACTATGTAGAAAAGGACGAGGACGATGAAGAAAACAAAAACAATGGATGGTAATACAGCAGCAGCTTATATGTCTTACGCGTTTACAGAAGTTGCAGCTATTTATCCAATAACTCCAAGTTCCACTATGGCAGAAGTTGTGGATGATTGGGCCTCTAAGGGAAAGAAAAATATATTTGGTGAACCAGTTAAAGTAGTTGAGATGCAATCTGAAGCAGGGGCAGCAGGAACAGTTCATGGCTCTTTAAAAACGGGTGCGTTAACTTCTACATACACTGCTTCTCAAGGGTTGCTTTTAATGATTCCTAATATGTATAAAATCGCAGGTGAATTATTACCAACGGTGTTCCACGTTTCTGCTAGAGCAATAGCAACGAATGCTTTAAGTATATTTGGTGACCATAGTGATGTGATGGCAACTAGACAAACAGGTTTTGCAATGCTTGCTGAAGGAAGCGTTCAAGAGGTAATGGACTTGTCAGGAGTAGCTCATTTAGCCAGTATTGAAGGAAGTTTACCCTTTATTAATTTCTTTGATGGGTTTAGAACAAGTCACGAATTACAAAAAATTGAAGTGATTGATTATGAAGACTTAAAAGGGTTACTAGATGAAGAGGCTTTAGAAAACTTTAGAAGACGTGGTCTAAACCCTAATACACCAACCGTTTCAGGAACAGCACAAAACCCAGATATTTACTTCCAATCAAGAGAAACAGTGAATAAGCATTATGAAGAAATTCCTGGAATCGTTCAAAAATACATGAAAGAAATTAATACGTTACGAGGAACTGATTATGATTTAACAACGTATTATGGTGATCCAGAAGCTACTGAGATTATTATCTCAATGGGTTCAGCAACACCAACCATTAGACAAACGGTAGATTACTTGAATCAATCAGGAAGAAAAGTAGGACATATTGCCATTCATTTATATCGTCCATTCCCAAGTGAAAACTTATTAGAAAAACTACCTGATACAGTAGAGAGAATTGCTGTTTTAGACCGAACAAAAGAACCAGGTGCTGATGGCGAACCTTTACTATTAGATGTTCAAAGTGTGCTTTATCGACATAAAAATCGTCCAATTATCATTGGTGGACGTTACGGAATTGGTTCAAAAGATGTCACACCAAATCAAATCGTGTCTGTCTATGACCATCTGTTATTAGATGAAGGAGAAATGAAACCAAGATTTACAATTGGAATTGTGGATGATGTAACTCATTTATCATTACCAATGACGGAAGTTTTAGATTTAACACCAAAATCAACTTTTCAAGCTAAATTCTGGGGATTTGGTTCTGACGGGACTGTTGGTGCTAATAAACAAGCAATTAAAATTATTGGTGATCATACAGATCATTATGCTCAAGCTTATTTTTCTTATGATTCCAAAAAATCAGGTGGGTTAACTGTATCTCATTTACGATTTGGAAAAGAACCAATTGACTCAATTTATTTAGTAGAGAACCCAGACTTTGTAGGCTGTCATAATGCTGCTTATATTCATAAATATGATTTGATTAAAGGGCTCAAAGATGGTGGAACTTTCCTATTGAATACAGTGTGGTCTAAAGAAAAAGTATTGAGACTACTTCCGAAACATTTGAAAAAATATATTGCTGAGCATGAAATTAACTTCTATATTATTAATGCGATGGATATCGCTAAAGAAGAAGGGCTAGGTCGAAGAATTAATACAGTCATGTCAACAGCCTTTTTCGAATTGACTGGCCTGATGACTAGAGAAGAGTATTTGCCTTTACTGAAAGAAGAAATTAAAAATACTTATGGTAAGAAATCTTCTGAAATTGTTGATAGAAACTGGAATGTAATTGAAAAGACATTTGATGCCCTTGAAAAAATAGATGTACCAAAAGAATGGGCAGCTATTGAAGTGGTAGAAAGAGAAGAAGATAAAACTCTTCCATCATATGTTCAAAATATTGTTCAACCAATCGAAAGACAAGAAGGAGATCAATTATCTGTCAATGATTTAATTGAAAATGGCATGCTAGGTGGAACGATGCCTCTTGGAACATCAGCTTATGAAAAACGTGGTATCGCTCTTGAGGTTCCTGAATGGATTCCAGAAGCTTGTACGATGTGTAATGAGTGTGCCTTTGTTTGTCCACATGCAGCTATTCGACCATTCTTAGCAGATGATAAGGAAATGGAAGAAGCACCAGAAGGTTATATTACAAGAGACTTTAAAGGTAAAGATGGTTTGAATTACCGAATTCAAGTATCTGTGGAAGATTGTACGGGTTGTGGTCTTTGTGTGGATGCTTGTCCAGCAAAAGATAAAGCATTAGTGATGAAACCTTATGAAGAACAACATGAAGAAGCTGTTAACTGGGCATTCTCTATGACTTTAAAACAAAAAGAAAATACAGTGAAAAAAGAATCAGTTAAAGGCTCTCAATTTGAGCAACCGTTACTAGAGTTTTCAGGAGCTTGTTCTGGATGTGGTGAAACACCCTATGTTAAACTATTGACTCAACTATTTGGGGATCGAATGATGATTGCTAATACAACAGGTTGTTCTTCTATTTGGGGAGCTTCGGCACCAACAACACCATATACAACGAATCAGTTTGGTCAAGGACCTGCTTGGAGTAACTCTTTATTTGAAGATAACGCTGAATTTGGTTTTGGAATGTACGTTGCTAATCAAGTTAAACGTGGACGTGCGATGGAAAAAGCAGAAGCTATCTTAAATGAAGGCATCGGTTCTGATGAAACAAAAGAAGTGCTAAGTGAGTGGCTAGAACATGTAGATGATGGAAATGGAACAAGACAACGAGCAACAAGATTATCAGAAGCTTTGCAAAAAGAAAGTCAATCAGAATTTTCAGAGCTTTTAAAACATGAGAATATGTTTGTTAAACCAAGTCAATGGATGATTGGTGGCGATGGTTGGGCATATGATATTGGCTTTGGAGGAATTGATCATATCCTATCTTCTGGTGAAGATATTAATATTTTGGTAATGGATAATGAGCTTTATGCTAATACAGGTGGTCAAACATCAAAAGCAACTCCACAATCGGCTATTGCTAAATTCTCAGCATCTGGTAAGAAAACAACGAAAAAAGATTTAGGAATGATGGCAGCGACTTATGGTAATGTCTATGTTGCTCAAATTTCAATTAATGCTCATCCAAATCAAGCCATTAAAGCAATTGCTGAAGCAGAAAGCTACCCAGGACCTTCATTAGTAATTGGTTATACACCATGTATTAATCATGGTATTAAAGGTGGTATGTCAAACGCTCTATTAAATGCGCAAGAAGCAGTAGAGTCAGGTTATTGGCAATTGTATCGTTATGATCCAAGACTAGCTGAAAAAGGAAAAGATCCGATGCGAATGGATTATAAAAAAGCAGATACAGATAAAATACCAGAATTTTTACAAACTCAAACGCGCTTTTCTTCTTTAGTGAATGTGGTTAAAGATGAAGAAAAAGTGGATAAAATGTACGATAACACAAAACAAGACTTTATTGAGAGAAATGATAATTATAAACGTCTATCTAGTTTGAAAAAAGATAAATAAAGTAAAGAGGTTTTCCAAATTATTTGGGAAATCTCTTTTTTTATTAAGAGGAAAAAAATTTGTGAAAAAAAGTAGTGTTTAACGGTCAATATAATTGAAGCCGTATCAAAAAAACGGTATATTATCAGTAGTTGTAGGGGATGAAAAAGGGGGAGAACTAAGATGTTTTTTTTAAACGGTCAGTTCGTTTTATCGATCATATGCATCGGTGTGATACTTTCAGGCTTTTATTTAGTAGTGAGTAATTTAAAAATTAAAAAAACACGAATTCACACAAATCAATTATTATTAGCAATTATGGGGACTTTATTAGTAATAGTAGGTTCATATTTTTTATGTTTCACTTTAATTTTTGGATATAGTTAAATAATTAAAAAAGACTTTTGACATTTTTGTCAAAAGTCTTTTTTCTTAACTAATAAATAGTTTAACAAAGATAATTACAAATGGTAATGATATGAATGTTCTCTCTAAGAAAATGATGATGATATCACTAAATTTATTAACTAGTTTACATGATTTTAAAAGTGTGGCAATCTCTGACATAAAGATTAATTGTAAAATACTCATCATCGCAATGATTGCTTTACTTTCAATAGAAGGTAGAGCCTCACCTAAAATAACTGGTAGGTAATTATCAGCAAAACCAGACATAATAGCACTTGCAGTAACAGAAGCATCGGGCACTCCTGCTAAGTTTAAAATCATTTCCACAGGTAGAGAAATCCAAGAAAGGACAGGGGTATAAATTGAGATCATTAAGGCTGCTGCTCCCCAGAAAATAATAATTGGAGTTAGCCAAAAGACGTAAAAACTCATGTTATCAATTTTACTTGTAAAATTAGTTAGAGTGACACTGTTAGCACGTTCAGAAGCATTGATGTAACTTGTTTTTAATTTACTACCACTACTATTAGATTTAATAGTAGATTCTGTTGAACCATCTACATAAGTATTAGGATAGTTTTTAACCGGAGGAATTCTAACGGTAATGAAACCAAGAATAATGCCAATTAGTGTAATACCTAAGAAAATTAAGCCAAAATTATCCATTAAACCTAAGACAGAACTAACTAAAACAACCCAGCCAATACTTGAAGTGGCAAATTGACTACCAATCACTGCTGCTTCTTTAACTGTGAAATAACCCTTTTCAAATAGGTCTTGTGTTCCAAGAATAGCAGCATTACCTGGTCCTACCCAAGCACTGATAATGTTAACTGCACAAATTTCAGAAACTTTAAAAAGTGGTTTAACAATAAAGCCAATTAATTCACCTAAAAATTCCATCGCACCAAATTCTAAAATCAATGTTTGGAATAGAAGCATCATAGGAACTAAGATAGAAAGCTGAGTTGCTAAATCTAACATAGCAGTTCCTGTATCTGCTGAAATAATGAATTCAGGTCCAATTTTAAATAGACAAAGAATTGAAACTAAGGCTCCAAAAAAACGATTCACAACATAAAAAGGTGATGTAACAAATAGTTTTTTACAAAGCCTTTTTGAATGTAAGAAACTGTTCTTATTGATTAAAGCATAGAGTGAAAGAACAGCACTTAAAGTAACGCATAGAACTAAAAGATATTGTATAACGGTTTTATTTGCGGCAATAAATAATTTTAAGTAATGGAAAAGAATTGTATCCATACCGTTGTCAAAGTTAAAAGGAATTAAAACTAAGACAATACCAAGAATTGTTCCAATTAAAAATTTAATAAAGCCGATTCGTTGTGACGATTTCATAAACATGCTCCTATAACTGTATTTGATTAGCTAGCTCAACTAAACCACTATAAGAGTCGTTTAATTTTGCCAATTCTTCATTTGAATAACCTAATTCAATAGGTTTAACAGCTCCATTTTTATTAATAACATGAGGTAAACTGATATATTCTTTAGAAGTAAAAGGTTGTGAAACCGGTAAAATCGCATTTTCGTTTTGACTAATTGCTTTGACAACTCTTTCAATCGCTAAAGCAACACAGTAACAGTTAGGACCTTTCATCTCCCATACATCAAAGGCTGTATCTTTTACTTCTTGAGCGATATCAGTAAAGTAATTGTCAGCAATATCTATATTATTTGCTGTTAAGAAATCTTTGATATTTGTCCCTTTAACCGCTGTTTGTGACCAAGCAACAACTTGAGAATCACCGTGTTCACCAACAATCATTCCATTAATATCTGTTTGAGCAACATCTAAATCACGTGCTAACAAATAGTTTAATCGAGCTGAATCAAGAGTAGTGCCAAGACCGATAACGCGACTAGGATCCCATCCAGAAATTTGTTGAGCAAAGTAGGCAAGAATATCAACTGGGTTACTAACTAGTAGTAAAATACCATTCGGACTAGCCTTTGTAATTTTTGGAACAATATCTTTTAAGATATCTGCATTTTTTTGAAGCGGAACTAAGCGAGACTCGCCAACTTTTTCAGGAACACCAATTGTGACTATTATCACATTAGAGTCTACAGTTGAATCATAGTCTCCAGAAGAAATTTTAACTTCTTGTGTTAATGACAAACCATGTAAAATATCTAAAGCCACTCCTTGAGCTCTTCTTTCATCAAGGTCGACTATTACTAACTCATCCACTAAATTTGATTTTGCTAATGAAAATGCAGTGGTTGCTCCCACTGATCCTGCACCAATAATACTAACTTTCATTCTATACATCTCCTAAAATTATATTTCGGAACGCGTTCCACATTTATAATATATGTTATTAATATCACAAAGTCAATGGTTAAAAATTAAAAAAACTAAAAAAGGAGGCTTTAAAATAAAAATTTCACAATTGAAAAATTATTGAAATATAGTAAAGTAGAAATAAGAGAAAGATAGGCGGAGGAAAAATGAATGGAAAAAAAAAGTCCGATTATTAAAAATGTGGTAGATACTTTTCGAATTTTAGATGTCTTAAATGAAAAAGAAAAAGCGGGAATAGCTTTTTTATCTCAACAGTTAGATATTCCTAAAACAACTATTTTTAGAATTATAAAAACTCTTGAAGAAGTCCATGTCATCAAGCAATTACCAGATAGTGATTATACATTGGACTATCGATTGAGTGCTTATGCAAAAAGTGCAGCTAAAGATAATCAATTAGTTGAGATGGCGACTCCTTTTATGAATCAACTAAAAGATAGCTATTCAGAAACAGTTAATCTAGGAATACTTCATGAAAATCAAGTCGTGATTGTTCAAACAGTTGAAGGAGAATTTTATCAGCTACAAGCAAGTTTAGTTCCAATGAGCCCACTATATTGTTCAGGAATGGGTAAATTATTTTTAAGTGAATATAGTGAAGAGGAGTTAAAACATTATTTTGTTGATTTGAAAAAAAGAACCGTTAATACGATTGTTGATTATAACGAGTTTCTTAAAAATGTAGAAATAATTAAAGAAGAAGGCATCTCAGTGGATGATGAAGAGTACGAATATGGTCTTTCTTGTTATGCCGTTCCAATTTATGATAAAGAAGGAAAAATGATTTGTTCAATGAGTGTTTCAGGACCATCAAGTCGTTTGTATCATAAAGGAATCGATAAGTTAAAATCAGAACTAAAAGAAAAAGGAAGAGCACTTGAAGAAGCGCTTCAAAGAAACTATTAGTTAAGAGGAATAAGGTAATGAATAAAAAAGTAAGTATTAGTCATCTAACTTTTATTGTTAAAGATATTGAAAAATCAGCAACTCTCTTTAAAGTTTTATTTGATGCAAAAGAAGTTTATGATAGCATTGACAAAAATTTTTCACATTCTAGAGAAAAGTTCTTATTAATCGATGACTTGTGGATTGCTTTAATGGAAGGTGAGGAATTACCATCTCAAACCTATAATCATATTGCTTTTAAAATAGAAAAAGATGAGATGGCTAATTATTTGAGGCAAATAGAAAGTTTAGGATTATCTCTTTTGTCAGATAGATCCCGAATAGCAGAAGAAGCCCAATCTATTTATTTTTATGATTATGATAACCATTTGTTTGAACTTCATACAGGGACACTTGAAGAAAGATTAAAAGGCTATTTAAAATAGGAGATGATTTAAAAAAGACTGTAGTAAAAGCTTATGCTTAATACCACAGTCTCTTTTTTTACGGGTTTGAGGCAGAAGAGGCTGCTCGTTCTTCAGCATGAACAAAATCAATAGCAGCAACAAGTAGAACGATGAGATGCTCATATGATTGATCAAAAATATTAATTTCATATGTACTACTCATAGCTAACCATTTTTCTGAAATGTGAGCAATTTTTTTATTGCCACGATAAATATCAAAATTCTTATCTAGCCAATCCCCATCAATTTGAATATTTTCACTTTTAATACGATATTTTGGTTTAAAAAAGGTAAATTCTTTTTCGATTAAGATAGGAGAGTCATCGAAAACATCAACGGTAAATTTAGGTAAGAGTTTAAATAATTCTTTTGTCACAGTTCCAATTTGTTCATCATTTTGATCAACCATTGAAAAAGATTTTGGACTCTTAAAGAGGCTACCATGCACACGGTAGATGATGCTTCCATCTTCGTCTTTAATGGCAAATTTTTCGTTAAAGCTAAGCATTTTTTGCTTCATAAATAAAGTTCTCATTTTTTACCACTCCTTTGCTTCACTTATATTTACTTTATTATTAGTTAAAGGAGATTGCAATAAGAATCAAAAATTCTGTTACTTTCTTGTTGTAAAAGGTAAAAATATCAAAATATTGTTGTTTATTCTTTATGTTATAGGCAGTTAGTAAAAAGTATAATACAATGGAGTCAAATTAAATATGCATGTCTAAAATTGGGAATGAGGTGAAAATCCTCAGCAGCCCCTTTCTACTGTATACGCTGATGAAATCTCGAAAACCACTGAATAGGGAAGGTGAGAGAGTAAAATGATGCAAAGCCAGGATACCGTTTTTGACTGCTTAACAATAATTGGATTGGGAAAATTGTTTGTCTTTGTTAATTTTTGGATGATTGTGTCTAAAAGTAACCACTACAAAAAACATTTTTTCAATGTTTTGTAGTGGTTTTTTGTTTTCCAGAGCAAGATATTCATACTTTAAAAGTGAGTCAATATGTGATATTAATCGTAGGTTTCTAACAAAATAGTGTTATTAAACTGTGATAGACTGACGGTAAATAAAGCTTTTATGGAGTGTGAAAAAATGGAAGATAAAAATTTAGAGAGAACGATTCAAGAGTATGTTCCTGGTAAACAAGTTACCTTAGCCCATTTAATCCCTAATGCTGATAAAGAAGTATTTACTAAACTTGGTTTGGCAGAAGATGGGAATGCAATTGGTATTCTAACAATTACGCCAAGTGAAGCTTCTATAATTGGAGCTGATATCGCTAAAAAATCTGGAAATGTCCAAATTGGTTTTATGGACCGTTTTAGTGGTGCTGTGGTTATAACAGGTGAAGTCTCATCGGTGGAAAGTGCTTTAAGACAAGTTAACTCTGTATTGAGTAATGTGCTGAAATTCAACGTTCCTGAAATCACAAGAACGTGAGGCTAACAAAATGAAAAAAATTATTTTAATGGGTGAAACAGGATCAGGAAAAACAACATTAACTCAATGTTTACATGACAAGGAACAGGTTTATCATAAAACACAACAAATTTATCAATTTGATCACGTCATTGATACACCAGGTGAGTTCATGGAAAATCGCTTTTTCTATAATGCATTAGTAAGTGCAGCAGTTGATGCTGAAGTAGTTGGGTTGATTCAAAGTGTGGAACATGTACAAAATTATTTTCCACCAACTTTTTCTTCACGCTTTAATTTACCAGTTGTCGGTATTGTCACGAAGACAGAATTAGCACAGGATAAGACAGATTTAGAACGTTCAAAAATTTTCCTAGAGCAAGCTGGAGCAAGACAAATTTTTATGATTTCAGCTAAAACAGGTGAAGGTATGGCAGAGTTGTTAACTTATTTGGAAGCATAAAAAAATCTTGATAGTTGGCAGACTATCAAGACAAGTAAATGCTTAAGCACTGTGATCTCTTCTATAATTGGCAGGAGTAGAAGAGGTCATTGAGCGGAATGTTTTAATAAAATAACTAGGTTGAGAAAAACCTAAATTTCTAGATATGGTTTCAATACTTAGACTAGATTCAACGAGTAATTTTTTTGCTTCTTCGATTCTTCTTTGGTTAACGTAAGTAACAAAATTGATATTCATTTCTTTTTTGAAAAGTTTACTAAAATAGTACTGACTTAAATAAACGTGGTTAGCAACTTCTTCTAGTGTAATTGGTCGACTTAGATTTTTTTGAATATAAGTTAAAGCTTTCCTGATTTCTTCATTATTGGAAACTTTTTCTTGTTGATTAGATGACTTCTTTGATTTTACATTAAATTTTATCTGATCACGAGGGTTGACATCTCTGGTATGAAATTGACTAATTTCACGTAAAATAGAAGCAGCACTTTCAACTTGTTTACTAGAAACCAGTTTGACTTTGTTTCTTGCTTGTCTAAGATTTGGAGAATTCATCCAATCGGTATTAATAGTTTGGATGCTTGTATAATTTGAATTTTCTTCGTCAGTGACTTGAACTTGACCAAATAAAAGGAAACCAGAAAGCTGATTACTTTGAACAATGGGCAAAGAAATATCGGTTAATCCGGCGTGGCAACGATAAATAGATGGTTGCCCTGTTTTATAGGCCTCCAAGCCTCCATATAGATCACATTTTTGACAAAGGTGACGAAATTCAGGACTTGAGCGCATTAAATTACAAAAAGGTGAAAAATTATAAAGATTTGAGTTTTCAATACCTCGAATATCTACTAGAACAGAGCCAAAATCAGTTGAACATGCAAAATCCTCAATAATACCGGTTAAAAGACTAGGAGCAGCAGGGGACATGTTTTGTTTCATTTGACTATCTCCTTTCTTACCAATCTACGATAGTTAACCTTATATTACCAAAAAGGGTATTTATAAGAAAGTAAATTTAAAACGCTACCATTATTTTGCTATAATTCAACAAAATAGTAATATTTTGTTAAACTTCTTTCACATATTTTAAAACGCTTCTACTTAATGTAGAGGCGTTTTTTTGTGTGTTGAAATGACAAAAATTTAACGTTTTTAGAATAATAACTAATGTTTTACAACAACTATTTTTTATTTTATTTGATTACAATGAACTCGAATTAGAAAACTAAAAATAATTAGGAGGTTTTTTTATGCAACAAGAAGCATTAGGCATGATTGAAACAAAAGGGTTAATAGGTGCTATTGAAGCAGCTGATGCTATGGTGAAAGCTGCAAATGTTAACTTAATAGGAACTGAAAAAATAGGTTCAGGTTTAGTAACAGTAATGGTTCGAGGAGATGTTGGAGCAGTTAAAGCATCAGTTGATGCAGGTGTTTCGGCAGCTTCTAGTGTTGGAGAAGTCGTTTCTAATTATGTAATACCACGTCCTCATACTGAAGTAGAAACTCTACTTCCTAAAAAATAAGAAGTAGGGAGGAAATATAAATATGTCGGAAAATCAAATTAATGTAGAAGATGTAATGAAACGCGTGCTTGAAAGATTTGATGAAAAAACACCAACTTCTGAAGCAAATGGAGGAAAGATAAAAATGAATGAAAAAAAATGCAACTTAACAGAATATGTAGGTTCAAGTGAATTTGGAGATACGATTGGTTTAGTTATTGCTAATGTTGATTCTTCATTACTAGATATTATGAAGTTAGAAAAAAAATACCGCTCAATTGGTATTGTTGGAGCAAGAACTGGGGCTGGACCTCATATTATGGCAGCTGATGAGGCAGTTAAAGCCACTAATACGGAAGTTATCTCAATTGAATTGCCAAGAGATACTAAAGGTGGCGCAGGTCATGGGTCTTTAATTATTTTTGGAGGAGACGATGTATCTGATGTGAAACGAGCTGTTGAAGTGACATTAAATGATGTTGATACACGTACCTTTGGAGATGTGTATGGAAATGAAGCAGGGCATATTGAGATGCAATATACTGCTAGAGCAAGTTTTGCTTGTAATAAAGTTTGGGGAACACCGATTGGAAAAGCTTTCGGCATTATCGTAGGAGCACCTGCAGCAATTGGTGTCGTTATGGCAGATACAGCATTGAAGTCAGCTAATGTTGAAGTAGTCGCTTATGCAACTCCTCAAAATGGTCAAAGTTTTTCAAACGAAGTAACGATGACAATTACTGGAGATTCAGGTGCGGTAAGACAGGCTGTCATCTCAGCAAGAGAAATTGGTATTAAATTATTAGGAACATTAGGCTCAGAACCTAAGAATGATCAACCATCATATATTTAGAAAATAAGGAGTGAATAGTCAGATGAAATCAAAACGTTTTGAAGAACTAGCGAAAAGACCAGTTAACCAAGATGGATTTGTGGATGAGTGGATAGATGAAGGGTTAATTGCAATGCAGAGCCCAAATGATCCAAAACCAAGTTTAAAAATTCAAGATGGTATTGTCGTTGAATTAGATGGAAAAAAAATAGAAGAGTTTGATCTAATTGACTCATATATTGCAACTTATGGTATTAGCTTAGATAAGGCTGAAGAGGTAATGAGTATTCCCTCAGATGAATTAGCACGAAAAATTACTGATCCTACTGTTTCAAGAGAAGAAATTGTTGATTTAACTACTTCTGCTACACCAGCTAAAATTAATGAGATTTTAGGTTATATGAATGTGGTTGAAATGATGATGGCTGTCCAAAAAATGAGAGCTCGTAAAAGACCAGCAACTCAATCTCACGTTACTAACTTAAGAGATAACCCAGTTCAAATAGCAGCAGATGCCGCAGAAGGCGCGCTAAGAGGGTTTGATGAACAAGAAACGACTGTTGCTGTTGCGCGTTACGCTCCATTTAATGCAATTTCAATTATGGTTGGTTCACAAATCGGACGTCCTGGTGTTCTAACTCAGTGTTCTTTAGAAGAAGCAACTGAATTAGACTTAGGAATGAGAGGATTTACAGCTTATGCAGAAACTATTTCAGTCTATGGAACAGAGCAAGTATTTACAGATGGCGATGATACACCGTGGTCTAAAGGATTTTTAGCTTCTTGTTACGCGTCTCGAGGATTAAAAATGCGCTTTACCTCAGGAACGGGATCTGAAGTTCAAATGGGATATGCAGAAGGCAAATCAATGTTGTATTTAGAAACACGCTGTATCTTCTTAACAAAAGCAGCTGGAGTACAAGGATTGCAAAATGGCTCTATCAGTTGTATCGGTGTCCCTGGAGCGGTTCCTTCTGGCATTCGAGCTATCTTAGCTGAAAACTTGATTGCTATGTTACTTGATTTAGAAGTAGCTTCAGGAAATGATCAGACATTTTCACATTCAGATATTAGAAGAACAGCACGTTTATTAATGCAGTTTTTACCAGGAACTGATTTTATTTCTTCTGGATATTCAGCAACACCAAACTATGACAATATGTTTGCTGGATCAAATTTTGATGCAGATGACTTTGATGATTACAATGTCATTCAACGTGATTTAAGAGTAGATGGAGGTTTGCGTCCAGTTAATGAAGAAGATGTTATTGCGGTTAGAAATAAAGCAGCTAGAGCTCTTCAAGGGTTGTTCGAACAGTTAGGCTTACCAACTATTACTGATGAAGAAGTTGAAGCAGCAACATTTGCTCGTGGCTCTAATGATATGCCTGCTCGTGACATGGTGGAAGATATAAAAGCTGCTCAAGAAGTATTAACTCGTGGTTTAACTGGTCTTGATTTGGTTAAAGCCTTAGTTGAATGTGGTTATGAAGATGTAGCAGAAAATGTTTTATCTTTATTAAAACAAAGAGTAGCCGGTGACTTTTTACAAACATCAGCTATTTTTGATAAAGATTGGAATGTTATCTCAGCAGTCAATGATAAAAATGATTATGCAGGCCCAGGAACTGGTTACCGTTTAGAAGGTGCTGAGTGGGAAAAAGTTAAAGCAATTCCTAAAGCCATCAATCCAAATGATATTTAAGGAGGAAATAAAAGATGTCAGAAATTAATGAACAGTTATTAAAGCAAATCATTGAAGAAGTTATTCAAGAGATGAATGGAAATGAAAAGTCTCAAGAAGTTGTTTTTAAAGAAGAACAAACTTCTCAAACTGCATCATCATCTGATTGGTTTAAATCAGTGGGGATAGCCAAACCAGGAAACTCACGAGACGAAGTAGTCATTGCAGTAGGACCAGCATTTGCTGATTCTCAAACAACTAATATTTTAGAAGTTCCTCACAGAGATATTCTTCGCCAAGTAATCGCAGGAATTGAAGAAGAGGGATTGAAGGCAAGAGTTGTTAAAGTCTTTAGATCTTCTGATGTGGCTTTTGTGGCAGTAGAAGGAGACCAACTCTCAGGTTCTGGTGTTTGTGTTTCAATGCAGTCAAAAGGAACAGCTATTATTCATCAAAAAGATTTACAACCTTTGTCTAATTTAGAACTGTTTCCACAAGCGCCATTAATTACATTAGAAACTTATCGAGCGATTGGTAAAAATGCAGCTAAGTATGCCAAAGGAGAGTCTCCTAACCCAGTTCCAATGATGAACGATCAAATGGCCCGACCAAAATATCAAGCTTTATCAGCTTTATTACATATTAAAGAGACAAAACATGTTGTCATTGGTAAACCAGCAGAAGAAATTGCTGTAACAATATAAAGAGGTGAAAGAAATGAGTCAAGAATCAATAGAAAATTTAGTTCGAGGTATTTTACAAGAAATGAATTCTAAAGAAACATCTGCTGAAGTTTCTTCACATTCTGAAGTTGGAGTAGCAACAGTTGCTGATTATCCAATTGCTAAAAAACATCCGGAATGGATTAAAACCAAAACTGGTAAAACTTTAGAAGATATTACGCTTAGTAACGTAATGAATGGCTCTTTAACGCCAGATGACTTGAAAATCACACCAGCTATTTTGAAAGCACAAGGTGAGATTGCAACGAGTGCAGGTAGAAAGACCATATCACGTAACTTTGAAAGAGCAGCTGAGTTAACAGTTGTACCAGATGAAAGAGTATTAGCTATGTATAATGCACTTCGTCCTTATCGTTCTTCAAAACAAGAATTACTTGAAATAGCCGATGAATTAGAAAATAAATACTCAGCAAATATTAGCGCCAATTATTTTAGAGAAGCAGCTAATCATTATGAAAAACGTAAGAAGTTAAAAGGCGACAATTAAATTTTTTCTTCTCACGAACGGGAGTTGAAAATATGAAGAGAATAATAGGAGTAGATATCGGAAACTCTTCCACAGAAGTTGTCTTAGCCGAAATAACTGAGTCAAAAGAAATTCGATTTTTAGAATCAGCGATTGCTGATACAACAGGAATTAAAGGCACAAAACAAAATCTATTTGGTATCTATAAAGCTTTAAATGATGTGATAGATAAAGCAAATCTTTCCTTTAGTGATATTTCATTGATTCGAATTAACGAAGCAACTCCAGTTATCGGGGATGTAGCGATGGAAACAATCACTGAAACGATTATTACTGAATCAACGATGATTGGTCATAATCCCAAAACTCCTGGTGGCCTTGGATTAGGAGTAGGAAAAACAATCTTATTATCAGAGTTTAAAGAAAAAGCTAAACAAAATGTAGATTACATTGTCATTGTCGAAAAAGAAATAGATTTTGCAGATGTGGCTAATGAAATAAATCAGTTGTCTCGTCAAAGTTATTCAATCACAGCAGCTATTTTACAAGCAGACGACGGAGTCCTTGTAAATAATCGGTTGCATCGGAAAATTCCAATAGTTGATGAGGTTTCATTTATTGATAAAGTGCCACAAAACATGTTAGCGGCAGTTGAAGTGGCTTCACCTGGACGAGGAATTGAACAATTATCAAATCCTTATGGTATTGCAACTGTATTTAATTTAGATGCAGATGCGATGAAAAATATAGTCCCTGTTTCAAGAGCGTTAATTGGTAATCGTTCTGCGGTTGTCATAAAAACGCCACAAGGAGATGTAAAGGCAAGAACAATTCCAGCTGGTAGTATTGAAATCGTTGGAGGCAATAAAAGAAAGCTAGTTGATGTCTCACTTGGAGCAGAAAAAATAATGGAAACATTATCGCTTTTCAAAAAAATAGATAATGTGACTGGTGAGTCAGGAACTAATGTTGGTGGTATGTTAGAAAAAGTAAGACATACAATGGCCCAATTAACAGAAAGACCGGCAAATGATATTTTTATTCAAGATTTATTAGCTGTGAATACTTTTGTCCCATTAAGTGTAAAAGGTGGACTGGCAGGAGAATTTTCTATGGAACAGGCGGTAGGGATTGCTTCAATGGTGAAGTCGGATCATTTACAAATGTCAAAAATTGCTAGTGAAATAAACAAAGACTTAGATGTTCCAGTAGAAGTTGGAGGAGCAGAAGCGGAGTCTGCTATTCTAGGAGCTTTAACCACTCCAGGAACAACAACACCTCTTGCCATATTAGATTTTGGAGCTGGTTCTACAGACGCATCGATTATTAAAAGTAACGGAGAAATTGTCTCTACGCATTTAGCGGGTGCTGGAGATATGGTAACGATGTTGATTGGTTCTGAATTAGGTATTGATGATAAATATTTGGCTGAAGATATCAAAAAATATCCTTTAGCTAAAGTAGAAAATATCTTTTATATTCGGCATGAAGATGGAACGGTTGAATTTTTTGATAAACCTTTGGATCCAAGTCTTTTTGCGAAAGTTATAGTTGTTAAACCGGATGGATTTTTACCAATTCCAGGAGATGCCTCTGTTGAGCAGATAAAGATTGTTAGGCAAACAGCCAAAGAGCGAATTTTTGTAACGAATACTATCAGAGCTTTAAGTCGCGTAAGTCCTACAGGAAATATTAGAGATATTCCATTTGTAGTTATTGTTGGAGGTTCAGCCTTAGATTTTGAAGTACCTCAAATTGTAACAGATTCTTTATCTCACTATGGATTAGTGGCAGGCAGAGGAAATATTCGTGGTATTGAAGGACCAAGAAATGCCGTAGCAACAGGTTTGATTCTTTCGTTATTAAGGGAGGATGAGAGTCATGGTTGATTTATTTGTAAAGCCAGTCATCATGTTTAGCTATACAAAAGAAGTAAATCAAGAAATCATTCAACCTATTTTAAACGGTTTGGAAGAAGAAGGAATTCCTTTTCTCCTTGAAGAAAAAGAGATTATGAATATAAATGCTGAAGCTTATGTAGGGGCGGTCGCGTCTTCTTTACAAGTAGGAATTTGTTGTGATGAGGAAATGATAGTCATTCATCATAAAAATTTAAAAGAAGATGAACCTTACATGATGCTAACGAGATATCAAACTCGTCCAAAAGAGCAGTTGAAAAATTTCGGAGCAAATGCAGCAAGGTTAGTAAAAGGAATTCCATTTAAAGTAATTGAGTAGTGGAGGTGTCTATATGAAACAAGCTGTTGGCTTAATTGAAGTTAGAGGTCTAGCATCAGCTGTTAATGTGGCAGATACAATGGTAAAAGTGGCAACGGTGGCGCTTTTAGGTATTGAAAAAGCCAAAGGAAATGGTTGGATGACAATTAAAGTTTTAGGCGATGTCGGAGCAGTAAAGGCATCAGTTGATGCGGGAAAGTCAATGAGTATTGAAAATAATAGTTATATCTCATCTTTAGTTATTCCAAGACCTGCAGAAAACTTAGAAAAATTGTTTTTTAATCAATCTAAAAAAGAACTAAAAAAGAGTGAACCAACAATAAAAGAAGAACCTGAAAAAGAATTGAAAAATGAGAAAAAAGTAGAAGAAATAAAAACTGAAGTAGCTGTAAAAAAAGAGAAAAAAAAGAAAACAAATGGAAAAGCTAACAAACAGTAATTAATAAGGAGGAATTAGAGATGAATGATGCATTAGGAATGATTGAGACAAGAGGATTAATAGGTGCAGTTGAAGCGGCAGATGCAATGGTAAAAGCTGCAAATGTGACCCTAGTTGGAACTGAAAAAATTGGCTCAGGACTTGTAACAATTATGGTTAGAGGCGATGTCGGAGCAGTAAAAGCGGCAACAGATGCTGGCTGTGCGGCTGCTGAGAAAGTAGGAGAAGTTGTTTCAGTTCATGTTATTCCACGACCTCATACAGATGTTGAAAAAGTTTTAATTAATAAGGTAGACAATGAATAATTTTACAAAAAATGAGATAAAGAAAATCGTTAGTGATTTGATGAAAGAAATGAGAAATGAAATACCAGTGGGAGTTTCAAATCGTCATATTCATTTGTCTCAAGAAGATTTTGAGTTATTATTTCCAGGTGAAACTTTAGAGCCTTTAAAGATGTTAAAACAACCTGGAGAATTTGCAGCAAAACAAACATTAACTCTTATCGGAAAAAAAGGAAAACAAGAGAAAGTAAGAATCTTGGGTCCACTAAGAAAAAGAACGCAAGTTGAAATATCTAAAACAGATGCACGTGTTCTGGGTATTGATGCGCCAATCCGTTTGTCAGGAAACCTAGTTGACGCAGGCATAGTTACTTTAAAAAGTGTTAATAATGAAGTGAGTTTACGAGCGGCAATTGTAGCGAAAAGACATATCCATATGAATCCTAATGATCTTGAACGATTTAATCTCAAAGAAGATGATGTTTTGACTGTGAAATTAAAAACACCAGAACGAGAGACTATCTATAAGGATGTCTCAATTCGTTTAGGCGAAAAATTTATATTAGAGATGCATATTGATACAGACGAAGCTAATGCAGCGAATGTCACTAATTCAACAAAAGCACTTTTAATGAGAGATGAAAAAATGGAATAAACTTTTAAAGCTGTTTGACAATAAAAAAAGAGACTGACCTTGTTGACAGTCTCTTTTTATTAAAGTTTTACAAGTGATAGGAGAAGAACGATGGAAGAGATTGTTCAATATGTTTTAGATAGATTAATTAATCGTGAAGCCAAAACTCTGACACTTTCAAGTAAAGAAAATTTGTCTGACTCTAAAAAAAACAGACATTATTATATTAACAATAAGCATCTAGTGATTAAGGATATTGGACTGATTCTTTTAAAAAAAATTATTGAGATAGATGAAAGCGATGATGTTGTTTCCTTCATCTATCAGGCACTAGATTATGACTGTCAAGTAACTTTACAGCTCTCTTTTAATGCGCCATTTTTAATGGATTTGAAGTGGTTAATTGATTCTCCTTTTACGTTTTTAAACTATCAGAAGCGAGAATATAAATGTTTAAATAAATCATTTATTACCTATTCAGACGTCGCTTTATTAGATTCTACTATTATTTTAGTTCTTTTTGATCAACAGCGACTAACAATGTTAGCTAGAGAAAAATTAGAACAGGAAAATATTGAATTTTTAGAAAGGGGTAGATGTGAATGATTATGGCACAAGTCATTGGTAGTGTTGTTTCGACTCAAAAAGATACCTCCTTAATTGGTAAAAAATTAATGGTCATTAGACAAGTTAATTCAGAAAAAAAAGAAATACGTTATGAGCAAATTGCTATTGATACGGTTGGCGCAGGAGTTGGAGACTTTGTTTTAGTAACAAGTGGCTCATCAGCAAGAAAAATAATTGGAGAAGAATCAGGTGCAGTCGATTTAGCGATTGTTGGTATTATTGATACGTTTGATAAGTGAGGGATGAGATATGAGTATTTATACAAAAACAGGTGATACAGGTGAGACAAGTCTTTTTGATGGAAAACGAGTAAAAAAATACAATCTTCGAGTTGAAACTTATGGTGTTTTTGATGAATGTTCAGCGCAATTAAGTGTTGCTCAAAAATTAGCTAAAGAAGCTAACATTAAAACTCATTTACTCTTTTTGGAAGAAAAACTATTTCATTTAAATGCAGAAATAGCTACAGGTGAAGACTATCAACAATTAAGAAAAAAGAGTACTTTAATTGAAAAAGTTGATATTGAATTGCTTGAAAAATGGATTGATTCTTATCAAAATCAGTTACCTCAACTATCAAGCTTTATTCTACCAGGTGAAAGTTTAGCTGGAGCAGAACTTCATGTTGCTAGAACCATTTGTAGAAGAGGTGAAAGACGACTTATTGAATTATCAGAACATGAAATGATTAGGCCTGAAATAATTCAATTTGTTAATCGGTTGTCTGATTGTCTCTATACGTTTGCTCGAGTAGAAGATAAAGCTGAAAAAAAAGAAAAAATAGTAACAGAAGTGATTAATCGATATCACAAGCAAAACGAAGCAAGAACTAAACACGAAATGACTAATTTTTCGATTGTTTCAGAGATAATCAATCGTTGTGTTAAAGAAGCTGAAGTATTAAAAAGCTCTGTTGCTATTACAATTGTAGATTCTAAAGGATTAGTCATAGCTAGTTACGTTATGCCTGAAGCTATACTGGTTAGTCATGAGGTGTCCTTTAAAAAAGCTTATTCTGCAATTAGTATGAAGTCTAAAACAGAGGACTTACAGCAATTAACACAGCCAGGAGGGGCCTTTTATCAATTAGAAACGATGATGAATGGAAAACTGGTTACCTTTGGCGGTGGCATTCCAATGGTTGATGGAGAAAAAAATTTTATTGGTGCCATTGGTGTCAGTGGTGGAACAACTAAAGAAGATATCCAAATAGCAGAAACAGGGATACAACGAGCGAGGGAGTTAGGTTATGCAAAATGAAGAGATGAATCAATTAATAAAATCAATTATTCAAGAAGTATTAGAGAAAGATTCTAAAAAATCAGTTAAACAAGTTGGTGTTTTTGAAACAGTTGATGAAGCTGTGACAGCAGCAAAAATAGCTCAAGAAAAATTTGAAGCTTGTGATTTAGAACTTAGAAGACAAGTGATTAAAGCAATCAAGCTTGAAATGCTTCCTTTTGTAGAACAAATAGCAAAAGACACGTTTGAAGAAACTGGTATGGGAAAAGTATCGGATAAAATGGCTAAATTAAATCTAGTTCTAGATAAGACGCCAGGCGTGGAAGATTTGGTAACAGAAGCAGAAACTGGGGATAATGGGATGACTTTATATGAACTATCTCCATATGGTGTAGTAGGTGCTGTAACACCAAGCACTAATCCAGGAGAAACATTAATTTGTAATGCTATTGGCATGTTAGCAGCAGGAAATGCTGTTTATTTTAGTGTTCACCCGGGAGCCAAAAATACCTCTAAATGGATTGTTTCTAAATTAAATGAGATAGTTTGCCAAGCTTGTGGCATTCAAAATTTAGTCGTTACGATTAATCAACCTTCAATTGAAGCAGCACAAGAAATGATGGTACATCCAGATGTTTCACTATTAGTTATTACTGGTGGACCTGGAGTTGTAAAACAAGCTATGATGTCAGGAAAAAAAGTAGTGGCAGCAGGTGCCGGTAACCCACCAGCAATTGTTGATGAGACGGCTAATATTGAAAAAGCTGCAAAGGATATTGTAGATGGTGCTTCTTTTGATAACAATATTTTATGTATTGCAGAAAAGAGTGTCGTCGCAGTTAATGATATTACAGACTACTTAATTTTACAAATGGAAAAACAAGGAGCTTATTTGATAAAAGATCAATCAGTTATTGATCGATTAGTTCAATTAACTATCATGGAAAATGGCGCTCCTAGTCGTGATTTTATTGGTAAAAATGCCAATGAAATACTAGAAAAAGCTGGAGTAACTGTTGATTTTGATGTTAGATTAATTATTTTAAAAGCGTCAAAAGATCACCCATTTGTGGTAAAAGAAATGTTGATGCCGATTTTACCGATTGTTTCAGTGAATGATTTTGAAGAAGCGCTACCTGTAGCACTTGAAATAGAACAAAAATTACATCATACAGCAACGATGCATTCTCAAAATATTGGCCGTCTGAATTTAGCAGCACGAAAATTTCAAACGTCTTTATTCATTAAAAATGGTCCATCTTTTGCTGGACTTGGATTTGGTGGAGAAGGAGCTACAACGTTTACAATTGCAACACCAACGGGAGAATGTACAACAACTGCCAGACATTTTGCCAGAAGAAGACGTTGTGTCTTAACAGATGGATTTTCAATCCGCTAGTAGAAAGGGAATATTATGAAAAAATGGGAAATGAAACCTGTCATCTATTCAGGTGATACGTGTTTAAATCGGCTAAAAAAACTAAAAAATGAAAAAATTTGCTTTGTTTGTGATCCATATCTTGTTAAAACGGATGAGTTTAAAGAGATTATGAATTATATTCCAATTAATTCAACATTATCTATTTTTTCAGATATTATTCCTGATCCTCCAATTGAAACAGTGGCGGCAGGCGCTTTAAAAATGCTGGAGCATAAGCCAAGTGTGCTAATTGCAATCGGTGGAGGTTCTGCAATTGATACAGCAAAAGGAATGATTTTTACTCATAATCAAATAACTGAACATCGAATTAATCGTTTCATCGCTATTCCAACAACAAGTGGGACTGGTTCTGAGGTAACAAGTGCTTCAGTAATAACTGATACAAGAGAAAAAATAAAATATCCAATTTTTCATGAGGAGTTAGTTCCTAATGAGGCTTTACTTGCGACAAAATTAGTTTTGTCTAGTCCTAAAACAGTAACTGTCTATAGTGGAATGGATGTGCTAACTCACGGGTTAGAGGCACTTGTTGCAACTAATCGAAGTTTATATACAGAAGCTTTAGCCGAAAAAGCAATTGAGCTAGTATTTACCAACTTAGAATTATGCTTCAAAGATGGTAAAAATATGGACGCACGAGATAACATGCATCAAGCTTCTTGTTTGGCTGGTTTAGCTTTTGATTCTGCAGGATTAGGCGTTTGTCATGCTTTAGCACATCAAATAGGCGCAAAATTCAAAATACCACATGGATTAGCCAATCTTATGTTATTACCACATGTCATTAAGATTAATAGTTGTGATCAGAAAACAAAAGAATTGTATTCAAAACTGGCAATTAAATTAGGAGTTGCTCAGTCGTGTTTGTCTAATGATATTGCTGTTAATAATTTGATGCAAGCTATTCAAGCTTTATCTCGAAAATTGGAGTGCCCTAAAACACTGAGTGAAATGGGTATAATTATGCACCATAAAAATGAAGAAATTGAAGAGATAGTTGCTAATGCAAAGAACGATGTAACGTTTCAAAGTAATCCGGTTCTTTTAACTAGTAGTCAGTTAAAAGAGATGATTGAAAAAATAATATAATTTAAGGAGAAATCTAATGGAAAATCCAATTTTAGGTGAATTTATAGGAACCGCTGTTTTAACTTTTTTTGGAACAGGTGTTGGCTGTTCAATTAACTTGAAAAAAACATTAGCTAAAGCTGTTGGGAGTAATTGGGTGGTTGTTGCTTTTGGATGGGGAGTTGCCGTGATGTTAGGTGTTTATACAGCTGAATTCTTTGGAGCACCTGGTCATTTAAATCCAGCATTAACAATTGCTTTTGCTTTAGGAGGATTGTTTGAATGGGGAGATGTGGCACCTTACGTTATAGCACAGCTGGCTGGAGCTTTGTTAGGAGCGATTATAACAAGTATTCATTATTGGCCACATTTTAGAGAAACAAAACAAGATGAAGGAAATACAGTGGGTGTTTTTGCAACTGGACCTGCTATAGAAGATAAAACATTTAATTTAATTAGTGAAGTTATTGCGACTTTTGCTTTCACATTTACATTATTATTTTTACCTGTTGATTTTGCACCTGCATTGAAACCTTTAGTTTTAGCCTTTTTACTTGTCGCTATTTCTTTCTCATTCGGGTCTACAACAGGATACGCGATTAATCCAGCAAGAGATTTAGGACCAAGATTAGCCTATACACTAATGCCTATTCCTAACAAAGGTAAAGGTAACTGGTCATATGCATGGGTTCCGACAATAGGTCCTATTATTGGAGCTATTATAGCTGTAATCATATTTAATCTGTTTTAAATGGTATGGGAGGTTTATTTAATTGTCTAAAAAAATAATGGCTATTAATGCAGGGAGTTCTTCTTTAAAATTTCAATTATTCAATATGCCAGAAGAAAACATAATAGTTAAAGGAATATTTGAGAGAATCAACGACCCTAAGGGAATGTTATTTTCTTATACTGTCAAAGATGAAAAAAGAAGAACAGAGCTAAAAATTATTAGTCACGTAGAAGCAGTACACTATTTATTAAATTTTTTATTAGAAGAAAAATTTGTTGAAACATTAGATGAACTAGAAGGTGTTGGACACCGAGTTGCTCACGGTGGAGAATTTTTTAAATCTTCCAGTCTGGTGCTTGAAAAAGAGATGGAGCAAATTAGTCAGTTAGCTAAATTAGCTCCGCTACATAATCCTGTAAATTTAGCAGGAATTCAAGCCTTTAAAAAAAGTTTGCCTAAATGTCCTCAAGTTGCTGTGTTTGATACATCTTTTCATCAAACGCTACCAGAATCACAATACATTTATCCAATACCAATGAAGTATTATCATGAAAATAAAATAAGAAGGTACGGTTTTCATGGAACAAGTCATCAGTATGTGGCTCAAAAAGCTGCTGAAATAATGAATAAAGAGTTATCTGACTTGAATCTTATTACGTGTCATTTAGGAAATGGAGCAAGTGTTTGTGGTGTAAAAGAGGGGAAATCATATGTGACATCAATGGGATTTACGCCACTAGCAGGATTAATGATGGGAACAAGATCTGGTGATATAGATCCTTCGATTATTCCTTTTCTACAAAAAGAAAGAGGAATGAGTGCTGATGAGATAAGCAATCTGTTAAATAATCAATCGGGACTTTTAGGAATTTCAGAGTTAAGTAATGATTTTCGTGATGTGATTGAGGCTGCTGATAATGGAAATAAGCAAGCTGTTTTAGCATTAGATATCTTTATTAGTCGAGTGAAACAAACGATTGGTGCTTATGCAGCTGAGCTGGGTGGCATAGATGGACTCATCTTTACAGCAGGACTTGGAGAAAATTCAGCTAAAATTCGGGAAAAATGTTGTGAAGGTTTAGAGTTCTTAAAAGTGAATATCGAAAAAAATAAAAATGAAAGAAATGATGTAATCATTAGCACATTTAAAAGTGGAGTTGAGGTTTTGGTGATACCAACAAATGAAGAGTTAATGATTGCTAAAGAAACAGTTAGCTTAATTTAAACATAAAAAAATGAGGTCCCCTCAACAGGGAAGCCTCATTTTTTTACGGCATTCCGAGTAAAATTTAAATATCTGATAAAGACGATAAAAACAACAAGAACAGCAATAATAAGGGCTAGATAACTAACAATCATAGAAATACTAGCTAGGCTTGCCATTTTTGTAACAAAGATACCTGTCGATAATTTGATAGCAGTAACTGAAATAACAAGTGGGAAAGTTAGAGCTACTTGAGCAGGTGAAAAGTTCTTTTTAATAAGTGAAAACAAGTTAATTAAAACAATCACATATAAAAGTAAGGCTAAAATAGCTTGTAGAACAATTAATGTAAAACTTTTGTTTGTCGTAATTGCCAAATAACCGACCAAATTAAGAGAGGCAGGAGCCGCAAAAATACCAAATGTTGCTTGTAGTGGTTCTGGTAAAGGTATTGTTTTGATGCGTTTGACAATAATAGGTAGTAGAACAAAAAATGAAATATAACCGAATGCTAAAATAAGTTGAGCTACTCTAATCAGGATTGGCATGTTAAATACTGGAGCTGCAATTGCAGACGCTACAATACCCACATAAACGATAAACCAAGAAGGTAAGACTAAAGATAGATCACGTTTTGTAGCAAATTTTTTCGTAAAACTGATAATACACCAGCAATGACCAATAGTTGCTACTAGCCAAAGTATCAGAGCCGTATAATAATGAATGGGTAAAAATAGTTTAGACAAAAATGCAAGAGCCATAAAAAAGGTTGGAAATGTTGCTGCTATTGGAGCTTGATTTAATTGTTCTTTAAACATAGCAGGATTCAAGAAGAATTTAATGATAACTGAAACAAGAATTAAACAACTTACTATCATAAAACTATTCTTGATTAATCCGTACTCGGCAAATAAACCAGCTAATCCAGCAAAACTCAAACCAATTGCTGAAACTGGAATTGGAAGTTTCAATAGAAAATTTTTCATCTGCTAAGACTCCGACATAACGTTTGGTTCAATTTTAGGAGCTGTTTCAGGATCAATTTTACCTCTTTCAATCAATTCATTTACTACCCAAACTGCTACATTTCCTGTTATTTTAATACAGTGTTGTCTACGACCTTCCGATTGGAAATCGTCACCACGCCATTCACGTGTAATAACACGACAACAGCAAGAACGGTATTCTTCTTTGATGTAATCATGAAGTCCCTTTGAAATTTCAAACATTTCAGGATCCATTGGTTCACCGCGTTTTCTACCATAAACCATGCCTAATGCAATTTGACCACCAGAAACTGCTCCACATAAACATTGAGCTTTTCCCATACCGATAGGGAAACCAGAGGCAAGACGAACAACATCATCTTCGTAAGGTTTTCCTAAGACATCATTTAGTGTCTCTACAACTGCTTCTGAACAATAATAAGTACCTGAGCGGAAATATTCTTCTGCTACTGATCGAACCATTTCAAGATATTCTTCTTTTTCCATGTGTATCACTCCTATTCTTTATAACAAGCTCATAATATCACAAATAAGGGTTGAAGAGTTGTTTTCTGTTATTTTTAAGAAACAAATTAAAAAAAATCTGACACAAATGAGAAGACTCAAAGTGTCAGATAAGATAACTCTATTAAATGATTTTATAGCATATTTGAAGCTGTTCATCAATTGTTGTGACATGACAATCAACTTCAAAAACGTCTTTAATATTTGAAACGGTTAAGACTGTTTCAGGACAACCCTGTAAACAAATTTCTCCATTTTTCATCACATAAAGTAAGTCACAGTAATTAGCAGCTAAATTTAAATCATGAATAACTGAAATAATGGTTAAATCAAGATCTCTTACTAAACTTAAAAATTCCAGTTGGTTTTTAACATCTAAATGATTAGTTGGTTCGTCTAGAATTAAACACTCAGCTTTTTGAGCTAAAGCGCGAGCTAAAATAACTCGCTGTTTTTCTCCACCAGAAAGATGAGAGAAATAGTCATCTTTAAATTTAGTCATACCAACTTTTTCTAATGAGTCGAGGGCTGTTTCTAAATCCTCAACATTATTCACTTGCCACCATTCTTTATGAGGTTCTCTTCCCATCAAAACAATGTCTAAGACAGTAAAGTTGAAATTAACTTCATTAAGTTGGGCGACAACAGCATTTTCTTTAGCGATATCTTTTGTTTTCCATGATTTTAAATCTTTACCCAGAAAAACAATATGGCCAGAATAATCTTTTATCCCTTTGTAAAGTGTTTTGAGAAGGGTACTTTTGCCACTACCATTAGGCCCAATAATACCAATAAATTGATTCTTAGGAAGTGTTAAACTCAATTCTTTTAAAATATCTTTATTGCTTAATGAAACACTTAAGTGATCGATTTCATATTTCATCTTTACTGCCTCCTTTCGCCAGAGTTTTGAATGACTAAGTATAAGAAGAAGGGAGCACCGACGATGGAAACAATTACTCCAATTGGAATTTCAACACCTTTAATAATCATTCTTGATAATATGTCTGCCCATAAAAGGAATAAGCCACCAAAGAGAATCGTAATAGGAATCATTCGCTTGTGATTAACACCAACTAATAATCTAGCAATATGAGGGACGACTAAACCGACAAAACCGATGATTCCGCACGCATAGACAATAAAGCCAATTAAAATGGCAGCTAATATGATGTAAACGATTCGGTAGATATGATTTTCTTGCCCAAGAGTCACTGCTGCTTCATCTCCAACAAGCATTAAATTTAAAATACGTGATTGGAAACAAAAGAAGATACTAATAACAATGACAATAGGAGCTAATATCTTAACAATTTGCCAATTAGCCGCAGATAGGCTACCTAATAGCCAAAAATTTAGTGTCATCATACCGTTTCGATTGTTTGCTGCAAAAACAATAATACTTGAAATGGCAGAGCAAAGGGAACTTAAAGCAATCCCGACAAGTAAAAGTCTAGAAACATCAGCCCGACTAGAAGAGCTTCCAAAAAGTAAAACTAAGAAAGAAACTGATAAGGCACCAATAAAGGCTGATATACCCACATAGTTAGGTCCAAAAGAGATTCCAACGCCTAATAGAATGGCTAAAGTTGCACCAAGAGAAGCACCAGAAGAGATACCTAAAATGTATGGGTCTGCTAAAGGATTGTTAACGATAGCTTGCATCACAGCTCCAGATAAAGATAAAGCAATACCAGCAAAAACAGCTAATAAAATCCTAGGTAATCGAATGAGCCAAACAATATCAATCCAACCTTTTTCAAATCCTTCTAATAAAGCATTGTTTCCAGTTATTTTTGCAAACAAAATTTGATAAACATCTTTCATTGAAATATCAGCTGATCCTAAGGTGATAGAATAAATGATAGAAACAATTAAAAGTAAAACCATTCCTAGTAGAATCATATTAAATTTCCAATTTGAACGTTGAATTTGTTCCATTTATTCTTCACCTCTTAATATTATTTATGTAAATCTGGATAAAGTCCTTCAGAAATAGCTTGGATACCATCTAATGTTCTAATACCTGTTGAGTAAACGTTACTTAGAACCATTGGGTAAACACGTTCATTTTTAACAGCATCTAAATTTTTAAGTGCATCATTTTCAGTAATTGATGTTAAAGCTTGTTTTTCTTCAATTGATTCACCGTAGTAAACACTGAAGATAACGTCTGGATTTAATTTAACTAATTCTTCTTTTGTAATATTGCCATTTTTGTCTGCTACTAATTCAGCGCCAACTTGTTGAGCCATATCGCCACCAATACTATCAGCACCATAAATACGGTATTGACCGTCTTTATTAACTTCGAAAATAACAGCAGTCACTTTTTCTTTACCTTCAGCAAATTTAATCGCTTTGTCAATTTCTGATTTCATGTCATCGACCATTTTTTGAGCTTTATCTTCAACATCGAAAATTTTACCAATGTTTAAAATATCTTCATATTCATTTTCTAAAGTGTTAGGAGTTTTAACACCACTATTTTGAGACATGTAAGTATTAGTATCACGATCCATCCAGAAATCAATATCACCTAGAGTATCTGGACCAAAATAAGAATACCAACTAAAAATAAAATCAGGATTCAAGCTTAATACTTCTTCTTTACTAGGTGCTTTATCATAATATTTAACTTTTTTGAAAGCATCTTTGAATTCTGGTTTAACATCTGTATCTAATTGAGACGCAGCAACCATTTTATCTTCTAAACCTAAAGCTAACATAATTTCGATTGGGCTTTGATATACAGCAACAACTTTTTCAGGAACTTTTTTAAAAGTTTGTTCTACTGGTTTTTTTTCGTAGTTGTAAGTCGTAATAACAGTTGATTCACTGTTACCTTTTGATGATTCTTTCGTTGATTCAGTTTTTGAATCATTTGCTCCACACCCAGTAAAGATAAGTGCAGTTACTGCTAACATGCCTAATAATTTCTTTTTCATTATAAATCTCCTTTGTTTTTTAAAATAATAATTTCTTTTTTTACTAATGGATTTGAAGTCGCTAATGGATAACCGCCGTCTGTCCAATTTTGCAGAGGATGATCTGTTTTAATTTTTCCTTCCTTTGGAAAAGTTAAGGCATCTTTAAACTCCAATGATTTTGGTAGATGGCTAAGCATTGATTCAAGAGAAACGGTTGGAAGTGTTCGACTTACCATACTTCTTTCTTTTGAAACACCATCACGGAATAACTCAAATACATGATGATAGGTAAAATATTGTTGTGAAACTGAAATAGTACTTTCTAAGATGATTTCTCTTCTTAAATCAAGATCTTTTTTTCTCAATGTTTGATGCGATTTAGTTGCTGTCATTGTTTCAATCCATAAGAATCCATTTGGTGTCAAAAGAGATGAAAGCATGGCTAGACATTCGATTTCATTTCTTTGATAAATTAATTCTTGATAGGTTGAATCGGTTAGTAAGATGACATCAAATTTTTTCTCTAGTGATAAAGAAAAAATGTCTCCTTCTATTAGTTCGAAGGCAGATGTTTCACACCATTTTTGTTTTTGTAGTAGTGAAACAAAATCACTACTTCTTTCAACACTAGTTACTTGAAAACCTTGGGATACTAAAGGATAAGCGGCTCTTCCTAAGCCAGAACCAATCTCAAGAATGCTAGGTGAATCTATTCCTGATTGCTTTAAATAAGATAAAAAGAAATCAATGTGCCATTTACCTGAAAAGGCAAAATAATAATTTGCTTCTAAGTTTCTATATTCAGGAAACATCACATGGTATCGGCTCAAATCTCTCATTTGACAACGGTTACACAAAGAGTCACACAATTCATTAAGAGGTGTCTCAGGAGGTACACCGTTTTTACAATCGCCTTCTTTTTCATCATAAATAAAGTGACAAGTATCACAAAAATATTTACGCATCTACTGTAAACTCCTTTCTTTCGTAATTGGTTTTTAGATAGATTCAGACAAAAAAAAGACATTCTAGTTATTAGAATGCCTTGTGAAAAGAAACCAGTATATACGGATCTTTAAACAAGACAATTCCCCAATCGAATTATCTGAAGGTTATGTAAAAAAGGTATTCTGACTCAACTTCATTCTACTTTCTCGCCTTCTCTTTCGATGGCTCTTGAGATTTCGTCCGTTATACAGAAGAAAGGGGCTGTCGAGGGTTCTCACCTCATTCCCATTTTTCACATATACTATCACGTGATTATAGTAACAAAATCAGAATAACTCTGCAAGAGTTAATTGAGAATTGTTATTACACTGCCATAAATAGTTGAAAAAGACCTTATTTATATAATAAAAAAGATAACAAACTTTTTTTTTTTAGATTAAACTTAGTGAATATTTAATAATTCTTGAATTTTAAGTAATTTATGCTATGATTTAGTTAATAATTTATCAAGGAGGAATAGACATGCCTGGAAGAATTCGAATTGCGTTTTCAAGACTAACAAATCAATCAAATAATGTAAAAGTCTAGCAATGTGGCATTTTTTAAGGATACATGTTTATTTTTATCTATCTAAAATGTGAAGAGGCACGCTACGGCTGTCTCTTTTTTGTGTTCTTTTTTACTGCGTTAGACTCGAATGGAGAACGTAATAATGAAAGAATTAGTATTAACAATTGAAGATTTAAATGTAGTTTATGGTACGAAAACCGTACTAGAAATTGAAAAACTGATGGTTTATCAACATGAAAGAATAGGTATTATCGGAAATAATGGTGAAGGGAAATCTACTTTATTAAAAGCTATTGAGGGAAGATTGCCTGAAGGAAAAGGTAGTGTTAACTCTCAAATTGAATTTTCTTATTTTGATCAGTTAAATCACACAGAAAAGCCAATGAATGGTGAAGTGAATGAAGAGATATTAAGTCGATTTTCTGTGCCAGATTATTCTATTGAAAAAATGAGCGGAGGAGAAAAAGCCAAATATAATCTAGCTTATATCTTATCCGAATATAAAGAAGGCTTGATTTTAGATGAACCTACGACTCACTTAGATCAAAGAAGTATTTCCTATTTAATAGAAGAATTACGATTTTTTTATGGAACACTATTATTTGTCAGTCATGATCGCTATTTTTTAAATGAATTAGCGACTAAGATTTGGGAAATATCGGATGGTAAAGTAAAAGAATATAGCGGAAACTTTGAAGACTATCGTCGTCAAAAAGATTTAGAAGTGATGGAAAAGAAAAAGACTTATGAAAATTACGAAAATCAGAAGAAAAGTTTAGAAAAATCTATCGAAAAAAGCAAACAGCAAGTTGATAAACTGACTCAAAATAGGAAGAAAAATACAAAGAAACAGATTAAACCAAGTCGATTGTCCTCATCGAAACAAAAAGATACGGTTCAAAAAAGTATTCAAAAAAATGTGAAAACATTAGAAAAAAGATTATCTGGTTTAGAAGTGGTGACAAGTGAGGGAAATGAAAAGCATATTAGTTTTCCAAAAACTAAATTTGAGATGCTTCATAATGATTTTCCAATCAAAGGTGATAAAGTAACTCTAGTAAATGAGAATAAAGTATTAGTTGAAGATGTAGATTTTCAATTTGAAAAGGGTAAAAAAATTGCTATTGTTGGGGAGAACGGATCAGGAAAAACAACTTTTCTTGACGCGATTTTAGAAGCAAAAGAAGGAATATCCGTTTCATCTAAAGCGTTCATTTCAGTCTATGAGCAACTAGCTTATCAATTGAATCATAATGAATCAGTCATTACTTACTTGATGAATCAAACAGATTATAAAGAAGCAGTTGTTCGAAGTATTCTACACAAAATTGGGTTTACTCAAAATGAATTGACTAAACGCTACAATGTTTTAAGTGGAGGAGAACGGACGAGAGTTTCTCTAGCTTTGACAATGCTTAGGCCTTCTAATATTTTAATTTTAGATGAACCAACCAATTTTGTAGACTTAAGAACAATAGAAGCTTTAGAAAGTTTGATCCAAAGTTATCCAGGAACAGTACTCTTCACCTCTCACGATAAGACCTTTATTCAAAATACGGCAGAGGTTGTCTATGAAATTTCAAATAAAAAAATAGTTAGAATCAATAATTAAAAGCTACTAAATAGTACAGAGGCTGACAAGCACGTCAGCCTCATTTTTGTGTCATCTATTTATTTTGAATAGATTCATAGACATCAACAATTTTAGCAAGGCCTGTTTCAATTTGTTCCGTATTGACGTTAAATAATTCAAGTCCATAGACGTTTTGTTTATTTGACGTATTATTTAAAAAATGACGGTTCATATCATCCAATTTTATTTGTTGGTTTATTAACTCTTTTTCAAAAGAAGAAGGACTAATAATAGAAGGTAATGTTAAAAATGCTTTGCTAGATTTAAAATTATCTGTATTAAAAAGTTTTAGATCTCGATAATTTTGTGATGCTTGAATGAATGCTTGATTTCTCTTTTCTTGTAAAAGTTGTGTTTGTTTGATGTGTTGATCAAATAAGCCCGACTTTATATAAAGATTTAAAGCTGCTTGAGAAAACATAGCACTGTCTATTTCAAGGAGCGCTCTGTATTGTTGAAAAGAAGAAACCAATTGACTTGGTAAAAGGCAAGCACCAATTCTTAATCCTGGAAACATAATTTTAGAAAAACTCTTTAAATAAATAACATGCTCTGACGTATCATAAAAATGAAGAGGTTGATTAGTAGAGTCTGTTACGTAATCAGCTAAATAATCATCTTCAATGATATAAACATCATATTTTTGAGCAAGTTGAACTAATTTCTTCTTTTCACTCTCAGAATAAGATAAACCAAGAGGACTAGATAATCGAGTGGTTGTATAAAAAAACTTAATAGAATGTTCCTTAAAGTAAAATTCTAATTTTTCCCAATCTATTCCTTGAGCATTTCGGTCAATTGTTAAAAAAGGTAAATTTTCAAGTTTTAGCAAATCTAGCATTAAATGATAAGTTGGCATCTCAATAAGTATTTGATTTTTCTTATTTGGAAAAGTTAAACGACTTAAGATAAAAAGGGCTTGTTGGATCCCAGTTGTAATAAATAAATTTTCTTTTTTAACATAGAGTTGCTGTGTTGAAAACCAAGATTGTAACGTTTGGATTAATTCTGGTAAACCTTGGGATTTTCCATATCTAAAGAATTCTTCTTTATAATTTTCTGTTGCTTTTTTTAGGCACCATTGAAATTCACTATAAGGGAAAGTGATACAATTCGCTTTTGAGGATGTAAAATCAATGACACCATTTTTAGAGATTTCAGGAATTGTATGGGTTTTTTGAAGAACGTAATAGCCGCTTCTATCTTTAGAATAGAGTAAGTTTTCTTCTATTAGAAGATGTAAAGCTTTCTTTATTGTTTCTAGGCTACATTGATGAGTACTAGCTAAATTTCTTAAAGAAGGAATTTTTTCTCCTTCCTGATAATGATCATTTTGAATATCGCATTTTATTTTAGAATAAACAGTCATATATTTTATGTTAAACCTCTCCTAACTGTACCGGTACAGATTGTATACGAAGTCATTGTATCTATTTAAAGAAGAAACTACAATCAATATAGAAAGGAAGATTAAAAAAATGAAAGAACAAATTAAGGCTCACGTAGCTATTTTGATACAAGTTAGTATTATTGGGTTATCCTATCTTTTTGTGAAGGAGGGCTTAGGGTACGCAGATCCAATGACTCAACTATCTCATCGATTTATTATTGCAAGTATTGGTATTTGGATATTAAGACTAATTTTGCCTCATAATAAGTTGTTAACGAAGGAAGTAATAAAAGATTTACTTCCTTTAGGAATATTTTATCCGGTTCTCTTTTTTTCATTACAAACATTGTCTCTATCTTATATAACAACACTTGAAGCGGGAATTATTAGTGCGACAATACCTATAATCATTATGATTCTGGCTATTGTGATGTTAAAGGAGAAACCAAATGCTAAACAAAAGTTAGTTGTTATCCTATCTTTTGGTGCAGTTATTTATATTAATTTAAAGGGACAAGGAACGGCTGTAGAGTTTAGTTTATTTGGAACTAGTTTAATGTTTTTATCTGCATTATCATCTGGACTATATACTATTACAGCTAAGAAAGTATCTGTAAAATATGAAACAATTGATATGACAACTTTCATGTTAACTTTTGGAATGATTGTCTTTACCACTATTTCTTTTTTACAACATATTTTAGGTTTTACCAAAACGAGTTATTTTGAACCCTTAGTGCATAGTCCATACATGATTGCTGTGTTGTACTTAGGATTACTATCTTCTTTAGGAAGTGCTTTTTTATCCAACTATGCAATTCATCATGTTAATGCATCAACTATTGGCTTATTCTCTAATTTATCTCCTGTCATTACCATTCTTGCAGGAATTCTTATCTTAGGTGAGCCTATTTATTCGATAGCGTAAAATATTTTGTGTAAATAGAAATTTTAGGTAGATAAAAAGAAAGTCCATTCTGTAAAATTAAAGTTACCACAACCGAAATTTTATAGGAGGACTTTCTCATGACTAATTTTACTACAGAAATTATGGAAACACTAATCAATAAAGGTGATTTGGATGACTTATTCCGTCGTCATCTAGAATTAGCTATCAATACACTGCTACAAGCTGAATTAACGGCTTTTCTTGATTATGAGAAATATGATCGCACTGGTTTTAATTCAGGTAATTCCCGAAATGGGAATTATTCTCGTTCATTTAAAACAGAGTATGGAGAATTAAATTTGGCAATTCCTAGAGATAGAAATGGAGAGTTTTCTCAACAAACGTTGCCTGCTTATAAAAGAAGTAACGACTCTTTAGAAACCACCATTATCCAATTATTTCAAAAAGGAATCACTATGTCTGAAATCTCTGAGTTGATTGAAAAAATGTATGGTCATTACTATACACCACAAACCATTTCCAATATCACTCAAATAGTATCTGAAGATGTTGTTGCTTTTAAAGAAAGGTCCTTAGAATCCCAATACTCAATCATTTTTATGGATGCTACTCACATTCCTTTAAAAAGACAAACTGTCTCAAAAGAAGCTGTATATATTGTCATAGGTATCCGACTGGATGGGACCAAAGAGGTTCTTGGGTTTAGTATTGCTCCAACTGAGTCTTCGTATGTTTGGAAAGAAATACTTCAAGACCTAAAAGACCGTGGTTTAGAAGAGGTTTTATTAGTCGTAACTGATGGTTTAAGCGGCATTGACGATAGTATCCATAGTATTTATCCAAATGCTCAATTTCAACAATGTTGTGTCCATATCTCTAGAAATATTGCTCATAAGGTTCGTGTTAGTGATCGACAAGAAGTCTGTAATGATTTTAAATTGGTTTATCAAGCAGCTTCAAAAGAAGAAGCTATGAATCAAATAAGTTTTATGATAGATAAATGGAAAAAGCAGTATCCACGAGTAGTTAAATTACTCATGAATCCTGCTATATTAACCTTTTATAATTTTCCTCCATCAATCAGAAGAACCATTTATTCAACTAACTTGATTGAAGGTTTTAACAAACAATTAAAGAAATATACAAAAAGAAAAGAACAATTCCCTAATGAAGAATCTCTAGAGAGATTCTTAGTTTCTCAATTCAACAACTATAATCAGAAATTTTTGTGTCGGATTCATAAAGGTTTTAAAGAAATACAAGATACATTAGAATCAATGTTTTAACTTAACCGACAGAATGGTTTTTTCCATTTACACATAATTCTTGACGCAACCATTTATTCTTATCAAATAATCGGAATTTTGATTATTCTAGGTTCTATTATTGGATTAAATGTTGGACAACTGAGGAAATAAAATGAAAAAGAGTATTCTATTAATAGAATAACTCTTTTTTAATTATAATAATTCTAATTAATGGACACTTTTTATTTATTATTTAAAATAGTTATTGTAAAAAAGAGGATAAAAAGGTAAAATAGACATATATTATAATAGTATTTGCAAATAATTTATAATCGTTCTAAACAATATTTTTTTAAGTATACATGTGATTTTTATCACAATTAAAAAGCGCTTAAGGAATTTCCTTAAAAACAAATAAAGTGAGGATGCCATTATGAATAATAAGTATTTAGAAGAAATTGAACCATCGTATTCAATGCTGACGATTATGGAAGAAGCAGAAAGATGTCTGCTTTGTTTGGATGCCCCTTGTTCAAAAGCATGTCCAGCAGGAACTGATCCTGCAGCGTTTATTAGAAGCGTGAGATTTAGAAATTTTAAAGGTGCTGCTGAAACAATTAGAGAAAACAACGCTTTAGGCGCTGTTTGTGCTCTTGTTTGCCCAACTGAAAAATATTGTGAGATGGGTTGTGCAAGATCTCAAATTGACAAACCAATTAATATTGGTGGGATTCAAAAATTTGTGACTGATTTCGAGCAACAAACTGAAATGGAGATTCTAAAAAAAGGTGAATCAAATGGTAAAAAAATAGCTATTATAGGTAGTGGACCTTCTGGTTTGCAATCAGCAGCTTCTTTATTACAACTCGGCTATGATGTGACTATCTATGAAAAAAGTGAGCAAGCTGGTGGCTACTTAAGATATGGTATTCCTGAGTATCGTTTACCAAATGCTATTGTTAATTATGAAATTTTAAGAATTGCGAATTTAGGTGCAGAATTTATTTTTAATACAACTATTGGAGATGACATAACAATAGATGAACTCAAGGAACAATATGATGCAGTCATTGTTGCTATTGGTGCGAGTCAAGGTAAAATAATTGACTTGTTTGAAGGGAATTCAGCTTGTGAAACTGCTGTATCATTTTTATCAAGAGCTCGTGATAATCAAGGTGCAATCGATTTACCAAACGACGCTTTAGTTATTGGTGGTGGAGATGTGGCAATGGATGTTGTGACTTCTCTTAAATTATTAGGTGTAGAACGAGTAACAGACGTTGTTTATGAAGAATTCTGTGAGTTCAAAGCATCTAAAAAAGAATTAGAAGGTGCTCAAAATCAAGGTGTGACGATTATTGATGGTTATTATCCCGTTGCAGTTGATGGAAATCGCGTCACATTTAAACATCGTCATTTAAATAATGAATTAGCAGTAGAGGCTGAAAAAATCATTTTAGCAGTTGGTCAAGAAGTAGATGCTAAAAATTTAAATATTGAAATTAAAAACAATCAAGTCTTAACACCAGGATTTAAAACGGATGATAAGAAAGTCTTTGTAACAGGAGATATCGTTCATGGAGACATGACGGTTGTTTGGGCAGTTAAAAAAGGAAAAGAAGTTGCTGCTGAAATTCATGAATTTTTAGGAGGTAACAACTAATGATTAATAAAGACTTGTCGATTGATTTTTTAGGTGTAAGATTTGAAAATCCGTTTTGTTTATCATCTTCACCAGTAGGTAATTGTTATGATATGTGTAAAAAAGCTTATGATGTCGGCTGGGGTGGCGTTGTTTTTAAAACAATTGGACCTGAGCATTTTGTCATTGATGAAGTTTCTCCTCGTTTTGATATTTTAACAAAAGAAGGAACTCCTTTTGTTGGATTTAAAAATATGGAACAAATTGCTGAGCATTCTTTAGAAGAAAACTTAGCTGATTTAAGACGTTTGAAAGATGAATACCCAGAGAAAGTTCTGATTGCCTCTATTATGGGAACTAATGAAGAAGACTGGGAAGAACTAGCTCGTTTAGTTGATGAGGCAGGAGCAGATATGATTGAAATGAATCTGTCTTGTCCTCAAATGACGTCACACGCTATGGGATCAGATGTAGGTACTAATCCTGAGTTGTGTCGTAAATATTGTGCCGCTGTAAAACGTGGATCCAAATTACCAATGATGGCTAAAATGACACCAAACGTGACTGATATGGTAACAGTTGCTAAAGCCTCTATGGAAGGTGGAGCAGATGGTATTGCAACTATTAATACAGTTAAATCAATTGCTAATATTGATTTGGACCGTAAAATCGGTTTACCAGTAGTTAATGGGAAATCATCTATTTCAGGTTATTCAGGAAAAGCCGTAAAACCAATTGCGTTACGTTTTATGCAACAACTACGTTCAGCAGAAGGCTTTGAAAACTTACCAATCTCAGGAATTGGTGGGATTGAAACGTGGGAAGATGCAGCTGAATTTATTCTGTTAGGAGCATCTACACTTCAAGTGACAACAGGAATCATGCAGTATGGTTACCGAATTGTTGAAGATATGAAAAATGGGTTGATGCATTATATGGATGAACAAGGAGTTGACCGATTAGAAGATCTTGTTGGTTTAGCAAATGAAAATATTATTCCAGCAGAAAAATTAGATCGTGATTACAAAGTATATCCTGTTATTGATTTAGATAAATGTATTGCTTGTGGTCGTTGTTATATTTCTTGTTATGATGGAGCACATCAAGCAATTGTTTGGGATGATGAAAACCGAGTACCTCATTGTAATACAGATAAATGTGTCGGTTGTCATTTGTGTACCTTAGTTTGTCCAGTTGGTGCAATTAGTAAAGGTATTGTAGAGATGAAACCGGGCAGAGAAGGAAAAGCATCAGAGAAAGTATTTTAATTTGATTTAGATCTATTTAAAGACTATGATTTTAAGTTTCTTACTTATCTCATAGTCTTTTTGAATGAAAAAAAGTATTTCAAAAATAAACAGATTGACATGATTCGTATGAGAGAGTTAGACTGAAAGAAAGAGTAAATTTAAAGGAGATTTTATTATGCCAATCGTTCATATTGAATTATTAGAAGGTCGTACACAAGAGCAAAAAAATGAGATGGTAAAGGAAGTAACAGAGGCTATTGTTAGAACAACAGGGGCCAAAGAAGAAGCTGTTTCAATTGTTATTTCTGATATGTCAAAAGGAAATTATGCTGTTGGCGGAAAAACATTGGTTCAAAAATAAGGTTTTATTTTTTTAACATAATAGCTAGAATTTAAAAGATACTTATGATAAAATTATAAAGATGTCAATTAGTTTAGAAGAGACGAGGAGGACATACTGTGTATCAAGTCTTATTAACCATTATGCTTATTTTATCAGTATTAATTATTATTGCTGTTATGATGCAACCAAGTAAACAAAATAGTGCAGCCAGTGCTTTTTCTGGTGGTGCGAGTGAATTGTTTGGAAAAACAAAAGCAAGAGGCTTTGAGGCGTTTATGCAAAAAGCAACTGCTGTTATGGGTGTTGCTTGGGTAGGTATAGCTATTACTTTAGCCTTTCTTTCATCAAAATAAGTAAATCTTAGTCTCCTGTTCTGACAGGAGACTTTTTTATTGGTACAATGTAAACAAGATTTATGATAAGGATGATGAGAATGTTACCGAGGGAAGTATATTTGCAAAGTGGAAAAAAAGCTGTGTTACTTTTACATGCTTATACAGGAAGTCCAAATGACGTTAGAATGTTAGCAAGAAAACTTGAAAGAGAAGGCTATACAGTATTAGCACCAATTTTTTCAGGTCACGGGACAGAAGACCCGATGAATATTTTAAATATGACACCAGATGTTTGGTATCAAGACGCAATTAATGCTTTTAAAAAGTTGAAAAATGATGGCTACGAAGAAATAGCTGTCTTTGGTTTATCAATGGGTGGTTTGTTTGCTATGAAACTTTTAGAAGAGTTTCCAGGAGAATTTGTTGCCGGAGGTGCTTTTTGTTCACCTCTTGATCCTGCAGGTAAACATGATATCTATCCAAACTTTATGGCTTATGCTGAATTTATATATAAGAAACAAACATCATCAAATGATGAATTAGAACAAAAATTAAATATGATTAAAATGCCTTTAAAAGAACAACTTCAAGCTATTTTAAATGTAACTAATCAAACAGCTTCTAAACTAGAAGAGTTAGAAGTACCGATATTTCTAGCTCAATCAGCTTTAGATGAAATGATTGATAGTAGCGGCGTTTATGAAGTAGGAAAGTTACTTAAGAAAACCTATCATGAAATACATTGGTATGCTAAAAGTACCCATGTAATAACAATTAGTAAGGAGCGTCAATTGTTTGAAAAAGATGTGGCAGCATTTTTAAGTCATATACCATGGAATGAGGAATGATTATGACAAATAATATCAAAGAAACAATCCTAAACTTTATGTCAGAGAGTAAAAAACAAACTTTTTCTCTGGAGCAAATTGCAGAAGGATTAAAGTTTCAAAAGAGCAAGGACTTTAAGCTACTTGTCCAAACGATTGCTCAAATGGAAAGAGAAGGAAGTATCCTTTTTAATCAAAAAGGAAAAATTAAATTAAATAAGCAAGAAAAATTTATGGAAGGTCTATTTCGTGCAAATGACCGAGGATTTGGTTTTGTTTCAATTGAAGGAGAAGAAGATGATATCTTTATCCCTAAAGACTTTACGAATTTTGCCTTAGAAGGTGATAAAGTAAAAATTGAAATATTGAAACAAGGAAGTCCAATGGAAGACCAAGCGGCAGAGGGCAAAGTTGTTGAAGTTATTGAGAGAAATACAACCCAAATAGTAGGGATATTTACTCTTTATAGTGATGCAGATATTCAAAAAAGTGAACTGTATGGTGTTGTGATTCCTAAGGATAAGAAGTTAAGTCGTTATCGTTTGTTTGTGGCAAACGAAGGAATAAAACCTGAAGATGGCAGTGTCGTTGTAGCTGAAGTAACTTTTTATCCTGATAGTGAACATACAAATAGTTTTGAGGGAATTGTTAAACAAGTTATTGGCCATAAGAATGATCCCGGAATGGATATTTTATCAATTGTACTTCAGCATGGAATACCAACGAAATTTGAAGAGAGTACTTTAAAAGAAGCAGAAAGCTTACCTGATGTAGTCCTTGATTCTGAATCAGAAGGTCGTGTTGATTTAAGAAATGAAACAATTGTGACGATTGATGGGGAAGAAGCTAAGGATTTAGATGATGCTGTTAGAGTTGAGAAATTAGATAATGGCAATTATTTTTTAGGTGTCTATATTGCTGACGTGTCTCATTATGTGACAGAAAATAGTCCACTTGATATGGAAGCAAGTGATAGAGCAACTAGTGTTTATCTGACTGATCGAGTTATCCCAATGTTACCTAGAAAACTATCTAATGGCATTTGTTCCCTCAACCCAAATGTAGACAGATTAGTTATGGCTTGTGAGATGGAAATTAATGGAGAAGGTCAAGTTATCTCTCATGACATTTTTGAAGCAGTTATCCATTCTACTGCTCGTATGACTTATACAGCTGTCAATGAAATTTTAGAAAAATCAAATGAAGAAACATTAAAAGAATATCAAGCGTTAATACCTTATTTTGAAAATATGGCGGAACTTCATGATATTTTAGAAACGATGAGAAAAAATCGTGGAGCTATTTCATTTGAAGATAGAGAAGCTAAAATTATCGTTGATGATGCTGGGCATCCAATTGATATTGAATTGAGAGAAAGAAAAGTGGCAGAACGTTTAATTGAGTCCTTTATGTTAGCGGCTAATGAAACTGTAGCAAGACATTATACTAAATTAAAATTGCCTTTCATTTATCGAATTCACGAGCATCCTAAAGAAGAGAAAGTTCAGCGATTCTTTGAGTTTGTCACAAACTTTGGAATTTTAGTTCGTGGTAAAAAAGATGATGTAAGTCCAAAAGAACTACAAAAAGTTTTGGATAAAATAGCAGGAAAACCTGAAGAACCAGTTGTTAGTATGATGCTTTTAAGAAGCATGCAACAAGCAAGATATTCTGAAGATCCAGTAGGACATTATGGATTAGCTGCTGAAGATTATACTCATTTTACGTCACCAATTAGACGATACCCAGATTTGATAGTTCATCGTTTGATTAAATCATATATGGTAAAACCAATTAAAGATGAAGTGAAGTCAAAATGGGATGAAGTATTACCAGACATAGCAGATCACAGCTCAAAAATGGAACGACGTGCTGTAGAAGCAGAACGTGATACTGATAATATGAAGAAAGCTGAATTTATGGTTGATAAAGTGGATCAAGAATTTGACGGGATTATTACTTCAATTACTAAATTTGGAATGTTCGTAGAATTGCCTAATACAATAGAAGGATTAATTCATGTTTCTCAATTAAAAAATGATTATTTCCATTTTGTTGAAACTCATTTAGCTTTAGTTGGTGAGAGAACGGGTACTATTTATAAAATAGGTCAAGCTGTTAAAATTAAAGTAACAAAAGCTGATGTAGATACAAAAGAAATTGATTTTGAACTATTGTCAGCAGAACCTATTACTACACCCATTGATATACCAAAACAACAAAAAAATAATAACAGAAAAACAGACAGAAAACGTCAACAGGGAAGTAAACCTGGTTATCGAAATGAAAAGAAAACAGGTGGCAAAAAGAAATCGAACCAACCCTTTTATAAAAAAGTAGCTAAGAAGAAAAAAGGAAAGAGTTCTCGAAATAAAATGAGGTGATCAAGTTGCCAAAAGGTGAAGGAAATTTAATTGCTCAAAATCGAAAAGCTCGTCATGATTATACAGTCATGGAGACGATTGAGGCAGGTATGGTTTTAAAAGGAACAGAAATCAAGGCGATTAGAAATCGACGTGTAAACTTAAAAGATGGTTACGTTAGAATTAGAGATGGAGAAGCCTTCTTAGTAAATGTTCATATTAGCCCATACGAGCAAGGTAATCTATTTAATCATGATCCCCTTAGAACAAGAAAACTATTAATGCATAAAAAACAAATTGCTAAGCTTGGAGCTGAGGCAAAAAATACAGGGATAGCATTGATACCACTTAAGATTTACATAAAAGATGGCTTTGCTAAAGTATTGATAGGTGTTGCAAAAGGGAAAAAACAATATGACAAGCGACAAGATTTAAAGAAAAAAGATATGAATCGTGAAATCGATCGTACCTTAAAAGATAGACAAAGATAAAAAAAGTGAGAATAAACTGTACTCGGTTTATTCTCTTTTTTTTTAATGGACAAATCACTAAAAACTCATATAAAATTTCTTAGATTTGCTTTGTGTTATTTATCATTTGGTGTTATCATAGTTCTAGTTGAGGTCAAAAATTGTGGGCCTTAATAGGTGATAGAAAAGGGCTTCTCTAAGTCATTTCATCATGAAAAAACAAAAGGTAAAAATTGCCTTTTTGTTAAAAGTATCATTTAGAAGAGAAAAGGGGTGAATTGAGGTGGAAGAAATATCCTGGATAATTGACATTGCAGGAATACCGTTAGATGGAACAATGGCATTAATGACAATTTTAACGTGCGTAATTGTCTTTTGTATTGTTTTTTTCTGCAGTCGAAATTTACAGATGAAGCCAAAAGGGAAACAAAATGTGCTTGAAGCTATAGTTGACTTTGTTAAGGGCATCGTGTCTGACAATGTGACTAAAAAGGAAGTTAATGACTATCATTTATTAGCATTTACATTCTTTATGTTTGTCTTAGTATCCAATATTCTTGGGTTAATGACTAAGGTTGTGATTTTCCCAGATGAAGTTTCTTTTTGGAAGAGTCCAACAGCCGATCCATTAGTGACGCTTACATTAGCTTTTATAGCCATTATTTTAACGCATTATTATGGATTGAAGAAACAGGGTGCAAAGAACTATTTTATTAATAGTTTTATGAAGCCAACAGCAATTTTACTTCCAATTAAGATTATTGAAGAGTTTACTAACGTTTTAACGTTAGGTCTTCGTTTATATGGAAACCTTTTTGCTGGGGAAGTATTGTTAACTTTGATAGCTAAACTAGGAGCAAGTAGTCCAACCAAGTTTGTGTTGGCCTTACCTTTAGAAGTTATCTGGCAAACATTCTCTCTATTTATTGGAGCAGTACAAGCCTTTATTTTTGTAACGTTGATGATGGTTTACATGTCACACAAAATAGAAGCTGAACATTAAACAAAAAACAATAAACATTTTTTTAGGAGGAAACGTATAATGCAATATCTTGCAGCAGCAATCGCAGTTTTTGGCGCTTCAATCGGAGCAGCTTATGGTAATGGTAAAGTAATTTCTAAAACACTTGAGTCTATGACTCGTCAACCAGAAATGTCTGGACAATTAAGAGGTACAATGTTTATCGGGGTAGCCTTAATCGAGGCCGTTCCAATCCTAGGTGTGGTTATCGCACTATTATTAGTCTTCAAGTAATAACAATTTTTTAATAGATACAAAAGAAGGAGAATCATTTTTTTAATGATTGAGGAAGGAAGTGTAGTGAACTTATGATCAACGAATTAGTCGTGGCTAATGCAGGTCAAAGTACGCTAAGTACAATCCTTTTCGTAACTGTTTCTTTTCTAGTGTTGTTATTGGCTTTGAAGAAATTTGCATGGGGTCCTGTTGTTGATATGATGCAACAACGTGAAGATAAAATCGCGTCAGACATTGATAATGCAGAAAACTCTAAAATAGAAGCCGATAAGTTAGAAAAACAAAAACAATTAGAACTTAAACAGTCACGTACGGAAGCGCAAAATATTATTGCACAAGCAAAAGATACAGCTGAGAACAACGCTCATGCTATTTTGGTTGACGCACAAGAGCATGCCACACGTATTAAAAAACAAGCTCAAGAAGATTTGCGTATTGAACGTGAGCGAATGATTGACGAAGCGAAAAAAGAAGTAGCAGACTTATCAGTCGAAATTGCTTCTAAAATTCTTAAAAAGGAATTATCGGCAAGCACTCATCAAGAGTTAATCCAGTCTAGTATTGAAAAGCTAGGAGTCGATGACGATGAATAGAAAATATACTGTAGCAAAAACTTATGGTAAAGCCTTATATTCTGAGGCATTGCAGTTAAAGTCAGTTTCTGAGACTTATCAGGAAATGCTTCAGTTACGGGAAGTTTACCGTCAAGTTCCGGATTTAGGTGATATTCTTTCAGATGATCGCCTATCGGTTTATGAAAAAGTAAATATTGTAAAAGACTTAGAAAATAGTTTTGGAGACACAGTCGCTAAATTTATTCATACGGTTTATGATTATGGTCGTATGGATGAAATGCCTGAAATTATTGATGAGTTTGAACATCTATACTATGAACAGTTTGGTATTGTAGTAGTGGATGTAACAACCGCAGTAGCACTTAGCATGGACCAACGACATGATTTAGAGAAACGTTTAGCAGTGCAATTTCATGCTAATAAAGTTGTTATTCGACCAAAATTAAATCCAGCTATTATGGGTGGAATGATTATCGAATCTGAACATCGTGTCATTGATCAAAGTGTAAGAAGTGAATTAGAAGAGATTCATGGTGCGCTATTAAAATGATACTTAGTGACAAGGTGAGAGGTGAAATACATGAGTATTAAAGCGGAAGAAATTAGTTCGCATATAAAACAACAGCTTGCTAAATACGAAGAATCTTTAACGGTAGACGAAGTTGGTACTGTCTCTTACGTTGGGGATGGTATTGCACGTGCTTACGGTTTAGAGAATGCCATGTCAGGTGAGTTATTAGAATTTGACAACGGTGTATTCGGTATGGCTCAAAACTTAGAGTCTGATAGTGTTGGTATTATCATTTTAGGTAAATACCAAGAAATTCGTGAAGGCGATAAAGTGAAACGTACTGGTCGTATCATGGAGGTTCCAGTAGGGGACGCTCTTATCGGGCGAGTTGTTAATCCATTAGGTCAAGCAATTGATGGTATGGGTGAAATCAAAACAAGAAAATCAAGACCAATTGAAGCAATTGCTCCTGGTGTTATGGATCGTAAATCAGTTGCTGAACCATTACAAACAGGGATTAAAGCGATTGATGCATTGGTTCCAATCGGCCGTGGTCAACGTGAGTTAATCATTGGAGACCGTAAAACAGGTAAAACATCTGTGGCTATTGATACAATCATTAACCAAAAAGATGAAAATATGATCTGTATTTACGTGGCTATTGGACAAAAAGAATCTACTGTAAGAAACCAAGTGGAAACACTTAAAAAATATGGTGCAATGGATTATACCATTGTTGTATCTGCTGCAGCTTCTCAACCAGCACCGCTACTTTATTTAGCGCCATATGCTGGAGCTGCAATGGGTGAAGAATTTATGTATAACGGAAAACACGTTTTAGTTGTTTATGATGATTTATCAAAACAAGCAGCAGCTTATCGTGAGATTTCATTATTACTTAGAAGACCACCAGGTCGTGAAGCGTTCCCAGGGGATGTATTCTACTTGCACTCTCGTTTATTAGAAAGAGCAGCTAAGTTAAATGATTCTTTAGGTGGCGGTTCAATGACAGCTTTACCATTCGTTGAAACCCAAGCCGGAGATATTTCAGCTTATATCCCAACAAACGTTATTTCTATCACTGATGGACAAATCTTCTTAGAAAGTGATCTGTTCTACTCAGGTGTTCGTCCAGCGATTGATGCAGGTCTTTCTGTATCACGTGTTGGTGGATCAGCACAAATTAAAGCGATGAAAAAAGTAGCTGGTACATTACGTATTGATTTAGCAAGTTATCGTGAATTAGAAGCATTTACTCAATTTGGTTCTGATTTAGATGCGGCAACTCAAGCTAAATTGAACCGTGGTAAACGTACTGTTGAAGTTTTAAAACAAAATGTTCATGAGCCAATTGGCGTTGAAAAACAAGTTTTAATTCTTTATGCGTTAACAAACGGTTATTTAGATACTATCCCAGTTTCTGATATTCTTCGTTTTGAAGGTGAATTATTTGAATACGTAGGAAACAACTATCCTGCTATTTTTGATACAATTAAAAATACTAAGAATTTACCTAATCCAGAAGACATCAATAAAGCAATTGATGAATTTAAAGAGATTTTTAGTTCTAGTCAGTTTTCAGTAGCAGACGAATTAACACAATCCTAGAAAGTGGTGATTGAGTATGGGCGGTTCCCTTATAGATATTAAAAAGAGAATAGCTTCAACTAAAAAGACGAGTCAAATTACAAGTGCTATGCAAATGGTAGCAGCTTCCAAATTGACAAAATCTGAACAATCATCTAGACGTTTTCAAGAGTATGCTTCCAAAGTTAGAAGTATTACAACTCATTTAGCATCTTCTCAGTTGCAAGCAATTGAAAATGCGGATTTTTCTAGTTTTGAAGATAACATGGAAATGTACCATAAGTTATTGATTGCTCGTCCAGTAAAAAAAACAGGCTATATTATTATCACTTCAGATAAAGGTTTAGCAGGTGGTTACAACAGCTCGGTTATCAAAAATACGATTGAATTACTTCAAAATGATCATGAAGATCAAAACGAAGTTGTTATCATGTCTATTGGAGGAACTGGTGCAGATTTCTTTAAACATAGAGACATTCCAGTTGCTTATGAATTAAGAGGTCTTAGTGACCATCCAAGCTATAATGAAGTTCGTAAAATTGTAAATTCAGCGATTCAAATGTATAACAATGAAATGTTTGATGAATTGTACGTATGTTACAATCATCATGTTAATACATTATCTTCTGCATTCCGTGCAGAAAAAATGTTACCTATTGAAGATTTGGATTCGAAAGAAGCAACATCTTATGAACAAGATTATATTCTTGAACCTTCTGAAGATGCAATTTTGAATACATTACTGCCCCTATACGCTGAGAGTTTAATCTACGGAGCAGTGTTAGATTCTAAAACTGCTGAGCATGCTGCTCGTATGACAGCGATGAAGAGTGCGACAGAAAACGCAAGTAATATTATTGATGATTTGACAATCTCATTTAACAGAGCTAGACAAGCAGCAATCACAGAAGAAATTACCGAAATTGTCGGTGGAGCAGCAGCTTTAGAAGATTAACGGGGAGGAATTTGGAAAATGAAAATCGGAAAAATAGTCCAAGTAATTGGTCCCGTTGTTGATGTGGCTTTTCCGTTAGATCAATCATTACCAGATATCAATGATGCTTTAGTTGTTTATAAATCAGAAAACAAACAAAAAGTAGTCCTTGAGGTAACAATTGAAATGGGTGATGGCGTTGTTAGAACCATCGCTATGGAATCCACTGATGGATTACAACGTGGAATGGAAGTTCTACATACTGGTTCTGCTATTAGTGTTCCAGTAGGTAGAGAAACTTTAGGACGTGTGTTTAACGTATTAGGAGAACCTATCGACTTAGATGGACCTCTTCCTGAGACAATGGAGAAAAAAGCAATCCATACAGAAGCACCGTCATATGAAAATTTAAGTACAGACTCAGAAGTTCTTCAAACAGGTATCAAAGTTATTGACCTTTTAGCTCCTTATTTAAAAGGTGGTAAAGTTGGTCTGTTTGGTGGTGCCGGAGTTGGTAAAACAGTATTAATCCAAGAGTTGATTAATAATATTGCTCAAGAATTGGGTGGTATTTCTGTATTTGCTGGTGTAGGTGAAAGAACGCGTGAAGGTAATGACCTTTACTATGAGATGAAAGACTCTGGCGTTATTAAGAAAACTGCCATGGTGTTTGGTCAGATGAATGAGCCACCTGGTGCCAGAATGCGTGTTGCGTTAACTGGTTTAACAATGGCTGAGTATTTCCGTGACCAAGAAAAACAAGATGTGTTACTATTTATTGATAATATTTTCCGCTTCACACAAGCAGGTTCAGAAGTTTCTGCCCTTTTAGGACGTATGCCTTCTGCCGTTGGTTACCAACCAACGCTTGCTACTGAAATGGGACAATTACAAGAGCGTATTACATCAACTAAGGATGGTTCGATTACATCTATTCAAGCAATTTATGTTCCAGCCGATGACTATACGGATCCGGCTCCGGCAACAGCATTTGCCCATTTAGATGCAACAACTAACTTAGAAAGACGTTTAGCAGAACAAGGTATTTATCCTGCGGTAGATCCTTTAGCGTCATCTTCTAGTGCCCTAGAGCCTGGTATCGTAGGCGAAGAGCATTATAAAGTGGCAACAGAGGTTCAACGTCTATTACAACGTTATAAAGAATTACAAGATATTATTGCTATCTTAGGTATGGATGAATTATCTGATGACGAAAAAGTTGTCGTTGGTCGTGCAAGAAGAATTCAATTCTTCTTATCACAAAACTTCCACGTGGCAGAACAGTTTACTGGTCAACCAGGTAGTTATGTGCCACTTCACGAAACGATTAAAGGCTTTAGAGAAATATTAGATGGTAAACACGATAACTTACCCGAAGAAGCTTTCAGAAGTGTTGGCCGTATCGAAGAAGCAATTGAAAAAGCTGAGAAATTAGGATATTAAGAAGGAGGTAATTAAAAATGAGTTCCTTCACAGTTGATATCGTAACGCCAGATGGTGTCATTTATCATCATCAAGCTAAATTTTTAGTAGCGAGTACTCAAGCAGGTTCCCTAGGGGTTTTACCAAATCACTCACCACTTATATCTCCTTTAAATATCGATGCAGTCCGCATTGATTTAACTGAAGAAGATGGTGGTAGTTCAGATTGGGTTGCCGTTAATGGAGGAATTATCGAGATTCGAGATAACGTTGTATCAGTTCTTGCCAATAGTGCAGAAACTGAGCATAACATTGATGTCTCTCGTGCTGAAGAAGCTAAAGAAAGAGCCGAGGCTAAAATTCAAAAAGCTAAAGAAACAAAAGATCATGATATCGATTTAGGTCGTGCTGAAATTGCTTTAGTGCGTGCCGTTAACCGATTAAACGTAGCTAATAAAAGAGGAAGAAACTAATCTTTCAAATTTTTTATTCGTTAATATGATTCTATTAAAAGATCTAGAGGACAAATTGTTTTCTAGATCTTTTTTTGTTGTGCATAAAAATAAAGAAAATTCAACCCTTGATTTAACTATATATAGTGTTAAAATAATTAAAGAATACTATATATGGTGTTCTTATGATTTTGTTGATGGGGGAATAAGAATGTTAAATTTAAAATATATTCAAAAAATAAATCAAGATATAAAACAATTTAAAGAGGTGTTTCCTGTAACAGAGGAAATGCATATCGAATTTGAAGGCATTTCAAGATTAGTCATGTTAGACCGTTATTCTTTTAAAGATATTTATAATGAAACGCTCTCAAAAAATGATTTAGTCGTTTTAACAGTAAAAGAAGACCCAAATTATCCTGTTAGAGGTTTAGGAATTGTTCAATCGATGACAGATAATGAAGTCTTAATCAAAGTAGAAGATCAATATAAAGAACAGTTGCCAGGAGAACAGGCAAAAGAAACTGGCTTGATTTCAAAGAGAAAAGAAGAAATTGAGAAACCACTTGAGTTATTTTATGAGCAAATAGCAAAACGTGTGGCAAAGGGAATGGCTGATCAAGAAAAAGAAGAAAAACGAGTGATTTATTTTGAACGTTTTTATCATCAGTTATTAAGTCAACAATTAATACCTGCTGGACGTGTTTTATACGGTGCAGGAACTAATTCGAATGTCACCTACTTCAATTGTTTTGTTATGCCATTTATTCATGATTCAAGAGATGGGCTAGCTAAACATAGACAAGAAGTTATGGAAATTATGAGTCGCGGTGGAGGAGTGGGAACCAATGGATCTACTCTAAGACCTAGATCAGCAATTGTTCATGGCGTTAATGGTAAGTCATCAGGTGCAGTATCTTGGTTAAATGATTTAGCTAACTTGACTCATTTGGTTGAACAAGGTGGTAGTCGTCGTGGTGCTCAAATGATTATGTTAGCTGATTGGCATCCTGATGTTTTTGAGTTTGTTATATCAAAAATTCAAAATCAAAATGTTTTACGTCATTTGATTGCAACTTCTTCAAGTCAGTATATTAAATCACTAGCAGAAGAAAAACTTGATTTTAAACCACTAGTGGAAGATGAAAGACTAGCTTTAGAGAAATTAGTTGAATCTGAAGAATTATTAAAATTAAGTCAAAATAATTTTGTGACTGAAGCAAAGCAAAAATTAAAAGATAATGGAACTTATGATATTAAAGAAAAAGAATTTTTAACAGGTGCGAATATTTCTATTTGTTTAACTCGTGAATTTATGAGTGCAGTAGAAAGAGATGCTCTTTATGATTTGAAATTTCCAGATGTCGAAAACTATAATGCAGAAGAAATGGCTGATTATGATGAGAATTGGTCAACTATTGGAGATGTTCGAAAATGGGAAGAATCAGGTCGGAAAGTAAAAGTTTATCGAACCATTAAAGCTCGTGAATTATGGGAATTAATTACTTTTTGTGCAACATATTCTGCAGAACCAGGTATATTCTTTATTGATAACGCAAATGAAATGACTAATGCAACAGCATATAATCAGACAGTTGTAGCAACTAATCCTTGTGGAGAACAACCTTTAACTCCATATGCAGTTTGTAACTTAGCTGCAATCAACTTAGCTAAGATGGTTGACAAAGAGACGAAAACAATTAAAAAAGATCGTTTAATTGAAGCAGTTAAGACAAGTGTTCGTTTTCAAGATAATGTAATTGATGCTACTCCATACTTCTTGGAACCTAATAAAAAACAAGCCAAAGGGGAAAGAAGAATTGGGCTTGGTGTTATGGGACTAGCAGACATGTTAATTTATTGTGATAAATCATATGGTTCAAAAACTGGAAATCAACTAGTTGAGGAAGTTTTTGAAACAATGGCTGTAGCTGCTTATGAAACATCAATTGAGTTGGCAAAAGAAAAAGGAAGTTTTCCATTTTTAATTGGCAAAACAGAAGAAGAAACAAGAGAATTAAGGGAACAATTTATTGCGACAGGCTATATGAAAAAAATGCCTGAACATATAAAACAAGGAATTTTATCTCACGGTATTCGTAACTCTCATTTGTTAACAGTTGCTCCAACTGGCTCAACTGGAACAATGGTTGGCGTGTCCACAGGATTAGAACCGTATTTTTCATTCTCATACTTTAGAAGTGGACGTTTAGGTAAATTTATTGAAGTAAAAGCAGATATTGTTAAAGAATATCAGAAATATCATGGATCTATGAATGAAGATACATTACCAGACCATTTTGTTTCAGCAATGGATTTATCACCACAAGAGCATGTGGATGTACAATGTACCATTCAAAAATGGGTGGATAGCTCTATTTCAAAAACTGTAAATGCCCCTAGTGGTTATAGTGTCAGACAAGTTGCTGATATTTATGAATCTCTTTATAAAGGAGGGGCTAAAGGTGGTACAGTCTATGTTGATGGTAGCAGAGATTCGCAAGTATTAACTTTAACAGCAGAGGAAAATGACTCTAATAAACTTGTTAACAATGATACCGAGATAGCAACGGTTAATGAAAAGAAACAAACAATTATAGACATTAAAAGTTCTGATACTGAATCCAATCTTTGTCCGTTTTGTCATGAAGGAACAATTGAAGAGATAGGTGGATGCAGTACATGTACTCATTGTAAAATTCAATTAAAATGTGGGTTATAAATCATATTTTAAGCTTAAATAGATAATCTTAAAAAAAACTTTACCTTTTGTTTATTTCTCGTTAAAATGATGAATGAGAAACGAATGAAAGGTGGTTTTTTTTTGTACGGAGTTGATACACTAGTAAGAATTTTTAGTCATTTTGCTTTTATCTATCTAGCTTTCTGGGGATTGCAGTCTCTAAGGTTAGATAACGTTTTCAAAAAAGGACAACAATACTATAAACAAATTAGATTAACGTATGTTTTATTAGCTATTTTAATTGGCTATAATGCTAGTAATTTCTTTATGGAAGTGATGTTTTTAACTCGTGATTTACTTCAAGGAATCTTTTCTTAAAACCTCTATTTTATGAAACCGAGAATAAAAAATACCATTTTGTATAGTGTCATGGTATAATAATTGAGATTTGAAATTAATTCCAGAAATTTTGGAGGGAGAAATTATGGAGTATATTGAAGTTCAAAACGGCAATAAGCTGTCAGGACAAGTAAAAATAGAGGGAGCTAAAAATGCTGTCTTACCAATTTTAGCAGGTGCTTTACTTGCAGATAAAGGTGAAACAACTATTACAAATGCCCCTATCTTATCAGATGTATTTATGATGAATAATGTTATTAAATATTTAAATACAGATATTGACTTTAATCAAGAAAATAATACTATTAAAATTAACGCAACAAGAGAATTAGAAGTAGAAGCACCATTTGAATATGTTAGTCAAATGAGAGCCTCAATCGTGGTTATGGGACCACTTTTAGCAAGAACTGGACATGCTAAAGTAGCTATGCCAGGAGGTTGTGCTATTGGTAAACGTCCAATTGACTTACATTTAAAAGGATTCCAAGCATTAGGTGCAACGATTACGCAAACAAATGGTTATATTGAAGCAAAAGCTGATGAATTAAAAGGTGCTAGAATTTATTTGGATTTTCCAAGTGTTGGAGCAACTCAAAATATCATGATGGCAGCAGTTAAAGCAAAAGGAACAACAGTCATTGAAAATGTGGCTAGAGAACCTGAAATTGTTGATTTAGCTATTTACCTTAATAAAATGGGAGCTAAAATTACAGGTGCCGGAACTGAAATGATTCGAATTGAGGGCGTTACTTCTTTAACAGGAACAGAACATGCTGTCGTACAAGATAGAATTGAAGCTGGTACATTTATGGTAGCTGCTGCTGTTACTGGTGGTAATGTTCTTATTAAAGAAGGACTGATGGAGCATAACCGTCCATTAATTTCTAAATTATTAGAAATGGGTGTATCAGTAACAGAAGAAGCGGAAGGAATTCGCGTCATTGGTCCGGATGTGCTTTTACCAACAGACGTAACAACATTACCTCATCCAGGGTTCCCAACTGATATGCAAGCTCAAATGAGTGTTTTAATGACATTAGCAAGTGGTTCAAGTGTCCTTTCAGAGACTGTTTTTGAAAATAGATTCCAACACTTAGAAGAAATGAAACGTATGGGTGCTAAGTTTAGAGTATCAGGTAATGTTGCCTATATTGATGGTGTTTTAGGATTACAAGGAGCTGAAGTGTCAGCAACTGACCTTCGTGCGGCGGCTGCGCTAATTATTGCAGGATTAGTAGCAGAAGGAATAACAAGAGTACATCATTTAGAATATTTAGATCGTGGGTATTATAAATTCCATAAGAAACTTCAAGCATTAGGAGCTAACGTGGAACGAATTAATACTAACGAAAATACAAAAGCAACTGCTGATAAACAAGCAGTTAAATAAGTAATCAAGTTAGGAGCAGTTAAATGAGTTCAATAACAAAACGAGTTATATCGCAAGTAGTTCTTGTATTATTGGCAATTGTACTCTTAGCCGTTCTGTTTTTTACTGGTATTTTTATAGGTTACGTGTTTTTAGGTAAGGGGCAAAGTTCTGATGCTTTTAATCCTGACACATGGAATCATATCTTAGATTTTCTAAAATAAAATGAATAAAATGTTAAGATTGGCTATTTTAAGTCAATCTTTTTTAGATAAAGAAAAAGGTGGAAAACCATTTTATGTTAAAAAAAATATTTATTGCACCTGTTCGTTTTTATCAACGATTTATTTCTCCTTTGTTTCCAAGAAGTTGTCGTTATCATCCAACTTGTTCTCAGTATATGATAGATGCAATAAACTATCACGGAGCTATTAAGGGCTTTATTATGGGAACAGGAAGGATTCTAAGGTGTCATCCATTTGTAAAAGGTGGCGTCGACTATGTACCACCTAAATTTACGTTACGAAAAAATCCTGATGAAACCTACAGAGGGCCATATACAAAATCTGAAAAAGAAAACAGCTAATAGCTGTTTTTTTATTTGTTTGAATTGTCAGAAAATTCTGTTGACATAAGATTAGAGAATGATTATAATTGAAAACATCTTATTAACAAATGTTAATTATTCAAAATAGCAGAGGAGAGTTGTTATGAAAAAAAGAAGTTTCATGTTTATTGCTAGTTTATTCTTGTTAACTAGTTGTGGTATTCCTGGTGGAGGAAATCCAGACCAGCTTAAGAAAAATAAAAAAAATGCGGAGACAATCAAAATTGGTTTAAATTTAGAATTATCAGGCGCAGTAGCTGCTTATGGTAATCAGGAAAAAGATGGTATAGAGTTAGCCGTTGAAGAGATTAATCAAAAAGGTGGAATCAACGGTAAAAAAGTCGAGCTAGTTATTAAAGATAATAAATCAGATACGGCAGAATCAGCAGCAGTAGCAGCTAATTTAACAACGAAAGAGGAAGTAGTCGCAATTATTGGTCCAGCGACGTCAGGTGCTAGTAAAGCTGAAATTCCTAATATTACTAAGTCTAAAGTTCCTGCTATTACACCTTCTGGAACAGATGATACGATTACCGTTTTAAATGATCGTATTCAAGAATTTATGTTTAGAGCTTGTTTTCAAGATTCTTTTCAAGGAGTTATCTTAGCTAATTATGCCACTCAAAATTTAGGAGCTAACAAGGCAGTTATCATTGGTGATGTTTCCAGTGACTATGCAAAAGGATTAACTTCTTCCTTTAAAAATACTTTTAAGGGAGATATCGTTGCTGATGAAAAATTTAATCAAAAGGATAAAGATTACAAAGCAATCTTAACTAAGATTAAAGATAAAGATTTTGATTTTATTTATTTACCAGGATATTACGAAGAGGCAGGATTGATTATTAAACAGGCAAGAGAAATGGGAATTGAACAACCCATCTTAGGTGCAGATGGGTTCTCAGATGAAAAATTAATCGGAATTGCTGGTAAAGAAAATATGAACGAAATTTATTATACAGCCCACTTTTCAGAGAATGCACCAAGTTCTGAACGGGTGGAACACTTTATTCAAGCGTTCAAAAAGAAATATAAAAAGACGCCAAGTTCTTTTAATGCTTTAGCCTATGATTCAATGTACATGATTGCTGAATCAATGGAAAAAGCAGGAGAAATTGATAGTGAAAAACTAGCAAAAGAACTTGCGGAATTAAAAGATTTTGACGGAGTAACAGGAAAAATGAGTATGGATAAAAATCATAATCCTAAAAAACCTGCAGTTGTTATTGGGGTTAAAGATGGAAAAGAAGCATCTGCTGATGTGGTTAATCCATAGAAAGATAAAGGAGGGATGTTGAGATGGATGTATTTCAACAGTTGGTTAACGGTTTATCCTTAGGTAGTATCTATGCTTTACTAGCTTTGGGTTATACGATGGTTTACGGAATTATTAAATTAATTAATTTCGCTCATGGCGAAGTTTATATGATGGGAGCATTTGTTGGTTATTTTGTAACAAATCAATTTAAACTTGGTTTGATACCAACTTTATTAATTGCAATGGCTGTTTGCTCTGTTTTAGGTGTTTTAATTGAGTACTTGGCTTATAGGCCATTAAGAAACTCCACTAGAATTGCAGCCTTAATTACAGCAATTGGTGTCTCTTTTTTAATTCAGTCTTTAATGATTTATTTTATTGGTGCAGACACAAGACCTTTTCCACAAATGATTCAAAATAAAAACTATGATGTGGGTCTTTTTACAATTAGTAATATTCAATTGATGATTTTAACAACTTCTGTTGTCTTGATGATTCTGCTACAGTTTATTGTAAAATATACAAAAATGGGAAAAGCTATGAGAGCTGTTAGTGTCGATGCTGATGCAGCTCAATTAATGGGCATTAATGTAAATCATACTATTTCCTTTACTTTTGCAATTGGATCTTCCTTAGCTGCTGCTGGTGGTATTTTAATCGGTCTTTACTACAACAGCATTGATCCAATGATGGGGGTTGCCCCAGGACTTAAAGCATTTATTGCAGCAGTGTTTGGTGGTATTGGTATTATTCCAGGAGCAGCTCTAGGTGGGTTTGTCATCGGCATTATCGAAACTTTTGTTAGTGCTCTAGGTTTTACTGCTTATAGAGATGCCGTTGTATACGGTATTCTTATAATCGTATTACTTGTCCGCCCTGCTGGTTTACTTGGTAAAAATGTGAAAGAGAAAGTGTAGGTGAAAGAGATGAAGGAGAACTTAAAAAGCAATGTATCTTGGCTTCTACTGATGAGTGTTACATTTATTTTCTTAGCTATTATGTATTTTGTTGGTCTCATGTCACCTGTCATTGAAACCACATTAGTAATGATTGGAATTAATATTATTTTAGCAGTAGGCTTAAATTTGGTCATTGGAGTTTCGGGACAATTTTCTTTGGGTCATGCTGGTTTTATGGCAATAGGAGCCTACGCTACAGCCATTCTATCTTTAAAAAATCCGACGTTCACAGGCTTTTTAACTGGTGTTGTAGTAGGTGCTATTATTTCAGGATTAGTAGCTCTTTTAGTTGGTATTCCAACGTTGCGTTTATCGGGAGATTATTTAGCAATTGCGACATTAGGGGTATCTGAGATTATTCGAACTGTTATTATGAATTTTGATAGTGTTACTAATGGTCCAGCAGGCTTATTTGGCATTACACCCTTTGTTAACTGGGGAATGGTCTATTTTACTGTCTGTGTAACAACATTGATTACAACCAATTTTATTAATAGTCCAGCTGGTAGAGCAACTCTAGCAGTTAGAGAAAATGAAATTGCGGCAGAATCGATGGGAGTTAATACAACCAAGTATAAAGTGATTGCCTTTGTTATAGGAGCTATGACAGCTGCTGTTGCAGGTGGTTTATATACAAGTTATATTCAAACAATTGTTCCTCAAAATTTTGATTTTATGAAATCAATTGATATTTTAATTATTGTCGTATTTGGTGGTGTTGGAAGTATTACAGGAACTTTTATTGCTGCTATTGCGTTAGGATTTTTAAATATGTTCTTACAAGATGCAGGAGCATTAAGAATGATCATTTATGCTCTAGCTTTAGTAGTAGTTATGATTTTTAAACCAACTGGCTTACTCGGAACAAAAGAGTGGTCATTTAAAAAATTATTCGATAAAGGAGGACGAATGAATGTCACTTCTAAAAGTAAATAATTTAACGAAAAATTTTGGTGGGTTAGCAGCTGTTTCAAATGTTAACCTTACGTTAGAAACGAATGAATTAGTTGGTTTGATTGGACCAAACGGGGCAGGAAAAACAACTTTATTTAATCTGTTGACAGGTGTTTATGAACCTAGTGAAGGAGATGTTCTTCTAACTACTGAAAAAGAAGAGGAGCGCTTAAATGGCATTAAACCATTTAAAATTGCTAATAAAGGATTAAGTCGAACGTTCCAGAATATTCGCTTATTCAAAGAACTATCAGTCTTAGACAATGTGCTAATAGCAATGACAGGAAAACAACAAGTTGGTGTTTTAACGAGCCTTCTAAGATTGCCAAGTTTTTATACATCAGAGAAAAAAATAAAAGAAAAAGCTTATGAATTGCTAGCTATTTTTGATTTGTCGGAAAAAAAAGATAGCAAAGCTAAAAATCTTTCTTACGGTGAACAAAGGAGATTAGAGATAGTTAGGGCGTTAGCGACAGAACCTAAAATATTATTTCTAGATGAACCAGCCGCTGGGATGAATCCTCAAGAAACGGCAGAATTAACGGAATTAATCAAACGAATTCAAAAAGAGTTTGATCTTACTATTTTATTAATTGAACATGACATGTCTCTTGTAATGGATGTGTGTGAAAGGATTTATGTACTAGAGTATGGTCAATTGATTGCTGAAGGAAAACCAGAAGAAATCAAAACCAATGAACGAGTAATAAAAGCGTATTTAGGTGGTGAATTATAATGCTGAAAGTTGAGAATTTGTCTGTCTCTTATGGCATGATTCAAGCTGTAAAGGACATTAATTTTGAAGTGAATGAAGGAGAGATAGTCAGTTTAATTGGTGCCAATGGAGCTGGAAAAACAACTATACTAAGAACTATTTCAGGACTTATTAGACCAAGTAAAGGAATCATTAGTTTCCAAGGAAAATCAATTGAAAAAGAAACATCTCCTAAGATTGTGAGTAGTGGATTGGTTCAAGTACCAGAAGGACGTCATGTTTTTACAGGAATGACAGTTATGGAAAATCTTGAATTAGGTGCTTTTTTATATACGGACAAAAAAGAAAGTGAAACTATTCTAGCAACTATTTTTGAACGATTTCCAATTTTAGCGGAAAGAAAACATCAAGATGCCTCTACTCTTTCAGGCGGTGAACAGCAAATGTTAGCAATGGGAAGAGCATTAATGTCTCGACCAAAACTATTATTGTTAGATGAACCTTCAATGGGGCTTGCACCTATTTTTATTAGAGAAATTTTCTCTATTATTGAAGAGATTAATAAACAAGGAACAACGGTTTTACTCATTGAACAAAATGCTAAAATGGCTTTAAGTATTGCTGATAGAGGATATGTATTAGAAACTGGAAAAGTTGTATTAGAAGGTACAGGAGAGGAATTGTTAGGTAGCTCAGAAATTCAAAAAGCGTATTTAGGAGGATAAGGTATGTTAGTAAAAGATTATATGTCTCAGGACTTGATTACAATTGATAAAAAAACTAAAATATTTGATGTTGTTGAATTGATGAAAGAATATGATATTCATCGATTACCAGTTGTTGAAAACAAACGGTTAGTTGGACTGATTACAGAAGGAACAATTCAAGAAGCAATGCCTTCAAAAGCAACAAGTTTAAGTGTTTATGAAGCTAATTATTTACTGAATAAAACAATTGTTGACGATGTTATGATAAAAAAAATCGAAACGATTAAAGAAGATTGCCTTTTAGAAGATGCAATTTTTACAATGAGAACCAAAAAAGTGAATGTTTTACCTGTTTTAAATGATACTGATGAAATTGTAGGTATTATAACGAATAACGATATATTTGATGCTTTCTTAAATATTACAGGTTATAAAGAACCAGGTACTAGAGTTTCAATCAGAATAGAAGAAGATCATGAAGGGGTACTAGCTCGTTTAACACAACTTTTTAGTGATAACCACTTAAACATTGTTCAAATTGTGGTGTATCGAAATAAAGAAATACCAGTAATAGTTGTTCAAACAACATCTGAAGACAGTGAGTTTATTAAGAAAATTCTTCAAGAAAATAACTATGATGTCTTGTCTTCTATTCAAACAGTTCAAAGATAATGAAGTAAAGAGGTTGGCAAATAGGTTAATCTCTTTATTTAGTTTTGAAATATTTTTATCTTCGACTTAACAAAATAGATAAAATATGATATTCTCAATAAGTTAAGATATTGAGAGGTGAAATATGATGCGAAAAAATAAACCTGTTGAAGTAGAAATTAAAGAAACAGAAACTATTAAAGACGGTAAAACAATCGTATGTCATCAGTTATTTATTGGTAAAAAAATGATTGGTGAAGTCTTGGAAGTAGACAGTTCAAAATACGAAATCAAAAGTGAAGAAAGCTTTGTAGGTATTGCTAAAACAATGGATCAAGGCTATGAAGAAGTTTTGAGAAACTGGAATTTACATAATTAAAAAAAAAAGCTTGCATTATGTTGAAAAGTTATGTATTATTATGAAGTCGGGTTTTTAACACGACAAGCTGGAGGGGTAGCGAAGTGGCTAAACGCGGCGGACTGTAAATCCGCTCCTTAGGGTTCGGCAGTTCGAATCTGCCCCCCTCCATTTTTTATTTTTGGGCTATAGCCAAGCGGTAAGGCAACGGACTTTGACTCCGTCACTCGTTGGTTCGAATCCAGCTAGCCCAGTTTTAAAGCTAACAATTATTTGTTAGCTTTTTTTTATTATGTTATCCTTAGTAATGAGAAATAAGGAGGAATGTAAAATGGCAGATTTAAAAGAAAAAATTAAAGACCAATTATTCAACTACAGAGAAGTTTTAAAACAAACTGATATTGTAGAAGATATAAAATCAACAACAGGTCTAACAAAAGAAACAACCCAAGTAGGAACTAATAAAGAAAATACACGCAAATGGCATTCTAAGTTATATTAAAAACTAGATAAAAAGAGGTTAGGAAATTTTTTCCTAACCTCTTTTTAGATACTGTTAACTTGAATAACCTTGATACCTAATTTTTTATATTCATTTAGTAATTTTTTTGAACAATATTCATCGGTAATAAGATAATCAAACATATTAACATCAGAAATTTTAAATTTAGAAGTTAAACCTATTTTACGATGATCAGCGACTAAAACTCTTGTTGATGTTGTTTGCTCAATCATTGCTTTATTTAATTTAGCTTCATTTAAAATTTTTGTTGTGACACCGTTATTAATATCGACACCAGAACAGCCAATAATACAAATATCAGCGTTAGTTTCATTGATTGTATTAAAGGCAATATCTCCAACCAAAGCTTCTTTTGGGAAACGCAATTCTCCTCCAGTTAAAATATAAGAAGATTGAGGATTCATTTTTAAAGTTGAAAGTTTTAAGTTGTTGGAAATAATAGTTAAATTAGTTGCAGATGTGTGTTTTATAGCACATAAAGCAGTTGAGCTTGTGTTGACGAAAACTGAATCGCTATTTTTAATGAGCTTAGAGGCTTCTGCTCCAATCATTTCTTTGATTCTTTCAGGACCAGAAGCATCAAAGTCTTCAGTATTTTTAAAATTATATAAACAGTAGCCGTGTTTTCTGATAATACTGTTTTTTTCTTCAAGAACGATAAGATCTCGTCTGATTGTGCTTATTGAGACATTTAATAAGGATGATAATTCATCAGTAGTTAGTTGCCCCTTTTCTTGTAAAAGTGATAATATATTTGTCATTCTTTGATTGATCACATCAATAGAATTTTTCATAAGTCTTCTCCTTTATTCTTTTATGAACTAATAATAGCATAAATGACTAAATAAAAACTAAAACACTCATATAAAGTTCAAACGATCGTAAAAAAGGGTTTTCAAATGATTTTTTTACGTTTAGAATGTGAACTATAGAAAATAAATAACACGGAGGAATGAAACATGTCAAACCATATTAATGATATTACGAAAGAGAAATGGGTTCAATCGGTATTTCCAGAGTGGGGAACTTGGCTAAATGAAGAAATAGAAAGTGAACAAGTCTCAGAAGGAACTGTTTCAATGTGGTGGTTAGGTTGTACAGGCATATGGATCAAATCTCATGAAAATACTAATATACTTTGTGATTTATGGTGTGGTTCTGGTAAAAGAACTCATGGAACAGGCTTAATGAAAAAAGGTCACCAGATGATGAGAATGAGTGGTGTACAAAAAATGCAACCTAATTTAAGAACACAGCCATTCGTGATTGATCCGTTTGAAATTAAACATGTGGATGCTCTAGTGGTAACTCATATACATTCAGACCATTTGGATATTAATACTGCAGCAGCTGTTAATAGAAACTGTCCGGAAGCTAAATTTGTTGGTCCAAAAGAAGTCGTTAAAACTTGGTTATCTTGGGGAGTTCCAGAGGAAAAAACAATTGTCGTTAAACCAGGAGACAAAGTAAAAATAAAAGATGTTGAAATTGTTGCTTTAGAAGCATTTGATAGAACAGCTTTAGTTACTTGGGATAATCCAGAAGAAAGCTTAAAAGATAAATTACCACAAGATATGGATTTAATAGCTGTTAATTACTTATTCTGTACATCTGGTGGAAATATTTACCATGCAGGGGATTCACATTATTGTAATAAGTTTGCAGAACATGGTAATAAATATCAAGTAGATGTTTGTTTAGGAGCTTATGGTGAAAACCCAAGAGGAATTACGGATAAAGTAACTTCTATAGATATGTTAAGAATGGCTGAAGCGCTGAATACAAATGTAGTTATTCCAGTACATTATGATATTTGGTCTAACTTTATGGCAGATCCTAAAGAAATTACAGAACTTTGGAAAATGAAAAAAGATCGTTTGAAATATAGCTTTAAACCTTATATTTGGCAAGTAGGAGGTAAGTTTACTTATCCTACAAATAAAGATGATATGGAATTCAATTTTTATAGAGGATTTGATGATGCTTTTTCAATAGAAAACGACACTCCATTCCCATCATTCTTATAAAAAAGGAGAAATCAATATGCTTAAATATTTTTTTGAAAATGATCTAATAAATTATTTAGATAAGGACATCACTGATTGGCAAGAAGCCATCAGTGAGAGTTGTCAAGTATTACTAAAAAAAGAAATAATCAATCAAAGTTATATCGATGAGATTATTGCTTGTGTTAAGGAACATGGACCATATATCGTTATCGTTCCAGAAGTCGCTATGCCTCATTCTTCGGAAAAAAGTGAAGGCGTTTTCGGGACAGCTATTTCATTTACTAAAATGAAGAGTGAGATTGTATTTGATGATCCAACTGAGGAAAAAAAAGCTGTTTTATTTTTTACTTTGGCCGCAAAAAATTCAGAAGAACATATGGAGAACATTCAAAATTTATCAGAGCTCTTAATGACAGAAGGGTTGATAGAAGATCTTGTTAGAACTAATTCACTGGAAGAATATATTGAAGTCATGGAAAAATATACTAATTAAAAAGGAGAAAAAATGATGGGTGATTTTTTAATGGGAATTTGGTCTTATTTTGCAAGTAATATTCTAACTCAACCTGCTTATTTAATTGGATTTATTGTATTACTTGGATATGTTTTACTAAAAAGGCCAATTCATGAATGTATTGCTGGATTTTTAAAAGCAACAGTTGGCTATTTTATCTTAACTGTTGGATCAGGTGGATTAGTTAATAATTTTCGACCTATATTAGTTGGACTAAAGGAAAGATTTAACTTAGATGCAATGGTGACAGATCCTTACTTCGGACAAAATGCGGTAGATGCTGGATTAATGGAAACGTTTGGAAGAACGTTTGGGGATGTTATGATCCTTTTATTGATAGCCTTTATTATGAATATTCTATTAGTAAGATTTCAAAAATATACCAAGTTGAGAGCTGTTTTTACAACAGGTAATGTTCAAGTACAGCAAGCAGCAACAGCTTTTTGGATTTTTCTTTTCTGTTTTCCAGAGTTTGGAAGAATAGAAGTTTTAATTGCAATGGGATTAGTATTAGGTTGTTACTGGGCAGTCGGTTCTAATTTAACAGTAGATATTACTCAAGACTTAACTGAAGGTGCTGGTTTTGCTATAGCACATCAACAAATGTTTGGTGTTTATCTATTTGCAAAATTATCAGAATGGATGAAAAAAAGAGATGAGAAAAAAGGAAAAGCAAAGAATGAGTCTAAAAAACTAGAAGATATTGAATTACCTGGCTTTTTATCTATGTTTAATGAAAATATGGTAGCGACTTCATTACTAATGTTATTCTTCTTTGGAATAATTTTACTTGTCTTAGGTCAAGATTATTTAATTCAGGCTGAATTTATGCAAGAAGGTCAAAGTTTCTTATTTTATATAATGACGACTTCTTTAAATTTTGCAGTTTACTTAGCAATTCTACAATTGGGAGTTAGAACATTCGTAGATGAGTTAACACAATCTTTCCAAGGAATTTCAAATACAATTCTTCCTGGAGCAGTACCAGGAATTGATGTTGCAGCAACATTTGGATTTGGTTCGCCAAATGCAGTAACAATTGGTTTTCTTTTTGGTTCATTAGGTCAATTCTTGATGATTGGTTTATTGATACTTATGAAATCACCAACTATCGTAATTGCTGGATTTATTCCATTATTCTTTGATAATGCTGTTATTGCGGTTTTCGCAAATAATAGAGGTGGAGTTAAAGCCGCTTGCCTATTCCCTTTCTTATCTGGAATTATTCAAGTAGGAGGTTCAGCTTTGTTTGCTTCTTGGATAGGTTTGTCCAAATACGGAGGATACCTAGGTATGTTTGACTGGGCAACAGTTTGGCCAGGATTTGCTATTATAATGAAAATTTTAGGTGTCGTTGGAATAGCTGTCGTCGTCGTTGTGTTATTGGTTATTCCCCAATTGCAATATCGAAAAAATCCGGATGGATATTTTTTAATTGTAGATGATTATGAAGCTTATCAAGAAAAATTTAGTAAATAAAAATAATTTTAGGAGGATTTTATAATGAGAATATTAATATCATGTGCGAATGGATCAGGAACAAGTTTGATGATGATGAGAAGTACAGAAAAAGCGATGAAGGAATTGAATATTCCAATTACTAAAATACATCATTGTTCAATTTCAGAAGGAAAAAGCTCAGCAACACAATACGATGTTGTTTTCACTCCAGTTAATTTTTTAGGTATGTTTGATCAAGCTATTAAAAAAGGTGTAACTGTTGTTGGTATAAAAAATGTTATGTCTCATAAAGAAATTGGAGAAAAATTTACAGAAACAAACTTATATGAACGCATAAAAACTAAATAAGTAAGGAGAATAAATATGACACGTCCGAATTTACAAATTGCTCTTGATCACAATACGTTGGAATCTGCTCTAGCGAATGTTACTAAAGTAGGTGACATTGTTGATATTTTAGAAGTAGGAACTATATTATGTTTACAAGAAGGTAATCAAGCAATTCGATGTATTAAAGAAATATTTCCTGAAAAAAAAATAGTTGCAGATACTAAATGTGCAGATGCAGGGGGAACAGTTGCTAAAAATGTAGCAGATGCTGGAGCAGACTGGATGACAGTTATTTGTTGTGCGACACTTCCAACAATGGAAGCTGCAAAAAAAGAAGTAGAAGAGCTGCAAGTTGAATTATATGGTGATTGGACATTTGAACAAGCAGAGTCATGGAGAGCGATCGGAATTAAACAGGCCATTTACCATCAAAGTAGAGATGCTTTATTATCAGGTGAAACTTGGGGAGAAAAAGATTTAACAAAAGTAAAAAAATTAATTGAATTAGGGTTTAATGTTTCTGTGACAGGTGGATTAAATGTTGAGACGCTAAAATTGTTTGAAGGAATTGATGTTTATACGTTTATTACTGGAAGAGGTATAACAGCTGCAAAGGATCCTGTACAGGCAGCTAATGATTTCAAAAATGAAATAGTTCGAATTTGGGGTGAGTGATAATGCCACAAATTGGTATTTACGAAAAAGCATTGCCGAAAGAAATAAGTTGGGAGGAAAGACTTCGATTAACTAAAAAGATGGGATTTGATTTTATTGAGATGTCTATTGATGAGACAGATGAACGTCTAGCTAGACTTGATATGTCACAGGATGAAATAAAAAAAATCAGAACTTGTTGTCAGGTAGAAGGAGTTCGAATTAACTCAATTTGTCTGAGTGGGCATAGAAGATTTCCTTTTGGCTCAAATAATCTAGAGAAAAGAAAGCAAGCCGAAATTATATTAAATAAAGCAATAGAATTAGCTCATCAATTAGGGATAACAATCATTCAAATTGCTGGATATGATGTTTATTATGAAGAAAAAAGTATGCTTTCGAGGGAAAGGTTTATCGATGGATTAATAAAAGGTGTCAAAAAGGCATCTGAATACGGCATTATTTTATCGATTGAAATAATGGATGACCCATTTATGAATTCTATACAGAAATTTTTAGAGATAAAAAAACAAATACCTTCGCCTTTCTTACAAGTATATCCAGACTTGGGAAATTTATCCGCATGGTCTGAAAATAATCCTTCTCAAGAGATTGAACTTGGGATTGATGCTATAACTTCTATCCATTTAAAGGACACATTACCTGTAACTAAAACAAGTGAAGGTCAATTTAGAGATGTTCCTTTTGGAGAAGGGTGTGTTGATTTTGAAGGAACGTTACGTACACTCTATCGACTAGGTTATGATGGTACATTTTTAATTGAAATGTGGAGTGAAAAGGCAGAAGACTTTGAACTTGAAATAAAAAAAGCTAAAGATTATTTGATTCCTAAATTGAGAAAGGTGGGTTATCATGTCTAGAGCTGATGTTATAGAAGAGATGAAACAAAGAGTTTATGAAGCTAATATGGAGTTACCTAACTTAGATTTAGTAAAATTAACTTGGGGAAATGTTAGCGAAATTAATAGAGAATTAGGTGTTATTGTTATTAAACCGAGTGGAGTTCCTTATAAAGATATGACAAAAGATCAAATGGTAGTGACAGATTTGAAAGGAAATTTAGTTGAAAAAGACAGTTTAAAAGCTTCTTCAGATTTAGCAACGCATGTCGTATTGTATAAAAATTTTGAAACAGTTAATGCGGTAGTTCATACTCACTCGACGAATGCAGTCATGTGGGCACAATCAGGTTTTGATTTAAAAGCATATGGTACGACACATGCTGATACTTTTTACGGTTCTGTTCCATGTACTAGACAATTAACAGAAAATGAAGTACGAAATGACTATGAAGAAAATACTGGAAATGTGATTATTGAAACTTTTCTTGATAGAAAGATAAAGCCTGAGGAGGTACCAGGAGTTTTAGTGAGTGGTCATGGTCCCTTTACATGGGGGGAGACACCATTAAAAGCAGTAGAAAATAGTTTGATATTGGATGAAGTTTGTTTGATGGCTAAGGAAACTGAGCTAATTAATCAAAGAATTTCTTCTATTCCAAGTTACTTGTTAGATAAGCACTATTTAAGAAAGCATGGTAAGAATGCTTACTATGGACAATAAAAAAAACACCTAAAATCATAACTAAAATGATTTTAGGTATTTTTTTATTCCATGACATCAATTCCTAAAACTGTTAGATGTCCATTTCCAACCAATTTAATCACAAGACGTGCCATATGACTTGGTTCAAAATCGGAATCAGTAGTTACCCACCAATGAACAGTACCAATAAAAATAGAGGTCATATATTCAATGATAAAACTAATAGGAACTTCGATTTCATTTTCAGTAATTCTTAATTTTGAGAAAGTTTCTTCATACATGGTTGATAATACTTCTGCAATTTTTTTTCTGAATAATTCACTGGAACTGCCTTCTGTAAGGATTTTAAAGAAATTCTGCTTTTCTTTAATTAAAACAAAAACTTCGGTTAATGTTTTTTCGATTGATTTGATATGAATGAATTGAGACTTGTTAAATTTATCAGCATCTAAAATAACACTCAAATTTGAAATGGCAAACTCCATTACAAAATCATACAAATCAGGCTTATCTTTAAAATGAGCATAAAATGTTGCTCGATTGATCATTGCCTTATCAGCAATATCTTGAATGGTGATAGCCTCATATCCTTTTTGGTCAACTAAAGTTAAAAAGGCATCTACTATCATTTTTTTTGTTCTAATAACACGTAAATCTTGTTTTTTCATCCAAAAACCTCCTATCCAAAACAACAAAATGGATTCATTTGTTGCTTAAATCACAAATAACTCAAGATTGATGATTGAAATAATTCTTATTAAGCATAAAATATACTATATAGTATATCAAACACTTTGTAAGATAATCAACAAGGTGTTGGATTAAAAAAAGGACTGAGTAACAAATGATATTACGTGTAGGAATCGATGTAGGTTCAACAACTGTCAAATGTGTGGTGTTAAATCATCAGAATGAATTGATTTATTCAACTTATCAAAGGCATTTTTCTGATGTGAAACAAGCAACTTTAGATGTCCTTTTTGAAATGAAGGATAGAGTAGGTACAGATCATTCAATGCAGTTCATGATTACAGGATCTGGTGGGATGGGATTATCAGACTTACTTGAAATTCCGTTTATCCAAGAAGTTATTGCAGGAACTAAAGCAGTAGAGGAGATAATACCAGAAACTGATGTTGCCATTGAATTAGGCGGAGAAGATGCTAAAATCACTTTTTTTGAAGGATCATTGGAACAACGAATGAACGGAAGTTGTGCTGGAGGAACAGGTGCTTTTATTGACCAAATGGCAAGTTTACTAAAGACAGATGCTAATGGTTTGAATGAACTAGCTAAAAATCATCATACGATTTATCCAATTGCTTCAAGATGTGGTGTTTTTGCTAAGACAGATATTCAACCGTTAATTAATGAAGGGGCAAGAAAAGAAGATATTGCCGCTAGTGTTTATCAAGCTGTTGTGAATCAAACAATAGCAGGGCTAGCTTCTGGTCGAAAAATAAAAGGAAATGTCGCTTTACTGGGTGGTCCTTTATTTTTCATGAGTGAACTTAGAAATCGATTTGTTGAAACACTTGAATTAAAAGAAGAGCAAGTTATTTTTCCAGATAATTCACAGTTATTTGTTGCTTTAGGAGCAGCACTATCAATAAAAAATGAAGCAACTATTACAATTGATGAGTTAATCGATAGTTTGAAACACTCTAAGAAACAATCTTTAGGTATGGCTGATGCGTTACCTGAGTTATTTAAAGATGAAGAAGAGTTACAAGCTTTTAGAAAAAGGCACGAAAAAGCAACTTTAAAAGAATTTAATTTAGCTGACTATCATGGCCCCGTATTTATCGGGATTGATGCAGGTTCTACAACAACGAAAGTAGTTGTTATAGGAGATGAGTCTCAATTATTATATAGTTTTTACGGGAATAATGAAGGACAACCTCTTGAGACAACTGTTAATGTTTTAATGAAGGTTTATGAAATGATGCAAAAGGATTGTTATGTTGCTAAATCAGCTGTTACAGGATACGGTGAACATTTAATTAAGCATGGCTTAAAGGTTGATATTGGTGAAGTTGAAACAATGGCCCATTATAAAGCGGCAGATTATTTTGCACCAGGCGTTGATTTCATTTTAGATATTGGCGGACAAGATATGAAAGCCATGACAGTTAAAGATGGTGCTTTATCTTCTATCCAATTAAATGAAGCCTGTTCATCTGGTTGTGGTTCTTTTATCGAAACATTTGCTAAAAGTTTAAACTATAATGTGGAAGATTTTGCCCAAGCGGCGTTGGAATCTGGAACTCCTGTTGATTTAGGTTCTCGTTGTACTGTTTTTATGAATTCAAAAGTAAGACAAGTTCAAAAAGAAGGAGCGACTCCTGGAGATATTTCTGCGGGATTAGCTTATTCAGTGATTAAAAATGCTTTATATAAAGTGATAAAAATGAAACAGTCGGATGATTTAGGCGAAATTATTGTCTGCCAAGGTGGAACTTTTTATAATGAATCTGTTTTAAGAGCATTTGAATTGATTAGTGGTAGAGAAGTTATTAGACCTAATATTGCAGGTTTAATGGGAGCGTACGGGGCTGCTTTGATTGCTTTAGATGAATATTCTTTAGATGAAAAAGAAAGTGAGTTATTAAGTGCGTCTGAGATGAAAGCTTTAGAATCAAAAAAAGAGTTTAGTCATTGCGGATTATGCGAAAATAATTGTTTATTAACAGTAACTCTTTTTTCTGATGGTCGGAAATTTATTACAGGAAATAGATGTGAAAGAGGAGCTCAGCAAAAAATTACGAAAGCAGAGCGTCGTGAAAATTTAGTTGAGTATAAATACCGTCGTTTGTTTAAATATCGTCCATTGAAAGAAGAAGAGGCTAAAAATGGAACAATTGGCATTCCAAGAGTTTTAAATATGTATGAAAATTATCCTTTATGGCATACCATTTTTACTGATTTAGGATTTAAAGTGGTTCTATCTCCTAAATCAGATAAAGAACTTTATGAAAAAGGAATTGAGACCATACCAAGTGATACGGTTTGTTATCCAGCTAAGTTAACTCATGGACACATAGAAGCTTTAATTGAAGAAAAAGTAGGTATTATTTTTTATCCTGGTGTCGTTTTTGAAAGAATTGAAGATGCTTCGGCAGATAATCATTTTAATTGTCCGATTGTTCAAAGTTATTCAGATGTTATAAAAAATAATATGGATATTATCAGAGAAGGTAAAGTTGATTACCGTAATCCATATTTGAATTTAGCAGATAGTGATTCTGTCGTGTCTCAACTTCAAGACTGTTTTAGTGACTTTAATTTTTCTCAAGAAGAGATAAAAAAAGCAGTCTTACATGGTTATGATGAACTAGATTCTTTTAAAAAAGATATTCAAAAACGCGGTGAAAAAGTTCTTGAGAAAATGCAAAAAAATAATCAAAAGGGAATTGTTTTATCCGGACGACCTTATCACATTGATCCAGAAGTAAACCATGGAATTGCTAATATTATCACTCAAGAAGGATTCCATGTCTTAACAGAAGATAGTATTTGTCATTTAGGAGATGTTAAAAATTTACGAGTTGTGAATCAATGGGTTTATCATTCAAGATTATACGGAGCAGCTAGAGTTGTCGCTAAAATGCCTAATTTGGAGTTAGTTCAACTAAATTCATTCGGGTGTGGATTAGATGCAGTTACAACGGATCAAGTCGAAGAAATTATGGCTCAATATGGTCGAATTTATACTGTTTTAAAAATTGATGAAGGGTCAAATTTAGGAGCTGTTAGGATTAGACTTCGTTCGTTGAAAGCAGCGATTAAAGAACGAGAAAAAAATCATGTTGTTCCAATGAAAAAAATAGAAGAAACAGAAAAAGTAGTTTTCACAAAAGATATGAGAAAAAAACATACACTGCTTCTTCCGATGCTTAGCCCTATTCATCAAGAAGGGTTAGTTGATGTAGCTCTAAAAGCATCAGGATACAATGTAGTCTGTTTACCTAGTGAAGATAAAAAAGCAATTGATATAGGTTTGAAATACGTGAATAACGATGCCTGTTATCCTGCAATTATATCAATTGGCCAATTAATTGAAGCACTTCAGTCTGGTGAATACGATGTTAATAATACTAGTGTCATGTTGACTCAAACAGGTGGTGGGTGTCGAGCAACCAATTATATTCCATTACTTAGAAAAGCGTTAGTTGATGCTGGATTTGATCAAGTACCAGTTGTTTCAATTTCTTTAGGTAATCAAGGAGTTGAATCAAATCCTGGCTTTAAGATGAGTATTCCATTAATGAAAAAAGTAGCTATTGCCTTTTTATATGGAGATTTATTTGAAAAAGTTGTTTATCGAACTCGTCCTTATGAAGATGTGATAGGCTCTGTAAATGAACTTCATGATGAATGGATTAAAAAGGTAACCCATAGCGTTGAAATTGGCTCTTTTAGATTATTCAAAAAAAACATGAAACAGATTGTTGCTGATTTTGATAGAATACCTCTAAAAGATATTCAAAAACCTAAAGTAGGAGTTGTTGGTGAGATTCTTGTTAAGTATTCTCCAACAGCAAATAATGATGTGGTAGGTATTTTAGAAAGTGAAGGAGCAGAGGCTGTTGTTCCGGGTATTATAGGATTTATGAATTATTCACTTTACAATAACATTTGGAAATACGAAAATTTAGGTTTTAGTAAAAAATCTAAATGGTTAGCTGAATTTGCGATTAAATTGATAGAGTACTGTGAAAAACCAATGAATCAAGCATTAATAGCTTCCGAACGATTTTCTGGTATCACACCTATTGATAAATTAGCCGATGACGCGAGCAAGATTTTATCGATTGGGAATCATACAGGTGAAGGCTGGTTCTTAACAGGTGAAATGATTGATCTATTGAATAATGATGTCTTAAATATAATTTGTATGCAACCGTTTGGCTGTTTACCAAACCATGTGGTTGGAAAAGGAGTTATGAAAGAATTACGTCATCAATACCCAATGGCTAATATTTCAGCGATTGATTATGACCCGGGTGTTTCAGTCGTAAACCAATTAAATCGTATTAGGCTCCTATTAGCTACTGCAGAAAAAAACATGAGTGAAACTGTACAAATTTAGAAAATAGTTCTTGAATAAAAGAATCTAGTTGTATCCTTTGTCTATACCAGTTATAATATGTTAAAGAAAAAAAGAAGGATGTGCTGGAAAATGGCGTCTAAATTACCCGTATATTTAAAAATTCATGATCAAATTAAATCAGAGATTGAAGAAGGTAAGTGGCATGTTGGAGATCGTTTGCCATCTGAAAGAGAATTATCGGAAACCTTTAATGTTAGTCGAATGACTTTACGTCAGGCTATTCAAACATTAGCAGATGAGGGGATTTTAGAGCGTAAAATTGGTTCCGGGACATATGTTGCAAGAAAAAAAGTCCAAGAAACAATGCTTGGTACAACTAGTTTTTCAGATATTATAAAGTCGCAAGGGCAGATTCCTTCGAGTAAAACTATTTCTTATTTTGTTACGAAACCAAGTTCAAGTGAAATGGAACGTTTGAACTTAACTGAAAAAGAAGATATTTTAAAGATGGAGAGAATTCGTTACGCTGATGACGTACCGATTTGTTTTGAAGTGGCAAGTATTCCTTATCATTTAGTTTCTAATTTTGATAAAGAGCAAATCACTACTTCGCTTTATAAGGCAATAGCAGAAGAAGGTAAAAATACGATTGGTAAATCTTCTCAACGTATTTCAGCAGTTATTGCTTCTGAAAAAATTGCTCATTTTATGGATATTAAACGTGGAGAAGCTATTTTAAAAGTCAGCCAAATTTCTTATTTTGAAGATGGCGTTCCTTTTGAGTATGTTAGAAGTCAGTACGTTGGAGAAAGATTTGAGTTTTTCTTAGAGAAATAAAAAGGAAGAAAAGTTTCACTTGTTCTTAGTGATAAGAACAGTAAACTTTCTTCCTTTTTTTGATTAGAGAGGAATTTCGACATAATCTGTTTCACCAAGAGTTATGTCACAGTTATTGCTTAATAAATCAACGATGTCTTCTTGACAAGTTGTGACGTCTGCTTCATCAGCCATAATAATCATAGTTACTTTGTCGGTAAATAAGGTGTCTTTTAGTGTGTATTCAGGTTTATTTTCTAGAAAATGTTGGACTTTTCCATGAAGCGAATAATCTAGAGTAACAAGGACTTCTTGTTGTAGTTTTCCTTCAACTAATCCTACATGTTCTAAAGTTTCTGAAACAGAGTTACTATAAGCACGGATTAGTCCTCCAGCACCTAACTCTGTACCACCAAAATAACGAGTTACAACGGCTAAAACATTATGTAATTTTTTTACTTTAAGAACTTCCAACATAGGAACACCAGCTGTTCCGCTAGGTTCACCATCATCACTTGAACGCTGAATTTGTTGGTTTTCACCAAAAACATAAGCCATACAATTATGGTTTGCCTTCCAGTGTTCTTTTTTGATATGTTGAATGATTTCTTTCGCTTCATCTTCTGAATCAATTCGCTTAAGAGTGCAAATAAAACGGGATTTTTTTATGACAATTTCAAACTGTCCATTCTCTTTTATGGTATAGTAATGTGATAGCATGAGTAACCTCCAAGTTAGTTTAGTGTTGCTATAATGAAAAATGAGAGGTGTAAAACGTGAAAAAAATAATTTTATTTTTACTACCAATTCTTAGTTTAAGCTTTTTAGTGGGCTGTGGTCAAACGAAAGATAAAAAAGAAGTGAATCAAGTAAAAGAAACAGATCCTAAAGATGCTCTAACTTATACATTTACGTTAGACGAGCATGATTATCGATTTAAACTACTTGATGGATGGATTAAATTTCCAAATAAAGATAAAACTATTGTGTTTTTAGTAGCTAATAAAGACACAAAGTCTTTTATGTCTGCTGGTTTTGAACCAAAAGAAACTGATTTAAAGAATTACTCGACTTCTTTTACTAAAAAAGTTGAAGAGGCTTCTGGAAAGATAACAAAAGAACCGGTCAAAAAAGAGTTAAATGGTTTGGATAGCTATTATTTAAATTTTAATTTAAAGGACAACAAAGACAGAAACCTAACATATAAAACGTATTTAGTCGAAACAAAAGACTATTTTATCAACTTAGCTGCTTGGACAAGTGATGAAAAGCCATCTGAAAAAGTTTTAGAAGATTTAGATAAAATGTTATCGACTTTTGAACAATTAAAATAAAACAATTGAAACAGTTACTAGTTTTGTGTAACTGTCTCAATTGTTTTTGTTTTTATAAATGATTTGTTAACCAATCATAAATGTCATTCATCACATCTTCTTTTTCAGTTTCGTTTAAAATTTCATGTCTTAAATCATGATAAAGTCTCAATGTAACGTCAGAGAAATAATGATCAGTTAATTCAACAGCAACTTTTCGTGGTCCTTTCCCGTAATTACCAACTGGATCTTTTTCCCCACTAACAATTAAGATAGGTAATTCATTGCGAATTGTTTTAAACCAATTTTTTTGCGTAGCACCATCGACTAAATGGATCAAAGTATAAAAGCCATTATTAGTAAAAATAAAACCACATTTATCATCTGCTTCGTATTGTTTTACGTTCTCTTCATTTTTGGACAACCAAGAATAAGGAGAAGAAGCTTGTTTGATTTTTCGATTGAATCCGCCAAATGATAAGTGATTTAGTCCGTGGTTGACAGCTTTAGGGCTAAGAGTATTTAAACCTTTTACAAGGCGTTTCATTACTTTAATTTCTTCTTTTTTACCTCCAGTGCCCATTAAAACAGCACCATCTACTTTATCTGAATACTCTTTTAAGTAGTTTCTTACAACAAAAGAGCCCATACTATGTCCCATAATAAATAGAGGAATATTTGGATATCTTTTTTTGATGTAGTTAGTTATTTGATAGGTATCTTCTACTAAAATTTTAGGGCTATCACCTTTTGAGAAATACCCATAAGTAGGATTTTCGATAGCAACAGATTCTCCGTGGCCAAGATGATCATGACCTACGACTAAAATATTATTTTCATTTAAAAATTCTGCGAATTCATTGTAACGCTCAATATATTCAGCCATTCCATGTACAATTTGCAGAATCGCTTTAGGAGCTTTATTTAGATCTGGTTGCCAAATAACGCCGTTTAAATCAGTTTTTTCGTCAGTTGACTCGATCACAAAGTATTTTTTCATCCCGTACATCCTTTCACATCTAATTACTTACTTGCTATTATAGTCTATTTATAAAAAATCAACTAGTATTCCGCGTACTTTTTATTAAAAGAGGTGATTTTTTTGTCAATTGAGGACTTTTTAAAAGGAAGAAAGCTTTTAAAAAAAGAAATTCCTAGTAAATATCATAGTAGTTTAAAGAAAAATAAGACCATTCTGAAAGAAAAAACAATGATTATTGAAAAAGAAAAAGTCTGTTGCCTACGTTGCAATACGACTCATTTAAAGAAGGACTGTCTCATCTCAAATAAGTATGAGACTTTTTATTATTGTCCAGAATGTATAGGTTTAGGAAGAGTTGAAAGTAAAAATTATTTTTATTCAGTACCAGATAATCATACTGAAAAAAGAAAAATTGCTTTTAAATGGAATGGCGAGTTGACGAAGGACCAAAAGAAGATATCGAAAAACTTAGTTAATTATTATAAGCAGGAAGAAAATCATTTAATTCATGCTGTTACAGGTGCTGGTAAGACTGAAATGCTTTTTGAACTTTTAAAAGTCGCTTTAAAAAAAGGACATCGAGTAGCTGTTGCTTCTCCAAGAGTTGATGTGTGCTTGGAACTTCATCCAAGATTTCAAGCTGTATTTCCTGAAGAATCAATCGCTTTACTGTATGGTAAATCAAAAGAAAAGTATCGCTACACTCATTTTGTGGTGACAACAACGCATCAATTACTTAGATTCCGTGAAGCTTTTGATTTAATTGTTGTAGATGAAGTAGACGCTTTTCCTTATGCAGGTAACCCAGTACTTGAATTTGGCACACAACAAGCTTTAAAAACGACAGGAAAATTAGTTTATTTAACAGCTACACCGAGTGAGAAACTAATGGAGAAAATAGCTAAAAAAGAATTAAAATATAGCCAACTTGCTAAAAGGTATCATGGTTATCAGCTACCAGTCCCAACCTGCCATTTTGATTATTTTTTAGCAAGCCGATTAAAGAAAGGAAAACTCCCTGTCTTTTTGATTAATATTTTAAAAAATCAACATAGGCAATGTTTACTTTTTTTTCCGAATATAGAACGAATGAAGCAGTGTTTTCAATTATTGGAGAGGTTGTTTCCTGATAAAAGAATAGCCTATGTTTATGCTAATGAAGATTTGCGAGAGGAAAAAATAAAAAAGATGAGACGAAAAGAAATTGATTGGCTTCTAACAACTACTATTCTGGAGAGAGGTGTTACGTTTCCAAATGTAGACGTTATTATTTATGAGGCTCATCACCGTGTTTTCACTCAGGCGAGTTTAGTTCAAATATCAGGAAGGGTTGGAAGAAAGAAAGAATTTCCAACAGGAGACATTTATTTTCTACATTCAGGAAAAACAAAAGAGATCAATCAAGCAATTCAGCAAATAAAAATGATGAATGAAAGGGCTGGATTTAAGTGAAATGTGTGTTTTGTCAAAGTTCATTTTCTAAGCATTTACAATTAGGTGAAATATTTTCTTTGAATCAAGGAATAGAAAATAGCTGTTGCCCAACCTGTTTTTTAGAAATTAATCGACTAGACATGACTCAAGGCAATCATTGTCAGTATTGTAAGAAGCAATTAATTAACCAGAAAAGAAATACTTGTGGCGATTGTAGTAGATGGAAAAAAGAATTAGCTCAGTTTGAATTGAAACATTCTTATTTATATGAACATAATGAAAAAATGAAAGAGTATTTTAAACAATTAAAGTTCTTGGGAAATATTGGGATGAAAGATGCTTTTGCTTTAGACATTCATTTACAGTTGAAATCTTTTCAGGAAGAGAAGTATATTATCATCCCTATCCCAATAGCTAAAAAAAGAATGTTAGATAGAGAGTTTAATCAAGTTGAAAGCTTTTTAGACAGTAGCAACATATCTTATGAGCGGTTGTTACATAAAAAGAAACAAACCAAAAGACAGTCTGAATTAAATCGAAAAGAAAGATTAGCTACAGAACAGCCTTTTTTTATAACAAAAAGGTCAGGAAAAAAGATATACCAACAACAAGTTTTACTGGTTGATGATGTTTATACAACAGGAAGAACCATTCTTCATGCTTATGAATGTCTTAAACCATACAAACCACGTGAAATCTGTTCGTTTTCTATAACAAGATAAAATATAAAGCGTTTTTTTATCAAACTTAATTGTCATTTAACTCCTAGTTAGTTATAATAGAGGTAAGAAGAGAAGGATAAGAGAGTGGTCCTTAGAATCTTTCTCTTTGAGTGATAGACGAAAGGGGTAATTAGTATGTTTAGATATAATGTCCGCGGAGAGAACATTGAGGTTACTCAAGCAATCAGAGAGTATGTTGAGAAAAAAATTGGAAAATTAGAAAGATACTTTACTAATGTTCCAGAATCAACAGCACATGTTAATCTAAAAGTTTATTCAGATAAAACTGCAAAAGTTGAGGTTACTATACCATTACCATACTTAGTTTTAAGAGCTGAAGAAACATCACCAGATCTATACGCAAGTATCGACTTAGTCGTTGATAAATTAGAACGCCAAATTAGAAAATACAAAACTAAAATTAACCGTAAATCAAGAGAAACAGCTTTGGATACAGCTGCAGCAACAGCTATTATTGAAACAGAAGCTGCTGATGTACATGAAGAACCTGATTTAGAAATTGTTAGAACTAAACGTCTATCATTGAAACCAATGGATAGTGAAGAAGCTGTATTACAAATGAACATGTTAGGTCATAATTTCTTCATCTTCGAAGATGCAGAAACTAACGGAACTAGTATTGTTTACCGTCGTAAAGATGGCAAATACGGTTTAATTGAAACTAACTAATTAGGATTAAATGAATTAAAAAACGTCAAGAATGAAATATTTCTTGACGTTTTTTTTAATAATTGAAAATAACAAGATTGTGCAGATTTTGGACAATTTTGTACTAATAATATTTGCTATGATAAAAATGGGGAGATGAATATGTCAGATATATTTGCAATAAGTCCATTATTTAATGATGTTGACTTAGACCAAGCGTTTATTAGTAAAATGAATCAATGGTTAACAAAAGAGAAAATTACAGCAAAGCTAATTTCTTTTCCTTATGTTGATCATAACGATCCACTGAGAACAGTATTAGATTATTATCAAGAACCAATCAGTACCCTACAAACAGAAGGTTATTTTGGCTTCACATCAGAAGCACATTATGGCTACGCTGATTCTAAAAAAACTCTTTTTCTAGATGTTGGCTCAATTTTAGGAGAAGATATTGTTCCTCAATTGGCCAAAGCACCTTTAATGGCAAGCACGCATGAAATTGGAAGGGTTTTAAAAAAGAAAGTTAGACCAGAAACAAAGAAAATTATTTTTACAAATATCTCAAATATAGCACCAGATTTGGGGTTGGGTTTTTTAGAGGAATTAGGAATTGAATTTTTTGGACAAAATGGAAAGAAAATAAAAATTACTAGTGGAAAAATTGGCCAAATTTATTCGTTTTCTTATGAAAAAATGGCAAAAAAATGGTTGAATTATGAGTACTTAATTTTAGGTGGAGAAGATGATGTTGGGCCCTTAGTAGGAGAAGATAGCATATCTTATCGAAACCAAAAATTAACAGGTGCTAGTCCAGAAATTGTAAAACTTTTAGATCGAGAAACGTTAAAAGCTGTTAATACTTTTGAAAAAATACTGGATAAGAGAATTATGTATAAGCCAGAAGCAAGCGTGGGGAATGGTTTTGCTTTTGGATGTTTATCTTTTTTCAGACACGTTACTGTTCAAAATCAAGTACAAGCATTTATCGATTGGACTGATTTTGGAAAAGATATCGAAAAATCAGATTATTTTATCATTCCTAATTATTATTTATCATTTAGAGAGTTGTTGGATGATTTAGGAAAAAAAGCCTTTGTTTTACAAGAGGGAGAAGGTAATATCGTTTACCTAAATGAAGTTGAGATTCCAGTTCCTAAAATTACTGGCGGAAATGTGGATTTGTTGATGAGGCAAATTCAGTCCATTTTAAAAATTTTTTATTTTAGATAAAGAACAAAATAGTTCTATTGTAATGAAAGAACTAAAAAGATATAATTAAATATAAATTAAATAGGTACAAGAAGGAAATCAGTGAGAATCTGATGCTATCCCCGTAACTGTATTGTGGACGATATAAACAACCACGACATTTTTGTTGGAAGGGTTTATTGAGGACGAAGCAAAGCCAGGATACTTCTTAGTTTGATTTTTTCGGGAGGAAGAAAATCGATATGCTAATATTTTTTGTGATGAAAAAAAGAGCATTTCGTTTTTCGAGATGCTCTTTTTCTTTATTTAAAATAAGAAATTATTTACGTTTTGTTTCTTCTTGAATCATTTGTCGATATTCTCTAGGCGACATTTGAGTAACTTTCTTAAATAATTTACTAAAATAACTTGGTTGAGAGAATCCAAGGCTATGAGCGATACTATCAATTGACCATGTAGAGTCTTGAAGTAATATTTTAGAACGATTTATTTTTTTCTCGTTAACATAGTCAACAAAATTTTGTCCAACTTCTTTTTTGAATAGTTTACTAAAGTAGTAGCCAGATAGGTAAACATGATCAGAAACTTCGTCAAGAGTAATAACTTCGTTTAAGTGACGATTGATGTAGTCCAGTGCGTCAATAATTTCTTGTCTATCAGACGTGATTTTCTGAGTGTCGTTTGAAATAGTTTCCACGTGTTTAAGCGGAATTTTTTCTTCCGTTTTAACGGGATGACGTTGTTTTAAAAACTGACTAGGAATGTTTGTTGGTTCCTGAACAGCTAAGTGGCTACTCATAATATCTGATAAGTAATAATTAATAATAATAGTGAGTAGTTGGCTACCTGCTCGGATTTTTTCTGGTGTAGTAGATGGCATATTGTTGTAGGCTTCAACAAAAATAGGATCATCTTGCCAAAATGTTTTTTCGGTAATAATAGGTTGGAAATCAGATTTATCTTCAATTTTTGTTTGGCCACAAAGAATGTAGCCAATTACTTGATTATCAATGGTAACAGGATATGAAAAGTCAACTAAACCAGCGTGGCAAATATATGGAGTAGTCACATTGTTTTTTAAAGAGCTTCTCCCCCCAAACATGTCACAATTTTGACATAGCTGTCTAGTATCCTCATTATTTCTCATTAATTGGCAAAAGGGTGAAAAACCATAACCAGCTGTTAATTCGTTGCCCTGTGTGTCAACTAAAATAGTGGCTAACCCTGTTGCTTCAGTGAATTCACTAAGGATCGTATCAAGAATTTTTTGATGTGATTCGATATATTGTGAATGGTCATCCATTAAATAATCTCCTCCTTTTTAGAATGAAAATATGAATAATTTGTCCTTTTATTAGCAAAATATTGCTAATACTTATTTATTATACCTCAAAAATTAATATTGTGAAGGAGCGAACCATTAGGATTTTTTATTATTTAAGACAAAATTGCAACACAAGATGTTGTTAATTAAAATTAACGTGATAATTATCACAAAAAAGCTATGGCTAAAATGTCATAGCTTTTTTTTTTATACTCAACGTGTAAGAAAAACAAAACGAAATTAATTAGGAGGATCTATCATGCAACAAGAAGCACTGGGCTTAATTGAAACAAAAGGATTAATTGCATCTATCAATGCAGCAGACGCAATGGTGAAGGCTGCTAATGTTAAACTTGTTGGCCAAGAAAAAATCGGTCAAGGATTAATTACTACTATGATACGTGGAGATGTTGGAGCAGTAAAAGCAGCGGTCGACGCAGGTGTTGTCGCAGCAGAATCAATTGGAGAAGTTATTTCTAATTATGTTATTCCACGTCCACATACAGATGTTGAGTCAGTTTTACCGATGATTAAGATGGAAAGTATCAGTGAATAATGATGGCGACTAATGAGGAAGAAATTTTAAATAGAGTAATGGAAAAATTAATGTCCTCTTCAGATTTAGCAGAAGAAGGTATTAATCCCAAGGAGGAAAAAACAGTGGATAAAAAACAAAGCTCACTAACAGAATTTGTTGGAACAGCAAATGTTGGAGATACAATCGGTCTTGTTATTGCAAACGTTGATGCTGACTTAGCCAAAGTAATGAAATTAAAGAAAAACTATCGTTCCCTTGGAATTGTAGGAGCAAGATCTGGTGCTGGTCCACAAATTACTGCAGCAGACGAAGCTGTTAAAGCAACTAATACAGAAATCGTTAGTGTTGAATTACCAAGAGATACTAAAGGTGGCGGTGGTCACGGTGTGTTAATTATTTTTGGTGGTGAAGACGTATCAGACGTTAGACGTGCTGTTGAAGTGACACTTAAAGATACTGAACGCACTTTTGGTGATGTTTACAATAATGAAGCAGGACATATTGAGTTACAATATTCAGCTCGTGCAAGTTACGCTCTTCAAGAAGCATTTGGAGCAGAACTTGGTAAAGCATACGGACTTATCGCAGCTGCACCAGCAGCAATCGGTGTTGTAATGGCTGATACAGCAGTTAAAGCAGCTAATGTAGAAGTTATTTCTTATGCTTCACCAAACAATGGACAAAAATATTCAAACGAAGTAACGATTCATATTAAAGGTGATTCAGGTGCTGTGAGACAAGCAGTTATTGCGGCAAGAGAAGTTGGGAAAGATTTACTACATACTTTAGGTAGCGAACCAGTAAATGATTTTCCATCATACATTTAGTTGTTGGGAGGAAATAATAAATGAGACGTTCGAAAAGATTTGAAGTACTTGAACAGCGTGCGGTCCATAAAGATGGATTTGTAAAAGAATGGATCGATGAAGGCTTTATCGCTATGGAAAGCCCAAATGACCCTAAACCAAGTATAAAAATTGAAAATGATGTTATTACTGAGCTTGACGGTAAAAAAAGAGCCGATTTTGATTTAATTGATTACTATATTGCTGATTATGGAATTGATAAAGATAATGCTGAAAAAGTGTTAGCAATGGATTCTGTTAAGTTAGCGACTATGATGGTTGACCCTAATGTGGCAAGAGATGAGATTATCAGCTTAACTACATCAATGACACCAGCCAAAATTGTAGATGTGGTAAGTCAAATGAACATGGTAGAACTAATGATGGCTATGCAAAAAATGCATGCTAGAAGAAGACCTGCTACTCAATCTCACGTTACAAACTTGCGTGATAATCCAGTTCAAATTGCAGCAGATGCTGCTGAAGGTGCATTTAGAGGATTTGCGGAACAAGAAACAACAGTTGCAGTCGGAAGATACGCACCATTTAATGCGATTGCTATTTTAGTTGGTTCTCAAGTAGGTCGTCCCGGCGTATTAACTCAATGTTCAGTGGAAGAATCAGCTGAACTTGACTTAGGAATGCGTGGATTTACTTCATATGCTGAAACTATTTCAGTTTATGGAACAGAACCAGTTTTTACTGATGGTGATGATACACCTTGGTCTAAAGGATTCTTAGCATCTTGTTATGCTTCTCGTGGTTTAAAAATGCGTTTTACATCTGGTTCAGGTTCTGAGGTAATGATGGGTTATGCAGAAGGTAACTCAATGCTTTATTTAGAAGCAAGATGTATTTTTATTACTAAAGCTAGTGGTGTTCAAGGTTTACAAAATGGAGCGGTTAGTTGTATTGGTATTCCTGGATCAGTTCCATCTGGTATCAGAGAAGTATTAGCCGAAAACTTAATTTGTTGTATGTTGGATCTTGAAGTAGCTTCAGGTAATGACCAAGCATTCTCACATTCAGATATGCGACGTACTGAAAAATTAATGGGTCAATTTTTACCAGGAACTGACATCATTTCATGTGGTTATTCAGCTGTACCAAACTACGATAACATGTTTGCAGGCTCAAATACAGATATTGAAGATGTGGATGATTATTTAGTTTTCCAACGTGACTTAAAAGTAGACGGTGGACTTCGACCAGTAACAGAAGAAGAAACAATTAAAGTTAGAAATAAAGCAGCTAAAGCTATTCAAGTTATTTTTGAAGAACTAGGTTTACCAAAAATAACTGACGAAGAAGTAGAAGCAGCAACTTACGCTCATGGTTCAAAAGATATGCCAGATCGTAACTTAGTTGAAGATATGAAAGCAGCTCAAGAGGTGTTGACTAGAGGGTTAACAGGAGTCGACTTAGTTAAAGCATTAGCTAATGGTGGATTTAGAGATGTTGCAGATGATCTTTTAAGCTTATTAAAACAACGTGTCTCAGGTGACTTTTTACAAACATCAGCTATTTTTGATGATCAATTTAATGTTATTTCAGCCGTTAATGATTGCAATGATTATCAAGGACCAGGAACTGGTTATCGATTAGAAGGCGAAGAGTGGGAAAAAGTAAAAGATATTCCAATGGCGATTGACCCACGTTCTGTCTAGTGATGAATGGAGAGGATGAAAAAGATGTCAGAAACAGCAATTAATGAAAAATTGTTAAGAGCGATTATTCGTGATGTGTTAAAAGAAATGCCACTAGACGATAAACCAGTGACATTCCAAGAAACAAAAACAGTTCAAACGACAGATGAAAAAGTGGTAGCTCCTTTAAAACAATTAGACTGGTTTAAATCAATGGGAGTTGCTAAAGCTGGAGCTTCACAAGATGAAGTTATTGTAGCTGTAGCACCTGGCTTTGCAGAAGCTATGTCAGAAAACCTATTAGGTATTAGCCATAAAGAAATTCTTCGCCAAGTTGTTGCAGGGATTGAAGAAGAAGGTTTACAAGCTAGAGTTATTAAAGTATTCCGTACGGCTGATGTATCATTTATCGGTGCTGAAGCAGATAAGTTATCAGGTTCAGGTGTTGCTATTGGTATTCAGTCAAAAGGAACAACTATTATCCATCAAAAAGATTTAGAACCTTTATCAAATCTTGAATTGTTCCCTCAAGCACCAACTATTTCGTTAGATACTTATAGAGCGATTGGTAAAAATGCAGCTAAATATGCAAAAGGTGAATCACCTGATCCAGTTCCAACAGTTAGTGATCAAATGTCACGTGTGGCCTATCAAGCAAAATCAGCCATGATGCATATTAAAGAAACTAAATATGTTGTTATAGGTAAACCAGCTGAAGAAATTAAAGTTGATTTTTCGAAATAAAAGGGAGGGTAAAAAATGACAGAGATGGATAACTTGATTAAAAAAATCAAAGAACAAATGGAGCTTTCAGAAGAAGGACAAGGTAGCGTTGCTACTCAACCAAGTTTTGAAAAGACAATGGATCGAAATGACTACCCATTATATGAAAAACATCCTGATTTAGTTCGTGCACCAAGTGGAAAAAAATTAGCAGATATCACTTTAGATAGTGTATTAGCCAATGAAGTAAACACTCAAGATTTACGTGTGACTAAAGAAACACTTAAATATCAAGGTGAAATTGCAGCTGATGCTGGACGTGGAGCTATTCAACAAAACTTTGCTAGAGCAGCGGAATTAACAGTTATTCCAGATGACCGTTTACTAGAAATGTATGGTGCTTTAAGACCGTATCGTTCATCTAAACAAGAATTACTTGATATGGCTCAGGAATTAGAAGATAAATATCAAGCAACTATTACAGCGAACTTTTTCAAGGAAGCAGCTAATTATTACGAAGTACGTAAAAAATTAAAAGGTGATAATTAATTAGGAGGCAACTATGAAAAAAGTCATTGGTGTTGATATTGGAAATTCATCTACAGAGGTGACGTTAGCAACAGTCATGCCCAATGGTAGTGTTGAATTTATTGCCTCTGCTTTATCTGAAACAACGGGAATTAAAGGAACACGTCACAACTTAATTGGTATTAAAAATGCGATTAATTTAATGCTTGCTAAGACGCAGATGACAACAAAAGAGATTGATTTAATTCGAATTAACGAAGCAACTCCTGTTATTGGAGATGTGGCAATGGAGACTATTACTGAAACCATTATTACTGAATCAACGATGATTGGCCATGATCCTAAAACACCAGGTGGTGAGGGGTTAGGCATTGGTTACACGGTTCTTCTGCCAGAGCTTTTTGAAAAAACGGATAAAACAGTTCCTTATATTGTTGTTATACCAAAAGAAATCGATTTTGATGATGCTTCTAAATTAATTAATTTATATGTTGAGTATGGTTTTAATATTACTGCTGCTATTTTACAACGAGACGATGGTGTCTTAATTAACAACCGGTTGACTCATGTTATCCCAATCGTGGATGAAGTAGCTTTTATTAATAAAGTACCTCTTAACATGTTAGCCGCTGTTGAAGTAGCAGGTAAAGGGCAAGTTATTTCAGAGTTAGCAAATCCTTATGGTATAGCCACAGTTTTTGACTTAAGTCCTGAAGAAACTAAAAACATTGTTCCTGTTTCAAGGGCTTTGATTGGTAATCGTTCAGCTGTTGTCATTAAAACACCAGCAGGAGATGTAAAAGCAAGAACTATACCGGCAGGTCATTTAATTATCAAAGGTGATAATCGGACTGAAAAAGTTGGAATCTCTGATGGTGCTGAAAAAATAATGAAGGCTGTTTCTGGTTTTCAAACAATTGAAAATGTCACTGGTGAACCTGGAACAAATATCGGAGGCATGTTAGAAAGAGTTCGTCAAACTATGGCGGATTTAACAAATAAAGCCTTAAAAGATATTTTTATTCAAGATTTATTAGCCATTGATACATTTGTTCCATTAGATGTTAAAGGTGGTTTAGCTGGTGAGTTTTCTTTAGAACAAGCAGTAGGGATTGCTTCAATGGTGAAGTCAGATCATTTACAAATGTCTCTTATTGCAGAAGAAGTTGAAAGAGAAATCGGTATACCAGTTGAAATTGGTGGTTCAGAAGCAGGCGCAGCTATTTTAGGAGCCTTAACGACAGCAGGAACTAACAAACCATTAGCCATTTTAGATCTTGGAGCAGGTTCGACAGATGCTTCAATTATTGATAAAAATGGTAAAACAACAGCTATTCATTTAGCTGGAGCAGGTGACATGGTAACAATGATTATCGACTCTGAACTTGGTTTAGACGATAGATATTTAGCTGAGTCAATCAAAAAATACCCATTAGCAAAAGTGGAAAGCTTATTCTACATCAGACATGAAGATGGAACAGTGGAGTTCTTTGATAAAGCTTTACCAGCGAATATTTTTGCTAAAGTTGTGGTGATTACTCCTGAAGGTTTTGTCCCAATTCCTGGAGATTTAAGTATTGAAAAAGTTAAAATTGTTCGTCAAACAGCTAAAGAAAGAGTCTTTGTAACGAATGCTTTACGAGCATTAGCTCATGTGAGTCCTACTGGAAATATTAGAGATATACCATTTGTTGTTATAGTTGGTGGTTCAGCACTTGATTTTGAAGTACCTCAATTAGTAACTGATGCTTTATCTCATTATTCTCTTGTTGCAGGAAGAGGAAATATTCGTAAAACAGAAGGACCTAGAAACGCCGTAGCAACTGGACTTATATTAGCATATTCAGATGAATTAAAGGGAGAGGATCATGGTGAGTAGACCAACTATTTATATCACGAAAATGACACCTCAAACTGAATTAAGTCATTTGTTATACGGAATGGAAGAAGAAGAAATTCCTGGTGAATTAAAGGAGAATCAACAATTAGATTTAATTGCTGCAGCTTATGAACAAGCACTTAAATCTCCTTTAGAAGTAGGAATTGCAGTGAATGAAAAACAAGCGGTGCTTCATTTTAAAAGTTTACCTGAAAAAGAACCTCTTTTTGTAGTAGACAATAACGAAGAGTCAATGATGACGCTTGGTAAAAATGCCGCACGTTTAGTAAAAGGAATTCCTTTTAAACTAGATGTTTAGGATGTGAAAAAAGTGAATCAAGCATTAGGAATGGTAGAAGTCATCGGGTTTGGATGTGCTGTGAATGTTTCAGATGTCATGGTGAAAACAGCCGATGTCAGAATAGCTGGCATTGAAAGAGCAAAAGGCTCGGGTTGGCTAACGATTAAAGTGTTAGGTGATGTTGGTGCCGTCAATGCTGCAATAGAATCTGGAGAGCAAATAGCTAAAAAAGATCAGAAATTTATTGCATCAAAGATTATCCCACGTCTAGGTGAAGGTCTTGACATATGGTTAAAAGCTGGACTGGATGCTAGTACTGAAAAGTTAGTTGTTGATGAACTCGAAGAAGAAACTTCAACGGTTGAAGAAAATAAAGAACTAGAATCTGTCTTTGAAGAAGAGCAAAAAATCGAAACAGCTCAAATAGATGATGGTGAAGTTACTATCGATTCAGAGAATTATACATGTAATTTATGTAAAGACCCATCATGTAATAGAAAAAAAGGTGAACCTCGAAAAGAATGTTCACACTATGAAGAATTAAAAGAAGAAAAAAAATAATTATATATCGGAGGAAATTATCATGAATAACGCATTAGGAATGATCGAAACAAAAGGTTTAGTAGGAGCAATTGAAGCAGCTGACGCAATGGTTAAAGCAGCTAACGTAACTCTAGTAGGAACAGAAAAAATTGGTTCAGGTTTAGTAACAGTTATGGTTCGTGGTGATGTAGGTGCTGTAAAAGCTGCTGTAGATGCTGGAACAAGTGCTGCTGAATCTGTAGGTGAAGTATTTGCTTCATACGTAATCCCTCGTCCTCATACAGATGTTGAAGGAATTTTACCAGAAAAAAACTAGTTTAAGAAAGTCAGGATGAAAGAAATGAACGAAGCTGAATTAAGAGAGCTAATCTTAAAAATTATTGCAGAGGAAACGGAACCAACGATTCCAATTGGTGTATCTAATCACCATATTCATTTAACTCAATCTGATTTTGATATCTTATTTCCAGGTCAAGAAATGACAGTAAGAGTTCCATTAAAACAACCTGGTGAATTTGCTTCAAATCAAACAGTTACAATTGTTGGTCCTCGTGGAGAAGTAAATAATGTTAGAATTTTAGGCCCATGTCGTGCTCACTCACAAGTTGAGTTAGCTAAAACGGAAGCAAGACAAATTGGCGTCAATGTTCCAATTCGTATGTCAGGTGATTTACAAGGAACACCAACTGTGACAGTTAAAACAAAAGATGGTCAAGTAGAAATTCAAGGAGCAATCGCTGCTAAGCGTCACATTCATATGAGCGACAAAGATGCGGAAATGTTTGGCGTTCAAAAAGGTGACATTGTTAAAGTATCGATTGAAACAGAAGAAAGAAAAACTATTTTTGATGATGTTGTTGTTCGACCTGATCCAAAATTTGTATTAGAAATGCATATTGATACCGACGAAGCTAATGCCGCTAACGTTGGAAAAGGAACAGTTGCAAAATTAATTAAAGATTAAAGAACCAAAAGTTGATCTAAAATAAAACATCCCTAGATGCCATTGTCCCATTTATTTTAGATCAATTAAAAGTTCTTTTTAAGACAAGGAGGCAGGCAATGAATGAGGATAAACTCATTTCAATGATTAAAGAAAAATTAGTTGAAAGAGAGAAAAAACAAGTAGCAATTGCTTATCAACATAATTGTCAAATCGCCTTACCACCAAGTGTCACAGTTTTTTATGAATATCGAAATATTAACTTGCATCAAGTTTCTATTCGTCTGATAAAAGACCTTTATCAAATGAAAGAAACGCCTTGGGTTGAATGGTTATTAACAGGAATTTCTTATCAAATTTCGTTTTCTATAGAACTAAATGAATTTATCTTGCCCTTTGTTCCGTGGAAAATGTTAACAGAATGGCCAGTTGTATTTAAGATGTCGAATCAAAGAGTCCACGCTTTTCAAACCAACATGTTAACCCGTCAATTAATCATTGGATTGCCGAATAATTCATTTCTGGTGATTTTAAAACAGCAAAAGTTAACACAAGAAGCAATTGAATTGATTAAAAAGAATAATATCACTGTGATAGAAAGGGTCAATGAAACATGTATATGGGAAGAGTCGTAGGATCAATTGAAGCTAGTCAAAAAGATGATTCTTTGATTGGAAGAAAGTTAATGATTGTTCAACAAATTAATAGCGACAAAGAAATGATTCGATATGAAGAGGTAGCATCAGATACAGTTGGTGCAGGTATTGGAGAGTATGTTCTTTTAGTTAAAGGCGCGGGTGCAAGAAAGACTAATAAAGAGTCATCACAGACACGAGATGTTGTTGATTGTGCCATTGTTGGCATTATCGATCGATTTAATAAGTAAGGATAGGATGTGTCAAACAAATGGCGATTTACACTAAAACAGGAGATAAAGGAACGACTAGTCTTTTTGATGGTCAACGTGTTAAAAAATATTCCAACCGAGTCGAAACTTACGGAACCTTTGATGAATGTAATACCGTGATTAGTGTTGCCGAAAAGTTTTGTCAAAAACAAGAAAATAAGGATTTTTTAGTCCATTTACAATATAAAATGTTTCTACTTGCTGGAGAAATTGCCACGCTTGATTCTGATAAGTTTTATGCTAAAAGTGAGCAAATTTCAACGAAGGATATCGAGGTATTAGAAGCAAAAATTGATGATTACACTTCCAAATTACCTAAAATTACGACTTTTATTTTACCAGGAACAAGCACAGCTGGAGCTCATCTTCACATGGCAAGAGCGGTTTGTCGAAGAGGTGAAAGAATGTTGGTCTTGTTATCAGAAGAAGAACAAGAAAACATTCGGCCAGAGCTATTAAAATTTGTTAACCGTCTTTCAGATTGTCTTTATATTATTGCAAGAGATGAAGATTATTTTGATAGACAAGAACAAAGAGTTCAGGAAATAATACGTCGTTATTATCAGGAAGAGAGTGAAAAAAGTGAATAATATAGATCAACTTGTGGAAAAAGCTTTAATCAATATTCAAGCAGAAGCTTTATTTAGTAAAGATAATCTGCAACAAGCAATTAATAAAGGCGAAGAAAAAGCCCGTGAAATTCAAGTACCTGTCACTATTTGTATTAGTGATATTTCTGGTAATCCAAGAATGCTTTACCGCATGGAAGATGCCAAATTAGTTAGTTTAACACTAGCACCAAAAAAGGCAGCCTCTGCACTGTTAATGCAAGCTGAAACAAAAGATTTAAATAAAGACACACAACCAAATGGTGAGCTGTATCAAATTGAAACAATGATGGAAGGAAAACTAGTAACGTTTGCTGGTGGAATTCCTATTTTCTATCATGAAAAAATAATTGGAGCCATTGGAGTAAGTGGCGGAGCCGTATCAGAAGATCAATTGATTTGTAAAACAACAGTTAATGCATTTTTAAAAGGAGAATAGACATGTCAAGTTTAGAAGAACAAATTAGAAAAATATTAGCAGAAGAATTAGGAAGTACAACAAGTTCAACAAATAATACAGTATCTACAGGTAACAATAAAGGTGTTTATGGAAATGTTGATGAAGCTGTTCAAGCAGCAAAAGCAGCTCAAGAAATTTTCGTTGATTGTTCAATTGAAACAAGAAATAAAGTAATTGACAGTCTAAAAGAAGGTTTTACTCATTTACTAGATTACATTGCAACTGAAATTGTGAATGAAACAGGCATGGGAACTAAAGAAGCAAAAATTAAAAAATTAGAAAATGCTTTATACAATACACCAGGAACAGAAGATTTAACATCTGAAATTCAAACAGGTGATGGCGGATTAATCATGTATGAATACGCACCATTTGGTGTCATTGGTGCTGTTACTCCAAGTACTAACCCAGTTGAAACAGTTATTGCTAACGCTATTATGATGCTTGCTGGTGGAAACACTGTTTACTTTAGTGTTCACCCTGGTGCAAAAGCTATTTCTCGTTGGGCAGTTGAAAAATGTAATGAATTTATTGAAGCAGCTACAGGTTTAAAAAACCTTGTTGTAACAATTGAAAAACCATCCATTGAAGCAGCGCAAGAAATGATGGGACATAAAGATATCGCAGCACTTGTTGTAACTGGTGGCCCTGGTGTGGTTCATCAAGCAATGATTAGTGGTAAAAAAGCAATTGGTGCCGGTGCAGGTAACCCTCCAGCAATGGTTGATGCAACAGCTAACCTTTCTCTTGCAGCAAGAAACATTGTTGATTCAGCTGCATTTGATAACAATATTCTTTGTACCGCTGAAAAAGAAGTTGTAGCAGAAAGTGCTATTAAAGATGAATTAATCCGTTTAATGCAACAAGAAGGTGCCTTTTTAGTAACAAATCCAAAAGACATTGAAACACTAACTTCTATGACAATTACTGAAAAAGGAACACCTAGTCGTGATTACATTGGTAAAGATGCTACCTTTATTTTAGATAGTGCTGGTATTAACTACTCTGGTCAACCTAAATTAATTATTTTAGAAGCAGATAAAAATCATCCATTAGTTGTGAAAGAAATGTTAATGCCGATTGTACCTGTTGTTTGTGCACGTGACTTTGATGACATGTTAAAAACAGCAGTGGAAGTTGAAGATAACAATCATCATACAGCTTCTATTCATTCAGGTAATTTAGTAAATATTAATAAAGCAGCTCATAGAATGAATACATCAATTTTTGTTGTTAATGGACCAACTTACTCAGGTACTGGTGTTGGCTTTACTGGAGCTTCTGCTTTAACTATTTCAACTCCAACTGGAGAAGGAACAACAACTGCTAAAACATTTACACGTCGTCGTCGTTTGAATTCACCAGAAGGATTTTCAATGAGAGTGTGGAGGGACTAAAATGAATCGATTTATCATACCAACAAAAATCTATTCCGGTGCGGATAGTTTAAGCGTGTTACAAACAATAAAGAACCAAAAAGTAATGATGGTATGTGATTCATTTTTACCTGGAACAGATAGTTTAAAACAAATTGAGAATCAATTACCATCTTGTAATGAAGTAACCATTTTTTTTGATGTTTTACCTGACCCACCGCTTGATAATATCATGGCGGGGGTTGAGGTTTTTAAAAGATTTAAACCAACAGTGATGATTGGTATTGGTGGTGGATCAGCAATCGATACTGCAAAGGCAATTCGTTATTTTGGTGAAAAAATTAATCAAGAAAATATTGCTTGTTTTATTGCTATTCCAACAACAAGTGGAACTGGCTCTGAAGTAACTAATACAGCAGTTGTTTCTGATACTAAAAATGGTGTGAAGTTTCCAATTATCAAAGACCATTTAACACCAGATATTGCTCTTTTAGATCCTAGTTTGGTTGTTAGTGCACCAAAAAGTGTGACAGCATTCTCAGGTTTAGATGTATTAACTCATGCTTTAGAAGCCTTAGTAGCAAAAGACTCAGACCTATTTACAGATGCTTTAGCAGAAAAAGCAATTGATGTTATTTCTAATGAATTAATCAAAGCTTATGAAAATGGTTCTGACTTAGAGGCAAGACAAATTGTTCACGAAGCGTCTTGTGAAGCAGGAATTGCTTTTAATATGGCAGGACTGGGCATTTGTCATTCACTTGCTCATCAATTAGGAGCCAAATTCCATGTACCTCATGGTTTAGCTAATGCTATGCTACTTCCTCATGTTATTGCGTTTAACGCTCAAGATAAAGAGTCAGCTAAAAAATATGCAGAAGCTATTAAAAAAGCTAATGTAGGTTCACCAAGTTTGAGTGATAGTATGCAAGTGAAACGAATGGAAAAACATATTTTCAAAATGATGAAAGCGATGAATTGCCCTAAAACTTTAAAAGAGTTTGGTATTTCAGAATCAGATGTCATGGAAAGTATGGATTGGATTGTTAGCCATGCTAAAGAAGATGGAACCTTCCCAGGAAATCCAATAGTTCCAAATGATCAAGAATTAAAAGAAATTGTGTTAAAAATTATTAAATAATAAGGAGTTTATCCATGCAAGAATATGTTGCTGAATTTATAGGTACAATGGTTTTAATCGTGTTAGGAGTCGGTTTAGGTGCAAGTGTGAACCTAAAAAAAGCGTACGCTAAGGGCTCAAATTGGTTATATATTTGTTTTGGTTGGGGATTAGCAGTAGCTTTTGGTGTTTATGTCGCAGGATTTATTGGCTCACAAGCACATTTAAACCCAGCAATTACATTAGCTTTTGCAGCTTTTGATTTATTCCCAAAAGATAAAGTAATCGGTTATATTGTTGCACAATTTTTAGGTGCATTTGTTGCAGCTGCTATTGTAGCACTTCATTTTTACCCTCATTTTAAAGAAACAACTACAGAAGAAGAAGGGAATCACGTGGGAATTTTTGGTTCTGGCGCAGCAATTTCTAATAAGTTATTTAACTGTTTAAGTGAAACAATTGCGACTTTCTTTTTTGTTTTTATTCTTTTAAATTTAGGTGATTTTACAGAAGGATTGAAACCTTTAATCGTCGGCTTGACAATTACGTCAGTCGGACTTGCCTTAGGTTCAACAACAGGTTATGCCTTAAATCCATGTCGTGATTTTAGTCCTAGACTAGCCTATAAAATTTTACCAATCCCAAACAAGGGTGACGCTCATATGGAGTACGCTTGGGTGCCAATTGTTGGTCCAATCTTAGGAGCTCTATTAGCGAGTCTACTCTATACCATTATTTTATAAAAAAGAAAGGGTGAAAACTATGACAAAAATTATGGCAATCAATTCAGGAAGCTCTTCTTTAAAATTCAAGTTATTTGAAATGCCAAATGAAGAAGTGTTAGTAGAAGGTTCTGTTGAAAGAATTGGTTTTAAAGATGCAAGTTTTTCTTATAAACATGACGGGAAAAAAGTATCGAAAGAATTAGAAATTTTAAATCATGAAGAAGCCGTTAATCAGCTGTTAGAAGTCTTAATTGATGAAAAAATGATTGCTTCTTATGATGAAATTGGTGGCGTGGGTCATCGTATTTCTCACGGAGGAACTTATTATTCTGATGCCACTCTTATTGATGAAGTCGTAGAAGAAAGAATAGGGGAACTTAGTGTTCTGTCTCCTCTACATAATCCAGTTAATTTAATCGGAATTCGTTCATTTAAAAAAGTATTGCCTAATACAAAACAGGTAGCTATTTTTGATACATCATACCATCATACAATTCCTAAAAAGAATTACATGTACGCTCTACCTTATGAATATTATGAAAAATATGATATCAGACGTTATGGGTTCCATGGACCAAGTCATCAATATGTAGCAGAAGAATCAGCTAAATTAAACCCAACAGGAAGTAAAACAATTACTTGTCATATTGGTAGTGGAGCTAGTGTTTCAGCTGTATTAGATGGTAAATCCATTAACTCATCTATGGGATTCACTCCTTTAGCTGGTTTAGTAATGGGAACTAGAACAGGAGATATTGATCCACAAATTATTCCTTTTATTCAAGATAAAGAAGGCTTATCTCCTCAAGAAGTAAAAGATTTAATGAATACTAAATCAGGTTTATTAGGTCTTTCGGGTGTATCAAGTGATTATCGTGACGTTGAAAAAGCAGCAGATGAAGGAAATGAAAGAGCTCAACTTGCTCTAGATGTTTTTGCACATCAAGTGGTTCATTACATTGGTGCTTACGCAGCTGATTTAAATGGTCTAGATACATTAGTCTTTACGGCAGGTGTTGGAGAACATTCAGCAAGAGTAAGAACAGAAATTACTAACTATTTATCTTATTTAGGTGTTGAGATTGATGAAACTAAAAATCAACAAGATGAGTTATCAATTGAATCAACTAATAGTAGAGTTAAAGTTCTAGTTATTCCGACAGATGAAGAAGTTATAATTGCACGAGACGTTATGCGTGTAGCAAAATTAAACTAAATTAAATAAGAATTAAAAAAGTATTCAGTTTTTCTATTGAATACTTTTTTTATTTAACAGATAATGGAACAAGGTTAATAAAAGGATTCGACACTTATTTTGGAAAATACTGTGATAATTTGTTTTTTTTATTGAAAAAAGCCTGTTTAAATCGTTATTTTTTTCAATAAAGAGTTTTAATTTTGTATAAGTAATGCTAAAATGTTTAAGATGAACTCATTTTATTTTTAAATAAATAATGTCAAATGAATATGAACGAGAGGTAGATTTGATTCATGGCTAACTTTTTGAAACAATTAATTGAGAATGATAAAAAAGATTTAAAACGTTTGGGTCACTTAGCAGACAAAGTGGATGCACTAAAAGACCAAATTGAAAAATTAAGTGATGAGGAATTACAAGGTAAAACAGAAGAATTTAAAGCACGCTACCAAAAAGGTGAAACATTAGATGATTTAATGCCAGAAGCGTTTGCAGTTGTTCGTGAAGCAGCAAAACGTGTCTTAGGCTTATTCCCATACAAAGTCCAAATTATTGGTGGGATTGTCTTACACGAAGGTAGTATTCCTGAAATGAAAACAGGTGAAGGTAAAACCTTAACAGCGACAATGCCTGTTTATTTAAACGCACTTTCTGGTGAAGGTGTTCATGTTGTTACGGTAAATGAGTACTTAGCAACACGTGATGCAAGTGAAATGGGTGAGTTGTATAACTTCTTAGGATTAACAGTTGGTTTAAATATTAACTCTAAATCATCAGAAGAAAAACGATTAGCTTATGCTTGTGATATTACTTATTCAACAAATAATGAATTAGGTTTTGACTACTTAAGAGATAACATGGTAGTTTACCGTGAACAAATGGTACAACGTCCATTGAACTTTGCTGTAGTGGATGAGGTTGACTCAATTTTAATTGATGAGGCAAGAACACCATTGATTATTTCTGGACAAGCAGAAAAATCAACAGCAATGTACAATAGAACAGACAACTTCATTAAAACTTTAATAAATGAAGAAGACTATAAAATTGATGTTCAATCAAAAACAATTGCTTTAACAGAGCAAGGTATTTCAAAAGCAGAAAAACATTTTGATGTAGAAAACTTGTATGATATTTCTAATACATCATTAACTCACTACTTAGATCAATCATTAAGAGCTAACTATATTATGCTTCTAGATATTGATTATGTGGTTCAAGAAGGAAAAGTAATGATTGTTGACCAATTTACTGGTCGTATTATGGATGGTCGTCGTTATTCTGATGGTCTTCACCAAGCAATTGAAGCTAAAGAAGGCGTTGAAATTGAAGACGAAACAAAAACAATGGCAAATATTACTTTCCAAAATTATTTCCGTATGTATAAAAAATTATCAGGTATGACTGGTACTGCTAAAACAGAAGAAGAAGAGTTTAGAGAAATTTATAACATGCAAGTTATTCAAATTCCGACTAATAGACCAATCATTCGTGATGATAAAGCAGATTTATTATATCCAACTTTAAACAGTAAATTTAAAGCTGTAGTAGCTGATATTAAAGAACGTCATGAAAATGGACAACCAGTACTAGTTGGTACTGTAGCTGTTGAAACATCAGAATTGATTTCTGATATGTTAACAAAAGCAAAAGTTCCTCATGAAGTCTTAAATGCTAAGAACCACTTTAAAGAAGCTGAGATTATTATGAACGCTGGTCAAAAAGGTTCTGTTACAATTGCAACCAATATGGCTGGTCGTGGTACGGATATTCGTTTAGGTTTAGGCGTTAAAGAAGCAGGCGGTTTAGCTGTAATTGGTACTGAACGTCATGAATCAAGACGTATTGATAATCAGTTACGTGGACGTTCTGGTCGTCAAGGAGATCCAGGTGCTACTCAGTTCTACTTATCTCTAGAAGATGATTTAATGAAACGTTTTGGTTCAGAACGAATTAAGACTTTCTTAGAAAGAATGAATTTAGAAGAAGAAGATGCAGTGATTCAAAGTAAAATGTTTACTAAACAAGTTGAATCGGCTCAAAAGCGTGTAGAAGGTAATAACTATGATACACGTAAAAACGTTCTTCAATATGATGATGTTATGAGAGAACAACGTGAAGTTATCTATCGTCAACGTAATCAAGTTATTACGTCAGATGAAGATTTAAAACCTGTATTATTAGGTATGGTAGAAAGAACGATTGAGCGTTACGTTGAAAGCCATACACAAGGTGAAAAAACAGATTGGAACTTACAAGGTTTAGTTGACTTTGTTGGTTCAACAATCACTCACGAAGATGCTATTTCATTAGCAGACTTTGAAGGGAAAACACCTGAAGAGATGAAAACATTTATCTTTGATACAGCTAAAACGTTATATCAAGAAAAAGCAGACATCTTAGATAGTTCAGAACAATTGCTAGAATTCCAAAAAGTTGTTATCCTACGTGTAGTAGATACAAAATGGACAGATCATATTGATGCAATGGATCAATTAAGAGAATCAATTGGTTTACGTGCCTATGGTCAAAATAATCCATTAGTAGACTACCAAACAGAAGGATATCAAATGTTCTTAGATATGGTTGGAGCGATTGAATATGAAGCAACAAGATTATTCATGAAAGCTGAAATTCGCCAAAATGTTCAAAGAGAACAAGTTGCTCAAGGCGAAGCAGTAAAACCAACAGAAGAACAAAGAAAAGTTTCTTCAGATGATAAGAAGAGACCTGTTAAAGTAGAAAACAAAGTTGGAAGAAACGATCCATGTCCTTGTGGCAGTGGTAAAAAATATAAAAACTGTCACGGTAAACCAGTTTAGAGCGAATGCGACTTAGATATTCTGAGTCGCTTTGCTTATTTTTTTAGGAGGTATCATTGATGGAATTAAGTGAACTTAAAAATGAATTAGATGATGTGATTAGTAAAATCGAAAATTTTAGGGGGTCACTTTGACTTAGAAGATTTAGAAGAGCAAATTGCTGAATCTGAATCTAAAATGTCTAATCCTAGCTTTTGGGATGATTCAACGGCGGCTCAGGCAGTTATTGATCAATCTAATCAATTAAAAGCGCAGTATGAACAGTTTAATGAGTTGGTTAACGATTCAGAAGAGTTGACTCTATTGTATGAAATGGTTTCAGAAGAAGAAGAATCAGACATGAAAGAAGAGTTAGAGGAAAATTTTCTAATATTTAAAAAGAAAATTGAAGAATATGAATTGGCTCAACTTTTAAGTGAAGAATATGATCAGAATAATGCTATTGTAGAGCTGCATCCTGGAGCAGGCGGAACCGAATCGCAAGACTGGGGGAGTATGCTTCTAAGAATGTACACACGTTGGGCAGAGTCTAGAGGCTATCAAATAGAAACCTTAGATTATCAATCTGGAGATGAAGCAGGAATTAAAAGTGTAACATTTTTAGTTAAGGGATTTAATGCTTTTGGTTATCTGAAATCAGAAAGAGGTGTCCATCGTTTAGTTCGAATTTCACCTTTTGATTCAAATAGTAGAAGACATACTTCTTTTTGTTCCGTTGATGTTATGCCAGAGTTATCAGATGATATTTCAATTGATATTAAGTCAGATGATTTAAAAGTTGATACATACAGAGCAAGTGGAGCTGGTGGACAGCATATTAATAAGACAGACTCAGCGGTTCGAATCACTCACTTACCAACTGGAGTTGTTGTTTCTAGCCAAGCACAACGTTCTCAAATTAAAAATAGAGAACAAGCTATGAGTATGTTAAAAGCAAAACTTTATCAAATGGAAGAAGAGAAAAAAGAACAAGAAGCAGCAGCTATTCGAGGAGAACAAAAAGAAATAGGCTGGGGTTCGCAAATCAGATCTTATGTTTTCCATCCATATTCAATGGTAAAAGATCATCGAACTAATTTTGAAGTTGGTAACACCCAATCTGTTATGGACGGAGAAATTGATGGATTTATCGATGCTTATTTAAGATGGAAAATGTCAAATGTATAACAAAAACAGAATTGAAATGATTTTTGAAATGAAAATGTAATGAATTGAAATTAACATCTATTCAAAGTCATGTTATACTGATTCTGAAATATTAAAAGCAATCACTGTAAAAAAATGCTAGGGAGAATGCTAATGATTGAGATGAAAAAAGTAACAAAAAAATATTCAAATGGTACAACTGCAGTCAGAAACCTATCTGTTAACATTAACCAAGGTGAATTTGTCTATGTTGTAGGTCCTAGTGGTGCTGGTAAATCGACATTTATTAAGTTGATGTATCGTGAAGAAAAAGCAACTAAAGGAACATTGAATGTTTGTGGTTACGACTTATTAAATATTAAAAATAGAAATATTCCGTACTTAAGACGTGAAATTGGAATTGTATTCCAAGATTATAAACTATTAACTCAAAAAACAGTTTATGAAAATGTAGCTTATGCGATGCAAGTTATTGGAAAAAAACCAAGAGAAGTAAAAAAACGTGTTCTAGAAGTTTTAGATTTAGTTGGTTTAAAACATAAGGTTCGAGTTTTTCCAACAGAGCTTTCAGGTGGGGAACAGCAACGTGTTGCGATTGCTAGAGCAATTGTAAATACACCAAAAGTATTAATCGCTGATGAACCAACAGGAAACTTAGACCCTGAAAATTCTTGGGAAATTATGGAATTGTTAGATCGCATTAACCAACAAGGAACTACTGTGGTTATGGCGACTCATAATAGTATGATCGTAAATGAAATTCGTCACCGTGTCTTAGCAATTGAAAATGGTAGAATCACAAGAGATCAAGACGAGGGGGATTACGGGTACGATGATTAGAAATTTTTTCAGACATATAGGGAGTGCGTTAAAAAACTTAAAACGTAACGGTTGGATGACGTTAGCTTCAGCCAGTGCGGTAACAGTTACGCTAACTTTAGTAGGTATCTTCTTAGGTGTTATTTTGAACGTAACTAAAATAGCAGAAGATATTAATAACAACGTTGATGTTTCAGTCTTTGTTGAAATAGGAACATCGAAAAAAGATACAGAAAAATTGGGTGAAGAGTTAAAGAAAATACCTGATGTAAAAAAAGTTGTTTTTTCAAGTAAACAAAATGAGTATAAAAAGTTAACTGATAAACTAGGTGATACTTGGAAATTATTTGATGGTGATGACAATCCTTTATATGATGTGTACATTTTAACAGCTAAGGATTCAGAATCTATTAAAGGGATTCAAAAAGCTGCATCCAAAGTAACAAATGTTCATAAGGCTGATTATGGTGGTCAAAACTCTGATAAGATTTTTGCAATTTCTAAAAATGTTAAATTATGGGGAACTGTTGCAGCAGGTTTCTTGATTGCTGTAGCAATATTCTTAATTTCTAACACGATTAGAATTACCATCATTTCAAGAAAACGAGAAATCCAAATTATGAGACTGGTAGGAGCTAAAAATGGCTTCATTCGTTGGCCTTTCTTCTTAGAAGGTGCCTTTATCGGAATACTGGGTTCTGTTGTCCCAATTCTGCTAATATCTTTTGGTTATTCTCAAGTTTATTACTTATTTACAACAAGTATGATGGCTTCTGCAGCCTATGAATTAGTCAGACCTGCAACTTTAGTGTTACAATTAAATCTCCTTTTAGTTGTTATTGGAGTTGTAATTGGTTCTGTTGGTTCCGTCCTTTCAATGAGAAGGTTCCTTAAAATATAATACGTTTTATTGAAAAGTATCGATTAATCGGTGCTTTTTTTTAGTTATTAAAATAACGGAAAAAGAAAAAAAGATGACATTCGTCATCTTTTTTCCTATAAGGGATGATATTCGTCACTAATACAATGGGGAATATTTTATTAGTGACTAGAAACCGTTATTTATTTGTTGAATAACAAAGTATTCTTAGCGAACAAGTTGGGGGACTTGATTGCTAATAACAAATAAAAAAAACTGGGTTTCGTACACATTATAACATAAATGTGTTGTAATGGTATAGTGATGTTAAAATAAAAAAGAAATTTTTTGAAAATTATCTTTTTTATTGTAAAAACAATGTAAAAAGACTTGCAATTTTCTGCTTCAAATTATATGTTTAGTTTGGACTATTTGCAGATTTATTTTAATTGTAAATTAAAGGTAAAATTTAGGAGGATAACGTGTGAGAAAAGTTTATAGAAGTGCTTGCCTATTTGCCCTAACTTTTGTAATTGCTAGTTGTGGTAAAGTAGATAATGGCGAATCAATAAATGCAGTTGGTTCATCTGCCATGCAACCATTAGTTGAGGCTGCCAGTGAGCAATATAGTAGTACTAATTTAGGTAAATTTATCAATGTTCAAGGTGGCGGAAGTGGAACAGGTTTAAGCCAGGTTCAAGCTGGAGCTGTTGAGATTGGTAATTCAGACCTATTTGCTGAAGAAAAAGATGGTATTAAGAGTGAAGAGCTCGTGGATCATCAAGTGGCAGTGGTTGGATTAACTCCTATTGTAAACAAAAAAGTTGGAATAAAAGATATTTCAAAAGAAGATTTGAAAAAAATATTTACTGGAAAAATAAAAAATTGGAAAGAGGTTGGTGGTAAAGACCAAGAAATTGTCCTCTTAAACCGAGCATCAGGAAGTGGGAGTCGTCATACATTTGAGCAGTGGGTATTAGATGGTGAAGAATCCAAAAATGCCCAAGAACAAGAGTCGACCGGTATGGTAAGACAAATTGTAAGTACGACACCAGGAGCTATTAGTTATGTTGCTTTTTCATATGTCACAGATGAAGTAGCGACTTTATCGGTTGATGGTGTAAAACCAACAGAAGAAAATGTGATGAAAAATGATTGGTTCATCTGGTCATATGAACATATGTATACAAAAGGTGAACCAAAAGGTTTAGCAAAAGAATTTTTAGATTATATGGTCTCTGAAGATGTACAAAAAGAAATCGTTCCTCAATTAGGTTATATTCCGGTTTCTGAAATGACTATTGATCGTGATGTAAAAGGAAATGTAAAGCCTAAATAAGGCTCTAAATAGGAGGAAAGACGTTGGAAGAGATTCAAAGCAAGCTTTTAAAAAAATCTCCAAAAAGAAAACTTGAACAGTTTGGTAAAACAATCAGTTTTTTGGCGATTTCATTAATTGTAGCCGTCGTAATAGCTATTTTTTATTTTGTAGCAAGTAAAGGGCTGGCAACATTCTTTGTTGATAAAGTGAAATTATCAGAATTTTTATTTGGAACTGAATGGAATCCTAGTTCAGTCAATGAGCAAGGACAACCTTTAGTTGGAGCAATGCCGATGATTTTAGGTTCCTTTATCGTAACTTTCTTATCTGCTTTAATAGCCACTCCTTTTGCTATAGGAGCAGCTGTCTTTATGACAGAGATTTCACCAAAATTAGGAACTAAAGTGTTACAACCAGTTATTGAATTACTAGTAGGGATTCCTTCAGTTGTTTATGGATTTATTGGGTTATCTGTTATCGTTCCAGCTGTAAGAAGTGTTTTTGGTGGATCTGGATTTGGTATTTTAGCCGGAACATTTGTCCTTTTTGTTATGATTTTACCAACTGTTACTTCAATGACAGTTGATGCTTTAAAAGCAGTTCCTAGACATTATCGTGAAGCTTCTTTAGCTTTAGGAGCAACAAGATGGCAAACCATTTATAAAGTTGTTTTAAGGTCAGCTGTACCAGGTATTTTAACAGCTGTTGTCTTTGGAATGGCAAGAGCATTTGGTGAAGCACTAGCTATTCAAATGGTGATTGGTAATGCGTCATTAATGCCACATAATTTAATTACACCAGCTTCTACTTTAACAAGTGTACTAACAATGGGAATTGGTAATACGATTATGGGAACTCTTCAAAACAATGTTCTTTGGTCGCTAGCATTATTATTACTACTAATGTCCTTATTCTTTAATATTATCACTCGAATGATTGGTAAGAAGGGGGCAATGAAATAATGAGTGCAAAAAGAGCAGATAAAATAGCAACAGGCATTCTTTACGCTATTGCTATTATTATTACAGCTATACTGGCTAGTTTACTTCTTTATATTTTAGGGAGAGGTATTCCTCATATTAGCTGGGATTTTTTAACTAAGCCTTCTAAAAGCTTCCAAGCTGGTGGGGGAATTGGTATTCAATTGTTTAACTCGTTTTACTTATTAATTATTACAATGTTAATTAGTATTCCTATTTCTCTTGGAGCAGGTATTTATTTATCTGAATATGCCAAGAAAAATATGTTAACTAATATTATTAGAACGTCAATTGAAGTTCTTAGTTCACTACCTTCAGTTGTAGTCGGTTTATTTGGCTTTTTAGTGTTTGTTATCCAAGCAGGATTAGGTTTCTCTATTATTTCTGGAGCTTTAGCGTTAACATTCTTTAACTTACCTTTGTTAACAAGAAACGTTGAAGAATCACTTAAAGCAGTTCACTATACTCAAAGAGAAGCAGGTCTTGCTCTTGGCTTATCAAGATGGGAAACAGTAACTCGTGTCATTATTCCTGAAGCGTTACCTGGTATTTTGACAGGAATCATTTTAGGAGCTGGTCGTATTTTTGGTGAAGCAGCTGCTTTAATATATACAGCTGGACAAAGTGCTCCTGCTCTAGATTTTACTAACTGGAACCCGATGAGTATTACTAGTCCTCTGAATATCTTTAGACAGGCTGAAACATTAGCTGTTCATATTTGGAAAGTAAATAGTGAAGGAAACATGCCAGATGGTGCTCAAGTTTCAGCAGGAGCATCAGCAGTTTTGATACTTGCTGTATTAATATTTAACTTCTTAGCTCGTTTTATCGGTAAGAGATTACATAAGAAGATTACATCAGCATAGAAAGGGATTAACTATGAAAGAGTATAATTTAGATGATACACATATTGTTCAGTTGAATGAGACTGAACAAAACATAGCATTAGCAACTGACGATCTTCATGTATGGTATGGTCCAAATGAAGCTATCAAAGGAGTTTCGTTGCAGTTTGAAAAGAATAAAATTACTTCATTAATTGGTCCTTCTGGTTGTGGTAAATCAACTTATTTACGTTCCTTAAATCGAATGAATGATGAAATTGATGGAACTAATATAACAGGTAAAATTCTTTATAAAAATACAGATCTTAATTCAAAAGCTGTTGATGTTTTTGAGATGCGTAAACATGTAGGAATGGTTTTTCAAAGACCGAATCCGTTTAGTAAATCAATCTATGAAAATATCACATTTGCTTTAAAACGCCACGGTAAAAAGGATAAGAAAGAGCTAGATGAAATTGTAGAAACAAGTTTAAAACAAGCAGCTCTTTGGGATCAAGTTAAGGATAATTTAAATAAAAGTGCCCTTGCTTTATCTGGTGGTCAACAACAAAGGCTTTGTATCGCTAGAGCGATTGCCATGAAGCCAGATATTTTATTATTAGATGAACCTGCTAGTGCATTAGATCCTATTTCAACAAGTAAAGTTGAGGAAACATTAATTAATCTAAAAGAAGATTATACGATTGTTATTGTGACACATAATATGCAACAAGCATCACGTATTAGTGACTACACTGCCTTTTTCTATATGGGTAAAGTGTTAGAGTATGATAAAACAAGAAAAATATTCACGCGACCAAAAATTCAAGCAACAGACGATTATGTATCGGGACATTTCGGGTAAGGAGTAATGATATGGCGATTATAGAATCTAATGACTTACATTTATATTATGGCAAAAATGAAGCCTTAAAAGGAATTACAATGGGATTTGATGAAGGTGGAATTACAGCGCTAATCGGTCCTTCTGGTTGTGGTAAATCAACTTATCTCAGAACACTGAATCGAATGAATGATTTGATTCCTTCTGTGACTATTACGGGAAATGTTTCTTATAAAGGAAAAGATATCTATAGCCCTAGAACAGATACAGTTATGCTAAGAAAGCAAATTGGAATGGTTTTTCAACAGCCTAATCCGTTTCCTTTTTCAATTTATGATAATGTCATTTATGGGTTGAGACTAGAAGGTAAACACTCTAAAAATGAATTAGATCAGATTGTAGAAGAAAGCTTAATTGCAGCTGCTGTTTGGGATGACGTAAAAGATAAATTACATAAAAGTGCCTTATCTCTTTCGGGTGGACAACAGCAACGGGTTTGTATTGCTAGAGTTTTAGCAGTTAAACCAGATGTCATTTTATTAGATGAACCAACGAGTGCCCTTGATCCTGTATCAAGTGGAAAAATAGAAAATATGTTGCTTGGATTAAAAGAGCAATATACAATGATAATGGTAACGCATAATATGCAACAAGCCTCAAGAATTTCTGATAAAACAGCCTTTTTCTTGAGTGGTGATTTAATTGAATATGATAAAACAAAAAATATTTTCTTAAATCCAAAACAGCAACAAACAGAAGATTATATTACGGGAAAATTTGGATAAAAAAATTAAAGGGAGAAGTGAGTATGTTAAGAAGTCAATTCGAGGAAGATTTAAAAAACTTGCACGGTAAGTTTGATCAAATGGGACAAGATGTTAATGTCGCTATTAGTAAATCAGTGAAGGGTTTTATTGAACATGATAAAAGTCTAGCAAAAGAAGTCATTGAAGCAGATGAAAAAATCAATACACAAGAACAAGAGTTAGAAAAGAAATGTTTTGAGATGATTGCTTTGCAACAACCAGTAACATTAGATTTAAGGAATATTGTTACAATTATGAAAGCAAGTTCAGATTTAGAGCGTATGGGAGATCATGCTGTTTCAATAGCTAAGTCAACAATTCGTGTTAAAGGAAATAAACGTGTCTTAGAAATTGAAGAAGAGATTTCTGATATGGCAAACCATGTAATGAACATGGTAAGTGAAGTTCTTGTTGCTTACGTAACGACTAATAGTGAAAAAGCAATTGAAATTGCAGCAAGCGATAAAGTGACCAATAAATACTTTAAATCAATTTATCGTCACTCAATTCGTGCGATGCAAGAAAATCCAGAAACAGTTGTTGTAGGAGCAGATTATCTACAAGTAGCTGGATTTTTAGAACGTATTGGTGATTATGTCACTAATATTTGTGAGTGGATTGTTTATTTAACAACTGGAAAAATTTCAGAACTAGATTTAAAGAATTTTGAAGATGGTGAGTTCTAAGAAATTTTTTAAAAAATGAAGGTAGAGGCCGAGTAAAATCGGTCTCTTTATTTGTTTACATAAAAGAATATCGTATCTCATATTTCGTTACAATTTGTAATGTAGTTGTAATTTATTTACGATTGCTTTTGTGATATAGTTTATAAGTAAAGAAAAAAAGCCGAGGTAATCTAAATGAAAATAAAAAAATCGTTGGTATTGACTGCTGCAGCCACGTGTCTGGTAGGATTTAGCACACCAGCATTGGTACAAGCTGAAAATATCGATAGCAAAATTGCAAATGAAGAACAAAAAATAAAAGATTTAAGTGATAAGAAAGCTTCGACTGATAGTAGCTTAGCAGATTTAGAAGCTAAAATTAGCGATTTAACAGCAGAAACAGATAGCTTGTTAAATGAAAAGTTATCTTTAGAAAAAGAAGTTAACCAACTAACTAAAGATATCAATGAGTTAGAAAAAACAATTGAAAAAAGAAATAAAAAAATTGAAGAACAAGCAAGATCTACTCAAATTAATCAAGAAAAACAAGACATTGTTAATGTTTTATTAGATTCTGAATCTTTCTCTGATGCTATTGGTAGAACTGTTGCCTATACTAAACTAGTATCAGCTAACAATGATATCATGGAAGCTCAAAAAGAAGATCAAGAAAAATTAACAAAGAAAAAAACTGATGTGGAAACAAAAGTAAAAGAAGTGACTCAAAAAGCCGCTGATTTAAAAGTTAAACAAACTGAATTAGAAAATTCAAAAGCTGAACAAGTTAAATTAGCTAATGAAATTTTGAAAAATTTAGATGATGCTAAAAATAAAAAATCTGAATACGTTGCTCAAAAAGAAGAAGCAAAACGTATTGCTGCAGAACAAGCACGTATAGCTAAAGAAGTAGCTGAAAAAGAAAAAGCCGCTAAAAAAGCTGCAGAAAAAGCACAAAAAGTAGCAGAAGAAAAATTAGAATCAGAAAAACCAGTTTCATTATCGAAAGAAACTGGAGATAAGGGAGCATCTGATAATAGTCAAACATCAAGTGAGACAAGTTATGCAAGTGGCTTCCAAAGACCGTTATCTTCATTTACTATTACTAGCCCATTTGGTGGAAGAGCAGACCCAACAGGTAGTGCTGGAACATTCCATGATGGATTAGATATGGCAGCACCTGGTGGGACACCTATTATGGCTTCTAGAGCAGGTACTGTTGTTGAATCAAGTTTCCATCCAAGTGCAGGTAACCATGTGATCATTCAACATGATAATGGTTATTATACTTATTACATGCATATGAGAGAACCTGGAGTAGCTTCAGGAAAATCAGTTTCTGCAGGTGAAGTAATTGGATTAGTTGGAACAACTGGTAATTCAACTGGAGATCATCTACACTTTGGTGTAGCAACAGGTATTTGGAGTGGATTCATGAATCCAGCACCATTTATTGGTTTATAAAATAAAATTAATGAGAGGTTATCCATTTGGGATGACCTCTTTTTAGTGTTTAGAAGACTTAGGTTCCTAAGATAGATAAATAAATCCAACTCAGGTCCTATGACAAAAAATGTTTTACAAGGCATAATAGCATTATAAGAAATATAAAACCTACAGGGAGGCTATACAAGATGCAAGAAAGAGATAGAATTTTAGAATTAGTTAAAAAAGGAATATTATCTACTGAGGAAGCTTTGGTTTTATTGGAAAATATCGCAACGGAAAAAGATGAAAAATTAGTGAATAGAGAAGCGTCACAAGTTAAAAGAAGTCAGGCAACTCAAACTGAAGGAACTAGTTCTTTAGAAGATGTAGAAGATGAAATCAATAAATCTTTTGACTCAGATTCAACAGAAGATTTTTTTGAAAAATTAAAAGAAAATGAACGTAGAGATCAAGAAAAACTTGAAGAAATTTTAGCTGAATTAACAGAAGGTATTAATGAAGTTTCTGCAAGTATCGATGATGTGTCAGTTGAAATTGAAGGCCTTGATAAAGATATTAAAGAAAAAGAAGAAGAAATTACAGTTTTAAATACTATGGAAGATCTTGATGGTCTGACAGACGATAAAAAAGCTGAAAGAGAACAATTAGAAAAAGATTTAGCTTATTTAAAAGAAACCAAAGTTCAATTAGTTGAAGAAAAAGAAGAGCTAAAAGAACAATTAAAGAGTTTTAAAAAAGAGCAAAAAGAAACGATGAAAGACGAGTGGAAATCAAAATTTGACCTTCCAGAGGATTGGAGAGAACAGGCAAATGAAACATTCACTCAAGTAGGCGAAAAAGTTGGAGAAGCTGGCTCTCAATTTGGTTCTTTCATCAAAAAAACAATTGAAAGTGTAACAAGTTCAGTCAATGATAATGTTGATTGGAAAGATATTAATATTAAGGTTCCAGGTGTTGCTAGCCAAAATTTCTCTCATGAATTTGTTTATCCTGAAAACGAAGCAACAATTATTGATGTTAAGGTGGCAAATGGTAAAGTTAAATTTAAAACATGGGATTCTCCAGATGTTAAAGTTGTCGCTGACATTAAATTTTATGGTAAAAATAATGCAGATACGTTATTTGAAGCTTTCTTAGAAAGAAGTGAAATCGAAGTAAATGAAGAAAAGATTTCTTTCCAAATACCAAATAAACGTATGAAGGTAGATTTGGATTTCTACTTACCAAAACGAAACTACGATCATATGTCAGTTAAAATGTTGAATGGTGATATCAAACTAAAAGATTTAGATTTAGGAGATATTTTCTTAAAATCAACAAATGGCGAAATGGAAATCTTAAATGTTTCTGCTAGTATGTTAGAAGTAGAAGGTGTTAATGGAGAAATCGAAGTATCTGATAGTCAAATTATTGATTTTTTAGGTGAAACAGTTAATGGTAATATTCGTACGAAAGCTGATATTAGAAGTAACAATATTTCTCTAATAAATGGTGAAATTCGAATTACAACACCAAAAGATTCTCAACCTAAAAAAATTGAAGCAAGTGCAGTGAACGGTACAATTAAGCTAGCTCTACCAGGAACGGTGGGAATTGACGGAGCAGCTAAAACAAATTTTGGTAATATTAAAAATCGTTTGAGCCAAATTGAAGTAGTTCGTGAGAAAAAAGATCGAACTAATCAAAGTGTTGAATTCAGAAGAAATGTTGATGACACATTAACATTTGTTAATCTGTCAACAACAACAGGTAGTATCTTATTAAAAGATACGGATAATTAAGAATGAAGAAAATGGAGTGATTTAAAATGAATAAAAAGTTAACAAAATCAAATTCTAACGTGGTTATTTCTGGCTCTTTAGCTGGAGTAGCTGAGTTTATTGGTATTGATCCTACAATTGTCCGAGTTATTTATGTGTTATTGTCCCTATTTACAGCAGCTTTTCCAGGATTCCTATTATATATTGCTTTAATGGTATTAATGCCATCTGGAGCAACTAGACAGCAAAGAGGTACATATAGTGAGCCTTACGAGCATCCTTACATGGGAAGTAGACCAAATAATGCAAAAAGACCAAGAAAAGAAGCTGAAAAAGTTGAGGGCGATGATTGGAGCGACTTTTAATGTCATACCTTCAAGGATTAATTGTTAACACACTGGCATTTATTTCACTCTCAGTTATGTTTCCATCTAAGTTTTATGTGGGCAGTTTCTTGATTGCTATAGGGGCAAGCGTGATTCTATCGGTTCTTAATATGTTAGTTAAACCGATTTTAAATATATTGTCATTACCAATTACGATTCTTACTCTTGGATTCTTTAGTTTTGTTATCAACGCTGCTATGTTAAAAATGACCTCGGCAGTCATCGGCGAACACAATTTTGCTTTTTCGAGTTTTGGATCAGCGCTTTTAATCGCTATCATTATGTCGATCATAAATGCGATAGTAGTTGATCATTTCTCGAGGAAACGGTATTAAAGAGTATAAAAAAATCGTTTATTAACTTCTCTACATCTCTAAAAGATGTGGAGAAGTTTTTTTGTTAGTTTAATCAAGCGATAATCTAGAATATAACAGAATAAAATGATAAAATGTAACAGTTAAGGTTGAATCTAAAATGATGAGGAAGTGAAAAGATGGTTCAAATAAAAGATATAGTCAATCAATTACAGCTAGATGTTTATTCTGGTGAAGAATTTTTAGAGCGTGATGTAGTCTCTAGTGAAATCTCAAGGCCAGGTTTAGAATTAACGGGTTATTTTAACTACTATCCAGATGACCGCATCCAAGTTTTTGGAAAAAAAGAAATTACATTTACTGAAAAAATGACCTCTTTAGAAAAGGATATTATTTTTAAAAAGTTATGTACATCTAAAACACCATGTTTTGTTGTAGCACGTGGATTGGAAGTTCCTACAGAACTGGTAGAAATTACACGACAAAAAGGAATTCCAATTATTTCTTCAACAATTCACACATCAAGATTATCGGGTATAATCTCTAATTTTCTTGAAAGCCAATTAGCAGAAAGAGTCTCAATTCACGGTGTTCTTGTAGAGGTTTACGGTTTAGGTGTTTTAATTCAAGGTAACAGCGGTATAGGTAAGAGTGAAACAGGTCTTGAATTAATTAAAAAAGGACACCGCTTAATCGCTGATGACCGAGTAGATATTTATAAGCAAGATGAACGAACTGTTATTGGTGAAGCTCCAGCTATTTTAGAGCATTTAATGGAGATTAGAGGAGTTGGGATTATCGACATTATGAATTTATTCGGGGCAAGCTCCGTTAGAAGAAAATCTCAAATTTCTCTTGTAGTTAACTTACAAGATTGGAGTAATGACAATCAGTTTGATCGATTGGGAAGCGCTACTGAAACAATTTCTTTAGCGAATGTTCCAGTACCACGAATCACAATTCCTGTATCAACAGGTCGTAATGTTGCTACAATTATTGAAGTAGCTGCTATGAATTTTAGAGCAAAAACAATGGGATACGACGCAACTAAAAAGTTCGAAGAAAACTTAGCTCAATTAATAGAAACTAATTCTTCACAAGAAGGAGAATAAATAGATGAATTTATTAACAGTTAATCCGACAGCGTTTAAACTATTTGGCATCGAAATTCAGTGGTATGCAATTATTATCGTTTCGGCGATTATACTTGTTTCTTGGCTAGCTTCAAGAGAAGCAGTGAGGGTTGGATTAAGAGAAGATGACGTTGTTGATTTGATGCTTTGGGCATTACCAATTGCCATTGTCGGTGCACGTCTTTACTACGTTATTTTCGAGTGGGAATATTACATGCAAAATCCAGGCGAGATTTTAGCCATAAGAAATGGTGGTTTAGCTATCTATGGTGGCTTAATTGCAGGTGGTATAGTCGTTTACTTCTTTACAAGACATCGTTTTATTTCAACATGGAAATTTTTAGATGTAGCAGCTCCAAGCGTTATTTTAGCTCAAGGAATTGGTAGATGGGGAAATTTTATGAATCATGAAGCTTTTGGAAAAGTTGTGAGTCTTGATTTTTTAGAGAGCCTTCATTTACCTAATTTTATTATTGAGAATATGTATATTAATGGTAAATACCGTCAACCAACTTTTCTTTATGAGAGTGTTTGGAATGTACTAGGATTTATCCTACTAATTATTTTAAGACGTCGTCCAAATTTCTTAAAAGAAGGAGAACTAGCTTTAATTTATGTTGCTTGGTATTCATTTGGTCGTTTCTTCATTGAAGGAATGAGAACAGATAGTTTGATGATTGGAGATGTTTTAAGAGTATCTCAACTGTTATCAGCATTATTATTTATTGGAGCAATCGGCCTAATGATTTTCCGTCGAAAACAAGCTAGTATTCCTTTTTATGATCGAACTAAAGGAAATCCTAAAAAAGCATGATAACTAAGAGAGTAGTCTAAAATTTTAGATTGCTCTTTTTTTGAATAATGATCATAGTTAATCAATTAAAAGAGTTGTAAAAAAACACAATCTACTTTTATCCCCATTGTTTTTTAAACTTATAATTTGTCTCTTTGTATGATAAACTAGGAGGGGTAGTAGACAAACGTTAAAGGAGCTTTTAAACATGAAGCAAAAGATAGCAGTGCTAGGTGCAGGTTCTTGGGGAACAGCGCTAGCAATGGTTCTAGTAGAAAATGGACATGATGTCACAATTTGGGGCCATCATAAAGAACAAATGGAAGAAATGAATAAAAACCATACTAATTCCCATTATTTACCAGATATTCAATTACCAATGGAATTAAAAGCGACAGGCGACTTAGAAGAGTGTGTAAAAGATGCAGAAGCAGTGCTTTTTGTTGTTCCAACTAAAGCAATGAGGGAAGTTGCTCAAAAATTTGTATCTGTATGTAACAATCAACCAGTTATTATTCATGCAAGTAAAGGTTTAGAACAGAAAACCCACAAACGAATTTCAGAAGTTTTAATGGATGAAATTCCTGAAAATAAACGAAAAGATGTTGTTGTCTTATCAGGTCCAAGTCACGCAGAAGAAGTTGCCGTTAAAGATGTGACAACTATTACTGCTGCAGCAGAGAAAATAGAATATGCAGAATATGTTCAAAGACTATTTTCTAATGAATACTTTAGAGTTTATACTAATCAAGATGTGATTGGTGTTGAATTAGGAGCAGCCTTAAAAAATATTATTGCATTAGGCTCAGGTGCTCTACATGGTTTAGGATATGGAGATAATGCTCGTGCAGCTATTATGACTCGTGGACTAGCTGAAATCAGCCGGTTAGGTGTTGCTATGGGAGCTGATCCATTAACATTTATCGGATTAAGTGGTGTCGGTGATTTAGCCGTAACTTGTACAAGTGTTCATTCAAGAAACTGGCGTGCTGGTGATTTACTTGGGAAAGGCCACAGTTTAGATAATGTTCTTGATAATATGGGAATGATTGTAGAAGGTGTGTCAACGACTAAAGCTGCTTATGAATTATCAAGAGATTTAAAAATTGAAATGCCAATTACTGAAACTATTTACAGTGTGTTATATGAAAATGAAAAAGTGGAAAAAGTTGTTAAAGATATTATGTTACGTGAACATAAATCAGAACAAGAATTTTAATTGAGGAGAATGTAGACATGTCAAAAGTTAGAAAAGCGATAATTCCAGCGGCTGGTTTAGGAACAAGATTTTTACCAGCAACTAAAGCAATGGCTAAAGAAATGCTACCAATTGTAGATAAGCCAACAATTCAATTTATTGTAGAAGAAGCAAGAGAAGCTGGAATTGAAGATATTCTAATTGTAACAGGAAAAGCAAAACGTCCTATTGAGGATCATTTTGATTCAAATTTAGAGCTTGAAATGAACTTAAAAGAAAAAGGAAAAGATGATTTACTGCAACTAGTAACAGAGACAACAGGTCTTAATTTACATTTTATTCGTCAATCTCATCCGTTAGGTTTAGGACATGCCGTACTTCAAGCAAAATCTTTTGTTGGCAATGAGCCATTTGTTGTAATGCTTGGAGATGATCTAATGGAAGATAAAGTGCCATTAACAAAACAATTGATGGATAACTATGATAAAACTCATGCTTCAACGATTGCTGTGATGGATGTTCCTCGTGAAGATGTATCTAAATATGGTATTATCAATCCAGGACAAGAAGTCGAAAAAGATTTATTTAATGTTGTTAACTTTGTTGAAAAGCCAGCTGTTGAAGACGCACCAAGCAACATGGCAATTATTGGCCGTTACCTTTTAACACCTGAGATTTTTGATATTTTAGATAATCAAAAACCTGGTGCGGGAAACGAAATTCAATTAACTGATGCAATTGATACATTAAATAAAACACAACGCGTATTTGCTCATCGCTTTACCGGTACACGTTATGATGTGGGGGATAAATACGGCTTTATGAAAACAAGTATTGAATATGGCCTAAAACATCCACAAATTAAAGATGATTTAAAACAATTGATTTTAGATTTAAGTGATGACATTCGTAAAACAGATAAGAAGAAAAAAGAGAAGGAATAATATTCCTTCTTTTTTAATTGATAAAGTAAGGTGATTAGATGGAAATAAAAAAAGCAATTTTACATATTATTGATCGAGAAGCAGGAAGTTTAATATGCTCCCAAAGAGAACTTGATTTAAAAGAATACGCCGTTAAACAATATTTAGACTCTGTTCTGAAACGACTAGAAAAAGCAGAGTTCAAGACAGGTATTTTACAAGAAACCTCTGAATTTGCACTTGTTTTGAAAAACGATGAGTTAGAGTTTGTAGAAAAATCAGCAGAGATGGCTCAAATGGTTTTTGATAGTCTTTCAATAAGTGAGGACGCACCAAGTGGTGATTTATTAGTAGTTGAATTAGAAGAATTAAATGGTGTCCCAAAATTTGGCTTGATAAAATTTAATTACAAACCAAGTTTTACTCACCATGTCACTTATTTAGACGATTTAATGCAAAATAATATTATCTTGAATAAGACTATTTTTCCTTCAACTACTCAAAGAATTGATGAATGCTGTTTAATTAATTTAGAAACTTTAGAGCTTGATATTGTTGAGAAAAAGTATAGTTTTGAAGGACAGAATCGTTTGTTTTTTACGGAGCGTTTTTTACAAATTGACCCTAAACCAACGGTCACTGAGAATTTAAAAATTATAAAAAAAGCAGTAAAAGAAGTTGCTAATAAATATAATGAAGAAGAATATGTGAGTATGAGTCAAACACAACAAGCCATTTTTGAGTCGATTGAAGAAGATGGTATTATTAGTAAAGAAAAAATCGCAGAAGCCGTTTTTGAAACAAACGAATCTGCGAAACAAGAGTATTTTGATATTATCGAACAAACTAAGTTTTCAGAAGAAATTCCTAGCAATGTACCAAAATATGAAAAAAAATACAGTAAGCAAAAATTTAAACTAACAAATGGAATCGAATTGAGTATCCCAGCAGATGTTTTTAAAGATCCGGATTTAGTTGAATTTATCAATAATCCAGATGGAACAATTTCAGTTATGATTAAAAATGTAGAACAAATTATTAGTAAATTTTAGAGGTCAAATGATTCGGCAAAAAAGGTGCCTGTTTTTTCCATTGTATTGATTTGGAGAATGTGAGGTTCATTAATTCCTGTATCAAAGCTCATGTTTTCTCCATAATCAGTTTCTTTATGATCAAGATAAAACTGATGAATGTTTTGATAGGGTAATTTTTGATCTTCTGTTCCGTGCCAAAAATAAAGAGGACGACCAGCTATTTTTTCAGGCATTTGATTTAAATCATATTTCTGTGTCCAAGAAAGTAAATCTCGAATTTCAAAAGAAGAGTTTTTGTTTTCTTGTTTTAAGTAGCTTTCCGTTCTTGAAATAAAATGATTAAAATCAGTCGCCCCCATCAAAATAGAGGCAGCTTTTACTTCAGGATAATGAGTTAAGATAGCAGAAGTAGTCATACCACCCATTGAAAAACCTGCTACACCAAATAAATCATCCTTTACTAGATTTCTTTTAAAATAAAAATCTTTGATTAATGGAAATTCACTTAAGTTATACTGAATCGTTGACCAAAATGTGAAAGATGGAATTAAAGAAGGCTGTTCTACTTTTCTTACACCATGGTACATCGAATCTGGTAGAATAACTCGAATATTGTGATTAGCGATTTTTTTACCAGCTGTTAAAGCAAGTTCTTTTTTTGTTTGCCAACCATGATAATAGATGACTAGAGGTAATGGCTCATTCATTAACTCTTTTGAAACAACTTCTAGTATGGGAATATGTTGAATTGTTCTTTTTCTAATTATTAGTGTCATTATTTTCACTTCCTTACTACTTATTTTAAGGAAGTTACTTAGAGAAGTAAAATAAACTGATTCTTTCAAATTGAAAACAAAATTTCTCCTTAGTCTGAATGGTAATTTTTGTGTTTTTCTATTATAATGAAGGGTGAGTTTTTTAAAAGAGAGGAGAATGAAAGTGGCTTATCAAGCTTTATATCGAGAATGGCGTTCCCAAACCTTTGATGATATGGTTGGGCAAAAAATGATTACCAAAACATTGAAAAACGCAATCGTTCAAGAAAAAGTGTCACATGCTTATCTCTTTACTGGTCCAAGAGGGACTGGAAAAACGAGTGCAGCTAAAGTTTTTGCTAAGGCAATTAACTGCAAACATTCTGTCAATGGCGAACCGTGTAACCAGTGTGAGGACTGTATTGGTATTACTGAAGGTCGTGTGAATGATGTTATTGAAATTGACGCGGCAAGTAATAACGGTGTGGAAGAGATCAGAGATATTAGAGATAAAGTAAAGTATGCTCCTACTCAAGTGACGTATAAAGTTTATATAATTGATGAGGTGCACATGCTCTCAACAGGTGCGTTTAATGCTTTATTAAAAACATTAGAAGAGCCACCAAAACATGTTGTATTTATTTTAGCTACAACAGAACCTCATAAAATCCCAGCAACAATTATTTCTAGAACTCAACGTTTTGATTTTAAACGAATTGGCTTAGAAGACATTGAAAATCACCTTAAAATGATTATGGAAAATAAAGAGTTGCCTTTTGAAGAAGCAGCAGTTAAAATCATAGCTAGGTCAGCAGAAGGTGGGATGCGAGATGCTCTTAGTATTTTGGATCAAGCCTTATCTTTTAGTGAAGAAAAATTAAGCGTTGATGATGCGTTGGAAGTCACAGGCAGTTTAACAAGTGAGATTATGGATCTTTATTTAGCTCATTGTGTAAAAGGTGAAACAGAAGCAGCTTTGTCTGTGTTAAATAAGCTTTTAAATGAAGGAAAAGAAAGTAATCGAATTGTTGAAAATTTACTTCTTTATTGCCGAGATTTGCTTGTTTATCAAAAAGCACCAGCTATTTTGGAACAACAGGTTGGATTAATTACAGATGGTTTTAAAGCGTTAAGCCAAGAAGTTGATGAAGCAACATTATATAGTTTAATTAATGAATTAAACGACACACAAAAAGAGATTAGATTTAGTCACCAACCCACTGTTTATTTAGAAGTGATGACAGTTAAGTTAGCGACACCTAAAATTAGACCTGTTGCTAATTTAGAACAAGGTAGTGTTACTGAATCCGCAGATGTTCAATTTTTAGTTGATAAAGTTAGTCAACTTGAAAAAGAATTACAACAATTAAAAACAACTGGCGTTTCTGTTAATCAGTCAGCTGAAAGCCGTGGAAATAGCCAAAATGCTAAAAAACCTAAGCCTTCAACCTACCGAATTCCAACAGAACAAGTTTACCAAGTGCTTGAAAAAGCAACTAAAGATCAGCTTCTAGCTGTTAGGGGAGCTTGGCAAGAGTTGTTACAATTTTTATCAGTAACACAGCGTGCTATGATTAAAGCAAGTGAACCAGTTGCTGCCAGCCAAGACAGCTTGATTATTGCGTTTGACTACGAAATCCTTTGTCATAAAGCAAGTCAAGATAATGATTTATTGTTAGCAATGAAAAATGGGTTTGAAAGATTACTTCAGTATTCACCCAATTTAATTAGTGTACCAAAAGAACAATGGTCTGAATTAAGACAGTCTTTTATTTCTCAGATGGATCAAGATACATCAAGTGGTGAAATGAAGACTGAAGTAAAAAAAGACCCTGTCGTAGAAGAAGCTAAAGAATTATTTGGTTCTTTAGTTAATATAATAGAAGATTAATAGGAGAGATTGATTATGATGCGTGGAATGGGAAATATGCAAGGCATGATGAAACAAATGCAAAAAATGCAAAAAGAAATGGGCGAAACAAAAGCTCAATTAGACCAAAAAGAATTTACAGGTGAAGCTGGTAATGGTTTAGTGAAAGTTGTCATGACAGGTGAAAGAAAAGTAATTAACGTTGTTATTAATCCTGATGTATTAGACCCAGAAGATGCTGATATGACACAAGATTTAGTTTTAGCAGCAACGAACGATTGTTTAGAAAAAATTGAAGTTGAAACTGAAAAAATGATGGGTAAATATACAAAAAATATCCCAGGATTCTAATTTAAAAAGATGAAAAACAGGGAGGAGACTTCCTGTTTTTTTAAGAGAAAGAAGGTCTTTTGTATGCATTACCCAACTCCAATTGCTAAATTGATTGAAAGTTATATGAAACTCCCAGGAATAGGTGCTAAAACAGCAACAAGATTAGCTTTTTATACAATCAATATGAAAGAAGAAGATGTAACTGAATTTGCTAAATCTTTAATTAGCGTTAAGAGAGATTTACATTACTGTTCTATTTGCGGCAATATTACAGATGAAGCAACTTGTGACATTTGCCGTGATCCTCATCGTGATAAGTCAACTATTCTTGTTGTGGAGGAAACTAAAGATGTGATGTCAATGGAAAAAATGCGCGAATACAAGGGTTTGTATCATGTGTTAAATGGTGTTTTATCCCCAATGGATGGAACAGGGCCAGATGACTTAAATATTGCATCATTAATCAAGAGACTACATGATGATGAAGTCAAAGAAATTATTATTGCAACTAATGCGACAACCGATGGAGAAGCAACAGCAATGTACTTATCTCGCTTGATTAAGCCTGCAGGAATCAAAGTAACAAGATTGGCTCATGGTTTATCAGTAGGTAGTGATATAGAATATGCCGATGAGGTGACCTTGCTAAAAGCTGTTGAAGGTCGAACAGAAATTTAAGTTATGTGAGGAGTAAGGAAATGAAGGGCGTTTTTATTACCGTAGAAGGACCAGATGGTGCAGGTAAAACTACAGTTATTAAAGAACTAAGTGAATTAATTAAAAAAAATAGTAATCAGTCATTAACTGTAACAAGAGAACCAGGAGGTATCCCTATTTCAGAGGAAATCCGTCAAGTGATATTGGACCCTAAAAACACTGAAATGGATGAAAGAACCGAAGCACTTTTGTATGCAGCAGCTAGAAGACAACATTTAATTGAAAAAGTTTTGCCAGCTAAAGAAGCTGGAAACTTAATTTTGTGTGATCGTTTTATTGATAGCTCTATAGCTTATCAAGGAGCAGGGCGAGAAATCGGTGAAGATGAAGTTCTAAAAATAAATGAATTTGCTATTGAAGGAAATTATCCAGATTTAACTATTTATTTAGATGTCCCTTCAGAAGTGGGAATTGATAGAATTAATAAAAGTCGAAAAGGAGACGAATTGGACCGATTAGACAGAGAATCTTTAGCTTTTCATGAAAAAGTTCGCGAATCTTATTTGAGACTAGTTAAAGCTAATCCAGATCGAATTGTTTTAATAGATGCGCAAGATAATATAGAAAAAGTTGTAAAAAATTGTTATGATTTAATCAAGGAAAGATATCCTTTATTTTTTAATTAAGAAAAAAAGGTGGTTATTAAGATGAAATTATTATTAGCAATTGTTCAAGATAAAGATAGTAACCGATTGTCTAGCGAATTTGTTCAAGCCAACGTTCGCGCGACAAAACTTTCGACAACAGGAGGTTTCCTTAGAGCTGGTAATACAACCTTTATCATCGGTATTGAAGATGAGCGTGTTGATGAAGTATTAGAAATCATTAAAGAAAATTGCCAAGCAAGAGAACAATATGTGACATCTCCAGTAACGTTTGACATTTCAATGGATGCTCATTCAAGCTATCCAATTCCAGTACAAGTTGGTGGAGCAACTGTCTTTGTGATGCCAGTAGAAGGATTTCATCATTTTTAATGGAAAAATTAATAAAAAATAGAGTAGAAGAAGAACAACCTCAATGGATGAAAATATTTAAAAGAGTTATTGGAAAAAATCAATTAACTCATGCTTATCTATTTGAAGGTCAAGATATAGATTCAGCCTATGATTTTTCTCTATGGGTAGCTCAAGGCATTTATTGTCAGGAGGTATTAGAAGGTTCATGTGGAGAGTGTAGTATTTGTCGTAGAATTGAAACATCTGATTTTCCCGATGTTACAACGATTATCCCAGAAGGTCAAACGATTAAAGTAGATCAAATCCGTGATATTAAACAAACCTTTATTAGAAGTGGGATGGAATCACGAACAAAAGTCTTAATTGTAAAAAACGCTGAGAAAATGACAACAAGTGCCGCTAATAGCTTGTTAAAATTTATTGAAGAGCCAGACGGTATGATGTATATCTTCTTCTTAACGAATAACATCAATAAAATTTTACCAACTATTCAATCAAGGTGTCAGCATATTTTTTTAAAACCAGTCTCTAAACAAGTCATTGCTTCAACTTTAGAGGAAGACTCTTCCTTATCCAAAAAGCAAACAGAATTAATAGCTGAGTTAGTTGATTCAAAACAAAAGGCAGTTGAATTATCGTCTGATGAGTGGTTTAATAGTGCTAGAGAAACGGTGTCTAAATGGTTTCAATATTTAGAGAAAAAAAACGCTTTAGCTTTTGTATTTGTTCAACAGTATCTTGTGAAGATGGCAAAAGAAAAAGAGCAGCAGTTTTTAATTTTGGATCTTTTGCTGAGTTTTTATCGGTTGAAACTAAAAGAAGAAATTGCGTCTGAACAATTTAGTCAACGTGATTCAAACGAAGCAATTGAAAAAATATTATTTGCAAGACGAAAACTGGAAGCTAACGTTAGTTTTCAAAATGTCTGTGAGCAACTTGTGTGGCAATTGCTATTTTAATATAGGAGGACGACCATATGGTAGAAGTAGTCGGTGTCCGTTTTAAACCAACAGGAAGAATTTATTATTACTCAGGCGCGAAAAATGTTGAGTATTTATATAATCAAAAAGTCGTGGTAGAATCTCAAAAAGCAAAAGAATTAGCTCAAGTAGCCATTCCTAAAAAAGAATTAGCTGAAGAAGATTTACCAGAAGAAATTAAGCCTATCATCCAAATAGCAACAGAAAAACAATTGGTGAAGTATGAAGAAAATTGTGAAGATGCTAAAAAAGCTTTTGTTATTGCTAAAGAAAAAATTTCAGAACATGAGCTTGAAATGAAACTAGTGGATGCAGAATATACTTTTGATAGAAGTAAAATTGTGTTTAGTTTTACGGCAGATGGTCGAATTGATTTTAGAAATTTAGTCAAAGATTTAGCAGCTATTTTCAAAACACGCATCGAATTGCGTCAAATTGGAGTTAGAGATGAAGCAAAATTACTTGGTGGAATTGGGCCATGTGGTAGACCGCTATGTTGTAGTACTTTTTTAGGTGATTTTGCTGCTGTTTCAATCAAAATGGCTAAAGAGCAAAACCTATCATTAAATCCTAGCAAAATTTCAGGTGTTTGTGGAAGGTTGATGTGTTGTTTGAATTATGAAAATGCAGAATATGAAAGAATTAGAAAGATGATGCCTGATTTTGGACAAATTATTGAAACACCAGATGGGCAAGGAAAAGTTATTGGACTTAATATTCTTTCTGAAGTCGTTAAAGTAAAACCTTTAGGACGAGAAACACCAGTAGAATATGGATTAGATGAATTACTTGAGAGCGAGCAACAAGAGATAAAGGAAGATTAACATGGAAAAAACGAAATTATATGATGAATTAGTGGCTATTGAAAAAAATCTACAAACCATGTTAACTCAAGTTGGAGAGATGAAAGATGTTGTAGATAGTGTTCTAGAACAAAATCTTAATTTAGAACTTGAAAACCAACATCTAAGAGATCGTTTGGAAAAGTTAGAACGAGAAGATTTGCCAGAAGATAGTAAACAAGAATTATCAAAATCTCGTTTAAATTTAGAAAAACTTTATGAGCAAGGATTTCACGTCTGTAAAGACTTTTATGGTTCAAGAAGAGAAAATCATGAAGAATGTGTTTTTTGTTCTCATATGATTTATGGAAAATAAAACGAAGGAAGTTAGAAGAAAAAATCTTTTGACTCACCTTCGTTTTTTTAAAGGAGAAAAATAATGAAGCAACAAAAAAGTTTTAAAAAAATGGATGTTGGAAAACTATATTTGGTTCCAACACCAATAGGTAATCTGGAAGATATGACGTTTCGTTCAATCAAAATGTTAAAAGAAGCAGATTTAATTGCTAGTGAGGATACTAGAAATACACAAAAACTTTTAAACCACTTTGAAATTGGAACCAAACAGATAAGTTTACATGAACATAATGTAAAAGAGCGTGTTCCTGAGTTAATCACTTATTTATTAGAAGGTAAAGTCATTGCACAAGTAAGTGATGCCGGCATGCCGTCTATTAGTGATCCAGGCCACGAACTAGTTTTAAAAGCAATAGAAAATGATGTTGATGTCATTTCTTTACCAGGAGCTTCAGCTGGAATAACAGCTTTGATTGCTACAGGCATTGCCCCACAACCTTTTCTTTTTTATGGTTTTCTACCTAGAAAAACGAATGAACAAAAGCAAAGTCTAGAGAAAATAAAAGAATTAGAATCGGCCTTAATTTTTTATGAATCTCCTCATAGGGTTGTTAAAACACTGAAAGTTATGTTAGAAGTATTTGGTGGTAATCGAAAAGCGGTTTTATGTCGCGAGTTAACGAAATTATTTGAAGAATACACTAGAGGAACTATTGAAGAGTTAATTTCTTTTTTTGAAGATACTCCTATAAAAGGTGAATGTTGTCTAATCATTGAAGGTTTTGATGGTCAGGTTATGCTAAGTGAAGTAGAAGAAGGTCTTAGTATTCGTGAACATGTTCTTCAAGTGATTGAACAAAATAAAGTAACGAGTAAAGTAGCAATAAAAGAAGTTGCTAAAATAAGAGGAATAAAAAAACAAGATGTCTACAAAGAATATCACTTGGAGTAATTAGATTTTCTAAGAGGAATCAAATTAAAAAAAAGTTGCATAATAATAGGGTTATGATACAATTTTCTTGTATAAGTATGATTAGAATAGCTGTGAAAGTTTTTTTTTATTGACTGTTTTTCTATGAGTACGTGAGTGTTAGTTAAGTTTTTTAATATAAGTTTTTTTGTGAGGTGGAATTTGATTGTTTAATAATTGGTTAAAACGTCGAGATGACGATTCAAAAGAAAATGAAAATGAATTAGAAAAAAATGAATTAGCGCCAACATCTGAAGATGTCGTCCCTTCAAGTAATCTAGATTATGATAGCGGCAGCCAAAATAATGATGATGATTATTATTACTATTATTATTATGAAGCAGGGGATAATAATGGTCCAACTATTCCTAATTTAGATTTGGAAAAAAAAGAAGAGACTTTGGATTTCTATGATTCAAAAGAAGAAGCCTATGTTAGTCCATTTGATTCAATTAATTCAGATGAAAGAGAGTTAAATCAAGAACAAGTAGTAGATGATTTTAGTTATGAACAAGATTATGTTCAAGCATCAAGCTCTAATGAAAGTTTATTATCAGATCAATCAACATTACTTGAAAATGAAAATACTCAATTAAGAGAAAAAATCGATCAGTTATTAGCAGAAAATGATCAATTACAAGACCAAGCAAGTAGAGTAGAAAAAGTTGAAGAGGCAAACGAAAAACTATCCTCTAAAATTGATGAATACGGTAGTTTGTTAGAAGAAAATAATAATTTACAAATTAAATTATTGGACTTTGAAAAATTAAAAGAAACGCATGATATGATGGTTGACTCTCTAGAGCAATTAAATACTAATATTTCTGACAAAGATCAAACTATCGAAAAATTAAACACACAGTTAACATCACTAACAGAAAATGCCGATAAAGAATCTGGCATGCAAGAAGAAAATTTCAAAGAGTTAGAAGCTAATTTAGCAAAACTATCTAATGAAAAAGAAGCATTAGAAGATTCAATCAAAGTACTTAATGAAAAACATCAATCAGAAGTTGATGCCTTGAAGCAACAAGTAAGTGAAGCAGAAGAAAAGATGAATGAGTTAACAAAAAAAATGGATGAGAAATTATCTGTTGAATCAAGTAAAGTGACTCAATTAGTTGCAGAAAATGACTCATACATTAAAGAGATTGAATCATTACAACAGGTTATTGAAGAATTACGAGCTAAACCTAGTGTGGAATCAGTTGAAGCAGAAGAAATCAAGCGAACTATTAAAGAATTAGAAGAACAATTAAGTCATTCTAAACAACTTGAAACACAATTAGCTAAACGATATGAAGAAGAACTTGAGAAAAACCAAAACAAGGATCTTGAGATGAAGAAAAAGGAACAGGAGTTAACTGAGATGAATGAAAAACTTAGCCAAACAGAACAATTAGAAAAAGAGCTTGCAGAATTACGAGACAACCAAAAAGTAATTAGTGAATTACAAAATGAGTTATCTAATATGCGTCACCAACAACAAGAGGTAACTTCAAGCTTAACTGAGTTGACTTCAGAAAAAACAAGAGCAGCGCGTTTAGAACAAGAAGTTATGGAGTTACGTTCTAACCAAAATCCAGATGTAAGTGATATTCAAAATGAATTATTAAGAGTTAAAGAAGAGTTACGTTTAGCTAACTTAAGAGCAGATCAAAATGGATCTATGAATCAATCTGATATTGCTCATGTTATGTTAGAAGCTCAAGCTAAAGCTCGTCAAATTGTAGACGTTGCAAACTACGAAGCAAAACGTCGTGTAGCTGACTCTGAAATGGAATTAAGTGCAGTAAGTCAAGAAGCTAGAAACTACTATCGTAAATTAGAAAAAATTAAATCAGAATCAGAGGTAGTGTTCTCTGAGTTATTGAGAAAATTAGAATCTATTGGAGATATCGATAGACTGTAAAATGATTTAGATTGAAACGGAGGTAAAGATTTATGACTGCTAGTAAAAAAAATAAGCATCGTAAAATAGGAATGTTTGTTGGTGTAAGTACGACGCTCTTTTCAGTATGTGGCCCTATTCTTCAATCTGTGGTTTACGCAGAAGAAGCAAATGTATCAACCGATAAAGTTATCCACCCTTTACCTGACGCTACATCTGTTATTAATTTTTCGACAGACTTTTCGAGTACAACTAACGCGGCAAATACTGGTGAAATAAGTAGCCAGCCTACACAAGAAGATACTGGAACTAAACCTGAAGAAGGAAGCAATGGATCTGAAACAGGTTCATCTTCAAGTCAATCTAATGGTAATTCAAGTTCTAATGGTGGTAATCAAAATACTGGTAGTTCTTCTAGTAGTAATAATCAAGGCTCAAGTAGTGGAACTAATTCTTCTTCTAACGGAGGGATTTCGTCAAACAGCTCAAATCCTTCAACAGGCAGTTCTTCTAGTAATGGAAGTATTTCTAATAATAATGATGGTGAAAAAGATCCGATTACAAAACCTAGCTCTTCTAAAGATGAAAATGATTTATTAGGTAAAAATATTAATAAACCAAAAGATTCAACACCAATTAAATATTCAAGAAATCAGTCAACAGCTGAATTTATTGAAGAAATTGGAGAATCTGCTAGACAAATTGGTCAAAAAAATGATTTATATGCTTCAGTTATGATTGCTCAAGCTATTTTAGAAAGTGGTTCGGGTAATAGTGGTTTATCAAGAAGTCCTAATTATAATTTATTTGGAATTAAAGGTTCTTATGAGGGAGAGGCAGTTCAAATGCCAACCTTAGAAGATAATGGTAAAGGTGGTATGTATACTATTTCTGCCAAGTTTAGAAAATATCCAAGCTATAAAGAATCTCTAGAAGATTATGCTACTTTAATGACAGGTGGTACTTCTGGGAGATCAACATTTTATCAAGGTGCTTGGAAATCTAACACTAAATCTTATAAAGAAGCTACTAAATATTTGACTGGTAGATATGCTACTGATACACGTTACAATGATAAATTAGATGGTTTAATTGAAACGTATGAGTTAACTCAATATGATCAGAAAAAAGCAGTAGAAACTAAGATGGAAAAATCAAAAGAAACTGAAGCCTTTATAAAAGAAATTTCTACTGATGCAAAAGAAATAGCAGGCAAGAATGATTTATATGCTTCTGTTTTAATTGCAGATGCTATCATTCAAAGTTCGTCTGGTAATAACATTTTAGCTAAAAAGAATAATATATTCTTAGCTGAAGGAGAGTACCAAGATAAAAGTGTAGAAGTAGAAACAGTTAAGCAAACTAAAAAAGGTCCAAAACTTGAAAAAGTTTCTTACAAAGAATATCCTTCTTATGAAGAGGCAATGACAGATCATGTCAAAGAACTTAAAGAAGATAAAGATGTTTATCAAGAGATGACAACAACTAAAAAAGATACTTATAAAAAAGTAACTGCTTATATGACAGCTCAAAATAAACAAGATAGAAAATATCATAAAAAATTAAATTCGCTAATTGCAACATACGATTTAACAGAATTTGATAAAGAAGTTGAACCGAAAAAAGTTGTAAAAAAAGCTAAACCTAAAAAAGACCTTAAGAAAAAATCTGAAAATATTGATATGTTGAATAAAATAGGACAAAATATGACAGATAAACTTTCTGAGAGTCTTGAAAAACCAACAAAATATCAAGTAACTAAAAATTAAAAAGGCAATCTTTGCCTTTTTTTAGTTGATTAATATAGTAAAATAAATAACTTATATATGATTATAATATGGATAATCGTTTCTACTCAATGCCGTGAACATTGGACTATAAGTAAAAATTGGTGAATTATACCCGTTTTTGCTTAGGCAAAAACGGTTTTTTTAATACAAGGGGGAATAATAATGAAAGAATTATTGGAAAAGATTTTAAAAGAAGGTACAGTACTAGAAGAGGATGTTTTAAAGGTAGATAGTTTCTTAACACATCAAATTGATCCAGAATTAATGAGTTTAGTAGGAAAAACGTTTGCTGATAAATATCGAGATAAAGGAATTACTAAAATCGTAACGATTGAATCCTCAGGAATTGCTCCAGCAGTTTTTATTGGGCTTGAATTAGGAGTGCCGGTTATTTTTGCTAGAAAGCAAAAAAGTTTAACCATGACAACAGAATTATTAACTGCTAGTGTTTATTCTTTTACGAAACAAACTACCAATAACATTTCAATATCAACTAAGTTTTTAACAGAACATGACAAAGTTCTAGTTGTAGATGATTTTCTAGCTAACGGACAAGCTGCATTAGGTTTAATTGAGTTATGCCAACAAGCGGGTGCAAGCATTGAAGCTATCAATATTGTTATTGAAAAATCATTCCAAAATGGACGTAGTTTATTGGAAGAAAAAGGGTATAAAGTAGACTCGCTTGCACGCATTAAATCATTAAAAAATAACAAAGTTCATTTTGTTGAAGAAGAGAATTAGGAAAACGATTTTGTTTTAGGGAAGCAACACTAAAAAAAATTAAAAAAATATTTTATAAAGTAAAAGAATAAATAATTTTTAAAGGTATAGGTAAGAATAAGCTGTTTCTGAAGATTGTGAATAATAAAATTTGTTGTTTAATAGATTTTAGACAAAAGGATAAAATATAACAGTTGACCAAGCAGGTCAGCTGTTTTTTTGACTTTAAAAGAATGATGATATCAGTATTTTTATCTTTACAGTCTATACACAGATTGTTACTATTAATACAGGATTATAATCAGTTAATTTATAACAAGAGAAAGTAGTGAGGGAAGTTGTCGAAAATGATTTTACCTGGTAGTACAATTGGTATTATTGGGGGCAGACACATTAGCAAAATGTTGGTAATGTCGGCAAAGAAAATGGGTTTTTCAGTCGGCGTTTTAGATCCTCTTGTAAATTGTCCCGCATCTCAAGTAGCTGATTGGCATATCTTAGCTGATTATGATAATGAAGGAGCATTATTAGAATTAGCTAAAAAATGTGATGTTATCACATATGAAACGGAGAATATTGACGTTAATGCGTTAGATTATTTAGCGAATTTCGTTTCATTGCCGCAAGGAACATTTGGTTTGTCAGTGACTCAGGATCGTTTAATAGAAAGAGAGTTTTTGGATAACCATTCAATCAATATTGCTCCTTATGAAACAGCTGTTGTTGTCTCAGATATAAGGGAGGCAATTAATTCTATTGGATATCCCTGTTTAGTTAAAAGTACAAGAAGATTTCAGGAAGAAGAGTTAGTTGTCAGAATTGAGTCTGCAAAGGATATAGATTTAGCAGTTCCTTTAATTCAAAGAGGTGTTTGTATGGTTGAAGCTATTGTCCCCTTAAAGAAAGAACTCTTTGTGACGATAGCAGTTAATAGAAAAGGTGAGTATACCTTGTTTCCAGTTGTTGAAACCATCCACTATGCGAACGGTCAATTGAAAAAAATAAAAGCACCTATCGAAATTTTAGATTTGGCTGATGATGTTGTTAATCAAATGGAGTTGATAGCAAAAGTTATCGCATCTGAATTAGGTGTTAGTGGTGTGGTTGGTATCGAATTTTTCTTAACAGAAGAGGATAACTTATATGTGAATGAGATTTCTTCTAGACCTCATGAATCAAGTAGTTATACATTAGATGCATGCGATTTTTCTGAATATGATGCCCATATTAAAGGGATTTGTAATTGGCCATTGCCTAAGGTAACACAATTGATGCCAGCAGTAACGTTTAATATAACGAAAGAAAATATTGAATTAGCCTTGTCATTATTAGAAACAAAAAGACAATGGCATTATCATTTTTATCAATACCCGCAAATGGATGCTCCTTTTAAATTGGGGCATATAACAGTGTTATCTGATAATTTGGAGGAAACAATACAAGAAATAAAACATACAGGTTTAATTGAGTACTAGTTTAGAGAAATAGGATGGAATGACAGTGAAGAAAAGTAGAATGCAGCAGAAGGCATATGATTATATCAAAGGAAAAATAGAAGATGGTACATGGCAAAATGATGTTAGAATTGTCGAACAAGACATTTCTAATCAATTAAACATTAGCCGCACACCAATTAGAGAAGCCATTAAATGGTTGATACTAGAAGGATATTTGGAAAAAGTAGTCAACAGAGGAGTTGTTGTCAAAAAACAAATTATTTCAAAAGAAGAATTTGTGGAAAGAGCTCAACTACTCGAATTACTCTTATCCAATTATATGTTTCAATTGCAAATAAAAAATCTATCTATTAATATGGATAATACTAAACAAAAATTAGAAAGTTTGAAAAGTGAAACAGATTTATTGGAAAAGCAAACGGTTTTAATGGAGATTTTAGAAACCTTTTTAGTTAACCTTGATAATCACATAATGAAACAGATTATAACCAAAAACTTTCAGCAACTGCATTACGTTAAATTTCCGCATGAGTCACCTCATTTCTTTTATGAGGAGGTTATTAATTGTTTTAGTAATTTATGCCTCCATCTTGGAGAAAAAGAGTTTGAGCTAGCAAGAAAGGATATTAGGGTTTTCTTTAACCGTGTCGTGTTAGAATTAATAGATCAACAGTTTTAAAATGAAAGGGTGAAAGATGAATGAGAAATATTGAATTAGGAAGCACTTCTATAGAGGTCCCACAGGTTGCACTAGGCTGTATGCGAATGAGCGATTTAGCTTTGAAAGATGCGGTGGCAGTTTTGGAAACTAGTTTAGATCATGGCATTAATTTTTTTGATCATGCTGATATTTATGGAAAAGGCGAAGCTGAAAAGAAATTTGCTCAAGCTATAAAAGAGATGGCTGTTCCTCGTGAAAAAATAATGATTCAATCTAAATGTGGTATTAGAGATGGCTTTTATGATTTTTCAAAAGAACATATTTTAAAGAGTGTTGATGGTATTTTAGAAAGATTAGAGACTGATTACCTTGATGTACTTGCTCTTCATCGCCCGGATACATTGATGGAGCCATCAGAGATTGCAGAGGCTTTTGATAAACTTCAGTCAACTGGTAAAGTCCGCCATTTTGGTGTTAGTAATCAGGGGCCAATGCAAATAGAACTAATTGAAAGAGCTCTTAACCAGAAGTTAGTGGTTAACCAATTACAATTTGGTTTAAAACATGCAGGTATGGTAGCTTATGGAATGAATGGAAATATGGAAAATGAAGCTGGCATCTATCGAGATGGCGGTATTTTAGAGTATTCAAGACTAAAAGAAATGACTATTCAAGCTTGGTCTCCATATCAGTATGGCTATTTTGATGGTGTCTTTTTAGGAAATAATGATTTTAAAGAGTTAAATGATGTCATTGAAGAAATCGCACAAAAATATGGTGTAACGGACACTGGCATTGCGACAGCTTGGATTAATCGACATCCAGCAAACATTCAAACGATTATCGGAACAATGAACCCTCAACGAATTGAAGCAGTCGCTTTAGCAAGTGAGATTGAATTAAGTAGAGAAGATTGGTACAGGCTGTATCAAGCAAGTGGCTATCAATTACTGTAAATTAACAAGTGAAGGAGGCAAACGATGGAAGTACGTCTAAATCAGGTAACCAAAAAATATGGTGCTCGAGAAGTTTTAAATATAGATGAATTGATTCTTGAGACAGGAAAAGCTTATGGAATCATTGGGCCAAATGGGGCAGGCAAAACAACACTTTTTAAATGTATTACTAATATCATTGGAGATTATCAAGGTGAAATTTTTATAAATAATGTTTCAGTGAAAGAACATAATAGTATTTTAAGTAATGTCGGAATCGTTTTAGATGGTATTTCCGTTTATAGAGACCGAACAGGATGGTTTAATATTGAATATTTCTCTCGTTTAAGAGGAAACTATAATCCACAACAAGCAGAAAAATTAGCGGTAGAATTAGAGATATCAGAATACTTACATAGTAAAGTCAAAACTTATTCATATGGAATGGTCAAAAAGTTAATTTTATTAATAGCACTTCTTCATGATCCTAAAATCTTAATTTTAGATGAACCTTTTAGAGGACTGGATTCAGAAACTGTTACTTGGTTTAAATTTTATTTAAAGCAAATGACAAGAAGAGGGATGAGTTTGATTATTTCTAGTCATGTTAAAAATGATATTGAATCTCTTTGTGAAGAGGTTTATATTTTAAAACAAGGACAGATTATTAAACATCTTAATTTAAGTGATCTATCTTCAAAAATGATTCGTGATGTGGAGACAACTAACCAAGAAGCTTTGATTGTTATTCTAGAAAATGCCAATTATTATTATCAAGTGTTAGAAAATGGTATTGTTCGCTTGAATATTCAAGATGAGCGTTGGGTAGAAGTAAAGGCAACTCTAATGGATCAAAATATTGATATCACAGAATTAGCTAAAGTCAACGTTCTTGATGGTAGTCTGAACTAGAGGAGGGGAACGAGTGAGTGCACAATTAATTTTTAGAATGGAATTATTCAAATACATGCGGGATAAGAAGTATTTAATTGCAACCGCAGTTTTAGCTATTATAAATGTTTGTACAACAGTTTACTTAGTTTATTTAATCGATCATATACAAGGATTTTCAGATAATGAAACAAGATTTCTTGGTATTTTTGTCTTATTTTCGACTTTAACAGTTTTTGCTAACTTTGCATTTATGTTTTTATATCCGTTCCACTTAATGTCAATGGATTACAAAAATGATGTTATGGCGATGTTAGTTGCTTCTGGAGTGAATAGAAATCGACTATTTTTCTCAAAAATTGGAGCAACTCTTTTATGGTCTTTAGCAGTAACTTTTGTTTTGGTTTTTATACCAGGCTTTATCATTTTATTAAAGGCTTCACAATCTATGGGAATGATGGATATATTTAATAATCTATTGAAAATGATTGACATGAATCACTTAAATATTTTTGAAATGTCTTTAACATTCTTTAATTCGTACTTAAATGTATTAGTTTTAATTTCAACTGCTACTATCTTGATGAAGGGGCGAAACCTAACTATCTTAGTTTATTTTGCTCTTAGCATGATGCAAACAGTCGTTATTGGATTGGTTGAACTGTTACCAATATCCTTAGATTTTAGTCAAACAAGTATGTCTGTTTTCAGTAATTTGCTATTAATGTTAATGTCTATCATTATGACCTTGGTATCTCTTAGTATAATGAAGCGGCAAAACTTGTAAAACACGAACAATAATAAAAGAAAAAGTAAGATTATTATCAAATGTCTTGCTTTTTTTTTGTATATACGGTAGATTGTCATAGGATGCAAAATATTCGAAGATATAAACCTTTTAATATTCGGTTTTTGCTCTCATAATAGTGTATTTATCGTTTAGGAGGAAGTCAAATGAAGATTTTTGATTATGAAGATATTCAATTAGTACCTAATAAGTGTGTGGTTGAAAGCCGCTCAGAGTGTGAAACAACTGTGACATTAGGTGGAAGAGAGTTTAAAATGCCAGTCGTTCCTGCCAATATGCAAACGATTATCGACGAGAATATTGCAGAATTTTTAGCTTCAAGAGATTACTTTTATATTATGCATCGTTTTGATGAAGAAGGTCGTATTCCTTTTATTAAAAAAATGCATGACAAAAACTTATTCGCTTCAATTAGTGTAGGAGTAAAAGCTAACGAATATGGATTTGTTAAACAGATGGCAGCAGAAAATGTCGTGCCAGAATATGTAACCATTGATATTGCTCATGGTCACTCAGATTCAGTTATTAACATGATTAAACATTTAAAAACATATTTACCTGATACTTTTGTTATTGCAGGAAACGTCGGAACACCAGAAGCTGTTCGTGAATTAGAAAATGCAGGGGCTGACGCAACTAAAGTTGGAATTGGTCCTGGTAAAGTTTGTATTACAAAACTTAAAACAGGATTTGGAACAGGTGGATGGCAATTATCAGCTTTAAGAAGATGTAGTAAAGCTGCACGTAAACCTTTAATTGCTGACGGAGGTATTCGTACTCACGGAGACATTGCGAAATCAATTCGATTTGGTGCAACAATGGTGATGATTGGTTCTTTATTTGCAGGTCACGAAGAATCACCTGGCTTAACTAAAGAAGAGGACGGTAAACTTTATAAAGAGTATTTTGGTAGTGCTTCAGAACATCAAAAAGGTGAGCACAAAAATGTTGAAGGTAAAAAAATCTGGATTGAACACCGTGGTCATCTAGAAGATACTTTAACAGAAATGCAACAAGACTTACAATCATCTATTTCTTATGCTGGTGGAAAAGACATTGAAGCCATTCGTAAAGTTGATTATGTCATTGTAAAGAATTCTATTTTTAATGGAGATATTTTTTAGAAACTAAAAAAGACTGGAAAACCTTGAGAAAGGCTTCCAGTCTTTTACTTTTTATTTTAAAACCCATTCATTGATGGCGTGAGCAACACCATGTTCATCATTTGTTTTGGTTATTCTATCGGCTACTTCTTTTACCGCAGGAACAGCATTCCCCATAGCAACCCCAATACCAGCGACTTCAATCATAGATAAATCATTTTCATTATCTCCAATAGACATCACTTCTTCAGGTTTGATGTTTAACAGTTCAGCCAATTCTTTGACGGCTTCTCCTTTAGTAGCATTCTTATTTAAAATTTCGTAATAATAAGGAGCACTCTTCACCATAGCGAATTTTTCTTTAAATGTATCTGGAACTTTACTAATAGCTTCATCTAAAACAGCTTCGTGATCAATCATCATTGATTTAATAATGTTAATATCAGGAGTCATCTCTGAAACTGCTCGATAAGAAACTGGAATTCCAGTTAAAAAGGCTTCATTAATGGTGTATTCACTGATATCGCGATTAGCTGTATACATTCTGTCACAATCTTGTACGTGGAAATGAACACCAAGTTTTCGAGATAAAAGTTCAATATCTAAGTAATCTTCAAAAGGAAGAGGATGTTGAATTAATATTTCTTGAGTACCAGCATTTTGAATCATACCACCATTATAGGTAATGATAAAACCATGCTCGTTGTCTAAACCTAGTTCTTTAATTAAAGGCATAACGCCAATTGTTGGTCGACCTGTTGCTAAAACAATGTTAACATCCATCTCTGTTGCTTTTTTGATAGCTTGTTTGACTTCATCTGTTAATTTTCTCTCTGAATTGAGTAAAGTACCATCAATATCAATTGTTACTAATTTAATTCCCAATTGTGTAACACTCCTTAATTTTCTTCTTTCACAGCCCCATTATGAATTAATTGGTTAAATGAAAGTATTTGTTCTTCAAATAAAGTATAGGGTTCGTTTGTTTTTGATGCAAGCATTTCTTTTGGAAAATAAAAACGTTGGTCTCCTTTTGTTTGTCCAGCTAGAGCTGCTACTAAATCACTTGCTTGAGATAATTCGATAAGAGTACCGTCACCCTCCATCAACTCAATTTGTGTTCGATGTTTGTTTTCAGCTGGATGATAAAAGTCATATGGTAAGTCATAACTTGAATTAATAGCAGTATAATTAATAGCGTCATAGCCAACTGATTCAATCAACTCTTTAAGTTTAGGTAATTGATGCTCTGTTTTTTGATTGAATGTAACTGATTTAAAAGGATGACGATGTAAAAATCGTTTTGCTAAATCACTAAGTGTTGTATCAGGATGATCCATCCAAGAAAGAAAGGCTGTGTTTAATACGCCATCATCCAGTTTTAAATAATCTTGTAATGTGTAATCATTTTTTAAAAAAGGAATCATTAAAGGTGAGTGACTTTCAAAAAACTCAGGATCTTCTATGTAAAGAATCTTACCCCGTTTAAGTAAATGATCTAAAATGACCTCCATTCCGCGAGAAACTGGATGAAAATAAATTTGCATATACATCTGATAACGACTAACGATATAGTCTTCTACAGCATGCATGCCATTAGCTTGGAAAGCTATCCCATTTTCATAGGGTCTGATGACTCTTAAAATACGAGTTAAATCAAATGTGCCGTATTCTGTTCCAGTGTAGTAAGCATCTCTTAGAAGATAATCCATCCGATCCGCATCAATTTGACTTGAAATCAATTGCACAACTTGCGGATTAGGGTATTCCTTACTGATAACACTAGCCACTTTTTCAGGGAAATCAGGAGAAACTTTCTTTAAAATAGCGTTAATTTCAGTTGTTTCTGATGTGATAATACTAATTGTAATAGCTTCGTGATTGGTATCAAAAATACCTTCAAACGTGTGAGAATAGGGTCCATGTCCAACGTCATGAAGTAAGGCAGCACAAAGGGTAACTAATCTTTCACTATCATCCCAACCGTCCTCTTGATACGTTTCAATTGAAAAATTTCGTTTAAAATAATTACAAATTCTTCTAGCTAACTCGTAAACACCTAAAGAATGTCCAAATCTAGAGTGTTCTGCTGCATGGAATGTAAAAGAAGTTGTTCCCAGTTGTTTAATCCGTCTAAGTCGTTGAAATTCTTTTGAGTTAATCAAATCCAAAATAATTTGATGCTCCACATGGACATAGTTATGAATGGGATCTCTAAAAACTTTTTCGATAGGTAATAGGCCTGTTTCTGTCATTAAACTGTCTCACTCCAATGAATGATATCATTTCGTTGAATCATTCGGATTTCTTGTTTATCATAGTTTTCTTTAAATTCATTTGAGTTTTGATAAATATCGAATTTCTCTTTGATAGATTTATCAAAAAGATAATCATCATTTAAAACATGAACGATTCTATTTTTCATTTCATCAATTGTCATCTTAGTCTGTAGTAAATCAGATAAATTAGCCATAGAATTAGGATCAACTGGTGGGAAGCCGTCTTTTCCAAATTGCCCTTCTAAGCCTTCTTTATAAAAGTTTCGAACCATCTTTCCACGTTTGTCTTGATTACCATCAACACTTAAGTAAATCATAATGCCGATACCTTTTTTGATACGTCTTTGAGAAATACCTGCAAATTTTTTACTGTTAATACTTAAATCAAAATCACCTGGACAATAAGAATCAGTTACTTCAAAAGCATCTATTTGAATATTAAAGTCACTGAGTGCTTTCTCGATAATTACCTTCATTAATGAATAACCATCATCTATTGTGAATGAATATTTTTCTTTTGGTTGAGGAATAATAATTGAAAAATTGAGAATCCCTTCATCAGCAACCACAGCTAAGCCGCCTGAATTTCTGACAACTACGTTATAGTTTTCAGCTTGAATAGATTCAATACCTTTATCTAGAAAGGTAACTCGAGTATCTTTCATACCTAAGATAACTTGGTTGGTCATATTCCAAAAATGAAAAAAAGAAACAAGTTCATTTCCAGCATATTCTGCTAACAAATCGGTATAAATAAATGGCTCCAAACTAGAGACATGAGTAAGATTTTGTTGCTCAACTAAAATAGCATTTTTATTTATCATTAAAAAAACTCCTAAAACTGTATTTGTTACCATTATACATGAGAAAAGTAAAAGACCTAAATAAAAAGAGTTGAGTTCAAAATTTGACAAACCAGCTCAGACCAAGGAAAATAGGAAGAGATAATAATTGGGATGTAGGTGTTTAAATGGAAGAAAGAAAATCAGTTCCAGTAGCAATTAAAGTTAAAACAGAAGTGTTTCAGGAACAAGAATTAAAAGAGTATTTTTTAGAAGAAGAAGGACAAGTTGTTAGAATCGGAGAAGTTCTTTATATTAGATATAATGAAGTGATGGAAGGCATCGAAGAAAAAGTACCAGTAACAATGAAAATTTTACCTGATGGTAGTGTTCAATTGATTCGAGCAGGTGATGTTCGCATGCGTTTGAAATTTGAATATCAAAAAACATTAGAAACAAATTATCAAACGCCATTTGGAGTGATGTGGATTAAAACATTTACGAATAATATCCGAGTTAGTCTAAAAGATAGACCTTTTTCAGGCAATGTTGTGATTGATTATGATTTATATGGCGGAGAAGAAAAAATTGGTGTCTATCATTTAGAACTAAGTTTTACAGCCTAATAAGAATAAGAAAATTGAAGATTTGAATTGCATTGAATTGCTACTTATTGTATTATAAAGAGTAGACTGTGAAAGGACGTGTGCCAGTTGGAATTTAAAGCTTTCGAGGGTATCAATAAAAATGAAATATCAATGATTGAAGTGGCTCATGCTATTTTAGCTGAACGTGGCGACATTATGGATTTTTCAGATTTAGTAAATCAAATTCAAAATTATTTAGAAAAAGCTGATAGTGAAATCAGAGATGTACTACCTCAATTTTATACAGATTTAAACATTGACGGCAGCTTCATTTCTCTTGGAGACAATCGTTGGGGATTACGTTCTTGGTATCCAATCGATTCAATTGATGAAGAAGTATCAGGAATTGATGAAGATGAAGAAACGACTGTAAGACGTAAAAAACGTAAAAAAGTTAATGCATTTATTGATAATGATGCAGATGCCATTGATTATAACGATGATGATCCTGAAGATACAGATATTCATGATGAAGATGATGAAGAATTGTATGAAGATGATGAAGAAGATGAAACAAAAGAAATCAAAGAATACACAAGTGATTTATCAGAAATCGGAGCAGATAATGATGTTGATGAGTCTGAAGACGGTGTAGTCGAAGGTTTAACAATTGTTGATGAAGATGACCTAGATGAAGATGATCTTTATGACGATGAAGAGGAAGAAGAAGAAAAATAATTAGAATGAAGCTGGGATGAACGATGGTTTATCTCAGTTTTTTCGTATAATGTTCTAGCTTGAAAAGGAGTTAAAAAAATGTTGGAAACGATTGTTCACTATATTATTTTAGCGTTAAATACATTTTCAGTTATTATTTTATTATTTGGTGTTGGAAAAGCTATGATAGATTTTTTCAAAAATGAATTCAATAATGATGATCAGTCAGTTATATCTAAAAAGAACAACTCTGTGAAAATTTATTTAGGGTCATATATCTTACTGAGTTTAGAAGTTTTGATTGCCTCTGATATTATTGAGACTATTTTAAATCCATCTATTGAAGATATTTTGATTTTAGCTGGGATTGTGGTGATTAGAACGGCAATTTCTTACTTTTTAGGAAAAGAAATTGAGAGTACAGAAATATAGTATTTAGAAGCTTTAGCATATCGAATATGTTAAGCTTCTTTTTTATTTCACAAAAAACACTTGTCTTTTTCAATATAAACGCTTACAATTACAACTATACCAAAAATTAAAAATATAGAAGGAGATAGATAGAATGGTTGATTTAAAACTAGATGAAAGCTATCAATTGTATATTGATGGTAAGTGGACCAATGGTAAAGGAGGTCAACTTATGGATAGTTACTCCCCAGCAACTGGAGAAAAATTAGCAAGTTTTATTGATGCGGTAGATGCTGATGTGGATGATGCTGTTGAAGCTTCTCAAAAAGCTCTTGTTGAATGGCGTAAATGGTCTTTAGTTGATCGAAGTAATTTATTATTAAAAATAGCAGATGCTATTGATGAAAATATGGAACATTTAGCACTGGTTGAATCGATGGATAATGGAAAACCGATAAGAGAAACAGCAACAGTCGATGTCCCTTTGTGTGCAGATCATTTTAGATACTTTGCAGGTGTGATTCGTAGTGAAGAAGGATCAGCAACAGCTTTTGATGAAAATACACTAAGTATTGTGATTCGTGAGCCAATTGGTGTTGTCGGACAAATTATTCCGTGGAATTTCCCTATTTTAATGGCTGCTTGGAAAATCGCTCCGGCTTTAGCTGCCGGAAATACAATTGTCATTCATCCATCATCATCTACTTCATTGAGTTTATTAGAGATGGTAAAAATTATTGGACCTATGCTACCAAAGGGTGTTTTAAACTTAATTACAGGTAAAGGTTCTAAATCTGGTGAGTACATGCTACATCACGAAGGATTTAATAAATTAGCCTTCACAGGTTCAACAGAGATTGGTTACAATGTCGCAAAAGCTGCTGCAGAAAGATTAATTCCAGCAACACTCGAATTGGGTGGAAAATCTGCTAATATCTTCTTTGATGACATGCCTTTTGAAAAAGCAGTTGAAGGAGCTCAATTAGGAATCCTATTTAATCAAGGTCAAGTATGTTGTGCTGGCTCAAGAATTTTTGTTCAAGAAGGAATTTACGATAAATTTGTAGGAGCTTTGAAAGAGAAATTTGAAGCAGTTACTGTAGGTGAACCGTGGAAAGAAGAAACTCAAATGGGAGCTCAAGTTAACGAAGGCCAAGTTAGAAAAATTGAAGAAGCTGTTTTAAATGGTCAAAAAGAAGGCGCGACTATTTTAACAGGTGGTAAACGTCTAAGTGGTGCGTTAGGTAAAGGCTGCTACATGGCCCCAACTTTATTAACTGATGTGACAAATGATATGGAAGTAGCAAGAGAAGAGATCTTTGGTCCTGTTGCCGTTGTGATTAAGTTTAAAACAATGGAAGAGGTTATTGAGATGGCAAATGACTCTGATTACGGTTTAGGTGGTGGTGTTTGGACATCTAACATCAATACAGCATTAAAAGTAGGTCGAGGAATTGAGACAGGTCGTATTTGGGTAAACACATATAACCAAATTCCAGCAGGTAGTCCATTTGGTGGCTATAAAAAATCAGGAATTGGTCGCGAAACTCATAAAGCAATCTTAGATAGCTATTCTCAATCAAAAAATATTTATATTGACACAAATGAAAATCCTGTCGGTTTGTATTAATAACTATTTTTTGTGAATCTGTTAAAAGTTTTCAGAAAATATTGCGTAAAAATGTACAAATTAGCTAGCCAATTTTCAAAAACTCTGTTAGAATAACGTTGTTAGTTAAGTAATGCTTAACAAAATTGTTATCCAAAATTAGGAGGAAATTAATTATGGCATTAGTATCAGCAGCAGAAATGTTAAAACAAGCTAGAGAAGGTAAATATGCAGTTGGCGCTTTTAATACAAACAATTTAGAGTGGACTAAAGCAATTTTACAAGGTGCACAAGAGTCTAACTCTCCAGTTATGATCCAAACATCAATGGGAGCAGCTAAATATATGGGCGGCTACCAAATGTGTTACGATATCGTAAAAGATTTAATCGATTCAATGGGAATTACTGTACCAGTAGCTTTACATTTAGATCATGGTGAATACGAAGATGCTTTAAAATGTATCGAAATTGGATATACTTCAGTAATGTTTGATGGTTCTCACTTACCATTTGAAGAAAACTTAGAAAAAGCAAAAGAAGTTGTTGCTAAAGCTCACGCAGCTGGCGTTTCAGTTGAATGTGAAGTTGGAAGCATCGGTGGAGAAGAAGACGGAATCATTGGTTCTGGCGAATTAGCAGATCCAGCTGAATGTAAAGCAATGTCTGATACAGGTATTGATTTCTTAGCAGCAGGTATCGGTAACATCCACGGTTCTTACCCAGAAAACTGGACAGGATTAAGCTTTGAAACTTTATCAGCTATTGCTGATGTAACTGATGGTAAACCATTAGTATTACATGGTGGTTCTGGTATTCCTTTAGAACAAGTACAAAAAGCTATTTCTTTAGGTGTTTCAAAAATCAACGTAAATACAGAATGTCAAGAAGTGTTTGCAGCTGCAACACGTAAATATATTGAAGAAGGAAAAGACCTTGAAGGAAAAGGATTTGACCCTCGTAAATTATTAGCTCCAGGATTCTCAGCTGTAACAGAATTAGTTAAACAACGTATTGAATGGTTCGGTTCAAACGGTAAAGCATAAATTTAAATTTGTGAAAAAGCAACTGCTGAGGCAGTTGCTTTTTTTGTTTCTTGACACGAGTGCATGTAAATCTTTTTTTACACTCATTTATGTGGTAGAATACTAATTGGTTAATAAAAAAAGATAGTATGACGGCTGCTTTGACATAAGCAGCTTTTTTAAAGAATAAAGTGAGGAATTTAAAACATAATGAGAAAAATGATAATTAATGGTGGTAAAAAACTAAAAGGTGAAGTCAAGATCAGTGGAGCTAAAAATAGTGCAGTTGCTTTAATTCCAGCAGCAATTTTAGCAGACTCACCAGTTATTTTAGAAGGTGTTCCTGACATAAAAGATGTCCATTCATTAAAAGAAATTTTAGAATTAATGGGTGTTACTGTAAGTTTTGAAAATAATCGAATGAAAATTGATCCAACTAATATGAAATCAACTCCAATGCCAAGTGGTAAAATACAAAGTCTAAGAGCTTCTTATTATTTCATGGGAGCATTATTAGGTAAGTTTAATGAAGCCGTTGTTGGATTACCAGGAGGCTGTTATTTAGGTCCTCGTCCAATTGATTTACATGAAAAAGGATTTGAATCTTTAGGAGCAACAGTGACAAGTGAACACGGTGCGACTTATTTAAAAGCTGAAGACGGATTAACTGGAGCTAGAATTTATCTTGATATGGTTTCAATTGGTGCAACTATTAATATTATGTTAGCAGCTGTTAAAGCTAAAGGACGTACAGTTATTGAAAATGCAGCAAGAGAACCTGAAATTATTGATGTTGCGACATTATTGAATAATATGGGTGCTAAAATCCGTGGAGCAGGTACAAATGAAATTCGTATTGATGGTGTGGAAGAGTTACACGGATGTCGACATTCAATCATTCCTGACCGTATTGAAGCAGGAACTTATCTTTCTCTTGCAGCTGCATATGGTGAAGGTGTGAAAGTCCAAAATGTCATTCATGAGCATTTAGATAGTTTTATTGCGAAACTACAAGAGATGGGAGTTAAGATGACGATTGAAGAAGATTCTATTACAGTTCATCCTTCATCTAATTTAAAAGCAGTTAATGTAACAACAGTACCTTATCCAGGATTTGCGACAGATTTACAACAACCTATAACGCCTTTACTAATGTTAACAAAAGGAACAAGTATCGTAACAGATACAATTTATGAACAACGTGTGAATCATATTCCTGAATTAGTAAGAATGGGTGCTGAAGCAAGTGTTGAAGGCAATATGATTGTCATTAACGGAGATCAAGAGTTGAAATTAACAGGAGCAGAAGTAGCTGCAAGTGATTTAAGAGCAGGGGCTTGTCTAGTTATTGCTGGCGTTATGGCAGAAGGAACAACAAAAATTTCTAACGTAGAAAATATCCTTCGTGGGTATGATGATATAATTGGTAAATTAACTGACCTAGGAGCAGATATCCGAATGGAAGAAAGTGAGTAAATACATGCGCGACTATTTAACGATGGGCGAATTAGAAAATAAGACGCTTAAAGATATTTATGCTTATGCTAAGGAATATAAAATTCCTTATTATAGCCAAATGAATAAAAAAGAACTGTCTTTAGCTGTGATTCGTGCGCAAGCAGAGAAACAAGGCTTTTTCATGATGGAAGGAGTTCTTGATATTGTTTCTCAGGATGGATACGGTTTTTTAAGACCGATTAATTACACATCTAGTAAAGAAGATATTTATATTTCAACATCACAAATCAGACGATTTGGTTTAAGAAATGGAGATAAGGTCGCTGGTAAAGCACGTCCGCCAAAAGAATCAGAACGCTATTATGGTTTGATGCATGTGGAGACTGTTAATGGGAAAAATCCAGAAGAAGCAAAAGAACGTCCACATTTTCCTGCTTTGACAGCACTTTATCCAGATGAACAAATTAAATTAGAAACACATAAAACACGATTAGCAACAAGAATGATTGATATTTTTGCACCAGTTGGATTTGGCCAACGTGGATTAATTGTTGCTCCACCAAAAGCGGGTAAAACAAGTGTCATTAAAGAAATAGCTAACGGTATCAGCAAAAATTATCCAGATGTTGAATTGATCGTTCTTTTAATTGATGAAAGACCTGAAGAGGTAACAGATATTGAACGAAGTGTTAAGGGAGAAGTAGTTTCATCAACCTTTGATCAAAAACCAGAAAACCATACAAAAGTAGTAGAGTTAGTTTTAGAAAGAGCTTTACGTTTAGTTGAAGATAAACGTGATGTAGTTATTTTAATGGATAGTATCACTAAATTAGCCAGAGCATATAACTTAGTGATTCCACCAAGTGGAAGAACACTTAGTGGAGGGATTGACCCAGCTGCTTTTTATAAACCCAAACGTTTCTTTGGTTCTGCTCGAAATATTGAAGAAGGTGGAAGTTTAACTATTTTGGCGACTGCTCTTGTTGATACAGGTAGTCGGATGGATGATGTCATTTATGAAGAATTCAAAGGAACAGGTAACATGGAGTTACACTTATCGAGAGAACTGTCAGAAAGACGTGTCTTCCCAGCAATTAATATTAAACGTTCAGGAACAAGAAAAGAAGAACTTCTTATGGCGCCAGGTCATTTAGAAGAGGTTTGGAAATTACGCCGTCACATGAAAGGTGATTCAATTGAATTAACCAATCAATTCTTGACGTTATTGAAAAAAACAGATAATAATTTATCGTTTTATGAGACATTTAAAGATGTTTCTTTTACAAAAAAGTAATTGCTAAATTGAATTGACCATGTTAAAATAGCAATGTTGTATAATAACTCTGTTTCAGCAAATGACTCAGGGCAAAGGAGAGAAAAGAATATGAAACAAGGAATTCATCCAGAATATCATCCAGTAGTATTTATGGACTCACAAACGGGCTTTAAATTCTTATCTGGATCAACTAAACATTCAGAAGAAACTGTTGAATGGGAAGATGGTAATACATACCCAGTAATCCGTGTGGAAATCACATCAGATTCACATCCATTCTATACAGGACGTCAAAAATTCACTCAAGCAGACGGACGTGTGGATCGTTTCAACAAAAAATACGGTCTCAAAGACGCAAACGCTGCAGAATAATTTTTGCGTTTCAAAACATGATAAAACAAAAGTTTTAAAGACTTCTTATCAATTTGATAAGAAGTCTTTTTTTATTTATTCGGCATTTAAAATGTTAGCGGAATAGTCTAGATATTCTGGGCTTACAAGGTAGTACTTTGGAATCATAATAGCTGTTAGAGTTGTTAAAGCTTCTGAATTTGCAATAGTTGGGTTAATCATTCGATGTTCTGCATTTTTTATTGTTTTGACTTGCAATAAATTACTTGAAATATTTTCTTCATAGGCTTTTTTAGTTGCAATAGAATCAACATTTTCATCTTTTTCACCTAAAATAAGATAAACGTGACCTTTCATTTTTCTTAAGTCATCAGATGAATCAAGCTCCATATTTTTCTTTACGAATTCAAAACGGTCATCAGTCATTTCAGATGTACCACTAGCTTTTTGATAAGTTTGATAGTTTTTATTTTTGACAATCAAATCACTATCTTTTCTAAAATCTTTAACGATTTTTTTTATTTCATCATTAGATTTACCTTCTTTTTTTGCTTGATTGACGGTAAAATATTCACTTTGAGTACGCCAGTTGACTCCTGGAGCCACTAACATAGAAAAAGAAATATCTTGTCTATTGTTATCAATTTTAGGAATTACCCAACCAGCTTGACTAGCACCCCAAAGCCCAACCTTATTCATTAATTCGGGTTTATTTTTTTTCATCCAGTCAATGACTTCGCTAGCTTCATCAGCTCTTTCTTCCATAGATTGTTTTAACCAATTACCAGATGAACCTCCGACACCAGGCTTGTCCCAAGAAACTGATGCGTATCCTTTTTCTGCAAGAGTTTCCATAATTGGCTTATACCCCCCATCTTGTGTGGCATTTTGGCCCCCATCTCCGTGAATAAAAAAGACTGTGCCTTTGATTTTTTTCTGTTTTGGTGTTGCTAAAAATACAGACAATTCATTTTTAGAGGTCTGTACAGTTAGTTGTTCTTCTTTGAAATTGTAATGGTTTCCCATTAGAAATATTGTAACGAGTAATACTAGAGTAGCTCCAATACTAATTAATACTTTTTTCATTTTTTTTCCTCTATTCTTTTTGTTGTAATGGTATCTTAAACGGTGAAGTTACTACACAGTCAATAAAAAAGTTTCTTAAATAAAAAAACTAGAAAAGCAACAAGTGCTTTCTAGTTTTTTATTTGATGATACCTTTAGTTAAATTAGTCAGACCTGTAGCTATTTTTTCTGATAAAAGATTTATTTTGAGTAACTTGAAAAGTTTACTTCGACCAAAATCGATAAAGGAACAACTTAAGTAAATAACTAAAGCTAGCATTAGTTCGATTCCAATAGCGAGGAACAGAGGATAATTTGAAAATTTACTAGCCATATGATCAAATAGATTTTCAAAAATAATCGGATGTGTATGCAAAAGATAAACACTAAAAGTTAAGGGCGATAGAAATAAAATAAGTTTATTTATTTTCGGATTTTTAAATGGAATTTTTAATGCTAATAAAAAGAAATAGATAGAGCTAACATAGACAAATGGTGAAGCGTATTTGATGAACCAAGTAACATCTCTTGCTCGTGTAAAGAAATGAACGTTTGCATAAGACGTTAAAAGAACAGCACCAAATAGGGCAAAAATGGAAAACAAATACTTAATGATTAACGATGAAACTTTTAAGTTATGTGTATCTATATGAAGTCTAATATAAGCACCAACAAAATACATACAAGCTAACCAAAGAGCACTGTAACCAAGATCAAGGCCAAATGGATTTGACTTGAAAATCGTAGAAATAGTCCCTAAAATAAAGATAATAAAGAGTCCAACTTTCATTTGCTGTTTAGTTAATCCTTTAATCCCTAAATTGATTAAAGGAATCAGTAGATATAAGCCAACGTAAGCAGAGAAATACCAATAAATATTACGTGACATAGGGAAGAGAGAATCAACGATCAGAGCTGTATTTATATCGAAACCTAAAATAAATTTTCCAATAAAAAGTATAAGGTATGAATAAAAAATAACTGTCAGCCACAATGAAATTAAATTTTTTAGTTTCCATTTAGAATGAATCATTAAATAGCCACTGACTGCAGCAAATAAGTTAACTGCAATGAAACAAATAATAAGAATAAAATAAAAACTGTAGTAATTAATACTGTTCATTTTTGCACCGCTAATAAGTCCACCTTTATAAGAAAGATGTAAAATAATAATCATAAACATGGAAATTATTTTAATAAAATCGATACTGATATTTCTTTTTTCCAATACAACCAGCCTTTCGTTAAATGAGTAAAGTTCTTCATAAAATACTTTACCACAGTCTTTCCTATTTTGGGTGAATTGATTTATAATTTTAGTCATTAAATAGAGTTTGTTTTTTTTCGTGAAGTTATCGACTAAGAAAAGAGCTATGTTATAATGTGTTTTATTAAGGAGTGATAGTGTGCGTCAATTACAAAAAGAAATAATAAGTAAATTAAATGTGCAACCGATGATTCAGCCAAAAGAAGAGCTTAGAACTCGAGTTGACTTTATTAAGGACTATTTAAAAAAATATCCTTTTATTGAATCTCTCGTTCTAGGAATTAGCGGTGGACAAGATTCTACATTAGCTGGAAGAATTGCTCAAATAGCGATTAATGAGATGAGGGAAGAAACAGGCAATGAAGCTTATCAATTCATTGCTGTTCGACTACCTTACGGAGAACAAAATGATGAAGAGGATGCTAAAAAAGCATTAGAATTTATCCAAGCTGATAGAACATTTGTCGTTAACATCAAATCAAGTGTAGATAGTTTGGTAAATGAGTTCAAAGAGAATTCGAATTTAACAATTGATGACTTCAACAAAGGCAATATCAAAGCAAGAATACGAATGGTGACTCAGTACGGAATTGCTGGTGAATTTAAAGGAGCTGTTTTAGGGACTGATCATGCAGCTGAAAATGTAACAGGCTTCTTTACCAAATTCGGTGATGGAGCAGCTGACATACTTCCTTTATCTGGATTAAACAAACGTCAAGGAAGACAATTACTTCAAGTTTTAGGAGCGGACGAGTCACTTTACTTAAAAGTTCCTACTGCTGATTTAGAGGAAGATAAACCAATGGTGGCTGATGAAGTGGCGCTGGGAGTAACTTATGAAGCGATTGATGATTACCTAGAAGGAAAAGAAGTTTCAGAAACTCAAGCTAAAACTATTGAAGGTTGGTATTTAAAAACACAACATAAACGTCATTTACCTATTACTAAAGATGATACGTTTTGGAAGTAAGGTAGTTTGTTTAAATGAAAGATAAATGGAAAGTATTCATAAGAACACCTTGGTTTGGAAGTTTAGTTAGTTTACTCGTTGTTTTAGTTAGTAATTATTATTTACAGTTAGCACAAAATGAATGGTCTTTTCGTTTAGCAACAAAATTTGCTTTTTCATGGCATACTGAAAAGTTTTTATTAGGTGCTCTTGTTTTATACGTTCTGAACCTATTCATCGTGTCGATATCAGGTTCTTTTATTGTAGGAAATCTTTTTTATGGTATTGGCATCTTAATGCTTGGCATAGCAAATGCGATGAAGATGAGTTACCGAATGGAACCTATTTATCCAGATGATTTAAAAATGGTTGCGGAATGGACAATGTTGAAAGATATTTTAGGCACACCATTATTTGCTTTATTTTTAATTATCTTAATCTCTCTTTTTCTGTGGCTAGTTTATTCGTTTTACAAGTCACTTAAATTATCGGTTAATCATCAAAAATTAAGAGTGCTTACGTTACTAGTAACATCTCTATTATTGGTGTATGTTAGTCATTTTAATCAACCTAATAATTTATTGAAAAAGGCTTATGATAAAACAGCTTTATGGATTCCCTATAGTCAGAAAATGAATTATTACAATACTGGATTTATGGGAGGATTTCTATTTAATTTAAAGGTAGATGGAATGGAAAAACCTGAAAACTATTCAAAAGAAACAATTGAAAAAATTATCAATGATTATCAAATAAAAGCAGATAAAAGTAATGAAGTTAAGCAGGAGCAAAAGCAACCAGATGTGATTTATGTGATGTCAGAAAGTTTTTCAGATCCTTCAAAATTAGATGGGATAGAAGTAACGCCTGATCCACTTAAAACATATCGTCATGTAGCAAGTGAAGGAATATTAAGAGGTCAAATGTTATCACAAAATTACGGCGGTGGTACAGCTAACATTGAATTTGAAGCATTAACTGGCTTTTCTATGGCTCTTTTGAATCCTCAAATGACAACTCCTTACACAATGATGTTACCAAAAAGAGAGAGTTTCCCATCCCTTGTTTCAACTTTGAAAAATCAAAATTATGAAACAACTGCGATCCATCCTTATAACACATCAATGTATAAAAGAAATGATGTTTATAAAACGTTTGGTTTTGATTCGTTTATTGATGAGAAGAAAATGAAACATCAGGATAAGTTATCTAAAGAAGGATTTATCTCTGATGAATCTGCCTTTAATGAAGTACTTGATGTGTTAGAAGAATCGGACAAACCACAGTTTATTCATTTAGTAACGATGCAAACACATATGCCATATACTAACAAGTATGCTAAATCAGATTATGAAATAAGTGATTTTAAAGATGATACTAATCTTTCTAATTACGCACAAGATATTGCCTATACGTCAAAGGCATTAGAAAAATTTATCGAAAAAACAAAAAAAAATGACCGACCTGTCTTACTTGTTTTTTGGGGAGACCACTTACCATCTATTTACCCAGATTCAATTATCAAGAAGAATCAGAAGGAAGTGACTCATTTAACAGAGTATTTTGTTTATGATAGCCAAGATCAAACTCCAGGAATGAATCAAATAATTAGTCCTTTTTATTTTCCGAGTGTCGTCACTCAGACAAAAGGAATTAAAACGACAGCTTTTTCTGAATTATTAAGAGAAATGCATGAATTTCTTCCAGCTTTTGAGCAAGAAATGTATTATTATAATCAAAAGTGGCAAAAAGATGTTTCTCTACCTAAAAAGGAACAAAGAATTTGGGATGAGTATCAATTAATTCAATATGATATTGTTTCAGGAGAAAATTACAGTCAAAAAATGTTTAAAAATTAAAAAATAAGAGGTTCATTATGTCATTTAGTAAAAAAGAAAATCGAACATATTATAATCCAATGATGAAAGCTATTGGTCGTTACAATCTAATCGAACCAGGTGAGAAAGTTGCTGTTGGAATGAGCGGTGGTAAAGACAGTACAAGTCTTTTTGTTATGTTGGATACTTTATCTAAGCAAAAGAGACTTGGTTTTGAGTTTGAGGTCGTTCCAATTTCTCTCGATTTAGGATTTGATATGGATATTACACCAATGAAAGAACTAGTTGAATCAAAAGGATATGAACTCGATATTGTTCAAACAGATATTGCAAAAGTTGTTTTTGATATTCGTGAAGAGAAAAATCCTTGTTCTTTATGTGCCAAAATGAGACGAGGGTATTTGTACTCAAGAGCAAGAGAGTTAGGTTGTCAAAAAGTTGCTTTAGGACATCATTTAGATGATGCAATTGAAACATACTTCATGAATTTTTTATTCCACGGTAGAATGGAAAGTTTTGAACCAATGACATATTTAACCCAAACAGAGGTTTCAATTATTCGCCCGATGATTTATTTAGAAGAAAAATCAATTATTCGTTTTTGTCAGAAAAAAGAACTACCAGTTATATTTAATCCTTGTCCTGTTGATAAGAAAACGAAAAGAGAAGAGATGAAGCGACTTATTAAAGGTCTATCTGTTGATTATCCACTAGTTAAACAACGCTTTATTCAAGGGATGGAGCAAGAAACAAAAGAAAATGAATGGAAAATTGAAAAAAATTTGTAAATAAATTGTTTGGGTATAAAAACAATGCTATAATGGAACATGTCATAAGGGAGTAACTTGCGGTAAAAAGTAACTTTTTTAACCGCGACAATATCACCATCATGAAATGTATATTTCTGGTATTGTCTTAAATAGTGAGACTTATGTATGTTAGAAATGGCATGCATAGGTCTCTTTTTTTATTGACCTTATTGCCAAATATCAAGGAGGAATGCGACATGGCAGATGAAAGGAAACAACAGTTGAATGACGCTTTTTACACAGAAGAAGTTTCAAGCGTACTCGACAAAATGGAGACAACACTTGATGGTCTTTCAACAAGTGAAGTCAACAAGCGTTTAGAAGATTATGGACATAATCAACTTGACGAAGGAAAGAAAAAAAGTTGGCTAAGTAAATTCGGAGATCAATTTAAAGATTTCATGATTATTATTTTACTTGTGGCTGCTGTTTTATCTTTTGCTATGGGAGATAGAGTGGAAGCAATTATGATTATTGTCGTAGTCATGATTATGGCTATTTTTGGTGTGATTCAAGAAGCTAAAGCAGAAGAAGCAATTGAAGCATTAAAAGATATGTCAACACCAAATGCAAATGTTAAACGGGACAAGACAACTAAAGTAATCAAAAGTAACGAACTAGTTCCTGGTGATATTGTTTTACTTGAAGCAGGAGACGTTATCCCTGCCGATATGAGGTTAATTGAAGCAGCTTCCCTAAAAATAGAAGAAGCAGCCTTAACAGGTGAATCCGTACCAGTTGAAAAAGATATTAGTGTTTTAACGAATGAAGATATCGGCATTGGTGACAGAATCAATATGGCCTATATGAACAGTAATGTGACTTATGGTCGTGGTATTGGTGTCGTTATCGGAACAGGAATGCACACTGAGGTTGGTAAAATTGCTAACATGTTAGCTCAAGCTGACGAAACAAATACGCCTCTAAAAGAAAACTTAAATAAACTTGGTAAAGTTTTATCAATTGTTATTTTAGCAATCTGTGTCATCATGTTTGGTATTGGTATGTTACGTGGTGGAACAAGTTGGATTGATATGTTATTAACATCAGTCTCATTAGCAGTAGCAGCTATTCCAGAAGGATTACCAGCAATCGTAACGATTATTTTAGCTTTAGGTACTCAAAAAATGGCAAAAAGAAATGCCCTTGTTCGTAAGTTGCCAGCTGTTGAAACGTTAGGTAGTACTGATATCATTTGTTCTGATAAAACTGGTACATTGACATTAAACCAAATGACAGTAGAGGAAGTTTTCTCTAACAATGAAACAATTGAAGCAGAAGAGACTATTGCTTTAGACAATCAAACATTAAAAATTATGACTTTCTGTAATGATACTAAAATTTCTGATGATGGGACTTTAATTGGGGATCCAACAGAGACTGCCTTAGTTAAATATGGAATGGACCATGGTCTTAACGTCGCTGATGCTTTAGGAAAAGAGCCTCGTGTGGCTGAAATTCCTTTTGATTCTGACCGTAAATTAATGACGACTGTCCACAAACAACTGGATGGTAAGTTTTTAATTGCTGTCAAAGGAGCTCCAGATGAGTTATTAAAACGTTGTTCATTCTATGATGTAAATGGTGAAATTAAACCAATGACAAAAAAACAACAAGATTTAATTTTATCAAATAATACAAACATGGCTAAACAAGCGTTACGTGTATTGGCGATGGCTTATCAAGTAGCAGAATCAGCGCCTGTTACGTTAGAATCTGAATCAGTAGAACGTGAATTAATCTTCTCTGGCTTAATCGGAATGATTGACCCTGAAAGAAAAGAAGCAGCTGACGCAGTTAAAGTTGCTAAAGGTGCAGGAATTCGTCCTGTTATGATTACAGGAGACCATAGAGATACAGCAGAAGCAATTGCGGTTCGTCTTGGTATCATTAATGAAGGCCAACATGATGCAGTTATTACTGGTGGTGAATTAAATGAGATGAGTGACGAAGAATTAGCTAATCGCATTGAACAATATTCAGTTTATGCTCGTGTTTCTCCAGAACATAAAGTTAGAATCGTTAAAGCTTGGCAACAAGATGGTAAAGTGGTTGCGATGACAGGAGATGGCGTTAATGACGCTCCAGCACTTAAAACAGCTGATATTGGTATTGGAATGGGAATCACAGGAACAGAAGTATCTAAAGGAGCCAGTGATATGGTTCTTGCAGATGATAACTTCTCAACGATTGTTATTGCTGTTGAAGAAGGTCGTAAGGTATTCTCTAATATTCAAAAAACAGTTCAATATTTACTTGCAGCCAATTTAGGTGAAGTCTTAACTTTATTTATTGCAACAATGATGGGATGGGATACATTATTACCAGTTCATTTACTATGGATTAACGTAGTAACAGATACATTCCCAGCAATTGCTTTAGGTCTAGAACCAGCTGAAAAAGGCGTTATGAACTTAAAACCAAGAGGAAGAAGTTCTGATTTATTCTCAGGTGGTGTTTTAAGTAGTATTGTTTATCAAGGTATTTTAGAAGCTGGTATTACGTTAGGCGTTTATCTATTCGCTATTTCTCATCCAGTTCATTCTGGCTATGATGCGATTCATGCAGATGCGTTAACGATGTCTTATGCTACTCTTGGTTTAATTCAGCTATTCCATGCCTTTAATGTGAAGTCAGTTCATGATTCCTTATTTAAAGTGGGAGCCTTTAGAAATAAAACATTTAACTATGCAGTTCTTTTATCATTTGCTTTATTAGCTGCAACAATTGTTGTTCCAGGATTCAATGATGTCTTTAGAGTAGAAAACTTAGATATTTATCAATGGTTACTTGTCTTTGGAGCTTCATTCTCTATTATTCCAATTGTTGAAATAGTTAAATTTGTTCAACGAAAAACTCTTTATAAATAATCAATTTAGTAGGATTGGACCATTTAGGTTCAATCCTATTTTTTTAATAGAAACGTTGATATAAAGGGAATGCAACTAAAGAGTTCGTTACTTTTTCTTTAGTAAATGCTACTATTTAGTTATAAAGGAGTGAGCAGTCATGATTATTTCAAGTAACATAAAAAAATACCGTGAACTAAAAGATATGACTCAAGAAAATTTAGCTGAGCAGATGAATATTTCAAGGCAATCAATTTCAAAGTGGGAAAGAGGAGACGCACTACCTAGTGTTGAAAATTTAATTAGGCTAAGTGAATTGCTAGATCTATCATTAGATGATTTAGTGCTCAATCAATCAGAGTTTCCTCTGCCTTTTGATTATGGAACATTTAAATCAAAATGGGTTTATTTTGGATGGATGTTCATGCCAATATTTTTTATAGTAAATGGTCTCTTTGCATTAAGTTATGCAGGTGAAGGATGGTACTATGTTATTGGTGGGCTTCTTATGGGAGGTTTGATTCAAGAAACTGCGATGGTTGATTTGAAACGTTACTATAATTATTTTACTGTAACTAAAACAGGTATCTTTTACTATTCGAGTAAATATTATATCCCTAAGCCAATTAAAATTATTTTAGGCGTGTTTGGTTCACGGCAAGTGGAGTTTGTCTCTTATAAAGATATAGAAGAGATGCAAATTTATTTTGGAAATAATGGTTTTCAAGGTTTCAATACAACAGTCTCTTATCGTCCAAGACAATATTTCTATAATCGAGAGCTCTTTGAGTTAAGGTTAACTTTAAAGGATGGACAAACAGTTCATTTGAATTTGGATAGAGCCTTCTTTTCTGATTCATTAGAGAGACGTTACTTTTTAGCGATGTTTAATTATTTTAAAGGGCAAAATGTTCCGTTAGAAGATAAATATAATGTTATTAATAGTATTGAAAAAGAGTATTCTATCATAGATGAAGCCTATAAACTAAAAGAAGGATTTTAGAAATAGTTATTTTTTGTTAAAGAAAGCTTTCCCTTTTCCCTAAAACAAGTTAAAATGTATAAGAGAGTAATTTTAGAAAGAGGGATAAGTTTGAAGAAACCAAATTTAGGTTATTATATTCAAAAAATAAATGATATTGTGACAGCTTCTGAAGAAGTCGGAGAAGAAATGAATCCATCTTATGAAGTGGTTAGAGAAGCAATCGACAATGGAAAAGTATCAGAATTAACTGAAGAACAGTTAAAAAGTACACATGAATTATTTTTGAATGGAACTAATAAATATAAAAATTTATTAGCTGAAATTAAAGCTTTAAAAGCACCTGTTAAAGTAATGGGTATCCATAAACGATTAGAAAAAGCTTTTGATGTCTATGTTGAAGGATGTCAAGAAATGATCGATTCAATCGAATTAGATCAATTGACTGTTAATACTGAGAAATTTGATGCTTCTGAGAAGAAACAAGATGAAGCAACCGATAATATTTCTTTTTGTATTCAACGTATCACTCAATTAGTGATGGGAAAATAGTTAATTTCATTTCATTAAATAAAAAAGGGGAAGGAACCAGATTAGGTTTCTTTCCTTTTTTTCATTAAATTTATACTAAGTCAGTCTTAAGTACGTGTTTTATTTGGAGTAAAAATGGTAACCTTATTAAAGTAAAGAAGAAGCGAGGAATAGATATGAATGTTCGATTAAGTAAAATAAATGATTTTGAAAAATTAAATAATATTCAAAAAGAAGTTGCTGAAAGATTAAAAGAGAAGGGTTCAAAACAATGGAATTATATTCTAGAAGGCGTTGAAGAACCAGTGTTGATGTCACGTATAAAACAAAATGAGGTAATTATTCTGGAAGATAACGGTGAAGTTGTTGGACTTGCATATCTTTATCAAGAACCTATTTTTTGGGATAAATCATTGTGGCATGATGATAAACAAGAAGGCATTTATTATCTTCATAAAGTAGCAATTGGAAATACTGCTAAAGGGAAAAAATATGGAAATATTTTTTTAAAAGAAATTATCAATTGGGTGAGAATTCAAAATGGTAAAGCTATTCGTTTAGATTGTAAGGCAGATATTTCTTATTTAAATCAGTTTTATCCAAGTGCAGGCTTTGATTTTGTAGCAGTCAGAAAGACAGGTCATTTCAAAGAGTTGTATTCGGATTTTAATCTGTATTCATACAACATTTCTTAATAAAAATGAATAGAGGTAAGTGAATGGATAATAAAAGTAAATATCCTGGACTGACAAGTAATGAAGTTGCTAATAGAAAAGCAAGAGGGGAGACTAACATCACAACTCCTCCTACAACAAGAAATTTTAAACAAATTTTTGCTGAAAATAGTTTAACGCTATTTAACTTTATTAATTTAATAATTGCTGGTTTTATCATTTATACAGGCAGCTATAAAAATTTACTTTTTTTAGGTGTCATAGTTTCTAACACTTTTATTGGCGTTTATCAAGAAATTAGAGCGAAACGGAATATTGATTCATTGACTATTTTGAATCAAGCGAAAGCTTGGGTTATTAGAAACTACGAAAAAATAGAAATCCCTCAAGATGAAGTGGTTAAAGATGATTTAATTATGATTAGACGAGGTCAACAAATTATTGTAGATGGTGTTATTGTTGAGACAGAAGGTCTTGAGTGTGATGAGTCTCAATTAACAGGTGAATCCGATCCTGTTGAAAAAATGCCAGGTTCAGAAGTTTTTTCAGGTAGTTTTGTTGTGAGTGGTAATGCCATTATGCAAGCAACAAAAGTTGGTAGTGAAAGTTATACCTACAAATTAACTCAAGAAGCAAAAGAAACTAAAGGAATTTATAGTGAATTAATCCTAATGATGAAGAAATTAATTCGAATTTTAACCTTTATCATTATTCCAGTAGGGGCTCTTTTGATGGTAACAAGTATTGCAAGCGGTGCTCATTTAGATAAAGCAATTTTGGGAAGTACAGCAGCCATGATAGGAATGATTCCAGAAGGCTTGGTTTTAATAACTTCTGTCGCTTTAGCAGTTGGGGTTATTAAACTTAGTCAGAAGAAAGTACTTGTTCAAACGATGGGCTCGATTGAAACCCTAGCAAGAGTAGATGTTCTTTGTTTAGATAAAACAGGTACATTAACTAGTGGTCAATTAAAAGTAGTTGAACAAGAAGTTTTTGAAAAAGGTAATCTAAGTCTCGAAGAGTTTGAAGAACTTGTAGGAGCTATTGTTCATGGATTAGATGAAGATAATGCTACAGGTCAAGCGTTGATGAGTGCTTTTAATTGTCCTTTAAAAAAAATACAGCCCTTAAAGCAAATTCCGTTTTCTTCAGCAAGAAAATGGAGTGCTATCTCTTTTGAAGAAATGGGAAGTTTCTACATGGGAGCTCCAGAATATTTGTTTGAAACATTTAACGAAGCACAAATAGCTAAAATGAAAGAAGCAATGGCTCATGGCTTAAGAATTATTGCAGTTGCGAAGAGTCAGACAGATATCGAAAGTAACGATTTACCAAATGATTTAAATTTATTAGGTTTTATCTATTTAGAAGATGAAATTAGACCAGAGGCACCTCAAACATTGAAATATTTTAGGGAGCAAGAAGTTGATATATGTATTATCTCAGGAGACCACCCAGAAACGGTTGCCCAAATAGCTAAAAGAGCAGGAGTAGCCCATCCAGACAGAAAAATTGATATGAGCCAAGTGTCAGATGAAGATATTCCTGAATTAATTAAAGAATATCGAATTTTTGGTCGTGTATCTCCTGAACAAAAAAAACGTTTAGTCGAAGCTCTTCAAAAAGATGGACATGTAGTCGGAATGACAGGCGATGGAGTAAATGATATTCTGGCTTTGAAAAAATCAGATTGTAGTATTGTAATGTCAAATGGTAGTGATGCAGCCAAGGGAATTGCGGATTTTGTTTTACTTGATTCTAATTTTGATTCAATGGTTGGAGTGGTTCTTGAAGGAAGAAAAGTAATCAATAATATTCAGAGAGTTGCTTCTTTATATCTGACTAAAACCGTTTATTCAATGGTTTTGGCAGCTCTGTTTATCTTTTTATCATCCCCTTATCCCTTTCAACCTATTCAATTAAGTCCAATTAGTTCTTTAACTGTTGGTATCCCATCATTCTTTTTAGCTTTACGTCCTAATACAGCTCCTATAAAGGGAAAGTTTTTAAAAAATGTATTTGAACCGGCTCTTGCTAGTGGGTTTAGTGTTGTATTCTTTACTGTTATGACTGAAATAGTTGGTAATATGCTTCATTGGAGTTATGATGAAAAATCAACAGTAACAGTTTGGTTAACAGGTTTAATTTGTTTCATTGCTCTACACTACATAGCTAAACCAATTACTTGGCAGATTAGGTTATTAATAGGTGTATTACTTTCAGTATTTTTACTTATTTTTATTTTCTTTGAATCAATTTTTTCATTGGTCAATGTTTTTAGTTTCCATTTAATGGTTTATTATGTGCCAATGATGATTTTAGCACCATTTGTATTTTATGGTTTGAAGAGAGTATTTCATTATTTACTTAATTTAAACATTAAGAAATAAGAAAAGGATTCTCCTTTTTGGGAGAATCCTTTTTATTATCTAATTAAACAACTAAACCTCTTGTTTTGCTAAATTCTTCATATTTTTTAGTTACGTAGATATCTTCAATAATATCTACAACTTTATGAACTTCTGCAAATGAAGTATAGAAGGCAATAGGAGCTAAACGAATAACGTTAGGTTCTCTAAAGTCAGGAACAACGCCATTTTGTCTCAATGATTGACAAATTCTGTAGGCTTCATCATGTTCTAAACAAACATGACCACCACGCTTGTCATCTTCTCTAGGATTTCCTACACTAAAGCCGTATTTAGCTAATCTTTCATCTATTAAAAACATTAGATAAGCTGTTAAATCTAGTGATTTTTCTCTTATTTTTTCCATACCAACTTGATGGTATAACTCAAGAGAGCCTTTTAAAGGTGCCATAGAGAACATACTCAATGATCCTACTTGCCATCCACTAGCATCTTTTTGATGTTCAAAAGCATGTTTAAGAGCAAATTGAGTGTCATCTCTATTACCCCACCAACCAGCAATACCTGGTAATTTGTCAAAGTGTTTTTTATTAATATAAAGTCCAGCAACTGCACCTGGTCCACCATTCAAATATTTATAAGTACACCAAATAGCGAAATCTGGATCAACATCTTGGAAATCGAATTGAACTGCACCAATTGCATGACATAAATCCCATCCAATATAAATGCCTTTTTCGTGAGCCGCTTTAGTAATTTTTTTCATATCAACAATTTGAGCGCTACGGTATAAAACAGTAGGTAAAAGAATGACACAAACATCATCAGTCATTGCTTCGATGACATCATCTTCATTAATGTATCTACCATCTCGACTCTTAACAACTTTAACAGCATCTTCAGGTTCATAACCTTTTAATCTTACTTGACTGTCAACTGCATAGCGGTCTGTTGGAAAGTTAATATCATCTACTAAAATTTTATATCTTTCTTTTGTAGGATGATAAAAAGTACTAATAGCTGAATGAATATTACTTGTAGTGCTTCCAGTTACGACAATTTCATTTTCACCTGCATTTACAAGTGGAGCCATTAAAGCACCTAACTCAAGTCCAAAATGGAAATAGCCATCCCAAAGTCCGATCGCTTTTTCTTTCCATTCTTCCATCATATTTAGTAATTCTTTTTCTGCAGGTTTAGAAGCTAAACCTAGAGAATTTCCATCCATGTAAATTTCATCTTCTTTAATATAGAAGTTTTCTCTTACAGAATAAAGTTCATCTTGTTGGTCCTTTTTGTTTGCAAATGCGATTCCTAATTCATAGTTTCTTTCCATTTTAGTTACCCTCTTTCGATTTTTTTGTAAATATAAAAGAACATACAATTGAAATGATTGATACTACAGTTAAAAAGTTAAACGCCATTGGCCAACTGAATTTTTCAACAATTTTAGTGATGATTGGTGTACCAAAGAAAACACCAAGATAGTAGAAAAGATTAATAAAAGATATACTTAAACCAATCATTCGACTATTTTTAACAATTTTTGGAGCAATAATCATAACTGATGATGAAGCTACCATTACTGATGCTGACATGAAGAAGAGTTGTAAGATACTTGCGATATTATTACCCATAAAATTTAGACCAATTGTAGAAATAGTCATAAAAATAAATGAGCAAATTAGAACTAAATTATCTTTTTTAGTTTTATCAATTAAGTAACCTGCAACAACTCCAAATGGAACACCAAATATACCGAATAAGCTAGTATAGAAATTAGAAATACCTGTACCTAACTCATAATGTTGTTTAAAAATGAGAGGATACAAGGTAATGAGAGTAAATAGAACAAATGCCATACAACCTTGGGCGATTGCTAATGGCCAAATTAATGGGTTTTTTGTTACTTCTTTTAAAGTAACATCTGTTTCTGTTTTTTGAATGGTTGGTTCATTCTCTATAAACTTACTATCATCTTCAAAAGCAAATTGATAAATAAGCATCATAACTAAAGAGAGAATCGCTAAGAAAAGCCATGGGGATTTGATACCAAATTTGTTAACTAATGGTTCAAAAGCATTCATAGCAACCATTGATCCGAAAGCTGAGAAAGTTCCCCAAAGACCGGTTGGAACACCTCGACTATCCTCATCGTACCATCGATTGATAAGAACAATACCTGTCATAACAATCATTGAAAATGAAATACCTTCAATGGCTCTTGTAATTAATAAAATAAAATAGCTTGAAGTAAAAAAGCCTAGAATATTTCCTAAAAATAAGCAGCCCATTAATGAGACAATGAGTTTTTTTGATCCAATTTTACTAATAATCATCCCACCAGGAATAGCTAAGAAAATACCTGAAATAGTAAAAATAGACATAATCCAGGATAAACTTGAAATAGGTTTAGATAGATAATCAGATAAATCAGTCATTATCGGAACAACCTTCAACTGACTTAAAGTAACTAATACACCTCCAATATAAAGTAAAAAAAATTTTTTGTTTGAATCCGCTTTCAATTTAATAACCCCCTATCACGACAACGTTGACTAAAGTGACAAACATAAAATCATTTAAGAGCAAAGTATTAAAATAAAAGTATATATATATATTTTAAGAAAAAATGAATGAAAAAAGAAGAACTAAAAAAAGATATCTCATCCGTATAATTAACAAAAGTAAAGATATTTAAGCAAAAACCTTCATTTTGCAACTAAAATACTTTAGAATAAAGAGAAGAAATAAAATGAAATGTATATAAGTTGATTTAGGAGGCAAAAGCAATTGATTAAAATGGATGAAGTGGATAATGAGATTTTAAGTCTTTTGAAAAAGGATGCTAGAATGTCAATTGTTGCAATTTCAAAGGAAGTTAATATGAGTCGGCCTAGTGTGAAAGAAAGAATTGAGCGCTTAGTTGAAAACGGTGTGATTGATCAATTTACAATTAAATTAGGGAAAAAATTTAGAGAAGAAAAAATTTGTTTTTTCACTGAAATAAGTGATTGTCGTTTTTCTGCAGAAGAAGCATTGAATTATTTTAAAGGTGAACCAAGTGTACTTGAATTTTATATTCTAAGTGGAACAGTAGAATATTTTGTTAAAGCTGTTGCACCTAATATAGATGAAATGAAAGTAATTCTAGGAAAATGGAAAAAAATAGGGAAAATCAAAAGTTCAATTATTTTAGAGGAATATATTCAAACTGATAACGATGGTAAAGAAATGTAGCATATACATGGTTTGACGTTTTTTTTCTAGTATGTTATATTTCTTTTAACAATATTAAGGGTGAGTATAATGGTCTTGATTAGACGAATTTGCTCTGGACATATGAAATAGGTGAAGCATACGTTCAGAGCTTAAAGAGAAATTTCTTCATCACTATTTTAGAATAAGCAGTGGAAAAATAGACTAAATGATTAGTCTTATTTTGTGATGCTTCTATTCTAGTAGTGATTGTGGAGAGGACGATTGAGGGACATGTTTCAGTCGTCTTCTCTATTTTTGTCTAGGATAGAAGTAGAGAGGTTAGCCACAATAACGGTTGACCTCTTTTGATTTGTAGAAAGAAGGAAAAAAGAATGAGTATATTAACAATTACAGATTTAAATTATGAATTACCAGATAAAGTACTATATAAGGATAGTTCTTTAAGATTAAACAAAGGAGAACATCTTGGGTTGACTGGGAAAAATGGAGCCGGCAAATCAACGTTACTTAAGATGATTCAAGGTGAAATTCTCCCTGATGAAGGTCAGATTGTTTGGCAAAATAACCTAAGAATCTCTTATCTAGAGCAGCAATTAACTTATAATGAAGGAGACACTATCTTTGATTATCTAAAGAAAGCCTTTAGTCATTTATATGAGATGAATGATAAAATCCAAGAACTTTACATCACTTATGCAGAAAACTATGATGATGCTCTTTTGGAAGAAATTGGACAGTATCAAGAAGCATTAGAAAATAATGATTTCTATAACATTGAAACTGAAATTGAAAGAGTAGCAACAGGACTTGGCATTAGTGCTTTAGGATTAGATAGAGAAGTTGAAGCTTTAAGTGGTGGTCAACGTTCTAAAGTTTCACTAGCTAAACTATTACTTGAAAAAGCAGATGTTTTTCTTTTAGATGAGCCGACTAACTATTTGGATGTTGAACATATAACATGGTTATCTGATTACTTAAATCAACTAGAAGACAGCTATATTGTTATTTCCCATGACCGTGATTTTTTGAATCGAGTAACAAATTGTATTTGTGATATTGAATTTCAAACATTAACTAAATATAGTGGTAATTTTGAAGCAGCAATGAAACAAAAAGAAGCTCAACAAGAACATTTACATCGAGAGTACGAAAAGCAACAAAAAGAAATTGATAAACTAGAAAATTATATTCGTAAATATAAAGCAGGAAGTCGTTCTACGATGGCCAAAAGTCGTGAAAAACAATTAAATAGAATGGAGCGTTTAACGCCTCTTGTTTCACCTAAACCAGGTCATTTTCATTTTCCGTATACAGCTTCTCACGGTAATTTAGTAGTAGAAACAAAACGATTAGAAATTGGTTATGGCAAGAAAGCTTTATTACCACCGATTAACTTACTTGTTCAAAACGGTGAAAAAATTGCTATTAATGGGTTTAATGGAATCGGTAAATCAACTTTACTAAAAACATTAATCCACGAAATACCAGCGATAAATGGAGAGATTGAATTATCTAAAGAAGCTAAAATTAGCTATTTCTCTCAAGATTTACATTGGTCAAATCCACATCAATCAGCATTTGATTGGATTAAAGAACTGTATCCTAAATTAAACAATAAAGAAGTCAGACGTTATCTTTCAAGAAGTGGGATAGTAGATGATAATGTAACTAAAGCTTTAGATCAACTAAGTGGGGGAGAGCAAACTAAAGTTAAACTTTGTGGTTTAACGCTCAAAAAAAGCAATTTCCTTATTTTAGATGAGCCGACTAACCATTTAGATCAGGGAACAAAAGATGGCTTGAAACGTGCTTTGAAAGATTATGAAGGTACTTTAATAGTAGTATCCCATGAGCCAGAATTCTATGATGGTTTAGTTGAAAAAGTATTTGATGTAGAAAATAATCAAATGAAACATGTATAGAAAGATAGAGAAAGTTTGACTTTTTGAGTCAAACTTTTTTCTTATACTAGATTTGTATTGAAGCAAGTTATTAATTAAGGTAATCTTAAGAAAGGAAAATATTTAGAGAATTGAGAGAAGAAATAATGATGAATAATTTGTTAAATGAAACTGTCCTTACAAGGCCGATAATGACAAGTATGATGAAAACAATGAACTTATTACTTGGTTTAGGAGTTCTTCAATTCATAGTTGTTTTGGCTGTTATTATATTTTGGTTAGACAAAAGAGATAAGAAAAATAAAAAAATATTAACTTTATTTACAATGACTTCTGCAATTGTAGCAGAAAATATTATTTTTTTAACAGTTACAACCAATAGGATACTGTTGTTTATTTTAGCAACCATGAAAGGTTCAGCAAAATCAACAGATTACTTAATTTTTTTTAGTTTAACCTATTTCTTTTCAGCTTTAGCTTCTTTAGGAGTATTACGAATAATAAAAAAATTCTTTCTTAAAAAAAGAGGAAATGTGAAGAAAAAGAATAGACTCTCTTTTTTTCATTACCTATTAAGTAGTAGCATTGTGTTAATTTTAAGTTTTTTGTTTACCTATTTTCTATTTCCAAAACCTTTTTTATCTTTAGCAAGTGCTTATTGTCTGACTTTTTTTATTGTTCACCTTATTAGCTTGTTACTTCAAAAAATTAGTTTTGATAAGCAGCAAAAAATAGCTAGTCAAAACAAGAAAAAAAGAAAAAAGAAAAAGCATAAAAATCATTCTAAAAGAAACTAACGGAGGTTGGTTTCTTTTTTTTAATCAATTTCTTAATTTTTAATATTGAAAAGATAAAAACAGTTTAAATCAGGTTATGTAACTAGTTTGTCTTTAAATGAAGTTCAACTTTATAAGACCTATCTTTAATTATATAAGATGTCCTATTGAAATTATATAAGACGTATTATATAATGCGTTTATACTTAAATATGATATTTGGAGGATGACTCATGACAAAGCGTGTCTACAGTTTTAAAGAAGGTAATGCAGAAATGAAAGGGCTTTTGGGTGGTAAGGGCGCAAACCTTGCTGAAATGACCCGATTAGGATTACCGGTACCCAACGGATTTACCATCTCGACGGAAGCTTGCATGGATTATTTAAATAATGGTCGTCAGTTTACTGATGAATTAAAAGAAGAAATTGAAGCTTACTTAAAACAATTAGAAGAAGAATCTGGAAAAGCATTTAACAGTAAAGAAAACATGATGTTACTATCTGTCCGTAGTGGTTCTAAATTTTCAATGCCAGGAATGATGGATACGGTTTTAAATTTAGGATTGAATGATGAAAACGTGAAACACTTAGCAGAGATTACAGAAGATGAAACATTTGCTTATGATTGTTATCGTCGATTATTACAAATGTTTGGTGATGTTGTTTATGGTATTGATACGTCACATTTTGAAAATTTCTTAGAGTTTTATAAGAGAAAACATCGTGTTCAATTAGATTCTGATTTAACAGCAGAGCAATTAAAAGAAATTGTTCATGAATACAAACGAATTTATTTAGAAATTAAGAAACAAGAATTTCCACAAGATCCAAAAGAACAGTTATTTGCAGCAGTGATTGCTGTATTTAGTTCATGGAATAATGAGCGTGCTAAAGTTTACCGTAAATTGCATAATATTGCAGATGACTTAGGAACAGCAGTTAACATCCAGCTAATGGTCTTTGGTAATAGTGGTAATCAAAGTGGAACAGGGGTTGCATTTACTAGAAACCCATCAACAGGAGAAAATAAATTATTTGGAGAGTATTTAATTAACGCTCAAGGAGAAGACGTTGTAGCAGGAATCAGAACACCATCTCCAATCTCTGAATTAAAAGAGTCTATGCCTGAAATTTATCAAGAGTTCTTAGAAATGGGAGAGCTTCTTGAAAAACATTATGGTGATATGCAAGATATTGAGTTTACGATTGAAAATCAAAAATTATACTTACTTCAAACGCGTAATGGTAAAAGAACAGCTCATGCTGCCTTTAAAATTGCTGTTGATTTAGTAGAAGAAGGATTGAAAACAAAAGAAGGGGCAATCTTAAGTTTAGACCCTCAATCAGTTAATCAACTTCTTCACCCAGTGTTCGTAGAAGAAGCTTTAAAAACAGCAGATAAAATTTCGTCAGTTGGTTTACCAGCAAGTCCAGGTTCAGCAACAGGTAAAATTTGCTTTGACGCAGGAACTGCTAAAGAATGGTCAGACAGAGGTGAAAAAGTTATCTTAGTTCGTCAAGAAACATCACCAGAAGATATTGGTGGAATGGTTGTCAGTGAAGCCATTGTAACTAGTCGTGGTGGGATGACATCTCATGCTGCTGTTGTAGCTAGAGGAATGGGTACTTGTTGTGTAGCAGGTTGTAGTGAGTTAGAAATTGATGAATTCTTAAAAATCGTTAAATACCCAAATGGTGAATTACATGAAGGCGACGTTATTTCAGTTGATGGGACAAATGGTGATCTTTATGTAGGTGAAGTTGAATTAACATTATCTGAGAAAAATGAAGACTTTGAAACAATTATGGCTTGGTCTAAAGAGTTTTCACGTTTAGCTATTAGAATGAATGCTGAAACTAAATCAGATATCAAAACAGGAATCGCATTTGATGCGAGTGGTATTGGTTTAGTTAGAACAGAGCATATGTTCTTTGCACCAGAAAGATTGATTGAAATGCGTCGCTTTATTATTTCTCAAAAATCAGAAGAAAGAACGAAAGCATTAGAAACGATTTTAGCTTATCAAATTGATGATTTTAAAGAAATATTCTCAACGATTGAAGGCAAATCAACAGTTATTCGTTTATTAGATCCACCTTTACATGAGTTTGTTCCAAGTAAACAACAAGACGTTGAACGCGTTGCAACAGAGATGGGAATTAGTTATGAATTTTTAAATGGTAGAATTAATGAATTACATGAAATTAATCCTATGCTAGGCCATCGTGGTTGCCGTTTAGCAGTTACTTATCCAGAACTATACATCATGCAAGCAGAGGCTATTATTCGAAGCGCTATTGCTCTTAAGAATGAAAACGGATTAGACGTAGCACCTGAAATTATGATACCATTGGTGGGAATGGACGGAGAATTACGTCTATTGAAAGAAAAAATTGAAGCACATATCGAGCAAATTATTGCTACTGAAAAAGCAACAGTTTCATACACAGTGGGTACGATGATTGAATTACCAAGAGCTTGTCTAATTGCTGATGATTTAGCTAAAGAAGCAGATTTCTTTAGTTTTGGAACAAATGATTTAACTCAAATGACATTTGGTTTTTCTCGTGATGATGCAGCTAAATACATTAATCAATATGTGGCAGGTGGCATATTACCAGTCGATCCTTTCCAAACATTAGATGTGAGTGGAGTAGGAGAATTAATTAGAATCGCTGTTGAAAAGACAAGACAAACAAAACCAAATATGAAAATTGGTGTTTGTGGGGAACTTGGAGGAGACCCACTTTCAATCGAGTTCTTTGATCAGTTAGGATTAGATTATGTCTCATGTTCGCCATACCGTGTACCAGTTGCTTACCTTGCAGCAGCTCAAAGTGCTATTCGATTGAAAAATAAGTAAAAATGAGGCGAAAAGATGGAATTAAGTGAACGTCAAAAAGCGATTATTGAAATTGTGAAAGCAAATGAACCTATTAGTGGTGATAAAATTGCTGAATCTTTAGGGTTAACAAAGCCTACCCTAAGAAGTGATTTGGCCGTCTTAACCATGACGGGTGTGTTGGATGCTCGTCCTAAAGTTGGCTATATTTACTCAGGATTAAGCTTTGAGCCATTGCTTCATGAACAATTATTTGAAACAAAAGTTGAAGCGCTGATGACACCAAGTATTATCGTGTTTCCTAAAACAACAGTGAGAGATGCAACAACCTCATTGTTTATGTATGATAGTGGTTCATTGTATGTAACGGATGAAACAACAGGTGATTTAATTGGATTGGTTTCAAGAAAAGATTTGCTTAGAAGTTTACTAAATAATCAAGACAATGATTTATCTGTTGCAGTTATTATGACAAGAATGCCAAATATCATTGTAAGTTATCCAGAGATGAGCGTTTTAGAAGCTGGTCGATTGCTAACTAAGCATGAGGTAGATTCACTACCAGTAGTTGAGATCAAGGGATCTAAAAAAGTAATTGGAAAAATTTCTAAAACACGCATTATGGAACACTTTATAAAAATGGGGAGCGAAAGAAACTAATGAATAAATTAAGAGAAAAACACTATAGACAAGTTAGAATGTTTGTTATTTCAGATTCGATTGGAGAAACAGCACAGCGCGTAATTAATGCGGTTTTAGCTCAATTTCCAGATTTAACTGATTACGAGGTAAAAAAATTTCCATTTGTGGATTCAAAGGAAGTTTTAACAAATATATTGGCAGATGCGCTGAAAGAAAAAGCGATTGTTGTTACTACTTTAGTTGACGAAGAACTGAACCAATTATGTGCGGATTTTTCAAGAAGAACTGGTTTAGAGCACGTAGATTATATGTCGCCACTCGTTAATATTATCTCAGAAAGAACACAAACAACACCAACTCATAAAAGTGGAACCTTGTATCAAATGGATGAGGATTACTTTAATCGTGTGGAGGCGATTGAGTTTTCTGTTCGTTATGATGATGGAAAAGATCCTAAGGGATTTGCTAAATCTGATATAGTGATTTTAGGAATTTCAAGAACGTCTAAAACACCATTAAGTATGTATTTAGCAAACCGTTCATTTAAAGTTTCAAACTTGCCACTAATTCCAGAAGTTCCGATTCCAAAAGAGTTATTCCAAGTTGATGGAAAAAGAATCATTGGTTTAACAGCTGATCCAGAGTATATTAGAAAAGTTAGACAATCTCGTCTAGTGTCATTAGGTCTGACAGGTAGTTCTTCTTATGTTTCATTGGAGAGAATCAAAGAAGAATTGAAATTTTCTCAAGAGTTGTATCAAAAATTAGGGGCAACTGTTATTAATGTAGAAAATAAATCAATTGAAGAATCTGCTCAACTAATTGAAGAGCACTCAAAACAAAATCAATAAAGGTTATTAAAAAAAGTTTGTTAGTCAAAATAAAAAAATCACAAAAACTAAAAAAGTTTTTGTGATTTTTTGTCATTTATTTTGCTTTTTTTCTAATTTTTTTGGTCCAGAAACCACCAGATATGTATTTAGGTTCATGAGAAATAATAAAAGCACGTTCATCCAATTCTTTAATTAGTTTGTATAGAGCTCGTTCATCTTTTCTTGGTGTTAGGATTTCTAAAATAACACGACGACCATCTTTTCCTTCTCCATAACTCTTGGTAACCCCGTAACCAGCATTTCTAATTTCTGCACTTAAAATAGGTTTTAAATCATCATCAGGAATAATGGCTGTTACCATGATGTAGCCAAGTGCTAAGTAATCTTCAATTCGAATGCCAACACTAATTCCAACAGCGTACCCAAGTGCATAAACAAAGATGTTTAGTGGACTATCGATGTGATTTAATACAAGGGATAAACCAACAATGTAAATGGTGATTTCCACCATACTAACAAGTGGGGCAATCACTCGATATCCTTTCATTGTTAACATGAAACGAATGGTATTTAGGGTAATGTACGTGAAATTAATGATAAAAATTTGAAATAAAATTAACCAATCCAAAATAACAACCTCCTTTGATAATATCTATTTTCATGCTATCATAAAAAACTTGAATGTAAACGTTTTCTTGTGGTTTTTAAACAAATTCTAGTAAAAAAAAAATGATGTGTGTTAAAATAATAGTTGTAAACGTTTTATATACTAAAAGTCGCCTAGGAGGGGTTTTATGTTATTTTCAAATAAAGAAAGAATAGAACACTTAGAAGAAATGTCCCGCAATGAACTGGATGTTTTAGTTATTGGTGGAGGTATCACTGGGGCAGGAATTATTTTAGATGGTGTAGGACGTGGTTTAGATGTTGGGTTGGTTGAAATGCGAGACTTTTCATCTGGCACATCAAGTCGTTCAACAAAATTGGTTCATGGCGGATTAAGATATTTAGCACAGTTTGATGTCAAAACAGTTGCTGAAGCGGGTCAAGAAAGAGCAGTTGTTTATGAAAATGCACCTCATGTGACAACTCCTTTAAAAATGGTTTTACCATTTTATGCAAAAGGCACATTTGGTTCTTTTACAACTTCAATTGGCTTAGATATCTATGACCGACTAGCTAGAGTAAAAAAAGATGAACGTAAATTTATGTTAGATAAAGAAGAATCGTTAGAAAGAGAACCCTATTTAAGAAAAGATGGCTTAAAAGGAACTGGTGTTTATGTTGAGTATCGAACTGATGATAGTCGACTAACGCTTGAAACTATCAAAAAAGCAAATGAATTGGGAGGCTTAATTGCGAACTACGCAAAAGTGATTAAACTTCTTTATAGCAACACGACAGGAAAGATTATTGGTGTAACTGTTTTAGATACGATTAATCAAAAAGAATACCGTATTTATGCAAAACGTGTCATCAATGCAGCAGGTCCTTGGGTAGATAAAATTAGAGAGATGGACAATTCTAAAAAAGGAAAATTCCTTCATTTAACAAAAGGCGTTCACGTTGTAGTCGATAGTGCTAAATTCCCAATTTCAAACTCAATTTACTTTGATACACCTTTTAACGATGGTAGAATGATGTTTGCTATTCCAAGGGAAAATAAAGTTTATATCGGAACAACAGATACATTCTATGAAAAAAATCCAGCTGAACCTGAAATCAAGCGAGAAGATGTGACTTATATTATTAATGGTGTCAATCAAATGTTTGATATTGAACCATTATCAATTGATGATGTGGAGTCTGCTTGGGCAGGAGTGAGACCTTTAATTCATGAAGATGGAAAAGATCCTTCTGAAATTTCAAGACGTGATGAAATCTTTGTTTCAGAAAAAGGTCTTTATTCTATTGCTGGAGGTAAGTTAACTGGTTACCGTAAAATGGCAGAAGAAATTGTTGATAAAGTCTTAAAAGATATGGCGAAGGACCACGAGGCTGAGTACATTTCATGTCAAACAAAATATCAAGTTCTATCTGGTGGAGAAGTTGGTGGTAGCCTTGGTTTCGATGAATTTTTAAGAGATGGTATCCGAATTGGAACTGAAAACTACAACTTACCAGAAGATGTAGCAATCAGATTAACTCATCGTTATGGTGCTAATGTGACTAAAGTTTATGATTATTTAATGGAAACAAATGAAACGAATTTAGATGATGAAACATACGCTATGCTTCGTTACGGCTTAGAAGAAGAAATGGTATTACATCCAATTGATTTTCTACTTAGAAGAAGTAGTATGATGCTCTTTAACATTAATAGATGTCTAGAGACAAAAGAGGCAGTTATTAATTATATGAGTCAGTATTATAATTGGGATGAAGAAACAACTGAACGAATGACTCAAGAAGTAGAAGAAGAAATTAAACGTCACAAACACTATCATATTTAGCAAAAATGCCGCTTCAGATTATTAAATCTGAGCGGCATTTTTTGTTAAGAAATTTAAACTGAGTTTATTTAGTTGCTCTGGTTTTAGTCTTGGAACAGAATGTCCACAATTCTTGATGATTTCTAAGGTAGCATTAGGGAGTTTTTTGACAAATGAGCCTAATTTTTCAGGTTTAACAATGTCATGGTCTCCTAATACAAATAAAGAAGGGACTTCAATGTGTTTTGCTTGTTCCGGTAAAATGGGTAAGTCTTTTCTAGCTAATTGAAAAACTCTTGATTTTTTTTCAGATCGTAAAACGTTTTTAGCCATCCAGTACAAATTATTTGATAAAACTCTTTGAGTAGGAGTGAGCTGGTTAAACGTAATATTAGGTGAAACAAGTACCATTTTACTAACGAATTTTTGATTATGAGCTGCAAACGTTAAGGCAATATTTGCTCCATCACTAAATCCAAACAAAGCAGTTTGTTTAATTTTTTCATTATTTAAGATGACTTTCATATCATTCATAATCTGACCAAAGGTTAATTTATTGGCATTATTTTTTGAATAGCCATGATCTCTTGTATCCATCAGAATGAGCTGATAATGCTGTTTAAAATAATCCACTTGGCGTTTGAAATATTGATGACTACCACTATTACCATGAATAAAAAAGAGTGGTTCACCGCTGCCAATTGTTTGGTAAAAGATGGGAGAACCATCAGTTGATGAAATTATTTTTTGCATAAAATCCTCACTTCTTTCTAATAGAATAAAAGCTTAAAAGTGTAATTCGTAGATTTTTGAAGGACGGCCAACCCCAGTAGGTTTTTCGCCAATTTCCTTAAAAAAAGGTAACATAGATTTCTTAAAGTTTGAGTGGTCAATTTCTCTATAATTGACTCCTAAAAACTTAGCATAAACTTTTCTTGCTTCTGTAATTGTAAACTGATTTCCTAAAACGCGCAAGATTTGTGGTTCATGGTACATTTTATTACAGACACGGTTAAAAGCTTTAATAATAATTTCTGAGTGGTCAAATGCTAACGTTTCTTTTCCTAGAGACTCACCTGTTTCAATATTAAGAACAATCTCTGATTCATCAGGATTCTTTAAGTAAAGAAGATTTCCTTTTCTTTCTAATGAAAACCATGACGCATCAGATGCTTGATCACCAGCTTTTAATGGTTCTTCGCCAATAAAGGCTAAGTAGCTGACTGTAATCACCCAGCCACGAGGGTCCCGGTTAGGTGTACTGAAGGTATGGAGTTGCTCAATGTGACTTCTTGTAATAGACACATTTGTTTCTTCTTTCGTCTCTCTAATACAACTATCAGAAGTTGCTTCTCCCTTTTGAACAAACCCTCCCGGTAAGGCCCATGAATTTTGGAAAGGGTGGGTATTTCTTTTAATCAAAAGTACTTTAAAATCATCCATTTCTTTATTGTAACAAAATAGAACCATGTCAACAGTGACAGATGGCATATCTTGTGTAGGAAAATGTTGTTGTTTATACCAGTTTAAAAATTCTTGTTCAGAAACTTGTGTTTCATAATAATGACGTTCCTCGGTTTTTGATGTAAATGAAGACATTTGAAACTTCCTTTCTTCATGCAGTGCATATGTTTAACATTATCATTTTATCAAATAAATGTCACTAATCAAGGGATTTATAGTTGAAATCTTAAAAGATATTTGATATTATGATGGCGAATCTAAGAAAGGGATAGGTAAGTTAACTATGTGGAAATCATTCGCTAACTAATTTTTTGAAAAATAAAAAAATTATGAGTGGATGAGTATACCCTTTTTACCTATACTAAAAAAGCAAAGAATGGAATTTTTTCTATTTCTTTGTGCTGTTTTTGTATATATAAAAGATAAAAGCATCCATTCGTAAGCGAAAGGATGTTTTTTTATGTCTATAAAAATAAATCAAGTAAAGAAATACATTGGAGAAAGATTATTAATTGATATACCTGATCTAACGTTAGGTGATGGTGAAAGAATTGGGATTGTTGGGAAGAACGGAAGCGGGAAAACAACGCTTCTTAAAATGATTGAAGGAAAAGTCAAAGTGGATGAAGGTTCTATTAATTGTTCTGGTGAAGTAACTGTTATTGATCAATTCTTAAAAGAAGATAGTCAAAAAAGCGGTGGAGAACAAACAAAGGAAAAAATACGAGAGAGTTTAGCCCATTACAGTGATATTTTATTAGCAGATGAACCAACTAATCATCTGGATTCAGAAGGTCGTGCTTATTTAATAAGAGAACTAGGTCATTTTAAAGGACTGGTTTTAACCGTTTCTCATGACAGAGATTTTTTAAATCAAGTAAGTGATAGTATTTTAGAAATAGATAACGGAAGTGTTAGATTATATCCTGGAAACTATGATAATTACTTGTCTCAAAAAGAAGTTGAAGAAAAAGAATACGCTAAAAAGTATGATAATTATGTCCAAGAGAAAAATCGTTTAGAAGGCTCGATTCAAGAGTTACACGATAAAAGTTCAGGTATCAAGAAAGCTCCCAAAAGGATGGGAAACTCTGAAGCGAGACTTCATAAAAGAGGAAAAGGTCAGACTGCTAAAAAAGCTTTATCTAAACAAGCGTTAGCCATTGAAACGAGGTTAGATAAATTAGAAAGAATTGAAAAACCTCGAAAAGAAAAGCAGTTAGTTATTCCGTTTGCAGAAGGTCAAGTTATCCATAAGAAACAAGTAATTGAAGCAACAACTTTTAATTTGTCTGTGGGAAATAAGAAACTACTGTTGGATAGTCAATTTCAAATTCCTACTGGGAAAAAGACAGCATTAATAGGAAGCAATGGTGTAGGCAAAACAACTTTATTAAAAGCTATCCTAAATAAAGAGGCTCAGTTAACGGTGTCAGAAAAAGCCAAATTTGCCTATTTTAGCCAGTCGTTTAATCAATTGGATGAATCTTCTACGGTACTGAAAAACGTTCAGGAAACGTCAATCTATGAGCCTCAAGCAGCAAGAGACTTGTTAGCCCATTTATTATTTAGAGGTGAGGCTGTCAAAAAGGAAGTAAACGTCCTTAGTGGGGGAGAGCGAACTAAAGTTGCCATTGCCAAAATGATTTTAAGTGAGAGTAATGTCTTGATTTTAGATGAGCCAACTAACCATTTGGATATTGAGTCTTTAAACGTTTTAGAAGAATCACTTAAATCGTATCAAGGTACGATTATATTTGTTAGTCATGATAGTTATTTCGTTAAGGCTGTTGCTGATAATGTGTTGGAAATTAAAGATAGAAAAATAGTAAAAACCTTTGAAAAGGCAAGACCGCTTAAACGAGAAAAGAAAAAAGAAGATAAAATGATTTTAGAAATGAGAAAAACCTCTTTACTGTCGCAGTTATCTTTACCTGGAGATGAAACTAAGAAACAAGCGTTAGAAAAAGAATTAGAAGAGGTTCTAATACGATTAAAAAATTAAATACTTTGAATAATGTGAGCATATTATTTTTCTTTTTATAGGGTAGGGGGTATATTAGGTTTATAAAAGTAATGGAGGTTTGTCATGTTTCTATTTAAAAAAGTACCTAGTATTTCAATCCAACAGTTAGAAGAAAAGTTAAAACAACCCATCGAATTGATTGATGTCAGGAGTGAAATGGAGTTTAGTCAAGGTCATATTCCAAAGGCTAAAAATATTCCTTTAGATAAAATAGCTTCTTATCAACCCAAAACCAAAAAGTCAATTTATTTAATTTGTCATTCAGGAGCAAGAAGTAAACAAGCTGCTAAATTCTTAAATGATAAAGGATTTGACGCTTATAATATTGATGGTGGTATGATGCGTTGGACAAAACAATTAAAGGTAGGTAAATAAGATGAGAACAGTGATTATTGGTGGCGTTGCAGGTGGGATGTCAGCTGCAACTCGTTTAAGACGTTTAGATGAGCAGATGGAAATTGTTATTCTTGAAAAAGGACCTTATGTTTCTTTTGCTAATTGTGGATTACCCTACTATGTATCTGGTGAAATAAGCCAAAGAGAAGATTTACTTGTTCAGACACCTGAAAAGCTAAAAGCTCGTTTTAATTTAGATGTTAGACCTTACTCAGAAGCAACAGAGATAGACGGAAAAGAAAAGACTGTAACTGTACAAGATGCTAATGGTGTTTACGAATTAAGTTATGATAAATTAATTTTATCACCAGGAGCAAAACCATTTATTCCACCTTTTGAAGGAATTGATGAGGCAAAAAATGTTTTTACATTAAGAAATGTTCCCGATGTAGATAAAATTATGACGTCACTTGAAAAGGACAAACCAAAAAAAGCAGTAGTCATTGGTGCTGGTTTTATTGGGTTAGAGATGGCTGAAAATTTAGCTAAAGTGGGGATTGAGGTAACAATTATCGAAATGGCACCTCATGTTTTACCAACGGTTGATTATGAGATGGCAGCTTTTATTACAAATGAGCTACAAGCAAACGGCTTAAAGGTGTTAACTGGAAAAAGTGTTGTTGCATTCAAAGAAGAGGGCAAGAAACTAGTATTGGATTCAGGGGAAGAAATTGAAACAGACTTAGTTATTTTGTCCGTTGGCGTTCGACCTGAAAATGAGTTAGCGCAAACAGCTGGTGTTGAATTAGGTATGCGTGGGGGAATCTTAGTAGATGACTCTTATGAAACGTCAGTTAAGGATATTTATGCAGTAGGAGACGCGATTATTGTTACCAATCAAATTACAAAAGAAGATACAATGATAGCTCTAGCATCACCAGCTAATCGACAAGGACGTCAAGTAGCTGATGTGATTGCAGGAATGAAACGAGTAAATAAAGGCAGTATCGGAACAGCGATTGTTCGTGTCTTTAACCAATCGATTGCGTCAACTGGTTTAACAGAAAGACAATTAAATCAACTAGGCTATGATTTTCATGTAATTCATGTAGATGGTAAAAACCATGCAGGGTATTATCCAGGAGCAAGTACTATTTTCTTGAAACTATTGTTTAATCCAAAAACGGGTGAAATTTATGGTGCTCAAGGGGTTGGTCCTGATGGAGTTGATAAGCGAATAGATATCTTAGCAACAGCAATTAAAGGAAATTTAACTGTGGAAGACTTACCAGAGTTAGAATTAACCTATGCGCCTCCTTTTGGTTCTGCCAAAGATGTTGTTAACATGGCTGGTTATACAGCTCTAAATATTATGGAGAATGTAGCTGAAAATATTCAACTTCATGAATTAGAAAAGGCTCAAGAACAAGGCGCCTACTTAGTTGATGTGAGAACAAAAGATGAGTTTAGTCGCGGCAGTATCCCGGGTTTTATCAACCTACCTTTAAATGAATTAAGAAGTCGCATGTCTGAGTTACCTAAAGACAAAGAGATTATTTTAAGTTGTCATAGTGGTCAAAGAAGTTACATCGCGCAACGTATGCTATTACAACATGGCTTTAAAGTGAAAAATTTAGATGGTTCCTATTTGCTTTATCAAGCAGTTAACGGCTAAAATAAGGTAAAAATAAGTTTAGGAGGATAAGCTTGTGACGGGGTCAAAGGAGACAAAGAAAAAAATAGAGAATCGACTGAAAAGAAGTGAAGGACAAATTCGTGGTGTTTTAAAAATGCTAGAAGAAGACAAAGATTGTCGAGACGTGGTCATTCAACTTTCAGCGATTCGCTCAAGTATTGATCGAGCGATTGGTGTGATTGTTGCTGAAAATTTGAAGGATTGTCTAGCAATGGACGATTTAAGTGAAGATGAAAAAGAAGAAAAAATCAAAGAAGCTATTGAACTTGTTGTTAAAAAATGAAATGAAAATGAGAGAATTATCTCTTATTTTCATTTTTTTATAAAAAAATAATTGACACCTCTTTTTTTATTTGTTATTCTGATATCAATAAATTATCGCGTTGAGAAGAAGAGTACATTTTCGAAAAGTATCAAGAGACCTCGGCTGGTGGGAAAGAGGAACTGGAAGAAAATGGAATATGGTCTTTGAGCATAAAAAAAGTGAGCGATTCGTTAACTTTTTTCGGGAGTTCCCGTTATCGGACAACAGTATTCAGAGAAATTATTTCTTGCGTACTGGGTGAGGTTATTGCTGTGAGGTGATAACAAAAAAAGGTGGTAACACGATCAATGCTGTCGTCCTTTGTTTACTTTTATTTGAAAAGTAAATAAAGGACGGGAGCTTTTTTTGTTATCCAAATGAGGAGGAATTAATATGAGCATCATTGAATTAAAGAATGTATCTAAAACATATCAAACAAAACAAAAACAAGTAACAGCAGTCAATCAAGTCAATTTGACGATTGAAAAAGGTGAAATTTTTGGCATTATCGGTTATTCAGGAGCAGGAAAAAGTTCCTTAATCCGTTTGTTAAATAATTTAGAAAGTCCAACATCAGGCGAAGTTGTTATTAACGACAAAAATGTGAATCAACTAAAAGGAAAAGAGTTACGAGATTTTAGGAAAAAAATTGGGATGATTTTCCAACATTTTAATTTACTTTGGTCAAGAACTGTTATTGATAATATTTTACTTCCTCTTGAGTTGAGTAAAGTACCAAAAGAAGAGCGGGTAAAAAGAGCAGAAGAGTTAATTAAATTAGTTGGTTTAGAAGGAAAAGAAAAAGCATTTCCTAACGAGTTGTCAGGTGGGCAAAAACAAAGAGTCGGTATTGCAAGAGCGTTAGCTAATGAACCTGAAATTCTTCTATGTGATGAAGCGACAAGTGCTTTAGATCCTCAAACCACAGATGAAGTCCTTGATTTATTATTAGATATTAACCAAAAATTAGATTTGACAATTGTCCTGATCACTCATGAGATGAATGTGATTCGAAAAATTTGTCATAAGGTAGCTGTTATGGAACTTGGACAAGTGATTGAATCTGGAGAAGTGTTATCTGTCTTTAAAAATCCTCAAAATAAAGTAACAGAGAAATTTGTTAAACAGGATGCTTTAGTTGATGGGGAAGAAAATGAAGAGGCTATTTCATATCTCTTAGATGCTTATCCAGAAGGGATGATTGTCAAACTATTATTTGAAGGAGATAAAGCAACTGAAGCAGTTATCTCAAAAGCGATTCGAGAGTTTTCAATTGATATTAATGTTTTACAAGCTAATATTCGTCAAACGAATCAAACTTCATTTGGAACAATGCTGGTTCAGTTAACTGGAGAGGCTAATCTATTAAGTGAAAGTATCGTATTCTTTGAGAAAAATGGCTTAGGAGTGGAGGTAATCCAGTATGGATAAAGGATTTTTTCAAACGTATTTTGATTTTAGTGGTGTGAATCCAGAAAGTTTTTACACAGCAACAAAAGAAACATTATATATGACGTTTGTCTCAATGTTTTTTGTTATTTTGATTGGTATTTTAATTGGTTTAATGCTCTTTTACTTTTCTAAAAGTGACAAGCCTGGATTTAAGTTTGGTTACGGAGCGGTGTCATTAATTAGCAATACGTTTCGTTCAGTACCATTTATTATTTTAATGATTTTACTGTTTCCAGTTGTAAAAGCATTGATTGGAACCATGCTTGGACCAAGTGCCGCAGTTCCAGCTTTAGTTTTATCAGCTGCTCCTTTTTACGCAAGGTTAGTAGATATTGCTTTTAGAGAGGTTGATCAGGAAGTACTTGAAGCAAGCGAAGCAATGGGAGCGAATAGACTCCAAATTATCTTTAAAGTATTAATTCCTGAAAGCTTACCGGCTTTAATTTCAGGAAGTACAGTAACAACGATTACAATGATTGGTTTTACCGCAATGGCTGGTGCAGTAGGAGCTGGTGGTTTAGGAACTCTTGCTTACCAAGCTGGTTTCATGGGAAATGACTATTCGATTATTATGTTAGCAACTATTTTAATTTTATTAATTGTTTTCATTGTTCAATGGGTCGGAGATGTATTAGTTAAGCTAATTGATAAAAGAAATACATCAAGTGAAGAAGTTAGTGGAAAGAAAATTGGAGCTAGTTTTGGTTTAATTGTTGTTGTAGCAGCTAGTTTGTTCTTCTTAGTTGGAAATAGTGGGGAAGCTGATACAAAAGCACCAACTCCAGTAAAAGATAAATTAGTTGTTGGTGCTTCAACAACGCCTCATGCTGAAATTTTAGAAGAGGCAAAACCTCTTTTAAAAGAAAAAGGATACGACTTAGAAATTAAAGTTTTCCAAGATTTTGTATTACCTAACAAAGCTTTAGCTGAGAAAGAACTAGATGCGAATTACTTCCAACACATTCCTTATTTAGAAAAAGAAATCGAAGATAAACATTATGATTTTGCTAATGCAGGAGCAATACATTTGGAAAAAATGGCTTTTTATTCTAAGTCAGTTAAAAAACTAGATGATATAAAAGATGGAGCAACAGTCTTAGTAAGTAACTCTCAAACAGATTGGGGACGCGTGATTACCATGCTTCAAGATGCGAAACTAATTAAAGTAAAAGAAGGAACAGATTTAGTAACAGCAACTTTTGATGATATTGCAGAGAATCCTAAAAATTTAACCTTTAAATATGATATTGATCCAGCTATCATGACAACGGCTTATCAAAATAATGAAGGAGATTTAATTGCAATTAATGCAAACTTTGCAGAAAACATTGGTTTAAATCCTGAGAAGGATGGCGTGATTATTGAAAGTAATAACTCACCTTATGCCAATGTTATTGCCACACGTACCAAAGACAAAGACGATAAACGGGTGAAAGCATTAATCGATGTACTTCACTCAAAAGAAATCAAAGAATTTATCAATAAGAAATGGAACGGGACCATCTCTGTTGTTGATTAATTATAAAAAATAAGTGGAAATGAAGGAGAATGTTATATGAAAAAGAAATTATTATCACTCGGGTTAGTGACACTTTTAGCGGTAGGATTAGCAGCTTGTTCAGGGAGTCAAGCAGCAAAAGATAAGGATTCAAAAAATGAAGAGAATAAAACATTAGTGGTAGGAGCTTCACCAACACCTCATGCTGAAATTTTAGAAAAAGCGAAACCTCTTTTGAAAGAAAAAGGCTATGATTTAGAAGTAAAAGTTTTTCAAGATTATGTGTTACCAAATAAAGCGTTAGCTGAAAAAGAAATTGATGCGAATTATTTCCAACACATTCCTTACTTAGAAAAGGAAATTAAAGATAAAAATTATGATTTTGCTAATGCGGGTGCGATTCACTTAGAAAAGATGGCTTTCTACTCTAAATCAGTTAAGAAACCAACTGATGTTAAAGACGGAGCAACTGTTTTAGTGAGTAACTCTCAAACAGACTGGGGACGCGTGATTACAATGCTTCAAGATGCTGATTTAGTGAAAGTTAAAGAAGGCACTGACTTAGTTAATGCAACCTTTGATGATATTGAAGAAAACCCAAAAAACTTGAAATTCAAGTATGATATTGATCCAGCTATTTTAACAACAGCTTACCAAAATGATGAAGGAGATTTAATTGCGATTAACGCAAACTTTGCTGAGAATATCCAATTAAACCCTGAAAAAGATGGCGTTATTGTTGAAAAGGATAACTCACCGTACGCTAACGTGATTGCAACAAGAACAGATGATAAAGATGATGAAAGAGTGAAAGCATTAATTGAAGTGCTACATTCAAAAGAAATTAAAGATTTTATCAATGAAAAATGGAATGGCACTATTTCAGTAGTCGATTAAAAAAACAAATCTAGTTACAAACAATCAGAATCTTGGATTGCTTGTAACTAGATTTTTTAAATTAAAAATGCTTTTTGAGCAAGTAGCATTAAATAATCACAGGCTTCATTAGTAGTAGAATCCTTTAAAGTAAAAGCTTTAAGTTCCCAAAAGGCTGGTTTTTCAAAGCTAAGGTGAAGAACCTCATCAAAGGGAGAAGTCAGTTCTAATATTTTCTCTGGAATAAGGGTAGCTCCTGTACCAACACTTGCTAATTTGTAAGCCGTTGTAATGTTTTCTGTTTCCATGATGATTGTTGGTTTATCTTTTACCTCTTTAGCAAACTCATCAAAGATACCTCTTAATTTCTGTCCTTTTCTCAAAGTTAAAAGAGGTAGTTGCATCATTCTTTGTGGTGTCATTTTTTGATTTGACAAATGATATGATTCTAATAATTGTGAAGACACAGCTAACTGAATTTCTTCTTTTAAAAGAAAGGTTTCTTCATAAAAGGAAAAGTGCTGAGAATCTTGACTAGAAGCTGTAAAAAAAGCAATGTCTATTCGTTTGTTATCAAGCCAGTCAATCAAATCTTTTGTTTTTCCTTCTTTCATTTCTAACTGGATAAAAGGATATCGTTTTTGAAACGCTGGCAAAATGCGTGGTAAAAGGAGACTTCCCCAATATCTCGTAATACCTAAAATAATTTTTTTCTTTTTAACTTGTTGAAAAGTCTCTAGTTGATTTAGTAATTGTTTTTCTAGAAAAGTGATGTCATAAGCTGTTTTTAAATAAGATTTTCCAGCTTCAGTTAGTTTCACTGGTTGAGTGGAGCGATCAAACAGTAAAACACCTAATTCCTTTTCTAATTTTTTGATGTATTGACTCAAAGAAGATTGCGCCATGAAGAGATTTTCAGCAGCTTTAGAAAAATTACCCGTTTCAGCTACTTCAATAACGTATTGATATTGTTTCGTCAACATCTTATCACCTTTTCCGATAGTCTTTATCATTTAATAGTATTAGACGATAGTTTTAATTCATTATACTATAGAATTATGAAAGAAACAGGAGGGATTATGATGGATGAACTTAGAGTACTTGTGCCAAATGGGATGATGGGATATGGTTTTCCTTTAGAAGATTTTGAAAGGGGTTTAGCAGAAAAACCTCATGCCATTGTGGTTGATGCTGGCTCAACAGATAGCGGTCCACAAAAATTGGCTTTAGGAGAGATGACTTGTCCAGTATCAGCTTATCAAAAGGAATTAGCTATTTTAATTCCAGCAGCTAAAAAACACAATATTCCGCTAATTGTCAGTTCAGCTGGAGGAGACGGAACAAATCAACATGTCGATTTATTCGTTGAGATTGTTAAAGAAATAGCAACAGAGCAAAAACTGAATATTAAAGTAGCTTCGATTTATAGTGATATTCCAAAAGAAACAGTCCAAAAGGAATTAGCTAATCACAATGTTATTCCGATGACGAATGTACCTGAATTAACAGAAGATGATATAAATGAAACATCAGTTATAACCGCTCAAATGGGAGCAGAACCTTATTTAGAGTTATTGAAAAAGGGAGATGAACGCCCAGATGTGATTATTGGTGGTCGAACTTATGATCCAGCTCCAACTGCAGCTTTAGGCATTCATTATGGTTTCTCACCAGCTTTAGCTTGGCATATGGGTAAAATCATTGAATGTGGTGCCATCTGTTGTGTTCCAACGGGTAAAACAGTATTAGGTAGACTAAGAGAAGACCATTTCTTAATTGAACCAATGAATCCGAATTCTAAGGCTTTACCTCATTCAGTTGCAGCTCACACGATGTATGAAAAAAGTAGTGCGACCTTATTACCAGGACCAGGTGGCGTGTTAAATCTAAAAAATTGTACCTTTGAAGCTGAGACTGATAGAATTGCGCGCATAAGCGGTAGTCAGTTTGAAGTGGATTCGACTTATCGAATTAAACTAGAGGGAGCTAAAACAGTTGGTTATCGTTCTATTACCGTTATGGGATTAAGAGATCCTATTCTAATTAATCAACTAGATGATATTTTAGCTTATGTTAAAAATCAGGTGACAAAAGAATTACCCGAAGAAGCAGAGCAAAGCCAATTAATTTTCCATCCTTATGGTAAAAATGCAGTGATGCAACATTTAGAAAGTGTCACTGATGTGGGACATGAAGTTTGTGTGATAGCAGAAGTTGCTTCACCAACGCAAGAGATGGCTCAATTATTAGTTAACCGAGTGAGAACAACGCTTCTTCATTACCATTACCCAGGACGTATTGCGACATCAGGAAATATCGGGATGCCATTTACCCCGCTTGAAATACCTCTTGGTTTAGTTTGTCAGTTTAGTGTTTATCATCTGATGACAATTGATAATCCTGTAACACCTTTTGAAGTTAAACAATGGGAGGTTAATTAATATGTTATTACAAGAGTATGCACAAGTGATTCGTAGTAAAAATTCAGGTCCTTTCGAACTAACAATCGATATTATTTTTAAAAGTTTAGAAGACTATCAATTTTTTAAAGAAAAAGAACTATTAACAATTGAAAAAGTAGCTGAACTTTATCAAATGAAACAAGAAGAGATCATCAATTTTGAATACTTTGAAGCAGCAAGAGGCATTAAAATTACAATTCCTAGACCTTGGAATCAAGGAAGTATTGGTGAAAGTGATATGCATGGTTCACAACAATATGCGAATCTCTTAAGTGTAGAAGTTTCTGAATAAAACAAAAAGAGGCTGACCCAAAAGTCTCTTAAAACAAAACAAGAATTCTAAAATGAGGTTTATCATTTTGGAATTCTTGTTTTTTCTTATTTTTCTGTCTATATCCTTCCTAAATTTACTTAATTTTCTCAAATTTAGAGCCATAAAGGCAAATCCTAACTCTTGTGTTACTTTCTCTTGACCTCTAACCGAGAATCGATTGAACGACAAATTAGCCTTTAGGTTTCCAAAGGCTGGTTCCACATCAATTTTTCTTCGACGATAAATCGCTCCTGTTACATCATCGCTCAAAAGCTCTCTTCCGTGAGCTTTAAAATACTCCCAGTTACCATTTTTTTGAATGACTCTATTTTTATTACTTTTTGCTCGAGTACACAACGCTCTAACTGGACAATTTAAACAAGATTCACATTCATACATTTTTAACTGTCTTGTAAATCCATATTTATCATTACGAGTAGAATAATTTCTAAAATGCAGTTCTCTATTGTTAGGACAAGTATAGCTATCGGTTAATTCATTGTATTTCCAATTATTAGTAATGAATGGGTTTTGCTTATATTTTTTGGTCTGTTCTTTTTGATACATAGTGTAGGTGATTAATGGGGTTCTCTCAAAATCATCCAAGATAGCTTGGTAGTTTTCTTCACTTCCATAACCGGCGTCAGCTACAATATAATTTGGTAATTCAAAATAAGATTCTTTGATAGTGGTTAAAAAAGGAATCATCGTTTTAAAATCTGTTGGATTTGAAAAAGTGTCATAAGCTAGAATGTATTGATTGTTGGTTGCGATTTGGACATTGTATCCGGTTTCAGTTGACCATTCATCATATGATCTTCTTTCATTTTCATAAAAGTGGCGTCCATATCGATTTTTGAAAAACTGTTTCTCTCTTTAAAAATCTGATATTGTTGCTTATATTTTTTCTTTCTATCACTGAATTCTCGAAAAGCCTTTAAGGCTTTTTTAGGTTCCTTTCTTTGATGACGGAGTTCTTTTCTAAGGGTAACGTCTTCTGTATCATCTATTTGTTCAGTCAACTCAGATACTCTAGTTTCTATAGAATCGGCAATGAGAGTCAAGTGTTTATCATCCCATTCCTTATCTTCAGTATGAATCGACGGAATGATTTTTTCTTTGACTAATTGTTGATAATATATTTTTGATTTTTCTGTTAGAGATTCGTCATATCTGGTCGTACTCTTTCTCCAAACAAAACTATATTTATTGGCATTAGCTTCCAATTTGGTCCCATCAATAAAAATAGCGTCTTTTTCAATCAATTTCTGAGAAACTAATTGATTTCTAAATTGAATAAAACACTCTTGAAGAATCGGCTGAACCAAAGGATTCACTCGAAAACGATTAATGGTTCTGAAGTTAGGAAATTGTGATTGAGTCAACCATCTAGTACGAATACTATCTTTAGTCATCGCTTCAATTTTTCTACCAGAAAAATTTGACTGTGTGTAGCCACATAAAATAAGTTTCAACATCATTCTTGGGTCGTAAGATGAGGTTCCCATTTGATGATCAAAAACAGAAAAAACGTGACTTGGAATACTCTCTACTAATTCATTAATCGCGAAAGCGATGTCGTTTTTTTCTAAATAAATTTCTAAATCTAGTGATAATGTAACTTGTTTCATGTTATAATTTTTATACATAAATAGCACTCCCTTTTGATTTGGTTTAGACGCTTTAATTATAAAGGATAGTGCTATTTTTTTCGTCAAAAAAAGGAACAAAATCGTAAAAAGATTCTGTTCCTTTTATTTTATTTAAGAGACTTTTGGGTCAGCCTCTTTCTTCTTATTTAATTAGCTTCTTCTGCATGGTCATCTTCATTACCTTCAACAAGAGAAGTAAACTTGTTGTTAAAGATGAATAGAAGAGCAGCTGCAATAATTAAGACAATCGGGATACCAACGTAAGCTTGCATCATGTCGAATTTTAAGACAAATGCATACATATATCCATAGCCTTTACCAGCTAAGAATGAAGCGATAATCCAAACACCCATCATTACTGATAAAATTCTCTTAGGAGCATATTTAGTAATAAATGAGTTACCTAATGGAGAGAAGAACATTTCTCCTAAAGAAAGCAGAATGGAGAATAAAATTATCCAAATTAAGCTTGCTTTAGCTTCTTCACCTGCTCCAACACCACGTTGGAATTCAGCGGCAATTAACATTAAGTAAGAACTTCCTAGGAATAGTAAACCAATTCCCAGTTTTTTAAATAAACTCATATCACCTTGTGGTCTGGCTGATAGTTTCATCCAAAGAATAGCTAAGATTGGACCTAAGGCAATACACCATAATCCGTTAAGAGAATCAAACCAGGCTGTTTCAAATTTGATACTTCCCATTTGAGTATTAGTGAATTTATCCATGTAATCATAAACAGATAGATAAGACATGTACCAGAATAACCAGAAAATAACTGAGAAGAATGATACTAAGATAATCGCTAAAACACGTTTTTTCTCAAGTTTAGTTAAAGGTTCTTTAACTGTGTCTTTTTTCTCTTCAACTTTACCTTCTTTGAAAGGTCGTTTACCAGCATCTCCAAGGAAACGCCAGCCAATAATAAACCAAACACCACAGACAAAACAAATGATTGAGGCAAATAAGAATCCTTGAGAGAAACCAAAAGTCTCATTAGAAGCAAATGTTTTATAAACAAGAATCGGAATAATTGTTGTTCCGATTAAAGAGCCTATGTTAACAAAAGAATACTGGGTTGAAAAGGCAGCATCTAGTTCGTCTTTGTCATCAAAGAGTTGACCAGTAATCGCAGATAAATTACCTTTGAAAAAACCAGTCCCAACTGCAACTAGAAAGACCATCAAGTTCATCATTCCAGGACTTGTACCAATGGAACCTACATAATAACCAATAGCCATAATAAAAGCACCAAGAGGTATTAAGTAACGTGCTCCGATGAAACGGTCGGCAATAAAGCCACCAAAAACAGGCGCAAGATAAGTATAAGCAACAAGGTTAGCTTGTAAAATCGCAGCTTCCCCTTTACTGATACCAAGACCACCGTTGACTGCCGCGGTGATTAGAAAATAATAAAGTAACCATTTGGCAGAGTAATAAGCCATACGTTCAAAAGTAAAAGAAAGTGAACAAAAATAAAAGGAAGCCGGTCGTTTTTTTGACGGCTGAGTAGCAACATCATTCATTGTAGTACCCCTCTCTAAAATCCATTGATTTAGTCATGTTTATTTAACCATTCGGCTAGCATTGGCATATATTCTTCATGTTGATCCACAAATGGCATGTGGCGACTGTATTGATATAGTTCCCATGTTGAATTAGGAATTTTATCATGCATCATTTTGGCAATGTACGGTGTACATAAGTCGTCAGCACCACTTGTAATTAAAGTAGGTGTTTTTATTGTGTGAAGCTTATCCACATAATAAAAATCTTTTAATGTGCCGCTTGGTGTGTATTCATTTGGTCCCCAAGCATAAAGATAGGCTTGCGCACCTGAGTTTTTCTTTCTTCTTAACGGCTCAGGTAACTCAGGAGAAGGGTTATCTGCAGCATGACGCACCATAAAGTGGTCGTTAGCTGTTAAATAAGCTTCACTTGAGAAATCGTTTGTCTCTTCAGCAATGCGAATTGCTTCTTGATCCTCTTTAGAAAGGTACTTGATTAAACGATGTTGTTCTTCGCCCCAAAGTTTTGAAGATGGAAGAGTACTCGATAGAATAACACTTTTGACTCCTTTAGGTGCATAGTCACAAAGGTATTCTATCGCCATCATTCCCCCCAAGATTGACCAAGTAAATGGATTTCATCTAAACCTAGATGCTCTCTTAAAGCAACTAGCTCATTAATCCAAGTACTTGATTTCCATAATGACGGTTCATCTGGCATTGAAGAAAGGCCACAACCTAATTGATCATACATAACTATTTGACGATTTTCTTTTTTAGCCATTTCATCCATGACTTCAAAATAATTATGAGTCGAACCAGGTCCTCCGTGTAGTACTACGAACGGTGCTTTGTCTTTATTTTCTTCCCCAACGATCCGGTAATAAGTTTTATAATCTAAGTAAGGCATGTAACCTTCTTTAATGGTCATTTGAAAAGCTCCTCCTTTTTAAATCGGGTAATGAAATCGTATTAACCAATAATTTCTAATTCTTTAGAAACATGGTTTAAGTTTTCATAACCGTCTTCAGTACAAATGATTAAGTCTTCAATACGAACCCCAACTTCACCTGGAATATAGATACCTGGTTCAACTGAGAAAATCATGCCTGGTTCTGCTACAGCAGTGTTTGAACCTGAAACGTCTCCTGTTTCATGACATTCAATTCCGATAAAGTGACCAGTTCTATGTGTGAAGTATTCGCCGTATCCTTTTTCAGTGATGTAATCACGAGCAGCTGCATCGATATCACAGAATCTAACGCCTGGTTTAATCATTGCAATAGCACGTTTATTAGCTTCTAAACAAGTTTCGTATACGTCACGGCTTTTTTCTGATACTTCTTTATAGAAATAAGTACGAGTCATATCTGAACAGTAAGAATTTTTAACGCCACCGATGTCTAAGATAATGCTGTCACCAGGTTTAACAGTTGAGTTGTCTGTCATGTGGTGAGGGTCAGCACCATTTGCCCCGTAAGCAATAATTGGGTCAAATGAGAAGCCACTGTTTCCTAATTCTTTATAGATAGCAGCTAAACGATCAGTCATTTCTAATTCATCTAATTCTAAAGGAACTAAGTTTTTAAGTTGAGTAATAGCGTTATCGTTATCTTTTGATACGTCTCTCATTAGTTCTAATTCGTCTTCACCTTTAATTGCACGAACTTTATCAGTGATATCAGAACCATTAATTAATTTGGCACCCGGTTTTTTATTTAATAATTGTAATAAGAATTTAGAAGGCCAGTTTTTGTCGATGCCAATTTTTTTATCTGTGTAAACATGTTCTAATACTTTTTCTACTGCGTCATCAGTATCATCAATGTAGACAAGGTTTAAACCTAAGTCTTCTGTGATAGGGAAAAGCTTATTAACAACTAATGTGTGTTCACCAGAATCAGATAACACAAGAACAAGTAAACGCTCTCCAGGATGAATCCAATAACCTGTTAAATAAAAAATAGTTGCTGGATCTGAAATTAATAATTGACCAACATTTTCTTGACGCATTTCTAAAAGCATTTTTTCTGCACGATTTGTTTTCATTAATAAGACTCCTTCTTTGTATTGTAATTATATTCACAAAATAGCCGATGTACTCCTTTCTAATCATTTACATCGAATTGTAATTTTTGTTTTTCAATGACTCATTTTGGTACGTCTGTTACAAATTCATTATCCTAGTTAAAAAAGGATTTGACAATCATAAAAAACAATATTTATTTAATTGTCATTTGATTTTAATGTACCACTAAACACAATCTTTGTGAACCTTTTTTTAAAATAAGTTATCGGACAAAAAGTGGTCTATATGATTTAAGGATAAAAAAGAATGAAACTTTCTTTATCGACGTCATGTAAGGGCTTTATATAACTTTTAGTCTCGGATTCAATCAAAATAAAAAGAGTGTAATTAACCAAAAATAACGATAATTATTCACATGAAGAATAGTTAATATAGGTTATTAATAAAACAATAATGAGTTTAAATGAGTTTTCGGTAATAAAATAATGAGAAAAAGTTCTGTGATACATAGTTTTTAAGCCGAAAATCATTAACAATAGGTATTCTAAATTAGAAATAAATGTTAAAAAGACTCATGTATTATTGAGTCTTTTACAGCTGATTGTGAAAAAACTATCTTTGTTTTTTAGGTTATGAGATAATAAGGATGTAAATGTTAATTAAAGGAGGTTAATCATGAAAAAGAAATTGATATTTGTTGGAATTGTTTCTTCTATCCTTTTTTCAGTTAATGTATTAGCTGAGGAAGTTGGTCAAGTTGCTAACTCAGTAGAAGCTCAAACTGTGGTGAAGGAAAAAGAAGAAGATGTTGCAGTTGATACGAAAGTACTAGTTGATGCAACTACGTATTATTCAATTGATCAACAAAAACTTGCGGTAGGTAAATCAGCCAAGTTAAGTGTGAAACCTATTTTAGGTGTAGAGGTAACAGGTGAATTTAAAGAGTATAAGAATGAAATTATTGAGGTGAAAAAAGACGGAACAGTCGTAGCTCTTAAAGAAGGTACGACAGACTTTGCACCAAATTTTCTTTTATCTAATGAAACTAAGCAAAAGATTAAAGAAGCCTATATTAAACAACCAGGTAATGAGAAGGTAAAAATTGAAACTATTGCTTTGAGTCATAGAGATATTGCACAAATTTTTAAAATGGAAGTAGGAAATCCAACAGAAACTAAAAAACATCAAATTGATATCACACCAAGTTTTTCAATCGATAAGGAGAAACTTGAAGTTGGAGAAAGTGGTAAAGTATCGATTGCTCCAATCGAAGGTGTGGCTTTAAAAGGTAAATATAAACCATCTAAAAATGATTTTATTGAATTAAAAGAAGATGGGACTTATACAGCGTTGAAACCTAATAAACAAGCCGTACTCACTCCGTTTTTTGAAATATCAGAAGAATCATTAGCGAGTATTAAAAAGGCATACAAAGAAAAACCGGGTAATGAAGGAATTCCAGACGAAGATATAACTTTCTATCAGAGAGAGATGCTACAAGTATTTCATATTGAAATAGAAAAAGTAGTTGTTCCGATTAATTGGACAGTAGGTATCGACAAAACAACGATAAAAGTTGGCGAAACTGCACAATTGTCATTAGCTTCTCAACATGGCTATGCACCAAAAGTGGATTACCCATTAAATGAAGAGAATAAATTTGTAAAAGTTACTAAAGAAGGTGTTGTCACTGGTGTGAAAGTTGGTAAAGCAAGTATCAACACAACATTTAATGGTTTATCAAAAGAAGAAGAGAATAAAATTAAAGAAGCTTTTATTAAAGAAAAGAAACTAACCAATTTAACGATTGAAGATTTGGAAATAGGTCCAAGACCTACAAATATCACTTCTGTTGGTGTTGAAGTAGTTGCTGCTTCAACTGGTGGTGGTAATAATTCAGGAGGCAATACAACTAGCAAGAAAACCTATGCTCCTGTCAAAAAATTACCTAAAACAGGTGAAAGACAAACTTTTATTACTATCATAAGTGGTTTCATTTTGATAGTTGCTTCTAGCTTTTATCTTAATAAAAGAAATAAGCAAGAATTAGATTAATTTAACATTAAAAAAGCTTGGACAAAAAACTTGTCACAAGCTTTTTTCGGTTCAAAGTAACTAGGAGTATTTTTGATTAGGCTCTTTCTTTATTTATACTAATTATCATTTGTGTATAGTAAGTATCTAAGATAAATAAAGTATCAAAAATAAACAAGTGAAACTGATTGAACTTAATTCTCAATTGAGCTAGAATGATTGGTGTAGGAAAAATGTTTGAAAGATAACAAATGGAGGGAAAAGTATGTCCGTTTTAGAGATAAAAAACTTACATGTTTCAATTGAAGACAAAGAAATTTTAAAAGGTGTTAACTTAACCATGAAAACTGGCGAAATTCATGCCATCATGGGACCTAACGGAACGGGTAAATCAACGTTATCTGCTGCTATTATGGGTAATCCAAATTACGACGTAACAGAAGGAGAAATTCTTTTAGACGGTGAAAACGTTTTAGAAATGGAAGTAGATGAGCGCGCTCGTGCTGGTCTATTCTTAGCCGTTCAATACCCAAGCGAAATCCCAGGAATTACAAATGCTGAATTCATGCGCGCTGCTATTAACTCAAAACGTGCAGAAGACGACAAAATGTCTGTTATGGATTTCTTAGATAAATTAGATGAAAAAATGGCTCTTTTAGATATGCCTGAAGAAATGGCTGAAAGATACCTAAACGAAGGCTTCTCTGGTGGAGAGAAAAAACGTAACGAAATTTTACAATTATTAATGTTAGAACCAACATTTGCGATTTTAGATGAAATTGACTCAGGTCTTGATATTGATGCTCTTCAAGTTGTATCAAAAGGCGTTAATGAAATGCGTGGAGATAACTTTGGTTCATTAATCATTACTCACTATCAACGTCTATTAAACTACATCGTGCCTGATGTGGTTCATATTATGATGGAAGGCCGCGTTGTTAAAACAGGCGGAGCAGAACTTGCTAAACGCCTTGAAGCTGAAGGATACAAAGGAATCAGTGAAGAATTAGGCATTAAGTTTGAAGAAGAGGAATAATGGAAAGGAGACAAGATAAATGAAACCAATAGAATTAAAAGATTATCTTGACGACATCACATTATTTTCAAGCAGTCAGGAAGAACCACAATGGATGCTAGACTTGCGTTTAAACGCCTTAGAAAAAGCAGCCGAACTAGATTTACCAAAAATTGAACGCGTGAAAATTCACCGTTGGCCATTAATGAATGTAGGAAGTTTAAACGAAGAAGTTTTAGGCAATCCTGTTTTACCTAGCTTTGACGAGATGGAAGACAATCCAATGATCATTCAAGGTAGAACCACAACAATGTACGAACAAATGCCTGTTGAATTAAGTGAGCAAGGCGTTATCTTTACAGATATTTTTACAGCATTAAGAGAACATGGAGATCTTGTTAAAGAGTATTTCATGACAAAAGCAGTTCCTGTTGAGGAAGACCGTTTAACTGCATTCCATGCCGCTATGATGAATGGTGGGGTATTCCTTTATGCCCCTAAAAATGTTGTTGTAAAAGACGCATTCGAATCTTTATTCTTCCAAAATATGGGAGATAACAGTGCGTGGGTTAAACACGTTTTAATTGTTGCTGAAGAAAACAGTGAAATTACTTATCTTGAAAGACTTCATTCAGAAGGCGAAACAAGTGAAAAATTATCAGCTAACGTTGTAGTAGAAGTTATTGCTAAACGTGGATCAAAAGTAAAATTTGCTGCAATCGATCGTCTTGGAAAAGAAATCAGCACTTATATGAATCGTCGTGCTTATATTATGCGAGACGCTAGTGTGGATTGGGCATTAGGTATTATGAATGATGGCGATGTTGTTGCTGACTTTGACTCAGATTTAGTGGGCGAAGGCTCTCATTCAGAAGTAAAAGTAGTAGCTATCAGCTCTGGTCGTCAAACTCAAGGAATTGATACTCGTGTAACGAATAAAGCCTCTCATTCAGTTGGAAATATTTTACAACATGGGGTTATTTTAGATAGAGGAACATTAACCTTTAACGGAATTGGTCATATTCTTAAAGGAGCTAAAGGAGCTGACGCGCAACAAGAAAGTCGTGTGTTAATGCTTTCTGATAAAGCTCGCGGAGATGCTAACCCAATTCTATTAATTGATGAATTTGAAGTAACAGCAGGACACGCCGCAAGTGCTGGCCGTTTAGATCCTGAAGAATTATATTATTTAATGAGTCGTGGTTTACCACAAAAAGAAGCAGAAAGATTAGTAACAAGAGGTTTCTTAGGCTCAGTTATTACTGCAATCCCAGTGAAAGCTGTTCGTGAAGAATTTGTAGAAGTGATTGATAGAAAGCTGGCTGAATAATATGCTAGATAAAAAAATTAAGCAAGACTTTCCAATCCTTTTTCAAGAAGTCAATGATGAGCCATTAGTTTATCTAGATAGTGCAGCAACGAGTCAAAAGCCTAAACAGGTGATTGATTCATTGGTTCACTACTATGAACATGACAATGCAAATGTGCATCGCGGGGTTCATACATTGGCTGATCGGGCAACGACTAAATACGAAGCATCAAGAGAAAAAGTACGTGCCTTTATTGGAGCAAAAAGTACCAAAGAAGTTCTCTTTACGAGAGGTACGACAACTGGCTTGAACTGGCTATCTCGTAGCTTTGGTGACAGTGTGGTTAATTCTGGTGATGAAATTTTAATTTCTCATATGGAACACCATTCAAATGTTGTCACTTGGCAAGAGTTAGCTAAACGTCAAGATGCTAAATTGGTTTATGTTGATTTAACCAGTGAAGGTGAAATCGATATGGACGACTTTAAAAGAAAAATCAATGAACGTACTAAAATTGTTTCGATTGCCCATGCATCAAATGTGTTAGGAGTAACCAATCCAATTAAGGAGATGGCAACTCTAGCTCATAATGTGGGGGCTTATCTAATTGTTGATGGCGCTCAATCGGTACCTCATATGCCAGTTGATGTTGTAGATTTAGATGCTGATTTTTATGTGTTTAGTGGACACAAAATGTGTGGACCAACAGGAATCGGCGTTTTATATGGAAAACAGCAATTATTGGAAGAGATGGAACCTGTTGAGTATGGTGGCGAGATGATTGACTTTGTTTATCATGACCACAGTACATGGACAGAACTACCTTGGAAATTTGAAGCAGGAACACCTAACATTGCTGGTGCGATTGCATTAGGTAGTGCCATTGATTACTTAACTGAAATTGGTATGGCTAACATTCATCAACATGAACAAGAGTTGGTCGACTACGTCTTACCTAAATTAGAAGCAATTGAAGGATTAACGATATACGGACCTAAAGATCCTAAAAAACATAGTGGTGTGATTGCCTTTAATTTAGACGGCATTCATCCACATGACACAGCAACTGCATTAGATATGGAAGGAATAGCCGTTCGTGCCGGTCATCACTGCGCACAACCGTTACTTTCTTATCTCGAACTTCATGCGACAGCTCGTGCTAGTTTTTATTTTTACAATACCAAAGAAGACGCAGACCGCTTAGTAGAAGCGATTATTGCAACAAAGGAGTTTTTCACTGATGGCTTTATCTAGATTAGAAAACTTATATCGGCAAGTCATTTTGGACCATACCTCTCATCCAAGAAATAAGGGAACACTGAATGAAGCGACAAGCCAAATTGAGTTGAATAACCCAACTTGTGGAGATGTGATTCAATTGCAACTTCAAATTAAAGATGATGTTATCGAAGATGTGAAATTTGATGGGCATGGTTGCTCAATCAGTATGGCAAGTGCCAGTATGATGACAACAGCTATTATCGGAAAAACCGAAAAAGAAGCCATTGAGATTATTGCCAGTTTTCTAGAGTTAGTCCAAGGTGAAGAAGTCGAAGATAAAAAGAAATTAGGAGACGCTCAGATGCTTTCAGGTGTCGCTAAATTTCCTGCACGAATCAAATGTGCGACCTTAGCTTGGAAAGCCTTAGAAAGAGGTATTATTCAAGACAATGAAACAACTGTCGAAGGACACATACATACTGAAGGATAAGGAGTGTAGCTAAAAATGAGTGAAGTACCAGAGTTAGAAGAATATAAATTTGGTTTTCATGATGATGTTAAACCAATCTTCAGTACAGGAGAAGGATTAACAGAGGATGTTGTTAGAGAGATTTCAGCTCAAAAAGATGAACCGGAATGGATGCTAGAATTCCGTTTGAAATCATTAGAAGCCTTTAACAAAATGCCAATGCAAAAATGGGGACCAGATTTATCAGATATTGATTTTGGAAAAATTAAATATTACCAAAAACCAAGTGATAAACCAGCTCGTGACTGGGATGATGTACCAGATAAAATCAAAGAAACCTTTGAGCGAATCGGTATTCCAGAAGCAGAAAGAAAATACTTAGCTGGAGCGTCAGCACAGTATGAATCAGAAGTGGTTTACCACAATATGAAAGATGAATTTTCAAAATTAGGAATCGTCTTTACTGATACAGACACAGCTTTAAAAGAGTATCCAGAAATATTCAAACAATATTTCTCAACATTAGTGCCACCAACAGATAATAAATTAGCGGCATTAAACTCAGCTGTTTGGTCAGGTGGAACATTTATCTATGTACCAAAAGGGGTACGAGTAGATGTGCCACTACAAACTTATTTCCGTATTAACGCGGAAAACACAGGACAATTTGAAAGAACACTAATCGTAGTAGACGAAGGAGCTAGCGTACATTACGTTGAAGGATGTACAGCACCAACTTACTCAAGTAACAGTCTTCATGCAGCGATTGTTGAAATCTTTACATTAAAAGATGCTTATTGTCGTTATACAACCATCCAAAACTGGTCTGACAACGTTTATAACTTAGTTACAAAACGTGCCAGAGCAGAACAAGGAGCGACAATTGAGTGGATCGATGGTAACTTAGGTGCTAAGACTACCATGAAATACCCAAGTGTTTACCTTGAAGGAGAAGGCGCTCGTGGAACAATGCTATCAGTGGCATTTGCAGGAGCTAACCAAATTCAAGATACAGGTGCTAAAATGATTCATAACGCACCAAACACATCAAGTTCAATCGTCTCAAAATCAATCTCAAAAGATGGCGGTGAAGTGAACTACCGTGGACAAGTAACATTTGCTAAAAATAGCCCAGGATCAATCTCCCACATTGAGTGTGATACGATTATCATGGATGAATTATCGAAAAGTGATACGATACCATTTAACGAAATTCATAATAGCCATGTGGCACTTGAACACGAAGCAAAAGTATCAAAAATCTCAGAAGAACAATTGTATTATCTAATGAGTCGTGGCTTAAGTGAAGAAGAAGCGACAGAGATGATTGTTATGGGATTTGTGGAACCATTTACGAAAGAACTTCCAATGGAGTATGCTGTTGAGCTTAATAGGCTTATCAGTTATGAGATGGAAGGCAGTGTGGGATAACACTAATAGATAAGCTAGAAACGTTATTATATCATTGTTTCTAGCTTTTTTGTTTGCCTTCATTTAAGGAATGCTATCTAAAAAACTATCTATTTGTTAGATGACAATCAAGAACCGAGATAGTAAAATCGTCATCTGAAGGTGTAGTAATCTTTATTTCATAAATTTTTCCTAACGGATACAATTTAGAGCCTTTTTGGAAAGTGAATTCCTGTTCGTAATAATGTTCATAATTACCAGGAGAAGTTTCAGTTCCCATTAGGTGAGTATAAGCTCCTTGAGAACCTTTATCAGCAAATATTTTAAGTAAGCACGTATTATCTTCATTGGGTTTGCTTCTAATATTAGTTAATGAAGTACTCATGAATCCTTTATCAATAAAAGGCTTATCTTTTCTACAAGTCTCAATATTCTTTAAAGTGTTACAATCTAGATAACGATAAAAAATGATATTTTCATTTAGCTTTGGAGCATTAGCAATTTGTCTACTCATAATTTTTGCTAAGTATTTAACGTTTATATTTTTATCTTTTTTTCCAAAACGAAGATAACTATTGATATGCTGATAGCGTTCTCCAAGATATTGATTAATAATATCTTTTGGGGAATCGTAATCCCTTTTTTTATCGATTTTCTTACAAATTTTGAAAAGTATATATTTTTTATTTTTAATTTTATTGCTCCAATTACTATATAATCGATCCCCCACTCTCTTCCTTCCTCTACTGATTTGAACTGTTTGTATTTTTCCATAAAAACTCCTTTAGAATCCTAAATATTGAGCTAGTTTTTCGCTAGTATTTTCTGCTTGTTGTAGTGTTACGTGGCTGTATATATTCATAGTTGTTTTAACATCTTTATGACCTAAACGTTTTTGTACCTCATTTATAGTTATGGATAGGTTACACTTAGTTGAACAGAATTTTTTATTTGTAGCCTTAAATGATAAGATATAAATGTGAATAAATAGACTATCTAAAAAATCTTGGTTAATGTAAAATAAGATACATATATGTTACCATAAAGAACTATTTAGGGGTAAGTGTAAAAAGAAAGGGTAGTGATGACAAGGTATGAAATTAGAAAAATTAATTGTACATAATTTTAGAGGTTTAAAAGGGAATGAAAATAAGATTAGTTTTGATAAATCAAATATCATTTTTTTAATAGGAAAAAATAATAATGGAAAATCAACATTTTTACATGCATATGATTTTTTTGTATCACCTAAAAAGAGAGCTACTATAGAAGATTTCAGTGATTTTAATACAACAGAGAAAATCGAAATAGAGGGGATATTTATTTCCGAGCCTGATGATTCCAAAGATAAAGACTTATCTAAAGGAGAACCTTCCTGGATTGAAAATTGGGTTGATAAGAATAATAGAATATCTATAAAGAAGACATGGTCAAATATTAATGAAGAGGGTAAGAAGCAGACATACAGTCCTAAAGAAGGGCAGTACATTGAGGGGGGATTTGGAGGATTTGATACATTATTAAAAAAATATGCTCCTAGTGCAATAATGATTAATGCAGTTACTTCTAGCGAAGATTTAGAGAAATTAATAAATGATATAATCACTAAAAATCATATAAAAAAATTAGAGACAGAATATTCAGAGGATTATGATAACATTATAACTAGCTTAGAAAATTTAAAGGGTAAGATTTCAAATGCTGAGGATATAACAAAAATTAATAGTGATATGACAAATTTTTTTAAGAAAACATTTCCTGAATATAGTTTGAAAATAGCACCTATTCAGGACTCAGGTGTGGATATTACTAAAACATTAAAGTCTACTCATGGTATAAAAGTAGGTAAAAGTGATAATAACAAATCTCAAAATAGTGCTGAGAATATAGTTAGTGATTATAATGACGAAAACTTTCATAGTTTAGATAAAAATGGACATGGAATTATGAGGCAAGCTTTTTTTAGTTTTTTATCAACATATGGAGCAGAAATAAAAAAAGAAGAGAAAGAGTATCTTATTTTATTTGAAGAGCCAGAATTATACTTGCATCCTTCAGCGATTTTTTCATTAAGAGATCAATTATATGAATTGGCAGAAAATAGTCCGTATCAGATTATGTGTGCTACTCATTCTCCGTTAATGATAGATACATCTAAAACACATTCATCTTTAATTAGATTAGAGAAAGAAAGACAAAATAGCATTACCAAGACTAGACAAGTAGATTTTGATTTATATACTTCTGAAGAGAAAGATTATTTGCAAATGATGAATAGATTTAATCCTCATATATGTGAAAGTTTTTTTGCAGATGAAGTAATCTTAGTTGAAGGAGATACTGAAGCTATAATTTATAGGGAATTAATCAAAAAATTTTACTCGGACTACAGGGAAGTTTTTGTTTTAAATACAGGATCTAAATCAAACATGGTTTTTTATCAAAAAATATTAACTCATTTTGGAATAAAACATGTTGTAGTTCATGATGTTGATAGCAAAACTGTAAAAATTAATAAAGGAAAAGAGACTGAAAGAGAGCAAACAAATGCCATGTGGACTTATAATCAAAAAATATGGGATCAAATAGTAACCTCCAATACAGAAATTAAAGGTATTTCAAGAAGATTTGTACATAATCGAAACTTTGAAGACGCACATGATTACAAGTATGATTTTAAAAAAGGAAAACCATTAAGTGCATTTGAGTTTGCAAAACAAATAGAAAGAGATTCTAAAATACCGAGTATAAGATTCTTGGATGATTTTTTTGGTGAAGGAATAATAAATTTTAGCCCAGAAGATATAGAAGAAATTATTCGAGAAAAAGATACAGAAGAATAGGAGATAAGTAGATTTATATGTTTGAGATAATATAGTTAAGTATATTCAATATAATATAATTTAATTTATATTGATAAAAATTTGATATAAAAACTTTATAATTTTATTGAAAAATATTTAGTAAGAATAGAAAATTTAGAAGCATTTGTTGGGTAATGGAATAATAAGTGTTAGAATATTGTCAAATCAATTTTTCTAATGTTCTATTTTTCCATTAAAATATTGCTGTTTATTTTAATACTTATCAAAGTACTTGATTGATAATTGTGATTACATTTAAGGATGTTGAACGATCTAAAAAGATGAAAATTGTTTGGGTTCACTATTGTTATGCTAAGTTCATTTGGTTTAAAAATTAAAAAAAACTTCTAAAAAATACAATAAAAATTGTAAAAGATGAATTATCAAAAAATTTATTGTCTAGTTCTTTAGTAATCCATACCCAAAAAGCCAACGGATCATCTCTAAATCTGTTGGCTTTATTTTATTTAGATGTTTGCACTGAAAAAATAAATCTAACGGGACCAATCATCAACAAAACAAATAAAAGAACTAATAGCCAAGCTAAGTTAAAGGAGTGACTAGTTTGGGTAAAAACACCAAAGAGTAGCGGACCAAGTGAACCTGCCATGAATCCTCCTGATTGCATGAAGGCAGATAAACTAATGGCTTCTTCAGATGTTTTAGCAGTTAATAGTGGCAACGTTAAAGCAAGTGGAAACAATCCACCGGCTCCTAAAGCTAGGAAAATAACAAATATCCAAGGTGAAACGTGTAGTAAAAGTAAAATTAGTCCAATTAATTCAGATAATCCACAACCAATCAAAAGATTTTTAGTTTTCTGATTAGTTCCAACTAGGCGTGGAATAATAAAGCTGACAGGCAGCTGAATAAGAGTAAATAAGCTAAGTAAGAGTCCAGATTGAACTTTTGAAAAACCAATAGTTTGGACATAAGGAGCTAACCAAGCTGTTAAAGAATAAAAAATAGCTGCCATCAGTGAGAAGAAAATCATTAACCACCAGTTTTTAGAAGCAGTTCCTGTTTTGTTATTTGACATAACATTAATAGGTGCTGTTTCTTTTTTTAGTAGAGGAAGTAACAGAATAGCTGCCCCTAAAGCGAATAAACTCCAAAAGCTAAGAGCAATCTGCCAAGAATTATTAAATTTTTGATATAAAGGTTGGGCAAATGTAGAAGCTATAGCTGCTCCTGCGACCATGGCGCTAGAATAAAAACTCATTAAACTGGGTTCATTAGGAAAATATTTTTTAATCAATCCAATAGTTAGCGGTCCTGCAATGCCAATACCAATCCCTGCTAAAAGAGCTGTTAAAATTAGTGTAAAAGCATTTGTCACAAATAACCGGCTAATTAAAGCGATGAAAATAGCTATTAAAGAAATAGCTAAAGCCCATTCAACACCAAATTTTCTACTTAGAAAAAGTGCTAATAAAGATGTAGCTCCCATAAAAAAGACTGGTAAAGTTGTCAGTAAACTGGCACTAATATTTCCCATTTGTAAATCCTCTTTTATAACGGTTAATAAAGGTCCAACTGCTGTAATAGCAGGCCTTAAGTTTAGTGAAAGTGCGAAGACTAAAATAATAAAATATCGTTTGTTCATTGTAAAAACCTCATTTCTTAAATCATAATCGTAGTATAAAGTAGCAATTATGATAAAACCATACTATTATAATGATAAAAACAATAGGTTTATCCTATAGTTAATGGAGTTGATAATATGGAATTAAGGCAAATTAATTATTTTTTAGTTTTAGCAGAAGAACTTCATTTTTCAGAAGCAGCTTTTAGATTAGGGATTAGTCAACCTAGTTTAAGTCAACAGATTAAAAATTTAGAAGATGAGATTGGTTTACCTCTTTTTGATCGAATTGGAAAGAAAAATAGTTTAACACTAGCTGGTCGCTTACTTAAAAATTATGGAACTGAGATGACTCAGGTTTTGACTAATTTACAAGGGGAATTAGCTGATTTAAAAGAAGAGAAAACAGGGGAAATACGAGTAGCCATGTTACCATCCGATTTAGATTATCGAATGGGAGAATTGATTGCTAAATTTCATGAGACTTATCCAGATATTAAACTGAAGATTATTGCATCCGTAGAGATTGAGCAGAAACTGCTTCGAAATGAAGTTGACTTTGCGTTAGGGATTAGACAAGAAAATATGGATAAAATTATTCAAAAGAATATTTTTACAGAAACTTATGATTTATTTGTATCAAGCAGATTAAAAAAGGAGCTACCAGAAAAGATAAAGATTGAAGACATTATCAAGTTACCTTTAATTATATTTCCTTCAGGCTATTACGGAAGAGAGTTATTGGTAGAGTGGTCTAAGAAAAAGGATATTAGACTGAATCCAATAGTAGAAATCAGTTCTCCTATGGCACAATTTCAATTAGTTGAAAAAGAGGTGGGAGTCATTATTCAACCTCATCAGCTCAAAAGTAATTTGGAACATTTAGAAATTGAGGGAATTGAAATCGTTGATCCGCCAACTCGTGAAGTTGTGATAAGTTATTTAAAAGATAAGTATTTAACAGAACCAATGTTAGCTTTTATAGATGAATTGAGTTATTTGTTTTAAAGATAAATTTATCGAAATAAGTAAAGTGTTATGATTAGATTTAAATATTAACTAAAAGAAGTGATTTTATTGAAAAATCGGAAAGTGAGTTAGAAAAAGAGACAATAAAACTGTTCAATTCAGATGAACTGAGATTAGATGATTTCCGTATATTTTCTTCTGTGGAGGAGCGTTTTTTATCTTTTACTGTAACTCTTTCCATTTTTATTTATTATGAAAAATAGGTCTAATGAATTAGAATAAATTCATTAGACCTAAAAAATTATAGAGCTTGTTAAAACAGTTTTTTTTTAACTTTTATTAGATGATATTTGTACATCTCTAGTCAACCAGATATTTTTTCACATCAAAATCTTCAGTAATAAAATTTCTAACAGGAACTTCTTTCATACGCTTTACATAGTTAAAAAATAGTATTTCATTATCGAGAATATCATCATAAGATTTTATTTTATTTGATTTTATTAATTGAACATCGTGAATAAAAAAATAATCATCTGATTTTTGTCGGGTTAATCTGACTGCATCGCCTATTAAAATATTTTGAAAAATATCTTTTTGTTCAATTAACCAATACTCATTAGAGCTAGTTTTTATTTTCTGTACCATATTAATTTTCTCCAATCATACGTAAAAAATCTTCTTCTGATATTTTTTTTATATCAAAACCGTCATTAATTAATTCTTCAAATTTTATCTCTTTTCTACTTCTCTTTCCATCAGTTAGATTCTTAGCTATTTGAGGGGAGCAGATTAAGTAATCGACTTTTTTAGACATCCCTTTGACTACTCTACCACCTCTAGACGTAATATAAGATTCTAATGTAGTGCGTCCCATTTTTATTGCACCTGTATAGCAAAAAGTATAGCCATTTAAAGTGTCTTTAATTGATAGGGAATGAATTTTTTTGGCAAAGTTTTTATTTCTAAAATTTTCAAAAATGATAGCAGTGGTTCTACTATCATCAAGAGCATTGTGGCTTTTAGCTTCAATCCCGTAGTAATTTTTAAGAGTTTCTAATTTATAGTTATCAATTTCTAAAGGCAATGTTGAAGAAAAATCGTATGTGTCAACTGCAACTTTAGATCTTAAGTCAATATCAGCCCATTTTTTGATACGAGGTAATTCAAAAGAAGTAATGTTATGACCAATTAAAGGTAAATCATCAATAAAATCAATAAATTGAGACATAACAATATTTAGCGAAGGAGCGCCAATTAAATCGTCATTAGTAATACCAGTAAGGTAGCTTATTGGAGTGGATATCTCTTTACCATCACTGTCAATAAATGATGAAAAGTAATCGACTTCTTTCGAATTTTGGTATTTAACTGCAGCAATTTGTATCATCTTGTCAGAGTATGCAAGTCCAGTTGTTTCAATATCAAATGAAATATAATCAGTGGGTAAATTATCTTGAGTATATAAACTAGTTGGAACACGTTTTATATGAGAATAATCAGCGACAATTCGATAGATAAGTTCATATTTATGTTTTTCCGATAAATTACTATTATTCAAAATGTCAGATATATATTTATCTTTTAAGATATAGTTAGTCGTTTCTTCATAGGTTGCCATTTCATACTCCTCCAATACGTAATAATTTATTTTTATCCATTAATTACAGTATAGACTATTAAGTCAGGAACTAAAACAGTTGATATATATATTGATGCGATAAAAACAAATAAATTTCTTTAATGAGTTTTTTTATTCTCTTAATTATTAGTTTAAAAATGAATAATTTTAATTGCTATAAAATATTAAGACATTAAAAATTACACTAGCTTATAATTTTATTTTTTATGGTTCCACAAATTTCAATTATGGTATAATTTATTAAAACCAGTCTGGAGTGTAAATTAATGAATACAAGAATTGCTCTGTTTTCAGATATACATGGAAATACAACGGCGTTTGATGCAGTTATTGCGGATTCCAAAAAAGAAAATATTGACAAATATTGGATTCTAGGAGATGTGATCATGCATGATAGTGGTTCAACTGAGATTTTTGATCGAATCTATGACCTGAATCCTACTGTTTGGGTTAAGGGAAATTGGGATGATTTATTCCTTTATATCTATTCAAAGAAAGAAATTGATATGAATGATCCTTCTGATGTGTTTATTGCAAAATTAGGAATAGATTTACTTTCAAAAATGAGTGAGAAGAATATAAATGACTTGGAGAATCTACCTCTAAATATGACTAGAACTATTAACGGTTTGACTATCAGCGTCTCTCATAATTTACCCAATAAAAATTATGGTAGAGATTTACTTCCAACTGAAAAACAAGAAAACTTTGATGCTTTATTTGAATCACCTGGTATTGATATGGCTATCTATGGTCATATTCATCATCAAATGTTGAAATATAGTAGTTCTGAGCAATTAATTATCAACCCAGGATCTGTTGGTTATCCTTTTTGTTTCAATAAAAATCTGAGGAAAAAAGGTTATTCTCAGTATGCCATTTTAGAAATAAACTCAGAAGGAGTCCCTCAAGTCAATTTCAAACAAGTTGAATATGATGTGGATCAAGAAATTGAAACAGCTATAAATTCAGAGCTTCCTTATATTGATGTTTATAAGAAGCTTTTAGAAGAAGGAACGTCCAAAGTCCACGATAATGATTTTTTGAAAGAAATCGAGCTTAGACACAATTATCGTACTGAGGTACTTGATTACATAAACTGTAAAAATAATTAAATTAAACAAGCAACGAAAATACCATGATTTTCGTTGCTTGTTTTTTTATTTATTCAAAGAAGATAGTAACAAAATATTGATAGTCTTCTATTTGTTTAGAGGCGAAGTAAAATTCAAAGCGAATGTAGACATGTTCAAAATTTAGTTTCTCTCGTTGCTCGATGCAAAAATCAAAAATCTCATGATACGTTCCTAATTTTTGAGCAGATTGGTAAGTTCCCTTTAAATGTTTCAAATGAACCTGATTATCTAATTTTTCAAGATTATTAAGTGAGATACCCTCAGCAGACATTTGTAATGTATTCTCTTGTACTTCTAATAACGACCATTGATTAACATGAAAGGGATGAGAATATATTTTAAAAGGATTCTCTACGTTAAGAAATGTCTTGGTTGAAAAAGTGTACAATTCAATATCTATTTCTTGCTCGAAAAGTCTGTTCTTGAATTCTCTTGGTTGTAATAAGTAGGTTTCAATTTCTTTAATTTTATCGATTAATCTTGATGTTGTATTTTTAAGTAATTCTAGTTCTTCAATTTTTTTAGTGATTTCATCATATTGATTTTCAAACAAATTACGATAATTGATAAATTGTTTTTTTTGAAACGATATCGGCTAATTGTTTTAGAGGAATACCGATTGATTTTCCTGTTTGGATAAAATCAATTGTATCTAATTGTCTAGGTGAATAGTACCGATAGCCAGTATCTGTGACTAAAGCAGGTTTTAAAAGGTCGATTTTGTCGTAATATCTTAATGTATCTATAGAAATATCATAGAGTTTACTGACGTCCCCAATTTTAATCAAATTATCTTCTACAAGTTCATCGATTAAGTAGTCCAAATAATCTCTCTTTTATGCTTGACTCTAGAGTTGCTCCATACTTTATATTATAAATGATATTGAGTTAAATGAACATGGTTACTGATAATAATCGTGGAGAAGGAGAGAATAAAAAATGAAAATTAAGTTAAAAATATTTTTGGTTTTATTGATGAGTTTTATAGGCGGCGCCGTAAGTGCGGAGGCTACTTCAACTGAAAAAGAATTTACTGTAAACCAGTGGGCTACGAATTTATACTATACTGAATCAGGAGTCCTTGCTGGCATGCATAGATCGTCGTTTCCTCCTGAAGACTTCTTGATAACAAAAGAGTCACCTACTTGGAGTAGTCTGACAGATGAAAAGTTACGTGATAAACCACTGGATTGGATACTGAAAAGCTCGAATTATACTTATTGGGGTTATTCAATTTTATATCAAGATCAGACTACTGAATTTTTTAATGAAACTAGTTTTACTTATGAATCTTTAAGTTCTCTAGAATTAGAAAGGGGAAAAGAAATTAGACGGGTTGATGTAATGTATGGTGATACAGGATCTATAACAATTAACTATAATTTGATTAAACCAGACGGATCCAAAGAACTTTTAAAGTCTGATTATAGCTATGGTTTATTTAGTGCCAATCTCCCTAGCAAAATCGAATTAATTGGTCAATCTACTGACCTTGATCCTATGGTAGAAAACTATATCATTGTCTCTCAAGACGAAGAAGCACCATTTTATTATGAGAAAAACAAAGATAAAGTGATAAATATTGATTTAAGAAATCCTCAGTATACGATTCATTTTACAGATGAAGTAGGAAATAAAATTCGTGAGAGTGAAAAAATATCTGCAGAAGTTGGGTCTGATTTTAACTATGTTGCCCCTGCAATAGAAGGATACTTAGTGAGTAATAATGAATCTATAAATGACGTCTATTCAAAAGAAGATAAAGAATTTACAATTGTTTATCGTAAAAAAGAGAAGCCAGTAGAAAAAGGAAAAGTAACAGTAAACTACGAAGACGAATCAGGGAAAAGACTAAGTGAATCAACGATTCTGACAGGTAAATTAGGGGAAAGTTACAAGTCAGACTCAAAAGAAATAACTGGATATAAATTGATAGATACCAGAGGAACAGAAGAGGGAATATTTAAACAAGCAGAAGCCGTCGTTACTTATGTCTATCAAAAAGAAGAACCTTTAATTGAGACTGGAAAAGTAACAATAAACTACGAAGATAAAACAGGAAATCCGATAAGTGAATCAGTGATTTTGACCGGAAAACTAGGGAAAGTTACAAGTCAGAGTCCAAAGAAATAGCTGGATATAAATTGATAGATACAAATGGAGCAACTGAGGGAATTTACAAAAAAGAAGAACAAGCCATTACTTACGTTTATAAGAAAAATAAGGGAGCCGATATTACAAAAGAAATAAATAAAAAAAGTAAACCTGTAAGTGAAAAGGCGTCAAAAACAACAACTACTTCACCAGAGCTACCTAAAACAGGCGAAAATAATACGAAGAATATCATTTTTTCAATGGTTGGTTTGATCGAAGTAGGGAGTTTGATCTTTCTAATTAAAAAAGAGAATCAGAAAGACATTTACAATAAGTTGAAGATAAAGTAAAAAAATTTAAAACTAGACTAAAAATACCTAAAAATATTTTTAGTCTTTTTATTTACTAGTCTAATCAACACTTATCCTCTTGTATCCACCTCAATAAAAAGCTATCATATGTTTATATAACAAACGTTAGGGGAGTTGAAATGAAGGATTTTCAAGAGTTTTCTGCTTTGTATCAAAAGCAAAAACAATACAAGGTTAAGGTTGTTGGTTTAACGTTTTTTTTATTAATCCTCGTCACAGTATTTGTTTTAATAAACACACGTCGAATTAATCCATTTATGCTATATGTTGTAGCCATGGGAGTGGTTATTTTTTATGCTGTCAAAACAAGAAAAGTTAGCCCAAATTATGATTTATTGCTCACTTTTGTGAAGAAGAATAAGCCTGAACTATTAAAAGAGAAAGAATTACTCTTTTTTATTGACTACAAGTTGGATAAACGTTACGAAAAAGACCCAGAACGATTAGTTAAACAACTAAAATCACCTAAGCAAAAAAAACAAATGTTAAAGAAAATCAAAGAACAAGAATCCAAATTTAAATCATTAACAGACCCTAAAAAGCATTCGAAGAAAAAAAGGAGACAAGCTGCCAAATGAAATTAAAACAAACAATTTTGAGTATAGCTGTCACTTTTTTATCAGTTGGGGCTGTTACGACAACTGTAGATAGTAGTAAATATCAGCAAATTGAAGAGCTCCAAGCAAAGCAAGAAGTTAAGATTAAAAAAGCTATTACCTCAGAGTTTATTACTCCAAAAGAGAGGCAAATTCTCAATACGGATATGGCAAATTTTAGACGAGCAGAAAAAACAGAATCCAGAAAAAAATTGCTTGATTTGATTGATAAAGAAAAAGAAAATATCAAAAAAATTGAAAAAAATCTGGTTAAAACTGAGGCTGAAACAGCTAAAAAAGAATTATCTGAATTAAAGAATCAATACACAACATTAGAAGTTCAAAGTAAAGAGGCTTTTGTGTTTAAAGATGACAAAAGTAAAGTAGTTGAAATTAAGAAAGAGATTGATAAGCTGCCTAAGAATATTAAAAAAGTTCAGCCAATCCGTTCAATATCATTTAAAATTGGCGAGCTCTCTGCTTCTATTAGAAAAATCCAAATAGAAGCTAAATCAGCAACTGACAAATTAAAAGAACTTAATAATCAATCAGAAGAGTTAAGTGAAAAGAATTATTTAGGCTCTGCTGATAGAGATACATTAGAGAAAGATAGAGAAAAAAATAATCAGTTGATTAAAAATTCAGATAGCATTTCAACGATAGAAACTCGCGAAAAAGAATCAAAAGAGTTGATTGATAAACTCTCTAAAAAATCTGATGAAACAGAAAAAGATTTTAAAGAAAACGAAGAAGATGCACGTAAACTATCCAAATCTATTAATACGTTGTTAGAAGAAGGTGAGCTTCATTCTGATGAGAAAGAAGAACTAAGTAAACTTTCTAAAACATTGACTAAATCCTTAGACTTAACGGAATACAAACCGGGAGACTTAGGTAAAAACTATTCAACTCAAAAAGAAACTTATGATAAATATGAGAAAAATAACTTAGATAGAAAAGCTGAGAAAAAGAAAAAAGAGGAAGAGGAAAAAGCAGCCAAGGAAAAAGTAAAAAAAGAAGAAGAAGAAAAGAAAAAACGTAAAGAAGAAGCTTCTTCTAATTCAGTGGAGTGGCATAAAGCTCCTGCTGGGAAAAGGTTTTTAGATAAAGAAAGTCAATTGACTTATAAACAAGTGAAAAATCCTAGTAACTTTGAGGAAATTTCTGAGGAAGAAGCAGCTAAATATAAGCCAGGCCACGGTAATCGTTCGGCTAAACAATAAACGAAAAAGATTTAGGATATTTATATATGATATCCTAAATTTTTGTGCTTATTCCTTTTAATTACCCCAAATGACATACGACAAATTTTCTGATTTCATGACAAATCTGGCGTAAATTTATAAATTTGTCGTATCTAAAAATAGGCTTTTTAGTAAGTTCTTATTCTCTAATCTTTAAGTTAGTTCTAGCATATTCTGCTGTGATAAAATCAAATAGTACTTAACATACTAAGAGGAGGCAGTTTATGTCTAAAACATATATTATTTTTGGAGCAAGTAGAGGTCTTGGGGATGCTTTTGCTCAAGGGTTACCAGAAAAAGGAGATAAGGTTTATCTGTTATCTAGAAGTTTACCTCGTTCAATCGATTTACTTGATGATGGGGTCGAACGCATTTGGTTACAAACAGATTTATCTGACTACAAACAAGCAAACATCCTAAAAGAAAAATTGAAGGAAGAAGTAATTGATGTCATTATTTATAACGTGGGCATTTGGGAGAAAAGAGGGTTTGAAGATGATTATGACTTTGAACAAGATGCTCCAGAAGACATAGCTCATTTGATTCAAACGAATGTAGCATCTCCAATTGTCTTTTTGCAAAGCTTATTACCACATATTAAGCAGGCGGACAATGGTAAAATTATTTTAATTGGATCGACAGATGGTTTAGAAAATAATCAGTCAACACAAGTTTCTTTTGTGGCATCTAAATTTAGTATACGTGGTATAGCTCATGCTTTAAGAGAGCATTTACGTGAAGAGAACGTGTCTGTTACTTGTGTGAATCTAGGGAATTTGGCAGCTGAGATTCCTTATGAAAAAGGGGCTAAAGTAGCGCTTGAAACATACGATAGTGAACGAATTCCGGTTCAAGATATGGTTAATATTGTTAAAACAGTTTTATCGTTATCACAAGCAACAGCGATAAAAGAAATTAATGTGCCAGCTATGAAGGATATGAATGTATAGTTTAATAAAAGAGTTAAAGCTTAAAACATAACTTAGTGTTTTAAGCTTTTTTTGATGAAATACTTGAATAGATTAACTTGTAAGAAAGCTTTGAAGACGCTATCATATAATTAAATAACTAATGTTAGGAGATTAGTAAATGGAAAAGTATGGGGATGTTGTATCACTTTATGAGGATCAAAAATTACATGAGAAGAAGACGATTATTTTTTCTGCCATTTTAATCGTTAGTGCAGGTCTTTTTGTTAGGGCAGATATTATCCGAATTAGTCCACTGTTGGTATTTGAATTAACAATGAGTATTGCTATTTTTTATGCAGTTAAGAAGAAAAGGATTAGCAAAAATTACGATAAGTTATATCATTTTTTAAAGAAAACCAGACCTGAAGATTTCAAAAACAAAGAGTTAATGTTTTATATGGATTATCAACTCAATCAACAGTTTGCGGAAAATCCGGAACAATTAGTCAGTTATTTAAAATCAAAAGAAGTAGCTCCAGAGTTCTTAGAAATGCTAGACAAGCTAAAATCATCTTATGACTTGCTTGTTAAAGAAGGTGATAACTAATGAAATTAAGACAAACTTTATTAGGAATTATTCTTTCATTTTCAACTGTTGGAATCATAGCAACATCTGCTGATAGCCAAGCTTACCAAGAAGTGTTTGATCAACAGAAAAAACAAGAGGTTAAAGTGAAAACTGCTCTTGATTCAGAATTTATATCAACTAAAGATGAAGCTACTTTAAAACAAGATTTAAAATCATTTGAAAAAGCTAAGAGTAAGGAAACTAGAAAAGAATTAACTAAAAGAATTGAACAAGAAGACGCAGTACTTAAAACAGTTCAAACCAATTTAGTTGTTGAAGAATCAAAAGTTGCCCAAAAAGAACATACTGATTTATCAGAAGATGTAGCTAAGCTATCTAAAAAAGCAAAAGAACCATTCATTCTAAATGCGGATAAGGAAAAGTTAAAAGATTTTGAAACAAAATTAAGTGATTTAGAGTCATCCAAGAAAGTTAAACCAGTTAGACAAACAGCTAAACAGGTGCAAGCTTTATCTTTAACGATTCACTCTAACCAAAAAGAAGCAAAAGGTATTTCGGCTGATTTAAAGAATTTAAACAAACAATCTGATGAATTGAGTAAAAAGAAATTTTTACTTGAAGCAGACGAAAAAGAGTTAGAAAAAGATAGAAAAGAAAACAGTCAATTTTTTAAACATGCTGAAAGTTTAGAAAAAATTCAAAAACGTAAAACTGAGTCATCTGAGTTAGTAAGTAGCATTTCAACTAAACGTGAAAAAACAGAAACAGATTTCAAAGATAATGAAACTAAGACACGTGAATTAGTTACTTCTATTGATAAACTTATTGGTGAAGGTAAATTAACATCAAAAGAAAAAGAGAACTTAACGACTCATCTAGATAAAATGAATCAATCATTAGCTTTGAAAAATTATAATCCAGGTGATTTAGGAGAACACTATGATTCTCATAAAAACGATTACGATGAGTATTTAAAAAATAGTGATAAGAAAATAGCAGAGGAAAAAGCTAGAGCTGAAAAAGAAGCCGCTGAACAGCCAAAACGTGCTGAAGAAGAAGCAAGACAAGCAACAGAAAATGCGCAAAAGGAATCAAGCGTTACATCAGACGGATGGCATCAAGCGCCAGCAGGACAAAAATATTTGAAAAGAAGCAGCGGGCTAACTTATGGGCAAGTTAAAAACCCAGGTAACTTTAGTTTGATTACTGATTCTGAAGCCGCAAATTACCGACCGGGTCATGGGAATGGTTCAGCCAAACAATAAGTAAATATTCCTATTAGAAAGGATTGACTAAGTAATGGATGATTTACATGTATTCATTATTTGAGCGTATTTGCTTTTTTGTTAAAGTGAATTAAAACGAAAAATTTGTCAGAAATTATTGAATGCGCTATCATTCTATTAGGCAATCGATAGTTTAAAATGACTGGAAATGAGGGAAATAGATGTTAACTAATCAAGAGATGCAAAAAGAATTAAAAAAAGTAGATAAAAAACTAGAAGGAACTTTTAGAGAGGTTTGTCCAACTAGAAAACGTGGAATGGTTGAACTAAATAAACGAGATATTGAAAGCAGAATGAATCTTTTAGATAAGGAAGAAGAATTATCCAAAGAGGAAAATGCGTATCTAAACGCACTTAAAGATACAAGAATGGCGCTCAGTTCTGCAACAAAAGATAATATTGATATTTCAATTTTTGAAGCAAAAACAAAATTAAGTATTGGGATGTATGACTTAAAAAATTTTAGTTAATCAGAGTATAAAAATATATTTTAATGAAATTCTAATTATTTGTAACTGTAAAAAGCTTCTGTTTGGTAACTTTAATTATTTTTAAAATAACAATATGAAGGAAGTTTAGTAACAAATGAAAAACTTCACTATTTTGAATTGTTTAAACAAAATATTAGCTTATAATAAGTTTAAATAATTTTTATCAGGAGGAAAAAGCTATGTTAGTATCTAAAAAGAAGTATCAACACTTACAAATGATGAAGAATAAAGACGAAATTGAGTACAGGTGTATTATTTCAGAAATGCGTCAAGCAGCAAGAGAAGAAAGAGAATTAGTAGCTAAAGAACTAGTTGAAGATGAAGCATTGCTTAAGCTTAATGAAGATTTGGAATGTAATGATCTTTGTGTGTTGGGTATAGAAAGAAACGAAATTGGGGATTTTGTAGCTGTAACGATAAAAAGAAATGACAAGTTAAGTATAATATCATTATTTAGTTTAAAAAATAACAACAAAGAAGACTTATGTGCACGTCCGAGTGTTGAAGTAACTTCAAATCTATTAAATAGAGAATTAAAAATCGAAGATACACATTTAATCGAAATCTTAGATAGAAATGGTAGTGGAAATGGAACTATCTTACTAGATTATTTGAAAAAAGAAGCTAAAAGAAATCGATTCATTTCAATTAACGGTAGTCTAGGAAATGTAAATCAAAAAAATTATAATGATGTAGAGAAATTTTATGAGAATAATGATTTTGATGTTTCTCTCAGTAAAGATCAAACATCAGGAAGCATTAAATTTATTCTTTAAAGAGTCAAAAGGATATAGTATCTCTTAAAAAAAGATACTATGTTCTTTTTTTATTCATCTTGTTAAATATAATTAATTTTATTAAATATATTTACTTAATTGATAGATTCTGTTAGCATGGCGGTGAGAGGAGAGAGACCTAATATGATGAATTTAACTAATATATCCAATAAAGTTTTAACTTATCGTCAATTAAATCAATTAACGATTGCTCAAATGTCCGAGAGAACAGGACTTAGCACGGCTTTAATTAGTCAAATTGAACGAAATTTGGCTAATCCGACTTTATCTGTTTTAGAAACGCTAGCTAAAACACTAGGCATGTCTTTATCTGAGTTACTTGCTGAGGATGTAGATGAAGAGTCTCTTGTTTTACGGGTATCAGAGCGAAAAAAAAATTATTATACTGAATTAGATAAAAAAAGTTTTTTCCATATTTTAACGCCAGAACCGATGAAATCTAACATTAGGCTTGCATTGGTTCATGTTGAACCTTTCAGTGAAACCTTAAATGGTGATTTTTTCTCCCATAAAATTGATGAAATTGTTTTTATTTTATCTGGAACGATCACAACGATTTATGAATATTCTCAAATTGAACTTTACCCGGGAGACACATTAAGGATTCCTGCAAATAAAAAGCATCGTTATACGAATCAGTCTGCTGAACCGGTTGAAATGATAACAATTAAATCAAACCGAAATTTTTAAAAGAAAGAAGATGACAATCAAAAAAATGGAAACAGAAGTTAATTCAAATTATCGCTATCTTTTGATGTTAGGACACATGTTTACAGATATTAATCAAGGGGCATTACCTGCGATTATTCCTTTTTTAATTCTAGAACAACATTTAAGTTACGCTTCAGCAGCCACTCTTGTTTTAGCAGCTAATTTGGTTTCCTCATTTATTCAACCACTAGTTGGCTACATTGGAGATAAAGAGGCTCGACCTTGGTTTATGGCGTTAGGTATTTTCTTAGCCGGCTTAGGTATTGCCTTACTTGGATATAGTCCGAATTACGCAATGAGCTGTTTGTTTGCTTCAATTTCAGGAGTTGGAGTAGCCTTATTTCATCCAGAAGGTGGCAAGGTTGCTAATTACGTGGCAGGAAGTAATAAAGGAAGTGGGATGAGTATTTTTGCTGTTGGAGGTAATTTAGGTTTTGCTCTAGGACCAATTATTACTTCTTTTGCACTTTCAATTTGGGGAATTAAAGGAACGGCTGTTTTAATTATTCCAGCTTTAATAATGTCTCTTGTTATGTTTAGTTTTAATGGAAAATTAAAAGCATTAACACCTGATAAATTAGAAGCTAGTATTTCTGATGCAATAGCGCCTAAAAAAGAAGATGATTGGAAGTCATTCTCTAAAGTTACTAGCCTTGTTTTTTGTCGTTCTATTTTACTCTACGCACTAGTAACGTTTATTCCTCTATTCTTTATTGGAAAATTTGCAGTAACTGAATCTGTCGCTAATATTAATCTAACGATTTATTCTTTAGTAGGTGTAGCTGCGACTCTTCTTGGAGGGAGATTAGCTGACTCACTTGGACTAAGTAAATCAATTAAACTTGGATTCATTTTATTACCACCACTTATTTTTTTAATGCTAAATATGAATCAACAGTTCTTAACGAGTGCTTTAATTGTCCCAATTAGCTTTGCTATGAACTGTTCATATGGCTCATTGATTGCGTTAGGTCAAACATTTGTTCCAAATCGAATTGGTTTAGCATCAGGTATTTCATTAGGATTGTCGGTGAGTGTCGGTGGATTATTTGCTCCAGTCATTGGTTTAATTGGGGATAAATATGGTCTAATGATTGGCATGTACGTTATTTTAGCTTTCTCAATTTTAGCCTTTTTCTTAACATTTCTAATGCCCAAAGAGGATGGATTCTAATGAATCTGTCTTCTATTTTTAGTATACTAAAAGAAAGCGCTTAACAAATTAAGGAGGTTAAAAAGTGTTTACAACAGAACGAATAAAAGTGGTAGAAGCAACTAAAGAAGACATTGATGTAATTATTGCGATTGAATCTCATAAAGAGAATCGGGATTATTTGTGGATAGGAACTTATGAAGAACATGAAGCTGAAATAAATGATCCTAATCATGTCTTATGGTTATTTAAAGAAAAAGAGACTGAGAGAATTGTTGGTTATGCACTAGCTCGTTTAGATATGATTTCTGGCATTTTCGAATTACGGCGAATTGCGATAACTGTCAAACATAAAGGCTATGGTAGAGAAGTGATGGAAGGCATGATACGTTATGTTTTTGAGGTTTTAAAGATGAACCGATTCTGGTTAGATGTCTATCCTGATAACGAGATAGGGATTAAGTTATATGAGTCTTTGGGAATGAAAAAAGAAGGCGTTTTAAGACAACATTATAAATCAGAAAGAGGCTTTTTAGATCAAATTATTTATTCTTTATTAAAATCAGATTATCTGGAAAAATAACTTGTCAATCATTGAACATGTGTTAGGCATGCTTCCTATTCCAACTAAGAATAGTTATTTTGTTGCATATATTTTGTTTGTTTGTTGAAAAGACGCTATACTTTTAATTAGATAATTTAATCAAGGGAGAAATATGATGGAAACAAACCGTTTATTATTAACCCAAGCAACACCAGAAGACATCGAAACAATAATGACATTTGAACAAGATCCAGATAATCGAAAATTTGTTTTTAGGGGAACTTATGAAGAGCATCTTCGTGAGATTGATGATCCTAATGTGGGGATTTATGTTGTGAGAAAAAAAGAATCACAACAAGCAATAGGCTTTTTAATTTACGATTTGGATCTAGAATCAGAACGTTTTGAATTACGACGTGTGGCAATCTCTGAAAAAAATCAAGGATTTGGACGTGAGCTATTTAACCGAGTTTTTAAACATGCCTTTGAAGAACTTCATATGAATAAATTATGGCTAGATGTTTATCATGATAATGAGGTTGGAATTCATTTTTATGAAAGTTTAGGGATGGTTAGAGAAGGTGTCTTACGTCAGAATCATAAAGAAGACCGGGGAATGATGGATCAAATTATCTATTCAGTCTTAAAAGACGAGTATTTTGAGAAAAAATAAAGATAAGGGATGGTAACAATATGAAAACAGATAAAGAAATGCAAACAGATTTAAAGAATATTCTCAAGCGCTTGGATGGATCAGTCCATGAAATGTGTTCTACAAGAAGACGTGCGATGATTGATGCTGCTAAAAGAGATGTCGATAAATCTTTAAAAGGAATGGAAACAGTCACAGTTGAATCAGAGGCAGAGGAAATTTATTCAGGCACCTTAGCAGATGTGAAAGAAACGCTAACATCTTTATCTAAAGATAATATTGATTTAAGAGTGGATGAAGCAAGAACACAATTAAATATGGGATTCTACGGAATTAAAGATTTGTAAAAATAAAAAAGGCTGATTTTCAGCCTTTTTTTATTTCTTTAACATTTTATTAGTTAAACTTGATACTGGTTTATAAAGCATTGTCACAATAATAACAGCAGCAATTGCATTAATAACGGTTATATATAAAGCACTTACACTAGCAGCTGTCGCAACACCTAAAGTAGTTCCCATAAATAGAGAGACTACTAAATTTTTAAGAAATGTCATAGCGATTTTTGCGATAGCAGCAAAAACCATAATCATTGGAATAAACCAAGCTTTGTCCTTGAATCGTTTAAATTGAATATAAGCAAGGGCTAAAGCACCACCAACTACAAAACTTTCTAAAACAAAGTAAGGTGCTTCAGCAGCAAAGCCATTTAATACATCAAAAATAGCAAAACCAATACCACCAGCAAGAGAACCCTTAACAAATCCTAAAGTTAGGACAGCTAAACATAGAATAGGTAAACCAAAATGGAAAAATGGATTACCAATTAAAGCAGGCAAAGGAACACGAATACTTGTCCCAACTACCGTTAAGGCAGAAAATAATCCCATTAAGACAATTTCTGATAAAGCCCATTTATTTGTGTTCATTTCAATATTATTTGTTTTCATTATTACCCTCTCCTTTTGTCATTCTTTCTTCAGCATTAAGATAAGCTCCATGCCAAACGTAACCTGTAAAACTATTTAAATACAAACCGTTTTGAATACTACTAGTGACATAATTTTTTGCTAATTGAACAGCTTCAAAAGTAGATAATCCTTTTCCTAAGCCAGCTGTAATGGCAGCTGCAAAGGAACAACCGGCACCATGGTTTGTTTTTGTTTCGATTTTTTCTTCATGGATAAATTCAAAAGATTCCCCGTCGTAAAATAAGTCAGTGGCCATCTCACCTGGAAAACGAGCTCCACCCTTTATCACAACTGACTGCGGGCCTAAATCATAAATTTTTTTAGCCGCTTCTTTTAGCTGTTCTTTTGTTTCAATAACTTCCATATTAGCTAAAATCCTTGCTTCAACTAAATTGGGCGTCACGATATCAGCTAGTGGAACCAATCGCTTTATCATAGCTTCAACTAACTCAGGTTGTAAAACGTTATCATTTACTTTTACAGCCATAACAGGATCTAAAACAACGTGTGGTTGCTTATTCATTTTAAGAAACTTCTCAATGACATCTATGACTTCAATACTTCCAAGTAAACCTATTTTAACAGCATCTACTGGGCCACCTGAAAAGGCTGTTTGCACTTGCTTTTCCAAAACATCAATCGGAATTGGAAAAATATCTGGTAATTGTGTACCAGGATCAACCGTTAAAATACTAGTGATTGAACTAAGACCAAATGTTCCGTATTCTTCAAATGTTTTTAAATCCGCTTGGATACCTGCGCCTCCTCCTGCGTCAGAACCAGCTATCGTCAAAATTTTTTTAATCATCAACAACACCTCTACTCATCTAATAAATTTAGTTTAGCATGTTAAATAATTTTTCCTACATCCAATTATTTGAAATTGGACCCATCCACTTTGTGTTATAATCAAAGTGAGGTGAGAAGATGGATATTAGAATTGATAAAAGACGAAAAGTTCCGTTGTATAGGCAAATCATGAATCAAATTATGAGTTTAGTTAATGAAAACAAATTACTAAAAGGAGATAAACTACCCTCTGAACGCGTATTAGCTACTCAATTAAATGTTAATCGAAGTACAATAGTTCGAGCTTATGATGAATTGTATGCACAAGGTTTTGTTGAAAGAAGACCAAACAGCGGCACATTTATACTGGGGGAATCCTCAGATTCTTTTTCAGGAAATCCATTTTTTGTGAGAAAGAAAAAAACGGAAAAAGATCCTTATGTTTTGGATTTGGAAAAAATGATCAAACAAAATAATACCAGATTAATTAATGCTTATACAGGTGAGCTTCCTTATGAATTGATTCCCAATATCAGTCTACCAAGTTTTCACTGGAAAGAATTTTTGCAAGAAGATGTTTCAACTTTAGGTTATCTACCATTGAGAAAAACCATCCAATCTTTAATGTCTAACATGTATGATTATCACCCAAAAGAAGAAGAGGTTATGCTAACAGCTGGCGGACAGCAAAGTTTGGTTTTACTGATGCAAGCTTTATTGAAGCCTGGAGACGTTGTTGCTATTGAAGATCCATCTTTTTTTTATGGCATGTCTTTATTTGAATCAATGGCGATAAAAGTGGTTAAAATACCAGTTGATCAAAACGGATTAAGTGTAGATGCTTTGGAAGAAGTATTACAGGTTGAGAGTATCCAATTGTTACTAACGAATCCCAATTTTCAAAATCCAACGGGAAGTTCAATGTCTTTAGAAAGAAGAAAACAATTAGTTAAAGTCTGTCGGAAATACCGAATTCCTATTGTTGAGGATGATGTGTTTGGTCAGTTATCCTACCAAGTTCCTAATCCATTGCCACTTTTAAAAAAATTAGCTCCAGAAACGGTTATTTATCTTGGTTCAGTTTCAAAAATGCTTGGAAAAAGAATGCAATTAGGTTGGATTGATGCGCCCAAATTAGTGCTTGATGAAGTGATTAAGGTAAGAGATGAGTATGAAAGTGAGTTAAGTGTGTTTCCTCAAGTCTTAGCGACACATGTGTTACAAGATAGAACCTTTAATAATCAACTTAACGATTTGAGGAATCATCTAAAAGAAAATAGTCGATACTTAGCAAAGGAATTAAAATCTCAACTAGGAACAAAAGTTACGTATCATTTACCAAAAGGAGGCTATTATGCTTGGTTAACTTATTCAGAACAGGTGTTAACTAGGAAAGATTGGGAGCAATTTTTAGACAATCAAGTAGCTGTTTATCCTAGCTTTTTAAATACGGAAAATGCTCAAAGTTGCCGATTAAATTTAGCTAGGCTGTCTAAAGAACAATTATCCTTTTTTGTTGGTAGATTAAAATTAATTTTAGAGAGCATTGAAAAGGATAAACAAGTTGATTGAATAAATAACCAACCTTACTTATACTTAATATATATAATTTATAGGGAGTGGATACGATGGTAGTTGGAAAGAAATTTGGCTTTGAACATTACGGTGATGTAGATGTTTTTGAAGAAAAAGAAGCGACTTTTGAATTAACAGACAAAAAGAATGCTCTTATTAAAGTAGAGCGCGCAAGTGTTAATCCCATTGATATTACAACTCGAAAAGGATTGTTGGCAAAAGGAAAGCCACTTGAACGATTTAGAGTACTTGGAAATGAAGTCCAAGGTGAAATTATTGAGTTATCTGATCCGGATTCTCAATTTTCAGTAGGGGATAAAGTAATTGCTTTAGTTCCTAGTGGCGGAGATGCAGAGTATTTAGCAGTTGCTCAAAAGAATGTTTTTAAAATTCCATCCAATATGTCCCTTGATGTAGCAGCAACTTTTCCTATGGTGGCAGAAACAGCACTTTGGACTCTAGATTCTCACTTTTATGAGCTAAAAGAAGGAGATGTTTTAGCGATTGTTGGTGCATCAGGTAGTGTAGGAAGTGTTGCACTTCAATTAGCTCGAGCCAAAAATATAACCATTATAGCAGTTGGTAGTAAAAGAAATGAAGCCTATTTGAAAGAATTAGGAGCAGATATAACGGTTGATTATCGAAACGAGGAAGAGATAGCTGCTCATAAAAATAGTGCAGATTATGTTATTAATGCTTCTTTATTTAATCAAGGAGAAGATGTTGCTGTAGATCTAGTAAAAGAAAATGGAACAATTCTAGGATTAAATGGCGCGGCTGATACATCAAGTAAGCCAGAAGTTAACTCTTTATTTTTACAAAGAACGAAAGAGATGACTAACCAAGCAGCTATCCCTCAATTAATGGCTCACTATGAAAAGAAACCTATTCAAGTTAAAATTGGACATCATTTATCCTTAAGCTTAGAAGGAATTAAGGAAGCCCATCGATTGTTTGAAGACCAAAAAGGAACTGGCAAAATTATACTGGTTAAAGAGTAATTGAAAAATAAATAGAGTTCCTAATAATCGAAAAAAAGACGATTATCAGGAACTCTATTTTTATTTATTTAGTTAAAATTTCTTTTTAAAAGTCATCACATAAAAAACAACGAGACCACCTAAAGCAGATAGATAAAGTTGATAGAAAACCTCTTCTCCAGTTTTAGGTAATTGTTTTTGAACAACTTTTTTAATAGTAGTAATTGGTGTTTTAGGTTTAAGCTTGTTGTCAATTGTCAGAACATGTTTAAGATTTGGTGTTTTTTCTGATAAATCAACTTCATAAAGTTTACCATCTAATTCATATCCTGAAGGAGCTTTTGTTTCTTTAATGAAGTATTTACCAAAAGCTAAGTCAGAGAAAATAATTTTACCATTTTTATCTGTTACCTTTGTCATTACAACTTCTTTTTTCTCATTTAATAAAGCAAATTCAGCACCTTGTAAAACATTTCCTGTATCTTTGTCTCGCTTGATAATTTCAATCGAACCTACTGTAGTTTTTTCT